>JABABU010000008.1 GCA_014238065.1 Actinomycetota bacterium
AACCCTGGCAGCATCGAGCCGTCATCGGCGTGAAACGCCCAGACCTGGCGGGCCGGGGCTGCCGAGTAGAACTGAACGCTGCCTCCGACGATGACATCCATCCGTCCGTCGTCATCGATGTCGCCGATGACCGACGATGACTGGAAGATGTCTTGGCGCTCGATCGCCGGATATCGCTCGGACACCACACCGTTGTTCCAGTCGAGAACTCGGAAGCGGCCGCCTTCGAGTGTCGCACCCGGCAGGCCAGGACCGATGCTTGCGTCGCCGCCGATGAAGATCTCTTCGCGTCCGTCGTCGTCGACGTCGAACAGCGATGGCGAACCCCACGTGGTGTCGTAGTGGATGAATGGGAAGCCGCTGATGGGTGCTCCGTGGCGGTTCAGAGCCCAGATACGGTGATCCCAGCCACCGAAGACGATGTCGAGGAAACCATCTCCGTCGACGTCGCCGGCGGCAGGGCTGGAGTAGACGCCCTCGGTGTATCCGTCTAGCCCGCCATCGGTCCACATGTTGAAGGTGTCGAATCCCTGATGGCTCCAGATGCGGTTGCCGAGGTGGTCGAGAGCGACAATTCCGCCTTGTTGGTTTGGTCGATGCAAAGTGCCGACACCGACGAAGATCTCCATGTCGCCGTTGTTGTCGATGTCGACGACGAGCGGTGAGGAGCCCACGGCGCTCGGGTTCGTCTGGCCGGCAATTTTCGTGTCGGCGGTCCACATCACAGTGCCGTCAGCGCGCAACGCGATGACTTCACCGTCAAGGGTGCCGAAGATGATTTCGTCGATCTCGTCACCGTCGAGATCACCGATGGTCGGAGCCGAGGAGTCGTTGACCGCGTCATGGTCGAACGTCCACTGGTGCGACAACGGCGTCACTGCGCCGGCTGGCTTAGCGGTCGCGACTGTTGTGGCAGTCACACCAACGGTGGACACGAGCACCATGCTCGCCAGAGTGATGGCCTGTGTGATTGTTGATTTGGCGCGTGAATCTGCGCCGCCCTTCAATGTTCGCATCTGACGTTCATCGACACTTCTCTGCCCCATCTGGAGTTGAGTTTGCGCGTTTCTCAGCCTAGGGCGCGGTTGATCTCGGAGGTCTGCGCCGTCCATCGCAGGAGGATGGCGTCGCGGCCGCTACGATGAACCCACAGTGGGCTCCGAGCTGGGCCGTCCCGATCAAATGCCCACTGTGAGTGCCGCCCCACCACGCGGCAACGTTTCAGTGCGGCCCACGACGAGAGACACTTCCGAACGTGAGCATCACTTTCCAGGACCTTGGGGTCGCAGATGACCTTGTCCGACTTCTGGATTCGCAAGGGATCACGAGTCCATTCGCGATCCAACTGATGACCATCCCCGATGGTCTCGCTGGGCGCGACGTCTGTGGCAAGGCCCAGACCGGCAGCGGGAAGACGTTGGCGTTCAGCCTTCCACTAGTCGAGCACAGCACGCGGGAAGATGACGGTGTTCCCACCGCGCTCGTGCTCACTCCGACTCGTGAACTCGCCAACCAGATCTACGAGGTCGTTGAACCGCTGGCAGCGGTGCGCAACGTTCGTCCCATCGCGGTGTACGGCGGGACCAACATGGACAAGCAGATCGAGACCATCAACAAGGGCATCGAGATCATCATCGCCACGCCCGGTCGGTTGATCGACCTCATCGATCGCGGTGCCATCGACGTCACTCGGATTCAGCGAGTGGTTGTCGACGAGGCCGACCGTATGGCCGACATGGGGTTCCTGCCTCAGGTCGAGTGGGTGTTACGCCACATCAAGGCCGACCACCAGACGATGTTGTACTCGGCAACGCTCGATGGTGCGGTCGACACCGTGGTGCAGCGCCACCTGACCGATCCTGTCTTCCACCAGGTCGAGCAGAACGAAGTCACGGTAGATGAGATGGGTCACCGTTTCCTGATGGTCCACCACATGGACAAGGCCAAGGTGACAGCCGCCATCATCAAAGGGTCGAACCGCACGATCGTGTTCACACGGACGAAGCGGATGGCCGACCGACTCGAGAGCGATCTCGAACGAGAAGGCGTCGACGTCGGCGCAATCCACGGCGACCTACGTCAGAGCCAGCGAGAGGCTTCTCTCTCGAAGTTCTCTGCCGGCAAGATCAAGGCATTGGTCGCCACCGACGTAGCGGCGCGAGGGATTCACGTCGACGAGGTCGACGTGGTGGTCCACTATGACCCGCCGGAAGATCACAAGACCTACCTGCACCGGTCGGGCCGGACCGCACGAGCAGGTCAGTCCGGCACTGCTGTGACGCTTCTGATGTGGGACGAGGAGCTGACCGTGAAGCACCTCCAGCGGCGTCTTGGAATGAACATGCCGATGATCGAGGTGTTCTCGAACGATCCGCGTTTGGCGGATCTCCAAGCATGGATTGCGAGTGAGCGGGACGGCGCCCCTGTCAGCTGACCCGGCGCGCGCGGTGCTCGCAGCCGCGCTGGTCATCGCCGATCGAACAGGCGTCGATCGCGACGTTGTCGTCGCGATCGCGCTGGCTCACGGTCTCTCGGTCGACACCGATGACGGCTTCGCATCCTTCGACGACACCGGCGCAGCAGATGAAACTTTGTTCGCTCCGATCGGCTGGGAACTCGGCCGTGCGCACGAGGGGTCCGAGGTGGCTGCGGACCGAAAACAGCGCGGTGCGTTCTACACGCCACTGCCGCTCGTCACCGGACTCACCAGACTCGTCCTGACCGGTCGGGACCACAGGGTGCCGCGGGTGTGCGACCCGATGTGTGGTGCCGGCGGGTTCCTCCTCGCTGCCGCAGAGCATCTCCGATCCGACGGAGTTGACGCCGAGGAGATCGGCCCGAACCTGGTCGGGTTCGACGTCGACGCCATCGCGGTGATGACGGCCCGGCTGGCGCTCGGCCTGTGGTTGGCGTCGGCTGGTGGCGACCCGATGTCGCCCACCATTGTCGTTGCCGACGCGATCCACGGTGAGTCTCCCGCTGAGGTCGGAGACGGCTTTGACGCGATCGTCGGCAACCCGCCATTCCTCGGTCAGCTGAAGTCGAAGACGGCGCGCTCGGAGACCGACCGTCTCTCGCTCGACGCGGCACGTGGGTATGCCGACGCGGCGACGATTGCCTGGGAACGATCGCGGCTGTGGCTCCGCCCGTCCGGCCGGATGACCATGGTGTTGCCGCAGTCGGTGCTGTCTGCTCGAGATGCAGCCTCAGCCCGCGACGAAGCGGCCGGAACCGTCGTCGGCATGTGGGTCGACGACGGCGACGTGTTCGATGCTTCCGTGAAGGTGATTGCTCCTCTCGTTGTCAGTGACCCTGGTGAGTCGGTTTTTCCTGTTCCGCTGTTCTCCGGTGAGGCGGTCGAGCAGGTTGGTTTCACGCGTTCGACGACGTGGAGTGGCATGTTGGCCGATCGCCAGGGAGTGCCAGCGTTCGGCGGCCACACCCGAGGAACAGTGTCCGACATAGCGATGGCGAGCGCCGACTTCCGTCGCTGGTTCTATGACATAGCGGTGCTGGTGGCAGAGCACGAGAACGGCCTCGATCACGACTCCGATGTGGTCCGAGTGATCACCAGCGGGCTCATTGACCCGAACCGGGCACTGTGGGGAGTGGTCGACACGAAGATCGGTGGCAGGAGGTGGCGCCGCCCGGTGGTGACGCGAGATCAGCTCGCTGACCTCGGGGAGTCCGACCGTCTTCGACCGAAGGTTCTTGTCGCGAGCCAGACGAGGGTCATCGAGGCGATCGTTGACGAACTTGGAATGGCGGTGGGGCTCACCCCGGTCATCACGGTGACCCCGCTCGTCGAGGCGGACCTGTGGCGCCTCGCCGCTGTGCTTCTGTCGCCGCTCGCTTCGGTGTGGGCGCGACGTCAGGCAGCGGGCTCTGGTCTCTCCAGAGAAGCAGTTCGGTTGTCGACAACGGTGGTGGGATCGTTGCCTCTGCCTTCGGCCTCATTTGTCGCCTGGACCACCGCGGCAGAAGTTCTTGCCGCTGGGACTACCGATACCGGTGGTTCTGGAGTCGGTGCAGCGCGGCGTGAAACGCTGCTCGCGGCTGCTCACCTCATGCAGGAGGCGTACGGACTACCCGACGACTCGATATTCGCCTGGTGGGAGTCGCAACTTCCCCGTGAACGCTGAATTCTGAGTTGAACGAAACGGGCCGCTGATGGCGGTTCAGTGTTGGCAGAACTGGTTGTGCTCGTGTTCGACCTGGACCTGCAGTTTGGTGCGCAGCAGCTTCCTGCTGGGGTCGAGCCTGACCCGACTTGCGTATCGCAGCAACTCCGGGTGAAGAAGAAACGTCGATCCGTCTCGTTGAACGCGATGGTACGGGGCGAGGTTCTTGCCTGAGAGGTGAGTGTCGACCGACAACTCTTGGACGCCGCCTCAACCAATTGGTCGAATGAAGTCGATCGCGGCAGTGCCGCCGTGATCGCGAACCCAGTCGACGGCCGCCTCGGTGATTTCGATTTCCACTTCGCCTCCGCGTCCGTTTCGATGACCATTGAACACCGGCCAACGCCGGTCTGATGGTCACATGCGACACGCTTGAATTTTCCTGAACCAGAACCTCGTAGCGTATCTTCGGCTATTGAGACGATGGCGGCCGAACGTTCTTGCTGGTCAAAGAGGGAATTCCCAGCCGATGTGCGCCATTTCCTGGGTACCGTGTCTTCTGAATCATCAGCGATGGCAGTACAGATAATTTCGAATACGAACTGAAGACATCAAGAGCGATGCAGATCTTCCGATCCGCATCCGGCAACCTGGGCGGACACCCAAGGTGCTTCTGACCTCGGCGGGGGATGTGGTTCTCCGCAATGTCGTTAAATGGGGCGAAGAGCAACCCAGGTGTCTTCAACGAGATCGTTCTCGCTGGCCCTCGGTGGTCGGTCGCTCCCGACCGCGGAGATCGCGAACCTGTGGCTTACCTTGAACAACCGCCAGACACGGAGGCCCTCCCGGCCTCAGGCGCTTGGTTCCCTGGCCACCACCCTGGTCGACGAAGGTTCTTCGATTTCGGTGTCGACCGTGCCTTCGCCCTGGAGGCCGGCGGCAGCCTGAGGGGCGCTACCGTCGCCTATGAAACATGGGGCCAGCTCGATGCCACTGCATCGAACGCCGTGCTGGTCTGCCACGCACTCACCAGCGACTCTCACGCTGTTGGCGAACCAGAGTCTGGCCATCCTGGAGGCGGCTGGTGGAACCAGTTTCTCGGTGCCGGTCAATCCATCGATCCCGACCGGTACTTCATCGTGTGCGCCAATCTCGTCGGCGGATGTCAGGGCTCGACCGGGCCTTCGTCGATCGATCCTGAAACGGGCACGTACTACGCGGCGTCGTTTCCGACGGTCACCATCCGGGACAACGTCAGGATCCAGGCGCTGCTCGCCTCGCACCTCGGCATCAACAGTTGGCTTGCTGTCGTTGGCGGGTCCATGGGCGGGATGACAGCACTCGAATGGGCGGTCACCTACCCGGGTCGTGTTCGGGGTCTCGTTGCGCTCGCCACGACGCCCGCTGCGACAGCCCAACAGATCTCGTGGAGCTTCTCCGGGCGCTCCTCGGTGCTCGCCGACATTCGGTTCAGAGGCGGCGACTATTACGACGCGGGTCCCGGTCGGGGTCCACACGCCGGTCTGATGGCCGCGAGGATGCTGGCCATGGTGCACTACCGCTCCGATGGCGAGTTCACCCGTAGGTTCAACAGGTTGAGTTCGCGCCATGGTTCTCCGTTCGAAGATGGGCACATGTTCGACGTCGAGCGCTATCTCTCCTATCAAGCGCACAAGTTCGTCCGACGATTCGACGCCAACACATACCTCGTGCTCAACCGCATGATGGATTTGCACGACGTCGGTCGGAAACGCGGTGGGGTAGCGAAGGCACTCGAGCGGGTCAGTTGCCCTCTGTTCACCGCCAGCGTGACGTCGGATCATCTCTATCCCGAGTATCAACAGTTGCAGATCAAAGGGGCGCTTGATGCTCGCGGCATCGACACCACTCACGTGCTGATTGACACCGACACGGGCCATGACGGGTTTCTGACCGATGCAGACCAGGTCGCTCCCGCTGTTGGCGAATTCATCGACGGTCTCTACAAGGATCTGCACATAGGCGGTGACTGACCTCGGATGGAGCTGTGGTGGGAGTCCTCGCCACAGCTGTGGTCACGGATCGACCAACCTCCAGCGAAGGCGGTCGGGTTTGTCGAAGTGGGGAGATTTTCTGAAGCCCCTTCGATGCGATGTGAACCGCGTGGATCGTGCCTCAGGACGGCTTCACGATTTCGCGAATCTCACCGAGTTCGTCGGCAGTCATCTCCCATTGGCATGCGGAACTGTTCGACTGGATCTGCGTCGCACTCGTCGCTCCCGCGATCACCGAAGCGACAGCTGGCTGCGAGGACAGGTACGACATCGCGAGTTCGAGGAGCGATCGGCCGTGCCGGTCTGCGTACGACGCAAGGATGTTCGCCCGTTCGACGCGCTCGTCGGTCATGAAGTTCGATCGGCGCTCCTCGGGCATGACGGCGAGGCGTGAGCCCGGTGGTGGACCGTCGGCGCCGACCTTGCCAGTGAGCAGCCCGCTCTCGAGCGGGAAGAACGGCAGAAATGCGACCCCGAGCTCATCGCATGCTGCCAGCACCGAGTCTTCCGGTTCACGATGCAAGACGCTGTACCGGTTCTGAACGGAACGGAACTGGCTGAAGCTGCGATCGGTTGCTGTTTCCGCAGACTCGCCCATCAGGTCGGCGTCGAAGTTCGAACACCCGATCTCTCGGACCTTGCCGGCGACCACGAGATCGTGCAACGCTCCAAGCGACTCGGCGATGGGGACCGACGCGTCGGGTTGATGCATCTGATAGAGGTCGATCCAATCGGTGTCCAGGCGCCGCAGGCTGTTGTCGACCGCCTGACTGATCCACTCGGGTGAGCCTCCCGTATATCCCTCCTCGACCACTCCCATGCCGAATTTGGTAGCCAACACCACCCGGTCCCTTTGGCCCTTGAGCGCGGTGGCGAGGTACTGCTCGGACAATGTGTCGCCGTACATGTCGGCGGTGTCGAAGAAGTTGATCCCTGCGTCGAGTGCCGCGTGGACGACCTCCACGGTCTGGTCTTCGTCGATGCGCATGCCGAAGTTGTTGCACCCGAGTCCCACCACGCTGACGTCGAGCTTGCCGATCTTTCGTTGCTCCATGGTGTGATCATGTCACGATCCGCAAGGATGGTCAGGTGCCAGAGCTGATCGAGGTCGAAATCTACCGGCGCCAAGCAGAGGGCCTCGTAGGTAGGACGGTCTCTGCGGTGTCCGCGCCGGACGAGTGGTTCTTGAAGGGTGCAACGACACCTGCGGCGTTGCTTTCGACGCTGGTCGGTTCGCTGGTGACTCGTGCCGACAGGATCGGCAAGCTGCTACTGCTCGAAGTGATCTCGGGCCATCGCGGCGCAAACGGCGAATCGGCTGCCACTGAGGCCGGCGAGCGTTCGACCCTTGGCCTGCGGTTCGGAATGACGGGTCGCCTTGTCGTCGACGGAAAGGCCGAAATTGATGAGCTCTTGTACTCGACATCCACCGCAGACCACCGGTTCGTGCGGTTCGGGCTGTCCTTCGACGATGGTGGCGAAATGTCGATGATCGACCCCCGCCGACTCGGTGGGGTCGAGATCGCCCCGGACATCAGTCGGCTCGGTCCTGATGCTGCCACGCTCAGCGCTCGCCAGCTCTGCGACGCGATTTCCCGATCGACGATCCCGGTGAAGGCGCGACTGCTCGATCAGTCGCGTGTGGCAGGAGTCGGCAACCTGATCGCGGATGAGACTTTCTGGCGAGCTGGCGTCGACCCGACCCGAAGTTGCGCGTCATTCGAACCGGTCGAGGTGACTGCGCTCGCCGCCAGGATCCGTTCGACGATCAAACTCTTGACCAAACGAGGCGGGTCCCACACCGGCGATCTTCAGGATCATCGCCATCGCGACGGTCGCTGCCCCCGAGATGGTTCGCCGCTGAAGCGAGACGAGATCGGTGGTAGGACCACCTATTGGTGCCCTGTGCATCAACTCTGAGGTTGCTGCGCTGAATGCGCCGACGGTGGGGTCTTGTGATCGCGCTCGTGATCTCTGCGCCGATCGGCGGTACGCTGCCGCGCCGTGCCTGTCGGTGTGCGCTCGAAGCGCTCTGTGAGTTCTTCCAGCGTCGGATCCGCGCCTGCCGTTGCTGCTCGGTCGACTTTGTCACCGGTGCTGATGATGCTGTTGACCGTGATCTTCTCACTTTTGTTCGCCACCACAGCTGCGAACGCTGCGTCTGTCGAGGGTGGGTCATGGGTAGATGCCGCGGCACCGGTGTCAGCCGAAGCCCCGTCCGGGTCTCTGATGGCGCTCCACGCGGCAGACATGTTGTCCCAGGTCGGCGACGGTGAGCCGCGACCCCAGGACGCCACCGGCGACGGAACATTGCCGTACAGACTTCTTGCGATCTCGATGGCCGGTTTGGCAGGCCTCCTCGGTGTGCTGACCTTCTGGTATTGGAAAGCCACCATGCCGCCGGCTCGGCGCGGCTATCTGCCGCCTTCTGATGACCGTGTTCGTGGTCGCCGTGGCGGCCGCATGCCAGTCGACCGCGTGATGGAGGTCGACGTCGCCAGAGTTTCCAAAGCCGACGCTGCTATCGATGAAGGCTCAGAGCGTGATGCAGAAAGCACCGGCTAGGTCGGAGGCGCCGAAGATGGTGTTGGCGCCGACCGCCTGATCATTGTTTTCCGGCGCGATGCCGCGCTGAGCCACGGCGTGAGTCGTGGCGTGATCGCCGCTGACCGGAGCCGCTACATTCGGGCTATGGCCGATGAGTTCGATGTCGATGCAATGATCGAGAGGTTCAAGGAGCGTGCGACAGCAGTTCGCAATCGTCCGCTTCCACCCATCGGCGGTGACGAGAGGAAGTTGTTCCTCGAGAACATGCAACGCGACTTCATGGACTTCGCCATCATCGGTGACACGACCGGTTCTCTCGAGAACGGGGTCCTGACGCTCACCGTCGATCTCAGCGGCGCCAACGAGTGAGATGGTTCTGCCCGGCGGTCAGGGTCGTCCAAAATTTCGCTCGTTGGCTGTCGCACGCGCAGCAGAACCGACGCTGTAACCCGGTTCGAGAGCTTTTCGATTCGGATTGGATCCATGAGGATGAAATGTCCGTGCTGTAGTTGCTACGCTCGGTGATCTCGAGTTCACCACGCGTATTGGTCAGTGCCTCGCAAGGGGTGGAAATCAAGAGCTGTGATCTTGGAATACGGGTCCGGTGACAATGGCGTCACTGGGACGTGAAAGTGTTCCGCTCGGTGACTCCGGGTGCGTGATTCCACTGAAAACCGAACTGAAAGTGATCGCCAATGACGCCGATCGCATCCCAGCGGTACGTCGATGACGCCGCTGATCTGATCCATCTGTCCGACGAGCTGCGAGAGACACTCTCGATTCCACAGCGGGAGCTCACGGTCCAGGTGCCACTGACGCTCGACGATGGAACGCATCGGATCCTTCAGGGATATCGCGTGCAGCACAACCGTGCCCGGGGCCCATACAAGGGTGGTATCCGCTACCACAGTGACGTTGATCTGGCCGAGACCAGGTCACTCGCTGGGTTGATGACGTGGAAGACCGCCCTGGTCGACATTCCGTTCGGAGGCGCCAAGGGCGGGGTCCGGGTCGATTCCACAGTGCTCAGCGATACCGAACTCGAGCGGCTCACCCGCCGGTTCACCGAGGCGCTGGGCGCAGCCATCGGCGTCTACCGGGACATTCCAGCTCCTGACGTCAATACTGACGCCAGGGTCATGGCATGGATCATGGACGAGTTCGCAAGCCGTGACTCCTACAGCCCAGCAGTCGTCACCGGAAAACCGGTGGAGCTCGGTGGAGCACCGGGCCGAGAGAGCGCAACTGGTCGCGGAGCCGTTGATGTGCTCGAAGCGCACCTGAACGCTCATGACTCGTGCCTCAGCGACGTGACCGTGGCCATTCAGGGATTCGGCAATGTCGGCTCGTGGATGGCTCGCACCCTCGATGAGCGCGGTGCCCGCGTCGTTGCAGTGACAGATGTGTCTGGAGGCATGTACAACCCCAGTGGGCTTCATGTCGCCGCGCTGTTGGCTCACACTCGCAGCGGCGGACTACTTGCCGCGTTCGATGGGCACGGCGACCACATCGCCAACCATGAATTCGTGGGCCTCGAAGCCGACGTTCTGGCCCCGGCAGCACTTGGACAAGTGATCGGGACCGAGAACGCGCACGAGGTGAAGGCGTCCATCGTGCTCGAGGGCGCGAACGATCCGACCTCGCCTGAGGCTGACGACATCCTCTCCGATCGAGACATCGTGGTCATCCCCGACATCCTCGCCAACGCCGGCGGCGTCACCGGCTCGTACTTCGAGTGGACGCAGAACATCCAGCAGTTCCAATGGACCGAGGACCGGTTCAATGACGAACTCCAGGGTCGTTTGAGCCGGGCGTATGAGAAGACGCTCGCAACGGCCCACGAACATGGTGTTTCTCTGCGCAGGGGCGCTTTCGCTCTCGGCGTCCAGCGTGTGGCCAGTGCCATCACGCTCCGCGGCCATCGCTGAGTCGACTTCAGGTCGACGTCAGATAGCGAAGCCACCGGTCTTGGTTTCGAGATACTCGTTGATGCCCTCGTGGCCGCCTTCGCGGCCGATACCCGAGTCACCCATTCCGCCGAAGGGCACCGAAGCCGAGGTGGGATTCACATCGTTGATGCCGATGATCCCGAATCGAAGGCCCTCGAAGGCCCGCAAGGCTGTGCTCATCTGGTTCGTGTAGACGTAGGCAGCCAGGCCGTAGTCCGTGTCGTTGGCCAGATCGATGACCTGGTCGACATCGTCGTAGGAGATGACAGGTGCTACCGGTCCGAACGTTTCCTCCCGGTAGATCCGCATGTCCGGCGTGATGTCAGTAAGCACCGTAGGAGCAAAGAAGTGGCCAGCGGCGTGAGCTCCATCGGTCAGGCGGCCACCACCGACCGGGACGCCGGCGCCTCGCTCCCGAGCGTCCTCGACCTGTGCCTCGATCTTGGTGACGGCGGCGTCGTTGACGAGCGGACCGACGCCGACGCCATCGTCCAGCCCGTTGCCGGTCTGCAGTCGACCCACACGTTGACAGATGGTCTCGTTGAAGGCGCCGACCTTGCTCTCGTGCACATACAGACGGTTGGGGCTGATACACGCTTGGCCTGCGTTGAGGAACTTCAGCGCCGCAGCGCCCTTCGCGGCATGTACCGGGTCGGCGTCCGGGAACACGATGAACGGAGCGTGGCCGCCGAGTTCGACCGATACTCGCTGGAGGTTGCCTGCTGCTCTCGCAGCCAGCATCTTGCCGACTGCAGTCGAACCGGTGAAGGTCAGCTTCTTCACCCGGGCATCGGAGGTGAACACCTCACCGATGGGCCGTGGGTCAGACGCGGTCACCATGTTGACCACCCCGGCAGGGACGCCGGCATCGGCGAGAACTTCGAACACTGCCCTGGCACAGAGCGGGGTTGCCTCGGCAGGCTTGAGCACCATCGTGCACCCGGCGGCCAAGGCTGGTCCCATCTTTCTCGTCAACATCGAGATCGGGTAGTTCCACGGTGTGATCGCAGCCACGACGCCGACAGGCACCTTGACTGACAAGAACCGTTGGTTGGGCCGCTGCGACGGCAGCCACTCGCCGTGAACTCGCTTTGCTTCCTCGGCGAACCAGATGAGGAAGTCGGCCGCGTATTTGACCTCTGCACGAGATGCTTTGATCGGTTTGCCCTGTTCGATGGTCATGAGCTCCGCCAGCTGTTCGGAGCGCTCTGTCATGAGTTCCCAGGCCCGGTACAGCAGCCGCGATCGCTCGTAGGCGGTTGTGTTCGACCAGTCGGTGAACGCGGCATCAGCGGCGTCGATGGCCGCTATCGCATCCGACGCGGCACCGTCTGGCATGTGGCCGATGACATCGCCCGTCGCCGGGTTCGTGACCTCGAAATGGGTGCCGCGGTGGGCCTCGACCCACTCGCCGTCGATGAACATGTGCAGACCCTCCTCATGCGAGAACGGTTCAGGGTACGCGACTGCGACCCCGTTGGATCGAAAACAGCCGGTGCTACACTGACCGTCCCTGCGGATGTAGCTCAGTTGGCTAGAGCGCAACCTTGCCAAGGTTGAGGTCGCCGGTTCGAACCCGGTCATCCGCTCCACACAGACCCCAGGTCATGCGCCCCAAACCGCAGGACCTGGGGTTCTGTCATTTTCGAGTAGAGGAAACCGACCGACGGCCACTTCCGCCGTAGTTCCGATCTCTCCACCCGAGCAGTGGGCGATGCGGTCACGAGGACGTTCACCGAGAGCTGACTTGTGGGTGACCGCTGTACGGGTTCGTCGACGCGCTGCGGTCGCGAACTTCCGGTTTCAGTGCTGCCAATGCCGACCCGTCAGTGGGAGGAGACCGTGTGTGCGGATGTCCGCAGCGTCTCCGAGTCAAGGAACAGCGAAGAACGACGAATGCCTCGAAGCGGCGCCTCTGGGTGATCCTGCCATGCCGATGCCCGCCGACTCGACGCCGATCGCCATAGTGCCAATGCTGCGCTGAGGTGTCGAGGCGGTAGGTTCGGTGTTGATGAAGATCGGCGTGTTCCTGTTTGCTGGCGTGGAGATGGACAACGTCGGTCCTGGTCCGCCCGACCCGACCGAACGGCGTTACGAGCCCCACGAGGTCTGGCACGCCACCGAGCAGATCATGGACGTCGGCGTCCTCGCCGACCGGCTCGGGTTCGAGTTCTTCATGTTCACCGAACATCACTTCCAGCACGAGGGTTACGAGGTCATCCCGAACTCGATCCTGCTCGGTTCGGTCCTGGCCGAACGGACCGAACAGATTCACATTGGCGCCATGTTCAACATCGTTCCGTTGTGGCACCCGGTGCGCCTTGCCGAGGACTTCGCCACGTTCGTGAACCTGTCCGGCGGGCGAGCGATCCTGGGAGTCGGAAGGGGCACCGTGCAGCGCGAGTCGGTGCCGTTCGGCTCGAGCATCGCGAGCATCGAGGATCCAGAAGGTTCAGCGGAAGCAGACAGGCGAAACCGTGAGGCGTTCGTCGAGGCCATGGAGGTGGTACGACTCGCACTCGACAGCGACCGATTCAGCTACCACGGCGATCACTTTGATCTTCCGCCACCCGGTATCGCCGATCGGGGCAGCATCGTCCAGGACCTGACGTTGATCCCGAGGCCGTTGCACCCGTACGAGATCTGGCAACCCGTGACCTCGCCGCAGACGCTCGAATACGTGCCTCGCCAGGGCTTTCACGGTGTGTTCTGGCACGCCAACCATGCGTTGGTCGACGCGAACTGGGCCCGCTTCGGCGACGTCTACGAGCAGGCACACGGTAGGGAACTCGGACCAGGCGAGGGGCGCGTGCTCGTGGTCGACGTGTTCATCGGCGACACCCGCGAAGAGGCGCTCGCCGGTGCTCGACCTTCACATGACGAGTATTGGAAGTTCCTCGTTCCCTACGGTAGGACGGCCGGATACCGAGATCCCGACGGAAATCCGTACCCATCGGACTTCGTTCCGACGCTTGAGCAGTCGATCGAACAGGGAGCATGGATGATCGGTACTCCCGAGCAGGTGGCCGAGGGAATCAACAGCCGGATCGAAGCCCTCGGCGGTGTCGAGAAACTTGCCGTCTTCCCGGTCTGCCTCAGCTTGTCGTACGACGTGTACCACGAGCAGGTCACCAGATTTGCCGAAGAGGTTCGGCCGCTGCTGAGGGAGTAGAAGTCGATGTTCGACTCGCTCGCCCCTGGTCACCGAGTGATCGTGCAGACTCCTGCGTTCTCACCGACCTTGCTGTAGTCGAGGCCAACGGTTTCAGTGTTGTGAAGGCGGTAAATCTGGGTGTCCGGCGAGAGGGCATACTGAGAGCATGACCGAACTCTGGGAACTGGGAGCACTCGAGTTGGCCGCGAAGATCCGCGCCAAGGAGGCTTCGAGCCGAGAGGTGCTCGATGCTCATCTTGAACGCGTCGACCATGTGAACGGCCATCTCAACGCCGTCGTCAGGGTACTCGCCGACGAGGCAACCGCCGCCGCGGAGGCGGCCGATGCAGCGGTGGCGGCCGGCGAGGAGCTGAGGCCCCTTCACGGTGTTCCCTGCTCCGTGAAGGAGAACATCGACGTAGCCGGAACACCGACCACGAATGGCCTCGAGGCACTGAAGGACGCCGTAGCTCCGATCGATGCCCCTTCAGTCGCGCGCATGCGTGCTGCCGGTGCAATCCCGTTCGCTCGCACCAACCTGCCCGATCTCGGCCTGCGTGTTCACACCGACTCTCAACTGCACGGTCTCACGCGCAACCCATGGAACCCGGACGTGACGGCCGGTGGATCGAGTGGGGGCGAGGCAGCCGCGCTGGCGTCTGGCATGTCACCGATCGGGCTCGGGAACGACATCGGCGGATCTCTCCGCAACCCTGCGAACTGCTGTGGGGTCGCGTCGCTCAAACCGACAACCGGCGTGGTTCCCGAGGCAACAGTCATCCCTCCCGAAGACGCGTCGCTCGCACCACAGTTGATGGCGGTCGAAGGTCCGATGGCTCGTCGGGTCGCAGACCTCCGTGCGGGGTTCGAAGCGATCGCGGGCCAACACCTCCAGGACCCGACGTCGTTGCCGGTGGTGCTGCGCGACGCTGCCGACGGCGAACGCATGCGAGTTGCGGTGCTCGCAGACCCTCCCGGTGGCGCGACCGATCCGGCCATCGCGGCGGTCATCCAATCGGTCGGGGACCGCCTGTCCGATTCCGGACACGATGTCGTGGAGGCCACGCCACCCGATTACGAGCAGATTCTCGAACTCTGGGCCGAGCTCCTGATCGCCGATGTGCGCCAGATGCGACCGATACTCGAGCAGTTGATGGGCGAAGGTGGACTGGCGGTGATAGCGCAGGTCGACGAGCAGCTTCCGCCGACGGATCTCGCTCGGCAGTATCAACTGCACGTCGACCGCTTTCGCCTGATGCGCGAGTGGAGTGCGTTCTACGTCGATCATCCTGTCGTGCTGAGCCCGACGTGGGCGCTCCCTGCCTTCGGCCACGACGCGGACATCGATGGCGGCGTCGACATGTTGGAGGTGATCCGCCCCGTCATGGCCGCGAACTTCCTCGGCTTTCCATCGGCCGTCACCCCCGCTGGTCTTGCCAACGGCATGCCCGTCGGCGTGCAGGTGATGTGTGATCGATTCCACGACCCGCGATGCCTCACTGTTGCCGCCGAGATCGAATCGCTCGTCGGAATTCTCACCCCGATCGATCCGATCAGGGTCTGAGCTACGGCTGCGGTGGCATTTGTCGGCCCGTCCAGGATCAGCGACTGACCTGTAGACCCAACCTGGTCACCTCGATGCGGCAGCAGTGAGCTGATGGGCGATGAGGCGTGCGTACAGGCCCTCGGCAGACACAAGGTCGTCGTGAGTTCCGATTTGCTCGACGGAACCGCTATCCATGACGATGATCTGAGCTGCGTTCCGTACGGTCGAAAGGCGGTGAGCGATGATCATCGTTGTCCGGCCGGTCATGAGGGTCTCGAGCGATCGATGGACAGCGGCCTCATTCACCGCATCAAGATGTGATGTTGCTTCGTCGAGAATCAGCACCGGAGCGTCCTTCAGAAATGCTCTCGCTATGGCGACCCGCTGGCGTTGACCTCCGGACAGACGAACCCCCCGCTCCCCGACGTGGGTGTCGAGGCCATCGGGCAGCGTGGTGACGAAGTCTCTCAGAGAGGCCCGATCAATTGCTTCGTCCAATTCCTCCTGCGAGGCTTGTGGACGGGCCATCAGAACGTTGTTGGCCAAGGTGTCGTGGAAGAGATACGTCTCCTGACTCACCATTGCGACCTGCTCACGCAGGTCGCGAAGATCGAGATCCTTGAGGTCGTTTCCGAACAGACGGATGTGTCCGTCATTCGGGTCCCAGAACCGAAGAATCAGTTGTGCCGCAGTGGTCTTGCCGGCACCGGATGGTCCAACCAAGGCCACGACCGAACCTGCCGCGACCTCGAAGCTCACACCGGCGAGCGCATCGCGATCGGTTCCGGGGTACGCAAAGACGACGTTCTCGAAAGCGATGGCGGTCGGACTCTGCGAGCGATCGACGATGGTGGGTACGTCGGGTGACCGGACAGGTTCTGGTTCGGCGTGTACTTGGTGGAGGCGACGCGATGCGCCGAGCGTGTCTGCCAGCTGCCGTCCGACGTGGGCGATCTCAGAAACGGGCAGAAAAGACGCGAGCGCGAGCAGCGTGAGCAGAGGAAGTGTCGTCGCTGAGAGGTCGCCGCCGGACACGAGCGATGCACCGGTGACGACAACAGCCAAACCACCGAGACCGGTCACCACCTCGAGTAGCGAGGTCTGCAACGAAAGGTCGCGGTAGAACGGCATCCTGGCATCGACATGGCGCTGCATGCGGTCCATGAACGCCTGGCCTCTGACCTGCGATTGTTCGAAAGCGAGAACCTCGCCGAGGCCTTGGACCGTGTCGACTGCGAACGCGTTCAGGTCGCCGAGCGCTTCCCTGTCGCGGGAGCCCAGGTCATCGAGCCTGCGCCTCATCATGAGCGGGCTCACAGCAACGACGGCGAGGAAAGGCACGAGGGCAACGGCCATGGGCCAGCCGAGTACGGCCAGGGTGACGAGCACGGCTGCCGGAACGAGCACCGCGACAAACGCCGGCGCAACCGTGTGCGCAAAGAAGTATTCGACCATCTCGACGTCGTGGGTCGCCATTGCAACGAGATCACCCGTTCGACGCCGCACGAGGTACGCCGGTGCCAATCGATCGAGCTTCGCGAACAGTGCAACTCGCATCTCGGCGAGCATGCGAAACGCCATGTCATGGGCGATCCACGACTCGAGCCAATGGAGGATTCCGGCCAGGGGAGCGGTCACCGCCAACGCCACGAGCAACGCGCCGAAGGGCTCACCCTGTTTGACGGCAGCGACAACGAGAGCGCTCAGAACTCCGACACCGATGAGCGCAGCGACGCGCGTGACACCGAAGAAGAACGTGGCAGCCAGTTTCACCCGCCACGGCTTCACTTCCGAGAAGAGGTACCTGATGGCAGCAGACCAGGTCATCCCTTCGGCCCGGACGATGTCGGAGTCGGCTGCGTCGGAATGGACCCAACCATCTGCTGTTGGAGTTTCTGAGTCGGCGCCGGCCGACGCGGCGCTATTGCCAAGGGCTGTTGGCGACTCTTGAGCCACCTGTTCGCCCATCAACCGGTGATAGGTGCCCTCCAGCGCCATCAGGGAGTCGTGGTCTCCGGACTCGACCACGTCACCGGCTTCGAGCACGAGAATGCGGTCAGCATTGATCACGCTCGACAGTCGGTGGGCGAACACCAGCGTGGTGCGACCAGTCATCAGCCTGTCGAGCGCCTCCTGGATGACGGCCTCGTTTTCTGCATCGACTGCCGACAGCGCTTCATCGAGTACCAGGACTGGTGCGTCGCGGAGCAGGGCGCGAGCAATCGCGACGCGCTGTCGTTGACCGCCTGAAAGTCTGATTCCTCGCTCGCCGATGACGGTGTCGTAGCCGTTCGGCAGCCCCATGATGAAGTCGTGGGCGTTCGCGTCCGCGGCGGCCGCCATCGCCTCGTCGAGGCTTGCACCGGGAGCTCCGAAACGGATGTTCTCGAGCACGGTCCCGTGGAACAGGAAGGTGTCCTGAGAAACAACGGCGATGGCGCCATAGTGATCGGCAGCGCTGAGATCTCGCAGATCGTGGCCGCCGACCAGGACACGTCCTGCGTCTGGATCGTGAAAGCGCAGTAGCAGACGCACCATCGTGCTCTTGCCGGCTCCGCTGGGGCCAACGACGCCAACGCGATCGCCAGGTTCGAGTGTGACTTTCAGCCCGCGCAACGTCGGTTCTTCGACGCCTGGATAGGTGAAGTCGACGTTCTCGAAGGTGACGCTCGCGGTAAGGCTGTCGCCGACGTCGACTGGCGCTGCGCTGCGCTCGACGCGTGGCGTGGCATCGAGAACTTCGAAGATGCCTTGGGCAGCTGACATTCCCATCATGCCGTTGTGCAGCAATGCCCTGAGGTCGCGTTGTGGTCGAAACACCTCGATACCAGCCATGAGAACGATCAGCAGCGTGCCGATTTCCATGTGGCCGGCCTCGACGCGGTAGGCCCCGACTGCGAGAGCTGACGCTGCCCCAAGGGCAAGACCGGTGTCGGTTATGCCGCGGGTCAGAGAGTTCGTGGCGAGAACCCACATGGTGCTCCGGAACACCTCGTGGGCACGCTCTGCGAGCTTTCCTCCTTGGGCCTCGCTCTGCCCGAAGGCCTTGAGAGTGGCGAGGCCCTGAAGGGAGTCGAGAAAGTCGGACGCGAAGCTGGCGTATGCCCTCTGGCGACGCAGGCTGTTCGCGGCGTCCCATCTGTGGAAGGCGCCAGGCGCGAGCAAGGTGACGATCGCAAAGCCGAGCAGCACCGCAGCCACCGGAAGGTCGAGGAAGGCAACGAGACCAAAGATGACGAACGGCGTGATCGCAGCCACGAACAACTGAGGTAGATACTCACCGAACCACACCTCCAGTTGCTCGACGCCTTCCACCATCGAGAGCAGCACCTCACCGGTCCTCGCGTCGCCGAAATGGGCAGGACCGAGTCTGAGCACCTGGTCGTGCAACTCGCTTCGTAAGGTCATCTGCACCGACGCTGCGGTGTGATGGGCAACCATCTTTCGCCAGTGCTCGAGCGCGCCCCGTGCGATCATCGCGGCGGCAACAGCGAAAATCGGGCCGGTCAACTCGCTCGCGTCCGAGCCGTTGAAGACCTTTGACAAAAGCCAGCCGAGTAAGCCCAGCCTCACGATCCCTGACACAGAAGCAGCCACGCCGATGGCCACGCAGCGAGCGATGGCGCCGCGGGCACCTCTCGTCAGCGCCCAGAGTCTCTCGTCGACAAACACCAGGTCACCGTAGCCTTCGCCGGCATGACTCTCGCCATCGTGCGCGCCTCTGATGAGGTGATGGCCGTGGTCGCGTGATCATGGATCATAGTTGCCTCCTGCTGACCCTCGGAACACCTGGGGAGGACTTCAGGACGACAGCATCGGCAGACCAGGGTGGCTGAACGGTTGTTGCCCTCCAAGATCTTGGAACCGAATCCGGTTACGGTCGGGTCACTCAGGTCTCGTAGAGACCCTTCTCCCAGTTCTCGACGATGGCGAACTTCTGAACCTTTCCCGAAGGTGTGAGCGGGAACTCCTCGACATGGAACCAGGCCTTCGGTGTCTTGTGGGGAGCGAGGTTCTCACGCATGTAGTCGTGAAGTTCGACATCGGATGCTGGACTGGCGGGATCAGCGTCGCGGATGAATGCGCCGACGACCTCCCCCCATCTCTCGTCCGGCAAGCCGCACACCGCCACATCGGCCACCTTCGGGTGAGCGAAGAGCAACTCCTCCAACTCGCGCGGGTAGATGTTCTCAGCACCACGGATGATCATGTCCTTCAGTCGGCCTGTGATCGTGGTGTATCCCCGCGAGTCCATGCTGACGAGGTCCCCTGTGTGCAGCCATCCTTCTGAGTCGATTGTCTCCGCGGTTTTGTCCGGCATGTCGAAGTACCCGAGCATGACGAGGTAGCCGCGAGCGCACAATTCGCCGGAGACACCGAGTGGAACCGTAGCCCCGGTGTCGGGGTCGATGACCTTCAACTCACACTGTGGCAGCGGCGGTCCGAGCGTGAGGGCCTTGTCCTCATCAGTGTCGTCGAGCCTGATGAGTGTCAGGCCTGGCGAAGCCTCTGTCTGCCCATAGATGATCGACAGGTCTACGCCGAGCGTGGCCTCGATACGACGAACGAGGTCTGCGGGCACAGTTGACCCGCCGGAGCACACTGTTGTGAGCGACGACAACTCGCGGCGCCCAAAGTCGGGATGCTCCATCATTGCGATCAACATCGTCGGAACGGCGAGCATATGGGTCCCTCCGTACGTTTCGATCAGTTCGAGCAGCACACCGGGTTCGAAGGTCTCGAGGTTGACCAACGTCGCCTGTTTCTGAACAGCCGCAAGGACACCTACGACACATCCACCGGTGTGAAACAGTGGCATCGGGTTGATGTACACACCTCCCTGCTCCAGCCCAAGGCGTTCCGCGATGTGGCGACCGTTGTTCGTGATGCCACGGTGGTGGAGAAAGGCACCTTTCGGGAACCCGGTTGTGCCGGACGTGTACTGGATCTGGACAGGATCATCCGGAGTCACTTGTGGCAGTGGCTGGTCCTCCGGCGCGGTCGCGATGAACTGGTCGAATTCGTCGAGCCGCACCACCTCGCGGAGGTCGACGAGATCGGGCAAGACCGCGTCGAGGTGGGTCTGCATCGAGTTCCCACGAAATGTCGGGATGTAGAAGATGCCAGCCGAACGTGACTGCTGTAGCACGTAGGCGAGTTCTTGGGCCTGAAATGCCGGGTTGACCGTCACGAGAACAACACCAGCGAGCGCGCACCCGTACTCCATCAGAACCCATTCGGGGATGTTCGGCGCCCACACAGCCACCCGTTCGCCCTTCCCGAACCTGGAAGCGAGGGCTCTGGCAACGAGTTCGGAATCTCTGAGGAGTTCTCCAAAGGTCCACGTGCGGCGCCTGGCAGCATCGTCGATGCCCTCGACAAGAGCTACAGCGTCCGGTGTGAGCTCCGCAGCTTCTCGGAGAACGTCGCCGACAGTGGTCTCCAGTACCGGCGAAGAGGTATCTCCCGGATAGTACGACTCTGATAGTTCCATTAGTCCGTCCTGCTGTTCTTAGGGTCTGGGTCAGTTGCCGGCAACTCGTCTCTCGTGACCCAGCCAATATGGCTCGCGAAGATCCTTCCTCAGGATCTTCCCGACTGGCGACTTCGGGAGTGGCTCGGTGGTGATGACCACGGTGCCGGGCTTTTTGTACGAGCCGAGGCGATCGGCGCACATCTTGATGAGCTCCTCTGCAGTCACGGGTGTGGTCCCGTCGACCGTCGTGACTGCGCACGGGGTCTCTCCCCATTGTTCGCTCGGAACGCCGAATACGGCCGCTTCGATCACTGCCGGATGGTCGGTCAGGACGTTCTCGAGCTCGGCTGGCCAGATGTTGTACCCGCCAGAGATGATCATGTCGTCCTTGCGGTCGACGACGTAGAGGTAGCCGTTAACATCGATTTTGCCGATGTCGCCCGTCAGGACCATGCCATCGTGCATTCGCGCTGCGGTGGCGGCATCGTCACCCCAGAACCCGACCATCTGGCCGTCACAGCGGGCCGCGATCTCGCCCTCGGATCCGACGGGGAGTTCCTCGTGCGTGTCGGGGTCGAGGATCTTCGCCTCCGCGAAAGGGAGAGGGAGTCCTGCCGCGCGGAGCGGCTGAGATCCCTCGAGCTCGGCGAACCACTGATTCGGTCCCATTCCCACGACGGGAAGAACTTCGGTTTGGCCGTACAGCTGGTAGAGGACGGGTCCGAAGATGTCACGGGCGAGAAGCGCAGTGTCGTCGGCGATGGGTGCCGCTGCGACCTGCAGAACCTTGAGCCGCGACCAGTCGCGGCCCGTAGCAGTCGGGTCGCGGACGAGCGCGTTGAGCATCGTCGGTACCGCGAACATGTACGCGATTTGCTCGCGCTCCATGACATCCAGGGTCTCTACCGGGTCGAAGTGATCGAGGAGAACGTTGCATCCACCGCTGAGGAACATGGGCACGTAGAAATAGCCGGATCCGTGAGAGATCGGCCCGACATGAAGGCACCGGTCGCCTGGCTCGACTGGAGGAAAGGCGTAGAACCAATCTCTACCGGCGGCCAGCCATTGGCGGTGGCTGTACGCAACGCCCTTGGACAACCCGGTTGTGCCCCCAGTGTGGCGGATGATGTACACGTCATCCGGATTGACGGCGAGCATTGGATCAGTTGGCGGATACCTGAGTAGCCAGTCCTCGTAGTCGTCGTCGCGGACGATGATCTGCTCGAGGCTGGCGACTTCTTCGACCATGTCGTCGAGCTCCGGGGCATGAACTGAGCTGGCGACGACCGAGCGACACGCCGTGTGGCTGAGCATGTGAGCATGCGAGGCTCGAGCGTTGCGCGGATACAGAGGTACCCGTACGAGGTTCGCGAGTGCCGCACCAAGAAACAGATCGGCGGCTTCGACGCTATTGTCCTCGAGGACCCCGATGCGGTCGCCAGGTCGAAGGCCCGTGTCGATGAGGGCGTTGGCGAGACGGCATCCTCGTTCCCACTGTTCGGCGAAAGAGAGTTCGACGCCACCAGCAATTGTGCAGATTCGGTCCTTGTTGAATGAGGTTGTTCTGCGCATCAGCGCGGTGACGTTCATGCCGCCAACGTAGTCATCGCATGCGATCTTTGCCGAGGATGTGCCGATCATCCGGCATCTCCGACGCGGCCGCACTTCGCGAGGATTCGGAGGAGGTCTTTTGGCAGAATCCGTCGGGTCGACGGTCGTTGTCCTCCATCGGTTTCACGCCAACATGCTCTAGCGATCGCCGGCGCTGCTGTTCCCGAGATCGTGAGGCTGGAGGGGGACGACCACCCGCTTTACGACCACTCGGGAGCCGTGATGGTCGGTCATCTATCGTGAACTCAGCGTCTGGGTCCGAGGACGCGGAACAGGAACGACCATGGCGAACGAGCACGGGCACCTTCCGAAGGCCGACCAACTGACCGACGACCAGCAGCGCCGTCTCGACACCTGGACCGACAAGGCATACGCCGACGACAACCTCTTCCGCACGCTCGCGAACAATGACCGCGTGCTGGAGATGTTCCTCGACTGGGTCGGGGTCATGTACGGCCGTAAGTCCGAGCTCGATCCCCGCATGGTTGAGCTGTGCCGTATCAGGATGGCGAACTTGAACGAATGTTTCCATTGAAGTCTGGTCAAGAGCGCATCGTTGGTGCGCGCCGGTTTATCGGACGAAGTGATCGGCCAACTGGCCGACTACGAGTCGTCCGATCTCGACGAGTCGTGGAAAGCAGCGCTTCGGCTCGCCGACCACTTGTCGGGAAGCTCTGAAGGGGTTCTGCCTGTTTCGGTGTACGACGACCTACGGGGCCACTTCAGCGAGCCGCAGATTCTGATGCTCGGGTCATTGCTGGCAGTCGGCAGCGGTTGGCAACGCATGATCGAAGCGTTCGGTATCCGCCCCGATCACTTCATCGAGGGTCAACCCGGGCCGTGGGTGGCCGAAGCGACCTGATCTCGTTTCCGAGAGATCGTCCTCTGACTTTCTGAAGGGTTTCCGAGGAGCAGATGGGGAGTCGTCAGAGGGTCCAAATGAACAAGAAGATTCGCCGGGACCGGTGCTGGAGAGGTCGACGGCGGCAGTAGCCAGCCGCCCGTTTCGGGTCACTCTGGCGGTGGGTGACCGTACTCAGGAGTTGCTGGTGTGTGCGGATCCAACGGGTAGATGGGTCGGCGGACCTGTCGGAAGTCGAAGAGGCTGTTGTCGCTGCTGGTGACACCGACGCCGTTGCAGGGGATGTCGCGCACCGAGATGTCGCTGAATCCGGCACGGTAATGAATCCGCGACTTCAGGATCAGGTAGCGCATCTCGGTCGGTTCGATGCCAAGGCTTCGGAAACACCCGGGATCTGACGGTTCGACGTTGCGGGAACACACCACGACATGAACGTCACCGATGTGCAGCACCGCGCTCGGACCCATGTCGGTCTGTGTTCCTCGGCCCATCGGAATGGTCACGATGAACGTGCCATCGGTGATCGTGCCGACAGTTCCGGTGACCGCGAGTGGCTCGCCGATGCGTCCGATCGTCGGCATGTCGATCTTGCCGCCGAGTTCCAGCGTGATCTTGGCACCCTCGCCGGCGGCGATCATCTGCTGCACTGCTTCCGGATCGCAGATACCGAACATGGCGACTTCGGTGAGTTCCTGTGCAAGCACTTCGGCCAGCACGGCGACTGTGTCCTGGGTGCCTCCCGACGCGGTGTTGTCCGCATGGTCGAGCAAGATGATCGGTCGATCAGGGAGCGCCTTTGCCTCCGCGATCGTTTGGACGAGCGGGCGACTGTCGAAGATGAACTCTTCGCGTTCTGCCCAAGCTGCTTCGAGGATCTCGTCTCTCACGTCCTCGGCAGCCGCAGCGTCGCCGTCCGCGATGGTCACGACAGACAATCCGGCGTGCCAGATGTCGGCAAGGGGGAAACCGCCGAACACTGAAGCTCCGAGTAGGCCCTTTGCCTCGGCAGACCTGGCCATCTCGAGGAGAGGGCCCATCGGCTCGTCGTCGTGGCCCATTCGCAGGGTCTGAGCCAAGATTGGGCGCGACCCCCACACCATGACGGGCTCGATCTCGCCAGCCAACATCCTGACCATCAGCCGACCCGAGTGTTGGCCGGCCTCGTACATGTCGAGATGGGGATACGTCTTGTAACCGATGGCCACGGTGCAGTTGTCGACGATGGCGTCGGTCATGTTGGCGTGGAGATCGAGGCTGATGCCGATGGGCAGATTCGGAGCGATCTGACGGATGCGACGCAACAGAGTGCCTTCGCCGTCGGTCGTCGTCTCGCTCACCATCGCGCCATGTAGATCGAGAAAGCACGCGTCACACCCAAGCGTGACTGCGTCACAAATGGCAGCGGTCAGTTGCTCGTAGGCTTCGGCGTGAACCGGGGCGCTCGGCGCAGCATTGCCGGCAATGGGCGTGACGATCTCGTAACCGGCCTCATCGGCGACGTCGAGAAAGCCACCGATGCCAGTGCCGGTGCCCGCGAACTGCTCGTACACCTCGTGTCCGGTGGGAACACCGAGGCCGCTGCGACCGAACCGCTCGAGTGGGGTCGGCACCGGTGAGAAGGTGTTCGTCTCATGCTGCATCATTGCGATGACAACTCGTGTGGTCATGGGCACAGTGTTGCCGATCGGAGTTGCAACAGCTGTCACCCGTCGATCGATCATGCGCGACATCGGGTGCGCGGCGTCTCCGACTGCCGAAAGGATGCCGATGCGACTCACCGGCAGGCCGTCAGTTGGTGAACGCTCGACGGCACCTCGGCCCGTGTTCGTGCGACACTTTGACCGACGACCTCAGACCGGAGAACGATGACAGACCCGCGAACGCTCGTCGATCTCGAGCGCTATCCCCTTTTCGCCGCCGCAGGACGCCGACAGGTCGTCGATGATGCCAGAGCGACACTCGAGTCGGTTGGTGCTGCGATCCTGCCCGGGTTCATCCACGCAGATGGAGTTGCGTCCTTGGCTGCCGAGGCCGTCGGCCTCGCTCCGATTGCTTACCGGCGAGAGCAGATGTTGGGTGCATACGGGTACGCGTCGAGCAGCGAGTCGGATCCGACTCACCCGGCCCGACGGACCAGTCGGTACACGATGCACGCGATTGCGACCGATCAGCTGGCACCTGCAGGGCCGACGATGTCGATCTACGAATGGCAGCCGCTGATCGACCTGATTGCAGAGATCCTCGACCTGCCAGAGCTGTATGTCTTGGACGATTCGATGATGCGCTGCAACCTCACCTATCTGAGCGACGGTGATGAGCATGGTTGGCACTTCGACGGCAACGATTTTGTCGTGTCGTTGCTTCTGCAATCGTCGGAGTCGGGCGGTGCGTTCGAGTTTGCACCGAACATCGCGACCGAGACCGAACCGAACTACGACGCCGTGCGAGCGGTGATGGACGAGCAGCCTGGTATGACTCAGATACTGCAACTCGAGCCTGGGACCCTCGCTTTGTTCCGCGGGCGTCGGGCGCTGCACAGAGTCACTCGTGTTCACGGTGACCGCCAGAGGATCATCGCGCTGCTCAGCTACCACGAGACACCGGGTCTCGTGAACGGACCCGACGCTCAACTCCGGGTGTTCGGACGAGTCGCGGCGACCACCTGACGTCGGAGCAGTCAACGAGAGAAGCACTTGACCTCGAGCTGATGTGAGCTCGCACGGTGCGCGCATGAACCCACATTTCGAATCTCCGGCGTTGCGAGCGTCGGGATGCCCGCCCGTCGACCTGCGGTCGGACGTTCGGGCGCTGTCAGATCTTGGGGGGGGCTGATGGCTTGATGGATGTCGACCGGGGATGTGAAGAGGTCCTCGAAGGACTGGAACACGAAGGTGTTGGCGACGCAAGCGAAGCCGAACTCGGCCTGATCCGCATCGCTGGCGGTGGCTCTCGGATTCCGTCAGACTGCCCTCGATGACTACTTGCATCAGGAACGCGAATTGGGTCGTCGAGTGGTCAGGCGGACACCAGTACCGACGAGAGATCGACGTCGCATTCGATGGAGGCCACATCACCCATGTCGGACCCGACTATGTCGGGGATGTTGATGTCGAGATCGACGGGAAAGACCGGATGGTGATGCCGGGTCTGGTCAACATGCACTGCCATCCGTCGGGCGAGCCGTTGAAGAAGGGGTTCCGCGAAGAGTTCGGGAATCCTCAGCTCTGGTGGAGCCCGTTGTTTGATCGAAGCTTCATCTACCACGCCGGCGTCGAGGGTCAGCTGGCCTCTGCGGAGTACGCACTGTGCGAGATGCTCTTGAGCGGTGTGACAAGTGTTGTCGACCTCTCCACGCCCTATGACGGATGGCTGGACTTGTTGGCGGCCAGTGGAATCAGGGCCTGGGCTACGTCGATGTTCGGGTCGGCCGCTTGGCACACCGAAGACGGGCACAGCGTCGACTACGTGTGGGACGAGCCCGCCGGCTTACAGGCGCTCGAGGATGCCATCGATCTTGGCCAGGCCGCCGACAGTCATCCTTCGGGCCGGCTGTCGGGGATGCTCTCTCCGGTCACAGTCGATCTCTGCACGGAGGAACTGCTCGTCAACAGTCTCGAAGCAGCGCGAGATCACCGCTGGAGGGTTCACATTCACGCATCGCAGAGTCTTCCCGAGTTTCACGAAATGACTCGACGACACGGAGTCACTCCGGTCCAGTGGCTCGACAGCATTGACGTGCTCGGTCCCGATTCGATCCTTGCCCACGGCATGTTCATCGACGCGCACAGCTGGACGAAGTGGCCGACCGATCTCGACAGGGGATTGCTCACCGAGTCAGGAACTGGTCTCGCGCATTGTCCAGTCGTGTTCTCTCGTCATGGGCAGGGTGTGGAAGACATCGGCGCCTACATCCGACGCGGCGTTCAGGTTGGTATCGGGACCGATTCGTATCCCCACAACGTTCTCGAAGAGATCCGCACGGCTGCGACTCTCGGCTGGATGGCGACGGGCAACGTGCACTCGGTGTCGACGGGAGAGCTGTTCACGGCCGCGACGGCCGGCAGTTCATCGATCCTCGGTCGCGATGATCTGGGTCGGATCGAGGTCGGCGCAGTCGCTGACATCGTGCTGGTCGACCTTTCGCATCATTCGATGTCGCCGGTTCGCGATCCGCTTCGCAGTCTCATCTACACGGCTGCTGACCGTGCAGTTCGAGACGTGTTCGTCGACGGCCAACACGTGGTCAGAAACGGCGAAGTCACAACCCTCGATCTGGCCGGCGCCACCCAACGCCTGCAAGCGGCTGGAGAGCAGGCAGAACGAGACACCGCCAGTCGCCACTTCGCCGGGCGCACTGCGCGCCAGCTGTCACCGCTGACCTTTCCCGAGATTGGTTGACTTCTGCTGGTTGTGTCGAACGGCGTGAAGTTTCGTCTGATGTTGTAGGTCAGCGTTGACGCCGATCCGCGTGGTGGTGCGTCGTTGCCGTTCGCACTGACGTCGACCCGATCGGTCCGTAAGCCGTTTCAGGTGTCGTGAAGCAGTTCGACTTCGAAGGTGACTTCAGCGTTCACACTGGCGCCAACTGAGCAGTATTTGTTGGTCGCGAGATCGACGAATCGCTCTGCCATCTCCTGGTTCAGACCTGGCGCGTTGATGACGTGGCGCGAACGGATGGCGGTGTACGACGCCGGGGTCCCTTCGCTGCGGTCACCTTCGAGGTCGACCCGGTATTCGATGAGGTCGAGACGACGCTTCCGGATCATCTCTACAACGTCGAACCCGGCACAAGCACCAACAGCGTTCAGCAACAACTCCATCGGGTTCATTCCCGTCTTCGCGTCATGCTCGCCGTCGATCATCACCTGCATCCCGTCTGGGGTCTTGCCGACGAATCGCTTTCCCGCGAGATGATGAACAGTGGAGCTTTTCGTCGTCACGAAACCGAGGGTATCGATGCGAGGCCACCCACCGCAGTCAAATCAGAGAGCTTGTCGGGTGAGACCGTGGGTCATTTCGCGGGCAGTTGTTCCGGTGGAGCGTTTCGGTTTGCCAGATGTTCGGCGCGTTGTGCGTAGAACTCGGGTAGAGGGCTGAGGTCGACCTCGGCGGCAAATAAATCTTCGGTATAGGTGAAGATCTCTTCGTTCGACTTGCTGAAGTCGATGGGCTCGCCCTGTGGTTGAGGCACATGCCACGGCGTGTCGATGAAGATCTCGACGCCGTTGCCTTCCGGATCGGAGAAGTACACCGACCACGCATTGCCATGGCTGAGCGGACGAATGTCAGTGACCTCTTCGTCCGCGTCGAGAACATCGTGAAGGGCCCGCAGGTCGTCGAGTGTGCCTGATGAACGGAAAGCGAGATGGTTCACGTTGTTCGAACGGCCGGGCTCTTTGCGCACATCGAGGAAGGCGATCTGATGATGGTGTGTCGCCGTCTGGGACATGAACACGATCTCCGGTTGGTCACCCGGCCCGAGCGGACCTCGATCGGTGATGTCGAACCCGAGCACTCTGGTGTAGAAGTCGAGCATCTTCTCCATGTCGCAGACGTACACGACGGCGTGGGCGAATTCGAGATCGAGGTTCGTGGCCATGCGTCGATCGTAAGGCAGGGTCGGACGCGAGACCAGTTCCAGAGAGTCCGGGTTCACCGGTTGAAGAAAGGGCAAGAGCCCATTCGCTCAGTTCGGCAATTTTGTCGATTGCCCCGAGCTTCCCCTGCCGCGCTGTCGATCGCGTTCAATCCCGAAGGCGACGATGACACTGTGCGACGGCCACGCCGGTCAGAGGGACCCTGGAGAACCCAGAGCGGCTGGCCGACTTGTGAACGGGGTTGGAATTCCGGTCTTCACCATCTGTTCCGATGCAGTTGTTCCGACAGAGGCCGGCGCGCTCGCGTGGTCGCCGAACCGACGCGAATCTCGTCATCGGCGCGATAGCCAAGCGCGATGACGCCGATCACTTTCCGAGTGTCGGGAATCGAGAGAAGTTGTCTGAGTTCGTCCTCACCGTGTGCCACACCGAAGAACCAGGTGTCGATCCCTTCGTTCACTGCTGCCAGCTGCAACTGCATGGCGGCCATTCCGGCATCGACATCCCAGAACTTCACAGGCCAGGCTTCCTCATTGTCGAGGCCAAAGTCGATCTTGTCCGGGTCGCTGTAGCGAGCGATATATCGGTCAGGATCCGACAGCACGATCACGACCATCGGAGGATTATCGGTGTGGGGCCGTTCGTCAGCATCGTCCGGGTCAGAAACGAGCGACCAGAAGTTCGCGACCAAAGCGGCGTTGTCGACGACGAGGAAGTCGATTCCCTGTGAGTAGCCGGCGGTGGGCGCCCTACGGGCGGTGTCGACCAATTGATCGACTACAGCGGGATCAGGCAGCCGTCCCGAGTAGGCCCTGACGCTCCTGCGCCGACGGATGATGTCTGCGAAGTCCATTTCCCGACGCTACTTCGGCGCCACATGAGAACATGGCGACCTCGTTCGACTCCGAAATTGGCCACACATGCTCACTGACCAACGATCACTCTTCGCGCTTCCTGATGATCTTCATTATCTGAACTGTGCTTCCACCAGCCCCCTACCACTGGCGACAGTCGCTGCCGGCCGTCACGCTGTCGAGCGGGCTGCTCTTCCCGTCTCCAAGACCCCCGACAACTACTTCGCGGCTTCGGAGGCGTTCAGGGCCAAGGTCGGTCAGCTAGTAGGATGCGATGCCGGCCGCGTTGCCATTTCGCCGGCGATCAGTTACGGCATCGCAATCGCGGCGCACAACTGGCCGCTGAGCGAAGGCCAGACCGTGGTGGTGCCAGAGGGTGAGTTCCCGAGCGACGTGTACGCCTGGGTGGCGGCGTGTCAGAGAAGCGGTGCAACCATGACGACCGTCCTGCGGCCACCCGTCGGAGACGCCTTCGCCCAGCGGTGGTCGCAATCCGTCGTCGATGCGATCGACGAGTCGACGGCCGTCGTCACCCTCTCGACTGTGCTCTGGGCCGACGGAACAGCGTTCGACCTTGGCGCCATTGCCACCAGGGCGAGGGAAGTAGGAGCGCTTGTCGTCGTGGACTCCACACAGTCGCTCGCCGCGGCACCGTTCCCGTACGACGACGTTCAGCCCGACCTATTGTTGTGCTCGGCCTACAAGTGGTTGTTGTGTCCAGAGCAGTTCGCTGTAGCCATCGTCGGTGACCGCCTCAGCGAGACGGAACCCTTCGAACACCATTGGAGCAACAGGGAAGGCAGCCAAGACACCACTGGCACCGGTCTTCGCGACGTGTTTCGTGCCGGCGCTCGACGCTTCGACGTCGGCGGACACGCCAATGACATCACTTTGGCGATGGCCAACGTATCGCTGGAACTTGTGAACTCGTGGGGACCGGATGCGGCGATGTTGTACTGCGCGGAGCTGACCGCTCCGCTGCAGGACTTCCTGGCAGGCAGCCCGTACTCGGTGCCAGGACCCGGCGACCATCTCCCGCACATCATCGGGATTCGCCATCCCGATGGCGACGTGCTTCGCAATGCCATGTCCGAGTTGGCGAATCGGAACGTCAATGTCTCGCTTCGCGGCGACTCGATCCGGATCTCGCCCTATGTGTACAACACCCCTGACGACATCCAGGCGCTCATCGAAGCACTCGATGCTGTGGTGTGACTCACGGGCCAGGTGTCTTCCGAGAAGGCGTGGACGCGGTTCATTGCGTGACCATCGGGATCGGCCGCAACGTGAGGTCTATAGGCGTCGTAGTAGCGCTCGGTCAGGTCGGTCGTCGGGTGACTCGGTGCTGAACTCGAGCCAGAGTTCGTTGAAGGCGTTGAACATGTTCACGCCACTGATGTTGCCGAGGTCTGAACGTTCTCGGCGCGGCGAGCGTTGGATGTCACCAACACGTACACGCCTATCACCACAAGCGCGCCACCGCTGAGTTCGGCTACGCCGAGCACTTCGTCGCGGACCAACCAGCCGAACCACACGCCGAACACCGGAATGAGATACGCGGTGGCCGATGCTTGTGTGGGCGTCGCCCGAGAAACGATGGTGGCCATCAGCGCGAATGTCACGGCATTGGCAGGGATCGCAGCGTAGAGGAGCGGAGCGAAGAGTCCGATCGTCCACTCCGTCTCCGCTGGGCCTTCGACCAGAAGTGCGAACGGCACCAACACCAGTGCCGACATCACCAGTTGGACGCCGACCAACATCACAGGACTCACGCGGCTGAAGTCACACCACTTCATGTACACGGTGCCGAATGCCCATGCCATCGCCGAAGCTGCAAGTGAAATGATGCCGATCGCTGCGGTCTCCCCCGACAGTGAGGGCGATGCGAGAATGGCAGTTCCACCAATGCCGATGGCCAGGCCGAGTCCCGCCAGTCGGCTGATAGCGACCCCTAGGAGCAGTGCGCTCAGTACGGCGGTGAAAAACGGCATCGTGCTCGCCATCAGAGAGGCCACGCCGGCCGGAACCCGATTCACGCCGAAAACCAGTAGAGCGCTGGAGACCGTGGTGATGCTGAACGAGACGACGAAAATGTTCCTCAGGTCATCGAGTCGTCGGGGGAGTCGATCTCCGCGTAGCAGGGCAAAGCCGATGAGAAACGTTCCACCGACAACGGTACGCATGCTTGTGAGCATCATGGGCGTCGTGTGATCCAGTGCGAACTTCAGCACGGTGAAATTCGCCCCGACGAGGGTCGCCACGAGGAACACCGTGACCAGAACCAGACGATTACTCATTCGGTCCCACCGGTAACTTGTACCGTCAATTGGTCGCGTGCCATCGCCGCACGCTAGTCAACACCTGGAGGACAACCCGTGCCGCGACCGCTCTACGAGCATCATCAACTCAGCAAGCTACGGGCTCTCGGCATCCTCTACCTGTTCGCGATCGTGGTGGTCCTGATGCTGTTCGGATCTGAGATGGCCGTCGTCGGGATCGTGTCGACACTGATCGGTGGTGGGGCCGTGGCGATGGTGACACTCAGCTTCTCTCGACTCGCTGTCATCGTGGACAGCGACGAGGTTCGCCTTACTTTCGGTTTTGGTTTCCCCCGCAAGAGGATCCCCCGCGCCCACATCGTCAGCCATGGAACCGTTCGCAATTCGTGGCTCCTCGGATGGGGCATCCGCTGGATCAAGGGCGGCCGGATGTGGAACGTGTGGGGTCTTGATGCTGTCGAACTGGTATTGGCCGATGGAAAGAAGTTCCGTATCGGCACCGACGAACCCGAGACGTTGAACGCAGCTCTCGAGACATAGACCGGACGACTCAGTTCATCACCATCGCTCATCTGACCCCGGTGACAATGTCGTTTCGGTCCCGACGCCTCGGGCCGAGCGCCTTTGCACCCGTTGCCATCGAATGACGGACATCGACGCGTTCACCCCAACAGAGATCCGGCGCCGGACGCGGTGATGCTCACGATCTCGCCGGCTGCCGCTCGGGTCGCCAACTTACCGAGGAACGTGTCGAACGCGGTCAGGACTGCGGGATCTTCGTGCCCATCGACCATCATGGCCGGTAACGCCATCACAATCCCCCAGGTCGAGGCCGGGTCAGCGGCAACGACGGCTTCGTCGAGTTGGGCACCCCAGAGTGCGAAATCTTTGACGTCGACGTTGTCAATCGACGTGTTCGCATCAGCCAGAGCCCGCGTGTCGCGGTCGCTGTGGGTGACGATTGCCAGGCTTCCCGATGGATCGGAGAGACAGATGTCGTCGGCCTCGGCCAGCCACGAATGCAGTAAGGCGTTGGCCCCGATATCAGCTGTTTCACCGTCATAGGTATCGCACACGAAGCTTCGGGGATTCGGTGAGAGTCCTAGACCGGCGAGCACTGTGGACATGCCGAGAGCCTCGACCTCGGCAAGCCATTCCTGGGCCCCGGATTGGGGATCACCAGCGAACGCGATGCTGAACTGGATACCCGACGCAGTGACGGGAGTGACGCCACAACTGTTCACAAGAGCATCATGGGTGGTGGCGACGAATTCGCTGCCGTGCGTGTGGATCCCTACCTCATGGCCAGCGTCGAGTAGAGAAGCCATGATCGCTTGACCATTCGTGTTGTCGCAAAGTGCACCTGCTACGCCATAACTCATCTGAAAATTGGCGAGGAGGCCATGCCTGTTGAGGAGGTCGACGGTCGACGTGACCAATGCGGCTGTCGCTTCGAGTAGGTCCGTGTCGATTTCGGTCATCGACTCATCGGTGAAGGGCTGCCAATCGCGGTCGAGATGGGTGTGGATCGAGATCAGCGTCGACAAGCCGAGCGGCACCTGTTCGATGGCAGCCAAAGTCTCCTCGGCGACTGGATTTTCGTCAATCTGACCTGCCCCGACCCAGATCGCCTCACCGGTGTTCACCGTCTCGGCGAAGGTCGCGGCGAGTTCGGCACCGAAGCCAGGTTCTGGCAGGTTTCCGATGCTCCAGCTGTAGACGAGCGCTGTCGTGCGCTCCGGCACGCGGGCTGCCAGGTACCCTTCGAGCGTGTCGGACACGACCTCTAGGTCGAGCTCGTTGGCGATGCACTTGTCACCCTCGCCCGGCGATCCGCGTTCGAGGCATGCCAACGAATGTCCGGACTCGGAAGTGATCACCAGAAGGCCCTCTGTTGCCTCCGACACCATCCAGTCCGTGCTCGAATCGACATAGAAGGGGTGGTATCGGCGGTCCTCGCTCACCGGCGGGGCGCCATGACAGTCAGCAGGGCTTTGGCATTCGAACACCCATTGATCCTGGGGGGCGACGAGTTCAGGGTCCATCGAGGTCGCGCAATACGCGACTCCACCGGTGGTCGACGTGAAACCGGCCGCCAGCGCGGCTTCGACCCATGGCCCCGCTGAGCAGATGCCCGATACATGCTCGGTGATGATGCCGAGGTCGGCCAGTGTCTGCCGCTTTTGTGTGAGCGTTTCAGTGAGCGCGGTGAGGCTCGGGTCACCGTTGCCACCGGCGTCTGCGTGGATCGCGACCGAATGACCTAATGCCACAAACTGGTCCAGGATGTCGTCGTCCCACACCGCCACTGCCTCCATGAAGACGTCAGAGAGTTCAAATGTGAGCACACCGCCGCCTGCGGCGACCTCTTCAGCCAGGCCGAGAAGGTTGTCACGGTGGATACCGAACATGTCCTGGTTTCTGGCCTCCTGAGACCATCCCTCCACATGGACCGAGATCGCAATGAGTAGAGGCCGGACGGTCTCGGGTTCATCCGGTACCGCTTGGCTGGTCACCGTGTTGATCGATTCGCGGCCGAGTTCCATCTCGCTGCTCCCGCAGGCGCTGACGATGAGTCCCCATACGGTCAGCGCTGCCACAAGACCACGAAGTGGAAAGTCATCATTCGAAGTCTTGGCGGAGGTCATGGGCCCCACAGTGGCCCAACAAGGTAAGCGATTGGTGAGAACGCTCACTGAGCTCATCGATATATTCCCGACGTGCGGTTGTATTCGACCACGTCAAACTTGGTCGGAGCCCCACCCCCGACGTTGGCGTCCCCGATGATGCCGTGCCGTGGGAAAGGGTCGAAACCCGTGCCCATCATGAGGCCTACCTGGCACGGCGTATCCAGTCCGGCATGTTGGACACGCTGGCTCCCATACTCCTATCCGGACCCGAGGTCACCTACCTCGAGAATCACGCCGATGTCTGACCGGCGTCACTTCACGGGCCGTAAACCTTTTCCGGTCGGGGCTGGTTTGCATTCGTCGATCAACGGCGGAGGATCGACCCAACGATGGCTTGAGGGTCACTTGACGGAAGCTGGAGCCCTACGATTCGGGCGTGGCGTTCGCCGAGGTACCCGTGATCGACATCAGCCTGGCGAAGACCGGAGCCGAAGAGCGCGTCGTCCTGGCTGACCAGATCGGCAAGATCTGTCACGAGATCGGCTTCTTCGTGGTCGTGAACCACGGTGTCAGCATTGACCTGACCAGGTCGGTGTTCGCAACGATGCCGGAGCTGTTCGGGCTCGACGACCGGGTGAAGGCCGAGGTCGCACGGGAACGTTCTCCGCAGTTTCGAGGTTGGGATCCGGTCGGTGCTGAGTCGACGAACAACAGATCTGACATACGTGAGCAGTTCGACGTCTGGAGCGACTGGCCGGTCCACGACTCACCCGTTGGCGTCCCATATCTCCGGTTACTGGGTCCGAACCAATGGCTCCCGAACGATGCGGTGCCCGGCCACCGCGAGTTGATGGAGGCGTGGATGAGTGAATGCGCCGCCCTTGCTTCCGATCTACTCGGGCTCATCGCCATGGCACTTGGACTGGCTGAGGATCACTTCGAGATTCTGTTCGGCGAGCAGCCGATGTCGCTCGCCAAGTTCATTCACTACCCGCCGACACCCGAAGGTGGAGCCGGGGTCAACGCTCATCACGACACTGGCTTCTTGACGGTGCTTGCAACTGGATCGAATCCTGGACTCCAGGTCCAGAACCAAGACGGCGAGTGGATCGACGTCCCCACGGTCGTCGACTCGTTCGTCATCAACCTCGGCGAGATGCTTCAGGCGATGACGGGCAACTATCTGATCGCGACGCCTCATCGTGTCGTGACGAGAACCGAGCGCTACTCGGCCGGATACTTCCATGGCCCATCGCTCGATGCCGCGCTCACTCCGCTCGATCTCGACGACAGGTTCGCCCGAGCAGTCGCCGCGAGCCGTCACCACGCCGGCGCCGGATTCATGGCCAGGCTCGACGAGACCAATGCAGGTGTGGGCGACATGGCCAGCGTGAGGCCGGCCGCAACCTATGGGCAACAGCTCTGGAACTATTTTCACAGGAGCTACCCGGACATCATGGCGAAGCACCACTCTGATCTGGTCTGAAGTCAGGTTTGGAGCTCGCTGATGGCCAGCGCCTTGAGTCCCTTGTAATCGACCTTGCCCGATGGCGACCTGCCGATCGTGTCGACGATCACCATCTCGCGGGGAATCTTGTATCGAGCCAGGCGAGCGCCGGTCATTTCGGCAAGCTCTTCGAGTTTGGGCTCAGGTCCAGCCGGGTCGGGTTCGACCACTGCACAGATCCTCTCGCCGAAGCGTTCGTCTGGGATGCCAACGCACACCGCGTCGCGGACGGCGCCAGAGAGCTTCAAGATCTCTTCGACTTCTTCCGGGAAGACCTTCTCACCACCGGTGTTGATACACACCGAACCGCGACCGAGCAGAGTAAGCGTCCCGTCGGTTTCGACGGTGGCGAAGTCGCCAGGGATCGACCATCGGCGGCCCCCGACAACTCGGAATGTTGCCTCCGTCTTCTCGGGGTCTTTGTAGTACCCGAGTGGCATTGGCCCACCGAAGCCGACCTGTCCGCGCTCGCCAGAGCCTGGCTCCACGAAGCGATTGTCCTCGGTGATGACCTGCGCGTTCTCGCCGATGGTGAACTTTGCGGTCGCAGCCGTGCCGTCCTTGGTCGACACCGAGACTCCGAGACCGGGCGCTTCTGTCGATCCGAGGGCGTCAACGAGAGTGGCATCGACGCGTAGATGATCGAGGAGGCCGTTCTTCACCTCCTGTGACCACATGACTCCTGCTGAGTAGACGATGCCGACAGAGTCGAGATTCCTGGTGTTCGGAGACGCTTCCAGCTCGGCGAGCAGCGGCCGGCCGAACGCGTCGCCGACCATTGTCACCCAGTTCACGTTGTTTCTCTCCACAGCGTCCCACAACTCGGCTGGGTCGAAACTCTTTCCTTCGAGCAACACGATGGTGGCGCCGCACGGGAGCAACTGGAATGTGTTGCCGAGCGCGGTGGCGTGCATCAGTGGGCATGCCATCAGCGCGACCGGGTTTGGTGCGGCGGGATCGGTCGCGCGTGCTGACAGGGTTTCCATCGAATCGACCGCTTCGATGCCGAGAAGTGCATTTCCTCCAAGCCCCATCGACCGGAAGAGTTCGCTTTGGGTCCACATCACGCCCTTTGGCATTCCGGTGGTGCCGCCGGTGTAGACCATCAGCAGATCTTCAGGGTCACGGGTCCATGTGGTGCGAGGTTTCGCATCGCTTGTGGCGACGTCTTCATAGTGCGTCGCCCAGTCGGGGAGCTGCGACCGATCGCCGACCGCGAGCCAACGGTTCATCAGCGGAAGCTCGTGTCGGACCGCGTCGAGAATGTCGGCGAACTGCACATCGAACACTGCCGCCTCGGCGTCCGCGTTCTTGAACAGGTACGCGATCTCGTCGGGGCCGTATCGGTAGTTGACGTTCACCGGAACCATCGAGTTCTTGATTGCGGCGTAGTAGGTCTCGAGGAACTCCGGCGAGTTGTAGAGGTATGTCATGACCTTGCCTTGATGCGAGACGCCGGCAGAAAGCAGGTCGGCGGCTACGGCGTCGGCGCGTCGGTCGAACTCGCGCCATGCGATATGGCGATCGCCCTGGATGATGGCGATCCGGTCCGGCGAGGCCGCGGCGATGGTTTCGAACAGGTCAGCGAAGTGCCATGTCATGAACGCATCGTAGATCGATGCGCCATCTTGGGTTGCAGCGAGTGCGGTCTCAGGTGTACTTCCCGGTGAGCTGAGGTGGCGTGCCCTCGAGGCCAGCATCGGCTCGCTCGAGACGCGTCTGGCGTTCCCATGTTCGACCCAGAATGTCGCTGATCGCGATGTTCAAGACCCCGAGCCCTTCGCATTCAAGGGTGATGGCGTCGCCGTCCTGGAATGGATGCAGACCACGGTGGTTGGTGCCGGTTGCAACGATGTCGCCTGGCTCCAGAGTGTGAATAGCTGACAGGTACGCAATGCACTTTGCGATGTTGTGGGCCATGTCGTCGGTGTTGAAGTTCTGCATCACATCGCCGTTGTTGGCGAGCGTAACTTGTAAGTTCTGCGGGTTCGCGACCTCGTCGGCGGTGACGATGTAGGGGCCGATCGGCGCAAACGTGTCGCGCGATTTCATGGCGTGAAAGACGCTGAATCCGCCGAGCCCACGTGCTGATCCGTCGATGAAATTGGTGTATCCGAAGATGTGGTCGAGGGCGTCGGCCTCAGAGACGTTCGTTGCCCTCTTCCCGATGACGACCGCGAGTTCAGCCTCGCCTTCGTACACAGTTGAGGGATCGTCCGGCAGCACCATCGTGTCGCCATTTCCGATGATGGAGCTCGGTGACTTCTGGAATGCCTGGATCGGCGCGGGAGCGTCTCGGGTGCCGTCTTCCATGTAGTTGACGGCCATGCAATCGATGGTGCCAGGTCGGGGGAGTGGCGGACGGATGCGAACGGTGGAGAGTGGCACTCCCACGGAGTCGGCAACGACGCTTTCGATGTCACTACGCAAGCGGCTGAAACCGGAGATCACACCCGCAATCAGATCCTGTGGGTGCGTGTGTGGGATCGACGCGACCGCGATCGTGATGTCAACGACGTTTTCGCCCTTGACCACGCCGAGAGTGAAATCGTCGAAGAAGAGCAGCTTCATGGATTGGCCTCCGAATCATGTTCGAGTAGCCACCGTAGGCCTCACCCACGCGCTTGGCCCAACGTGGAAGTGTCGGATCGTCTTTCTGTCGGAGCTTGGATGTACCTCCTACCTCTCGCAGCCGAGCGCAGCGGGGGCTGTTGCCCTACGGTCGTGTGATGGGAGGACCTCAGCGCATGTTCAGGTGGATCATCGCTCTTGATCGACGTGGCGGTGTCGGGACTGATCGGCGATCGAAGCGAGTTGAGGCGGGCGCTCAGTGCCGGACTCAGTTCAAGGCTGAGAAGTTCGAGCCGGAGAAGCGGGGTGGCTGGATCTGATGCCCATCCGTAAGAAGGAACTGATCCGAACCTGGGAGTGGCTCTACGGGGGCGTCAAGGGGCGCGCAGTTCTGTTGCTTTTGCTGAGCGTAATGATCGCCTTGATCTTCGGATTCAGCGGGACGGCTCTCGTGCTGGTGACAGCGGGTGCGTGGGCCGTCTTTTGGAGCTTCATTCGTCGCTGAAGCGATGTCTCATCCGTCATTGAACAAGGTGATACCCCCGGGTGGCGAGGTGGGCGACCGGGGGTATCAACGGTCGATATTAGGGATCAGTTCTGTCGATTCGCAATCCGTCTTGCCGCCTTTTTCGTTTCTGAATTAGTTCTGTACTTAGGCGAGTTGCGGTACCGCGGAGAGTGACGAATTCGGGGGCGTGAGCCTGGGAAATCGACCGTCGGTCAGGGCCCGAGTTCGACGATCCCGCGTGAAACAGCGGCCTGACCTTCTTCGTTGAGCACCTCGAATGGCACCAAGCGGCGGCCCTGGCCGTCGGTGGCGATCGGCCAGACTCGGACGGTGATCGTGGAGGGCAGGAGTACCATCGCTCCGAAACGGCCGAGGATTCGGCGCACCGCTGCTGGCTCTCCGTCGGATCTGTGTGTCACGACCTGGGTGACACCGAGCGCCATCGTCGCTGTGCCGTGAAGGATGATGTCGGGAAGGCCCGATCGCAAGGCAACCGCCTTGTCGGTGTGGATCGGATTCCAGATCCTGGCGCATTCGGTGTAGGTGTGCGCCATGCCACCGGGAATTGCCACTTCGACATTGTCTGGTTCACCGGTCGGTAGAAAATGGAGATCGTTGTTGTCGGCCCGATCTCGTTGATCGTGGCCGCGGGTGGGTACTCCGAGAGTGATGCCGCCTTGCGTGGTCGTCGCGATCAGGTCGCCGTTCGCGCCGGTGGTCACGAGTCTGGTTGTTGTGAGGGCCCCTGGTTCGATCGATTCGACGCCGACGATCTCCAGTTCGGTCGACAGAACGTCACCAGGTTTCGCCAACCGGTGGACGATCGTGTCATGCCACGCGTGCACGGAGCGTTGCATCTCGTCGGGGGTGACGCCGGCTTCGATCGACAATGAACGCGAGTTGACGATGGCGGGCCACTCGACGCACACCGCGAACATAGGGTGAGCGACGACCCCGCCCTGGCGGGTGGTGTCCATGTAGGCGTCGCTTCCATCTTCGAGGGCCGCGGCGTAGGCCATGGTCCAGCGCTCGTCGATTTCATGTACGACAGGTTCGAGTTTCGAGCCAGCCATCGAGGTCGGGACGGCCATCAGGCGAACCGAGAGGTATCGATCACAGCGCGTTGATGAGTTCCCTCAGACAGGACCCGGTCGTCGCATGTCACTCGGGTCTCGAAGGTCAGCCGTCGACGGTCGATCTCTTTCAAGCGGTAGCTGATGTTGACGACCTCACCGTCACCGGCGGCTGCGGCGTGACTCACGCATACGTGTGTGCCAACGGTCGTCTCCGCCTCATCTAGGTGTTCGGAGATTCCTGTGAGACATGTGGCCTCGATGAGCCGAATCATGTCGGGCGTCGACAAGACGACCATTGGGAGGTGAGGTGGCGACATCTCGGCGGTGACCATGTGGCTGGCGCTGCCTTCGAGTCCTTCGATCAGGGTTTCCTTCATGTCATCGACCCTAAGCGACGAGTGTCAGCCGGTTTCCTTTTCGTCTCCACAGCGGTCGACTAGAAATTGCCGATGGCAAATGAGCTCGGGATCCCGGGCCTGGCAGGCATGAAAGAGATCGGACGCGGCGGAACCGGGGTCGTTTACCGCTGCCAACACGTCGCGTCTCGGCGCGAAGTTGCCGTCAACGTGCTCGATCAGATAGTTCTCGACGACGAAGAAGCAGCGACGTTCAAGCACGATTTCGCGGCCCTGGCCGATGCAACAGACGACCCGTTGCTCGTCACGATCCTCGCGATCGGCGTCTTGCCGAGCGGCAACCCGTATCTCGTCGTCGACTACGTCGATGGAGGGTCGCTGGCGGCCATCACCTCGACCGGCACCCTGGATCCCGATGTTGCTGCTTCGATTCTGGCCGAGGTGTGCGGTGCGGTCGAGCGGTTGCATCAACGCGGCATGGTCCATGGCGACATCACACCCAGTAATGTCCTGCTGACCGCGGACGGCGAACCTCGTCTCTCCGGATTCGGTATCGCCCAGTATTTCTCGGCCGGACGACATTCGGCCGCACTCAGCGTGAGCCCAGTTCATGGCGCTCCTGAAGTGCTAGCGGGTCGTGACCGCGGTGCCGGCTCGGACGTGTGGGCGCTCGCTTCGGTGCTGATGGACACGGTGTGTCGATCGTCCCCGTTCGGGTTTGGCGGGGCACCCGGGGCCGAACTCGTCGCGGCCGCGCTCAGGGGCGATGAAGCCGACTACTCGTCGGCGCCGTATGGTCTTCGCCCGATTCTGGGCGCGGCGCTGGTGCTCGATCCGTCACTTCGCTGCAGCGCAGGCCAGCTCGCTTCGTCGCTGAGGACCGTCGCCGGCCCTCGCCTGGACACCACAGCAGGTGTTCTCGTCGAACCGAGTATTGCCATCTCGACCACGCCTCGAGGTCGGATTCGCGTGATCCCGAGGAACGAGGGCATCTTCGCCAACAGTGCGCCACCTCCAGCGCGTCGGAGGGTGCTGGGAGCAGTTGCTGCGCTCGTCATCGTCTTTGGACTGTTCGTTGCCGCGGTCGCCACCGGCCCGACAGAAGATCCCATCGACAACCTTGCGACCGAGTCGAGTTCGACTGTCATCCCGGCGGTGGGGCCAAGTACTTCGGTCGCAGCGACGTCATCGACCGATGACACCTCTGAAAGGGCGAGCGAGACCTTCGCCCCAATTCCGACCACCCGCCCGGCACCGACCACGACCCGTGCTCAACAGGCTTCCACCGTCACAGCAGCCGCTTCCACGACGACGTCGACCACTGATCCCGAAGCGACGACGACCACGGACCCGGACGCAACGACGACGCCGGACGACTCGACGACAACGACCGATCCAGATGCTTCGAGCACCACCACAACTTCGACGCCAGACTCGACCACAACTGTCGCGGAGTCGACGACGACCACAGTGGCGGAGACCACAACGACAACGGCAGCCGTCACGACAACGACAGTGGCGGAGACCACAACGACAACGGCAGCCGTCACGACAACGACTACCTCCGCGGGAGGTTGAGCGGTCGCGTCGCTGCTGGTCACGGGCCGGCTTGAATCACATCGTTGTAACCCGGTCGATGGCGCGCCACACTCGACACTCATGACTCATACGACCGACGCCACCACCAATCTCAATGATTTCGGCGAGGCCGATCTCGACTGGGGAGACACCATCGAAGACGATGCGCCTCTCGCCTGTGGCCTTGAGAATCCCGACGAGTGTGAGGCCTGCCAATAGCTCCTGGCGAATGGTTGCTCACTGGGGCGAGGGAACCCTGGCGAGGTTCTCCACGACCGCAGCGCCTACGAGTTTGGTGAGCGCAGTGGGAGCCACGTAGAGCTTTCTGTCACGGGAACCGCCGCCGACGATGACTCGTTCCAGCTCCATGATTCTGGCGTCGATCCAGAGTGGCAGGGCAGGTGGAAGACCAAACGGGGTGACGCCACCGATGGTCATGCCGGTGAGTTCCATGGTGTCCTCGGCCGGAGCGAACGATGCCTTGCGGGTTCCGAGACGCCTACGAACGGCTCCGTTCACGTCGAGTCGGGTTGTGGCAAGGACCAGGCAGGCGGCGTAGAGCTTTGGGTCGGCTTTGCCGATGACGATGATTGCGTTGGCCGACTCGTCCATTCGGTATCCGTAGGCCTCGCAGAACTGTGCGGTGTCGGCGAGATCAGGGTCGCAGTCGATGAGTTCATACGGTTCACCGGTGGCGATGACATGGTCGAGGATGGCGTCATTCGTCATGGCGAGAGAGCTTCGCGTATGGTCGGGTTCGCCGTCGAGAGGAGACCTGATGGCTGACCACGACGTGAAGGCGATGAGCGCGGATATCGACACTCCGGTGTTCGAGAACCCTGCGTTCACCGTCCCCAAGCCGCTGAACGAGTGCACTGTTGCGCTCGTGACCACGGCGTCACTGCATCACCCCGATCAGGAAGACTTCGCTCCGAACGACACGGCCTACCGTGTGCTCGACGGCAGCCGTCGCGACTACGTCACCGGGCACTGGAGTCCGAACTTCGATGCGACCGGATTTGCATACGACATCAACACCGTCTTCCCGGTCGATCGCCTCGACGAACTCGCTGCCGACGGCGTCATCGGCGCTGTCGCTGACCATCACCTCGCCTATGCCGGCAACCAGTTCGATCTCAGCGCGGTCCGCATGGACAGTGGCCCTGCCGGTGGGAAGTGGTTGAAGGAGCAGGGCGTCGATGTCGTTCTGCTCACTCCTGTTTGACCGTTGTGCACGCGTACCGTGAGTACGCTCGCCCACGTCTTCGAGGCGGAAGGCCTCGCCACGATCGCGCTCGGATCGCAGCGCAAGCAGATCGAGAACACTGCACCGCCTCGCGGTCTGTGGTGCGACTTTCCCCTTGGCAGGCCCCTGGGGAAGCCCGGCGACCCAGCGTTCCAGCACAGCGTGTTGGCTCACGCGTTCAGTTTGCTCGAAGCTGACGGCCCTGTGTTCGAGGAGTTCGCGGAGGCGATTTTCGATGACGGCACAGACGTGGTTGCGTGCACGTTGCCGCCGCGATTCGACCCAGACGCACATCCTGCGGTCGATGAGGCAGTCGGCCTTCGGCCCGCGTACGACCGTGCCATCGAGAAGTTCGGAAACCGCACCGGCGCTGGTCGTGTGGTTGCAGCTGCCGACATCCCTGGTGCCGTGGAGGCGTTCACGCGGGTCGCCGACGGCACTCCTTGGAAGGAAGCCGGCATTCCTGGTATCCCCGCTCGTGTCTGTCAAGACATTCGTGGCTACTACGAAACCGCAGCTCTCGGGCTCAGCGATCATGCGCCGACCGCGTGGGCGGGCACTCGTTGGTTCCATGAGCAGACCCAGGCAGGCAGAACCATTCTCGCTGCACGGTCGTCGATGCAAGCAGCGGGCGTGAAGCAGCCGATTTGGTTCTACATGGCGCCGGGGGATCTGTAGCTCGACCTACGCCGTCTCTGCCTACATCGCGGGCAGGCCCGACCGCAGGCGTGTCCGCCGATCTCGTCGGAAGTGGTTCGTTCGGTCCTGAAGTCGGCGCGAACAGGGCCCCGAGACGTTCGATACGCATTGTGGTCAGAAGTTGATCGAGGCCGCTTCGAGGTCGAGGGCAGCAGTGTGGAGACGCGTGAGCATCGCCCTGAAGAGGTCGCGGCTCCGCGAATCCTCCGTAGTGACGGCTGACAGGTTGTTACCGATCATCGCCATCCACCACAGCATCGAACTCCGGTAGTCGGTCTCGACGTTGTCGAGAAGTCGAGGATCGACGCCATTTCGCATCAACTCGTCTCGGTAGAGTCCGAGAAGCTCACCCTCGAATTGTCGCCGCATCGCCGTCTCGAGGCTCGATCCCAGCAAGAACGCGAGGTCGGTGACGCCTCCGGTGTACATCGCCGTCTGCCAGTCGATGATCGTGACGCCCCCGGAGGGGTGAAACAGCATGTTGTCGAGCCGATAGTCGGCATGGGCAATCGTGAGTGGGTGTGTCGCGATGTGAGACAACCAGTCGCTGAGCCGGTGGGCGAACCGACGGTTGATCGCCACCGACTCCGAAGGCAGCATGTCCGCGTAGCGCATTTCGAATGCATCGAGTGAGGAGGTGACTGTTGTTTGAAGTCCACCTGGAATTGCTGGCGCATCGATGCCGGGGACCCATGCGAGGGTCGGCGTGCGTGGAACCCCCCACCAGGTCGACTGGAACGCAGCGAGCGCCTCGACGGCTAGGACAGCCTGCTCGCGGGTTGCTCCGAGCACCTGGTCGCCCGACTGGGAAGGGGCCTCATCGGACAAGAGCAGCACGGTGTGGCCAGCGTCCTCGTCGACCGCGTTGAAGAAGCAGCGCGGGACGGTAACCGTATCGGGGAGTTGCGAAGCGAGGTGAGCGTAGAACATCGCCTCTCGAAACCAGACGCGGAGGAACGATCCGACCTGGCGCGCTCCCTCTTCGGTCGTCGGCAGTTTGGCGATGAGACTTCGAGGTCCATGTGTCTCCGCGCCGTAGTCGACCGTGAGTCTGGCCAGGCTGCCGAGGAACGCAGCGCCCTCGCCGAAGGGTTCGATTTGGACGGAGTGAACGTCGACAGCCCCAAGCCCATCGTTGAGTCCGCCATCAGACAACGCCGCAGCGAGCCACTCGACGCTGATATCTTCGACGGTCCCTGGAAGTGGAGGCAGGTTCATCCGCCAGGAGCCGGCCCGGGCAGGCCGGCTGTCGCGTGACGTTCGAAGTGCTCAGGGATCCATGTGATCAGACGCTGACGGAGTTCGGCTGCTGCTTCTGTGAGTAGATGACCCGCGTTTGGAAGAATGACGAGTTCGCCTGTGCCCGCGATCATCTGCACCATCTGACTCGCCATCATGGGAAGGATCTCGTCGCTGTCACCATGTATCAGCAGCAGCGGAGTCGTGCCCAGAGCGTCAGCTGTTTCGCATCCTGCGGATTGAGTGGCGAGTGTCACCACGCCGGCGCAGTGATCGCGAAATGCGACTCCTGCCTGGACCGCAACAGCTCCGCCGAAACTGTGGCCGATGGTGATGAAGCGGCGAGTGCCTGATCGGGTTGCAAGGTCAGCTGCTGCTGCCGTGTCGTGCAAACAGCGAGGGAGGTCGTTTGGTTTGCGGTAGCCGATGCGGATGGTTCCGATGCCGAGTGCCGCCACGGTTTCGGCAAGGTCGAAATAGAGGCCCTCTGCTGGTCCGAGCACGCCGCCCATCGCTCCGCCGACCATGAGCACAACGTTCTCGGCGTCGATCGGTCCGTGGCGGAACATCGAGAGAAGGCCCTTGCTGGTGTAGATCTCGATGTGCCGCTGGTCTTTCGCCGTCTCGACTTCGAGCGCCGCCATGCTGCCCAGTGATTCGAGTGGAGTCGGCACGTCTTCGTCGCCGGCAGCTTCGTCGCTCATCACGGCAGCTTCGGCGCTGCCATCGGCATCGTCAAATCGCCGGAAAACCCGTTCCGCCGTGGCGAGATGTCTTGGAGGGACACATCTCGCCACGGCGGAGTCATGACACCCAGCCGACTTCGATTGATCCGGTCGGGTTCATTCCAGGTGCGTGATCGACAAAGTAAAACCACTGAGAGTGGTTGTCAATAGTCAATGACCACTTTTCGTGAAATCATTGTTGTTGGTCACTCGCTGCTGAATCGACATGGGTCTCTTACTTCAGTCGCTACCATGGCCGATCTAACTGCAACACGTCTGGCGTCGTGGCCGAGTGGTTAGGCAGCGGCCTGCAAAGCCGTGTACACCGGTTCGATTCCGGTCGGCGCCTCTGAGATCAGCGTTTTTTGTTTCCCCAGTGCCGTGGGTCCTGCCGGGTTTGCGAGAGTGTGATCGACAGCGTTCCTGTCGATCAGCGTGCGCTCGTGTTCGAGAAGTTCGTCGTCGAACAACCTGCCCTCGCCGACGAAGTTCGTCCTCACCTTCGGGGCGGTGATCAACGGCGAGTGTCCTTTGGGTTTCTGTGCCGGCGCAGCGACTTTCCGGTACGGAGTCGAGAGCTTCGGCACTGACTCACAATTCGGGCCGATGTGCATTCTCTCGGCATCGCGATCTGTCGAGCTCGACGACTTGTCGCCAGGTGTCACCCGGAGGTTCTGCTGCTACCGTGTCCACTCCCGCACGGGCGATTGGCGCAGTTGGTTAGCGCGCTTGCATGACACGCAAGAGGTCACAGGTTCAATTCCTGTATCGCCCACAACGACACTATGTGCTGAATGGTGCTGGTCGGAGAGCCAGGCGCGGCAACTTCGCATCGCATGGGTCGCTGACTCCAGCACCGTTGGCATCGAACTGTTTCCCGTTCGGTCGAAACGGACAGTTGTCCACGCCGTCCAGTACGCCATCCTCATCCTGGTCGGGTACGGATGTCGTAGTGGTGGGCCCGGGGGGACTTTCGGAAATTGTTGACAATAGGACAATCGTGAGACAGCGTCGGCGAACGAAGACCCATCGTCGGACTGCCGCGGGTTCATAGACAGATCTGGACACTGGACCGGTCAATCAGAAGTCGACCCAGGTCTCGTGAACGCGGAGCCAGCAGACCCCATTCGGTGCGTCGGAATCTGGCACGAACAGGGCCGTGCTCAGGCGCCGCGTGTCGCCTTCGGCCACGTGATGGTGCTCGATGTAGCTCGCGACGATCATCTCCTCGGAACGATGCAGCAACCGATGGGTCGTGGTCGACATGTCCAGTTGGCGCGAATTCCGCGCTGCGGCGAGCATCGCAATCGTGGCGGCCCTGTCGGACTCACCGCCGTCTGGCCCAACGATCGTGAAGTCAGGGGCCAGCGCCACCTCGACGCGGTCGAGCGACGTCACCACGCCGTTGAACAGGTCCTCGAAGAACTCGTGCAGTTCGGTGATCTCTTCACTCCAGCGAATCATGTCGTCACGGTAGCCCCGTAGCGGCGATCCAACAGTGTCCGGTCAGGGCCCGAAGCGGATGGGTTCGAGCGCCTCGTAGGCCTCGTCGAGTTGTGGCGTCGTGCGCTCGCGCGTCTCTGATGTTCGACGATCGTCCAGGAGCTGCTGTGGGCTCCCCCCATCGATGAAACCAAGGTACGGGCCGGCAAAGTCGTATCCGATGAGCCGTTGGAGCTTTGGCGAGAACGTTCGGGCGACATCGGGCGGATACATCAGATACATGTTCAGCTCTTGGCGTAGCCAGGCGAAGTTGTAGTGCAACGCGATGCCAGAGCGGGGTGCGTCGGAGACGTTGGGCCCAGCTCCGTGGAAGATGCCGGACTGGTAGATCACCACTGACCCTCGCGGCATCTCCGTCGAGATCGCCTGGCCAGGTGCCGGATGGTGATCGTGGTCCCAGCGGTGGCTGCCGGGGACGATCAGCGTGCCGCCGTTCTCGGCTGTGAAGTCCGAAGCCGCCCACATCGTGGCGATCGTGTTCGCCGGCGCCGGTTGGCGAATCGGGTAGATGAAGCTGTCTCGGTGAAGCTTCTGGGCCGACTCACCAGGCATCAGGTGCATGATGCCCTCGTAGTTCAGCTGGAAGTTCGTGCAGTACGGCAACAGCATCTGGCCGGCAACTTCGAGCACCAGTGGTTGGAGAGCGAGCTCGTGGCTCGCCGGCACCCGCGACAACACACCGTTGAACCGCTTCGTGCGAAGCCCGGAGAACTTCGTGTTGTTCGTGCCGGTCTCGGCGAGCGCCGGCTCTAACTCGGCGCCGATGCGATCCATGACTTCATCCGACGCCAGTGACTCGACGATGACGCAGCCGGCATCCTGAAGGTGACCCACTACCTCATCAGCGGTGGTATCGGGACCTACCTTCGGGATCATCGTTGCCTCCGTTCAGCGTCGAGCCGTAACTCCACCCGTTGTAAGAATCTCACACCGAAGTGTGAGGTCAACCCAGGAGTGTCAGCGCATGGTGAAGCCGCGGTCGGCGAGGAACTGTCGCATGTGCGGGCGGCCTTCTCTGCCGAGCAAGCCCGCCATCTCACTCGACCACGTGGCCTGCCTGGATCCACCGGACCGTGATGCGTAGTACGCAGCCATTGCTTCGTCGTACTCCTCGATCCCCGCGACATCGTCCTCACCGTAGATCTCCTCGCGAAGGACGACATGCTGAGAAAGTCGTGGCTTGACCTCAGGATCCTGGTCAGGGACCCCGATGCACATTCCGAACACGGGATACACGTTGTCGGGGAGCTCGAGAAGGTCCGAGACGGTCTGCGGGTCGTTCCTGACCGCGCCGATGTAGCAGATGCCGAGACCGAGCGACTCTGCGGCGATGACGGCGTTCTGGCCTGCGAGCGCGACATCGACTGTGGCGATGATGAAGTGCTCGGTCATGCCGCTGGCCGCCTCGATCCCGGCCAGCTCGCTCGCGACCGAGGCTCTGCGCATGTCGGCGCACCACACCAGAAACGCGCCGGCGGTCATGATCTGCGTCTGTCCGCCTGCCACTTCGGCGATGGTTGCTCTGGTCTCGGCTGATCGGACTCGGATCACCGTCGTCGCCTGCACGTTGCTCGACGTCGCGGCCGCCGTCGCGCACGCAACGATCGCTTCGACGGTCTCGTCAGCGAGAGGTTCGTCGACAAAGGCACGAATCGATCGGTGCGACCTGATGATCTGATGCGTCTCGTTCATCAGCCGATGTTCACAGACGCGGATGACATGGGCCAAGACAGTTCAGGAGGCGGCGATACGATCGGGCCAGCGACCACCGAAGGCAAGCATGGCTCCGACTCTGACCGAACACCCATGGGGGATCTCTGATCGAGCCGCGGAGCTTCACCGCGACGCTCTCGTGTGGGACGAGCATGGCGGATGGGCGTACGACCGGGCTGATGATCTCGGAGAGCTCGAACGGTGGTTGGCGGCCGGCTGCAACTACCTGTCGATCAACGCAGTGTTCGACGCTCAGCGATGGACCATCGGCGTCGAGGCGTTCTCCGGCTACCGCCGCTGGATCCGCGAGCACTCCGACCAGTACATCCAGGTCGAAACTGTTGACGATGTCCATCGGGCCAAGCGTGAGGGCCTGTTGGCGGTCAGCTTTGATGTGGAAGGGATGAATGCGTTGAACGGCGATGTCGGAATGGTGGACGTCTGTTACCGGCTCGGGGTGCGTCACATGCTGTTCGCCTACAACCGCAACAACCTGGCGGGTGGCGGTTGCCACGAGCATGACACCGGCCTCACCGCGTTCGGTCGAGATGTCATTCGGGAGATGAACAGGGTCGGCATGGTGATCGATTGTTCCCACACCGGCCACAGAACGACGATGGAAGCAATGGAGCTCTCCGAATCGCCGGTGATCTTCTCGCATTCGAACGCACGTACCCTGTGCGACCACGAGCGAAACATCACCGACGACCAGATCGACGCATGCGCGGCAACCGGGGGAGTCATCGGCGTCACGGGGGTCGGCGGTTTCCTCGGCGGCGAAGGCACCACGAAACGCCTGGTCGACCACATCGACTACATGGTTGATCGAGTCGGAGTCGACCACGTTGGCTTCGGCATGGACAGCGTGCTCGACCGCGAACAAAGCCCCACCTACGAAGAAGACAGTCGATACTGGCCAGAGGACGTCTACCCGCCAGGCGTCGACCTCGGATTTCTCCCTCCTGAATCGTTGCCACGACTCACCCAGGAACTACTCGACCGCGGCTATGACGAGCAGAGCGTCCGAGCCATTCTCGGCGAAAACTTCCTCCGAGTCGCCACCCAGGTCTGGCGCTGATGCCAACGAGCGCCGATGCAATCGTCGTCGGTGGTGGAATCGTCGGGATGTCGACGGCGTACCACCTTGTCCGGGCTGGAGTTGAAACGGTGCTCATCGATCGCGCCGACGCCGGTAGGGCAACAGACGCCGGCGCCGGGATCCTCTCACCGGAGACGAACACGCGCGACCCTGACATCTGGTTCGACCTGGCGGTCGACGCGGTCGACTACTACCCGACCCTCATGGACAACCTTCTCGCCGACCAAGCCGACGACGTCGGCTATTCGCGTTGTGGGGCACTCGTTGTGGCCATGGCAGACGATGACGTCGCCGCATTCGAGGCGACGCAGCAGCACATCATCGATCGTCGGGATCAGCGGAGCCAACCAACGCCAGACGAACTCCACACCATGTCCCCCGTCGAAGCGGGCGAGCTGATGCCTCCCCTTGGCGACATCGCCGGAGCCATCTGGAATGCGAACGCGTGTCGAGTTGATGGCCGGCTCCTGAACAGAGCCCTGCGGCGGGCGGCTGAGCATCGCGGGCTGACTGTCATCGACGGCAGCGTGGACGAACTCATCCTCGGCAGGGGCAAGGTCACGGGGGTCCGCTGTGCTGGTGAACCGGTTCACGCCGGCGCAACAGCCATCGCCGGTGGCGCGTGGTCATCCACATTCGGGGACCAGATCGGCGTCGACATTCCGATCGAGCCGCAGCGCGGTCAGATTATCCACGTCGACCTCCCTGGAACCGATACGTCCACCTGGCCGATCATCAGCGCGCTCGGTTCGCAGTACATGGTGCCGTGGCCCGACAGTCGCATCGTTGTCGGGGCTTCGCGGGAGACCGGTTCGGGTTTCGCCACGGGGACCACGGTCGCTGGCGTCCATGAGGTACTCGGAGAAGCGCTCCGGGTGGCGCCAGGCCTGAAGCAGGGCCATATCCGCGAAGTGCGAGTCGGGCTGCGACCCGTTGCTGCCGATTCGATGCCAGTTCTCGGCGATGTCGGTGGCGTATCCGGCGTCCACCTCGCTACGGGCCACGGACCGACCGGCCTCACCCTCGGCCCCTATAGCGGTCACCTCGTCGCCCAGCAGATGCTCGGCCAGGTTCCGTCGTCGGACATCACCGCATTTCACGTGTCCCGCTTTGCGTCGTAGGGTCGAACCAAAGGCACATCCCACGATCTTGAGGGCGGCTACAGTGGCGCACAGACGTGGAGGTCTCTGCCGATGAAGCGTAGAAATCCGTTGGTCATCATCAGCACCGTCGTGTTGCTCGCGTCCACCGTCACCTTCGGCACTGTTGCGAGTGCGTCGCCCTCCGCCGTGGTCGGACCCCCGCCTGCCGACGGATCCGTCACCGACCAGATCATCGTCACCTTCGACGGATCGACGCGCGACCTGCCGAGGCAGGCACTCGAAGCTGCGGCCGGTGCCGGAGCGACTCGGATCCGTGACTTCGGGCAGCGCGGCGCCATCATCAAGCTCTCGACTCCACAGTCGGGTCGGATGCTCCGGGGAGTCATGGTGGCGATCGGCGCGATGCCAGGGGTCGCTGCTGTTGAAGCCGACCAGATCATGCGCTCCATCGCCACGCCACCGTCCGACCAGCTCTACGGTCAGCAGTGGGACCTCACCTCGCCATTGACGGGCCCGATTGGCATCGATGCTGAGGGTGCCTGGATGACGACCACGGGTAGCAGCTCGATTCGGATCGCTGTCGTCGACACAGGGATCGTCACCCACGTCGACCTGACCGGGAGGGTGGCCGCCGGCTACGACTTCATCAGCGACTCACGCATCGCGAATGACGGTGATGGTCGCGATGCCGACGCCAGCGATCCCGGCGATTGGATCACCAAGTCGGAATCGCGCCGCGGGTTCTTCAAGCGCTGCCCCGTTGGTGACAGCAGTTGGCACGGCACCCACGTCGCCGGGACCATCGGCGCCGCTCACGACAGCACCGGTATCGCAGGCATCAACGCAGTGTCACAAATCATTCCGGTTCGAGTGCTCGGGAAGTGTGGTGGGTACACCAGTGACATCGTGGACGGCATGCGGTGGGCCGCAGGTCTGGCGGTTCCTGGTGTCGCGACACTGGTCGATCACGCCCACGTGTTGAACCTGTCGCTCGGTGGGTCCGGGTCGTGCAGCTCCACATATCAGGACACGATCAGCGATGTTCGCGGGCAGGGTGTGGTGGTGGTCGTGGCGGCCGGCAACAGTGACGCCAACGCCGCGAACTACTCGCCGGCGAGTTGCGACGGAGTCGTCACGGTGGCGGCGACCGGACAGGCCGGTGATCGTTCGTACTACAGCAACTACGGCTCGGCGGTCGAGATCGCTGCACCTGGTGGCGATCGGATCGCCGACGACGGAGACACGATCTTGTCGACGGTAAATTCGGGTGCGACCTCTCCGCTACCGGGGCAAGATTCTTATGCCACCTATCAGGGCACGAGCATGGCGGCGCCGCACGTCGCAGGAATCGTGTCACTGATGTTGTCGGTGGACGACTCGCTCAGGCCGGACCAGGTGTCCGCGATGCTGCAGGCAAGTGCCACACCATTTCCGGCAGGGTCTTCGTGTACCACTGCCAGTTGCGGGTCCGGCATCGCGAATGCCGCTGCAGCGGTCGCTGCTGCAAGTGGTGGCAGCACGACCACGACCACGACCACGACCATGGCGACCACCACTTCGGCGGCAACGACCACGACGACGTCGAGCACCATCGCTCCTGCCGGTCCGGGCGACTTCGTGAAGCTGTCACCAGCCGATGGCTCGAAGACTGGTCGGCGCCCCACCCTGAGGTGGAGCGCCTCGTCGGGCGCGGCGTCCTATGAGGTATGTGTCGACGCGATCATCAACGGCGAGTGTGACGGTACGTGGACCACCATCAACGGCACCTCCGCGCGGACCTCGCGCCTCGATCGCCGCATCACCTTCGAGTGGCAGGTTCGTGCTATCGGTGGTGGCACGAGTGTCGATGCGGATGCCGGCACCTGGTTCACCTTCCGAACCTGAGTCTCTGGTGCCACACGATGGCATCGGCGTGGTCGCGAGTCGCGAGGACCGATCCTCGCCGTCAGGCGAGTCGTCTCATCCTGAATGCAACGTGGTCGCCGGCGAAACCGAACCCGTGCGTTCGGCCCGTTCGACGACCGCTGGCAACGAGGTGGGGGCGTGAGAGACTCGGTCGACAATGGTGATCCGCCGAGGAACCACGGCGTCGTGTCGCCGAAACGGCACTTGAGCTGCTGGGCACGGCTCGATCGATGGGAGCCAACGCCGACAGACTTGAGCGGGCACCAATCTTGTTGAAATAGTCTCTGAACTGGTGTTTCTAGACGTGCACGGGCATCCACGGACAGTCCGGGTGTGCATGACGCGCGAGAGGCCGCAGGCTCAAATCCTGTATCGCCTGGCGAGCATCTTCAGCGCAGGTGATGCTCGCGGACTCCGACCGCAGTTGGGCCGAGTGTGGCAGTTGCTCGGAGCGGGCTGCAGGCGGCGTTGACGTTTCGACGGATGGATCTCGGTTGGGACCCGCGCCTGACCGCAGAGGTCATCTAGGGTCAAAATCAGTGCACCGCAGTGGGGAGAGTGAGTCGTGCTGAGCGTGAGTGACTTCGTCGGGGTGGAGACAGCACTCGATCCACGGCCCGTTGGCGAGGAGAAGGTCGCCTTCAGGTCGAACCGCGCTGGGGTCCCACAGGTCTTCGTGGTGAGCGGTGCCGGCGGCGATCCGGAGCAGGTGACCGACACCGAAGGTGTCGTGTACGCAATCGATCCGCGCCCAGGACACGACCAGCTCTTGTTCGTCACCGATGTGGGCGGCGACGAGCAGTACGGGCTTCACCTTCTCGATCTCGACTCCGGCGACGTTCAGAGCCTCATGTCCGAGCCGGACGTCATCTTCAATCACGGAGCATGGTCGCCGGACGGACGGCTTTTGTCGTATGCGTCGAATCGACGCACCCGGGAACACTTCGACATCTACGTCCTGAACGTGGAGTTGGGAGTCGAGCACTGCGTCTGGTCGATCGACGCGATGCCGAGAGCCGGATGTTTCAACTCCGATTCGTCGGTGCTCCTCGCCGAGGTTCCGAATCTCGAAGTAGGCGGCGACAACGACCTCTTCGCGGTACAGCTGAACCAGGATGGCTCGCCGTCGGGGCCCGCGGCGCTGCTCCTGACCGCCCACGAGGCTGATCCGACGAGCCCGGCCCAATGGACCAGTGCGGTCGTCCACGGTTCGGGATGCGTCATCGCTCTGTGCGATGAGGATCGTGAGTTCATGGCGATCCAGCGGATCGAGGCCGACGGGTCGGCTCGTGAGGTGATCGTCGAGCGCGACTGGGACATCGAGGCGTTTTCGCTCGACCATGAGAACTCGCGGCTGGCTGTCGTCGTGAACGAGGACGGATACTCGCGTGTGGAGGCCCTCCGACTCGATCACGAAGGCCGTCCCGGCGGCTCCGTCGAGATGGCATCGACACCGACTGGCGTGATCGGTGCGCCGGTGTGGACGCGATCAGGCGATGCACTCCTCTTCAGCTTGATGGGTGCTCGCCATCCTTCGCACGTCTGGTCTGCTCCCATCGGTGAAGGAGCTGCCGGCGAGGAGGCTCATCAGCTGGTCGCGAGTGAGACCGGCATTGTCGATCCGAGTCTTCTCGCAGAGCCACAGCTCGTCAGCTATCCGACCTTCGACGGACGTCAGATCCCTGGATATCTGTTCCGGCCGGCTGACTCAGGCCCGTCCGTACCCTGTCTCGTGATAGTGCATGGTGGCCCGGAAGCCCAGAGTCGACCTTCTCTGTGGGCCCAGTCTGCTGCGCAGCTGCTGATGACTGAAGGCGTCGCCGTTTTCGTGCCGAACGTCAGAGGTTCTACGGGCTACGGCAAGGAGTACGAGCACGCCGACGACCGCGAGAAACGGATGGACTCGGTCCGAGATCTCGTCGCGTGTACCGATTGGTTGGTTCACAGTGCAGGGATCGACGAGAACCGAATCGGGGTGGTCGGCCAGTCGTACGGGGGTTTCATGGTCCTGGCCGCGATCACTGAGGCGCCTGAACGGTGGGCAATGGCGGTCGACCTGTACGGCATCGCGAATTTCGAGACCTTCATGGAGTTCACTGGCCCGTGGCGGCGGAGGCATCGAGCCCGAGAGTACGGGGATGACCCTGAGCTTCTTCGGTCCATCTCTCCGATCCACAAAGCTGACCGGATCACATGCCCGTTGCTCGTGATCCAGGGTGATCGTGACGTTCGGGTGCCCCAAGAAGAGTCGGAGCAGATCGTGGAGACCGTTCGTGGCAACGGCGGCCTCGTCGAGTTCGTCGTCTATCCGGACGAAGGACACGGAATACAGAAGCTCGCACACCGACTCGACATGGGTGAGCGTTTCGTCGAGTTCGCCAGAAGACACCTTCTCGGGCGGAGCTAGAGACCGGCGGACCCTCCATCGAACTCTGCTTGCCGACGTCGATCCGTTACGAGAAGATCGATGACACCGGCCTGGCGGGGCCGGTCACCGAGATGAATGGGGGACTCATGGCTGAGACCACGATCTACGTGGCGAAGCGTGTCGTCACGATGAATCCCGCGAACCCGTCCGGGTCCGCTGTTGCGGTTCGGGATGGCAGGGTGCTGGGGGTGGGATCCGTGGATGAACTCGCAGCTTGGGGCGAGCACGAGATCGACGATCGTTTCGCTGACAAGGTGTTGACGCCAGGCTTCATCGAGACCCACTGTCACTCGTCGACCGGCGGCCGCTGGCTCAACCCGTATGTCGGCTACTTCGACAGGGCAGATCCCGAAGGAGTGATCTGGAAGGGATGTAAGGACATCTTCGAGGTGATCGATCGTCTCAAGGCGCTCGAAGCCGCGATGACGGCCGAGGGTCAACCTGATGACGAACTCCTCCACGTGTGGGGTCTCGATCCGCTCTACTTCGACGGGGAGCGGATGTACGCATCGCACCTCGACACGGTGTCGGCGACGCGCCCCATCTTCGTGCACCACGCGAGCGGTCACCTGGCCACCGTCAACTCGGCTCTGATGCGAGCCGAGAACATCACCGCCGACTCGATGACGCCTGGCGTGGTCAAGGGAGCCGACGGTTCACCGAACGGCGAACTGCAGGAACCGGCAGCCATGTCGTTGGCGACGAAGGCCTATGCACAGATGGCCGCATCGCGTATGGCGCCTGAGGCGTTGTGGAATTTCGGATACGAAGCTCGCAACACGGGCACCACGATGGTGGCGGACCTCGGAACGGGCACGTTCGAGGATCCGCTCGTCGACCTCTGGCGGGGAATCGTCGAAGACGACGACTTCCCCATGAGGGTCATGCTCACGGCCTCGAACATCATGGGAGGAACAGCGGCACCGGCGGAGCTCGCGGCGAGGACCGCAGAGCTGTGGAGGTCTGGCTGCTCGGACAAGCTGCGTTTCGGCATCGTGAAGCTGATCCTCGACGGGTCGATCCAGGGTTTCACCGCAAGGATCAGCTACCCGCATCACTACACCGTCCCCGGGGACAGCTCGGACAACGGGTTGTGGCTCACCGCGCCCGACCAGATCGCCGACATTCTCGATCCATATCACCGGGCCGGACTCACTGTTCACTGTCATTGCAACGGAGACCAGGCGACAGAGGCTTATGTCGACGCCGTAGAAGAGGTGCTCGAACGGCATCCGCGTTGGGATCACCGCCACACCGTCCAGCACTGCCAGCTGACGAAGAGTGCGCAGTATCGCCGGATGGCGTCGCTCGGCATGTGCGCCAACATCTTCAGCAACCACATCTTCTACTGGGGTGATCAGCACCGTGACCACACGGTCGGTCCTGAGCGAGCCCGAGGTATGGATGCGTGTGCGACCGCGCAACGAGAAGGTGTGCCGTACTCGATCCACTCCGATTCGGGTGTGACTCCGCTCGGCGGCCTCCACGTTGCCTGGTGCGCCGTCAATCGACTGACCGCGACCGGAGATGTGCTTGGCGAGTTCGAGAAGATCTCGGTCGAGGACGCGATGTATGCGATCACGCTCGGCGCGGCGTTTCAGATGAAGATGGACCACGAGGTCGGGAGCATCGAGGCTGGAAAGTTCGCCGATTTCGCGGTGCTCGAGTCCGACCCTTTCGAAGTCGATCCGATCGACCTCAAGGACATCGGCGTCTGGGGGACGGTACTCGGAGGCGTTCCGTTCGAAGCCCCGAGAACGTGAGCAGCTCGTGACGACGACTATTTTCACGGCCCGGCGAGTCATCACAATGAACCCGGCCAACCCGTTCGGCACCGCGGTTGCGGTTCGCGATGGAAGGGTGCTCGGAGTCGGAAGGGCCGAAGAGCTGGCCGAGTGGGGCGAACACACCCTCGATGAGCGCTTCGCGGGCCTCGTGCTGATGCCGGGTTTCGTCGAAGCTCACTCGCACAGTGCAGCTGGAGCCATGTGGGCCATGCCCTATGTCGGCTATTTCGATCGCACTGCTCCCGACGGAGAGGTGTGGCAAGGGTGCAGAAGCATCGACGACGTCATCGCGCGGCTCCGGTCGATCGAGGAACAGATGTCGGCGGCTGGGGCCGACGACGCCGAGCCGTTGGTGGCCTGGGGGCTTGACCCGATCTACTTTGCCGACGAGAGGATGTATGCACATCACCTCGACGAGGTGTCGAGCGTTCGGCCCGTATACGTCCAGCACGCCAGCTTTCATCTGGCCACCGTCAACTCGGTGTTGCTCGAGCGTGAGTCCATCACCTCCGACATCCAGACTCCAGGGGTGGATCTCGGGCCCGACGGCGAGCCGAACGGTGAGCTTCAGGAGCGTCCGGCCATGGCATTGGCGGTCGACGCCACTGCCAAGTTGTACGGCTCGATGGAGACCGACGAAGCGTTGTGGGCGTACGGGCATGTCGCCCGCAACGCGGGTCACACCACCATCGCCGACATGGGAGGTGGCCAGCTGCCCGATGAGCGTGTTGCTCAGTGGCGGCGAGTGGTCGACCATCCTGACTTCCCTGCACGTGCTTCTGTGACCGTGTCGACGAACCGGGCGGGGCCACTGGGGAGACTCGACCTGGCGGGACGTGCGGCCCAGCTTCGGAACGAGAGTTCGGAAAAATTGCGGTTCGGTGTCGTGAAGATCACTCTTGACGGTTCGATTCAGGGTTTCACTGCCAGGGTCTCGTCGCCGCACTATTACAAGCCGCCGCCAGGGCATCCTGGCAACGGCATGTGGCTGATCGCTCCTGACCAGATGGCAGAGCTCGTTCTGAGCTACCACCGTCTCGGTCTCACGATCCATTGCCACTGCAATGGCGACGAGGCGACCGAGGTGTTCATCGATGCAGTCGAGAGCGCCCTCGAAGCGCACCCGAGATGGGACCATCGCCACACAGTTCAGCACTGCCAGTTGACCACCACAGCGCAGTATCGCCGCATGGCTGCGCTCGGAATGTGCGCCAACATCTTCAGCAATCACATCTTCCACTGGGGCGACCAGCATCGCGACCTCACGGTCGGTCCCGAGCGGGCGCGAGGCATGGATGCCTGCGCCACCGCCTCACGGCTCGGCGTGCCGTTCTCGATCCACTCCGACGCCGCGGTGACGCCACTCGGGCACCTGCACGTCGCATGGTGCGCAGTCAATCGAATCACTGCATCCGGTGACGTGCTGGGCGATCAAGAGAGGATCTCGGTACCCGAGGCGCTCCATGCCATCACGCTCGGAGCCGCGTGGCAGCTCAAGATGGACCACGAGATCGGCAGCATCGAAGCGGGCAAGTTCGCCGACTTCGCGGTGTTACACGACGATCCCCTTACCGTCGATCCGGCGCGGCTCAAGGACATCGGCGTGTGGGGCACCGTGCTCGGCGGTAGGCCACACCCATCGTCCGCCCCCTGACGCAGCCTCGGCGAAAGCTCTCGCGGAGAACAGCGCGGAGTCCTTCTCGTCCTAACCGCGATCGAGCAGTTCTTGACTGAGTCGCGGTAGGGACTCCGATGGCAGAAAACCGAGGTCTGCACCAGCCGGGTAGATTCCGCGGCTCGATCCGAGATCCCTCAATTGTCTTCGGTCAAAACCGTGCCGCTGTGGCTCCTTCTCTTGGGCCTGTCCCGGGTCACGCTTCGGGCTTGTCGCAGATGATCTCGACCGGGGCGATGACGCCGGCGTCGATGGCGTCGATCACGTTGGCGAGCTTGGTCGAGGCGTCCTTTCCGAGGATGAGGTGTAGCCCGAGCGGAGGTGGCCCTCCCGCTGCGAGGGCGTTGGCCCGCATGGCACCGAAGAACTCGACGGCGAACTGTCTGCGGTTGCGGATCTCGGCCGTTTCGAACCCGGCCAACTCAAGGGCGTTCCCGTACGTCGAAAGATCTTCGACGAAGCTCATCGAAGCGTCGGTTGCCCACGGCACAGGGAACTCGATCGTGCCGTCGGTGACGCGCATGATGTCGTACACACCGAATCGACCGCCGGGCCGCACGACACGATGGACCTCACGAAACAATGCGACTTTGTCGGCGATGTTCATCCCGACGTGGAGCTGAACGGCCTTGTCGAAAGAGCTGTCTTCGAACGGCATGTCGAGGGCGCTCGCTATCTCATATCCGGCGCGATCGGTCAGTCCGGTCCATTCGGTCAACAGCCGGGCGATGGTGATGTAGTTGGGGGCGAGGTCCACGCCGGTCACTTCACACCCGGACAGCTCGGTGATGAAGCGAGTCGTGCCCCCGATGCCGCAACCAACATCGAGGATGTGGTCATCGTGTGTCACGCCGAGGCGTTCGCAGAGTTCGGTTGTTGCCGCTCGGCCGCCGACGTGAAATTCGTCGACAGGCCCGAGGTCTTCAACGGTCACCGTCGCCGACGACTTGCCGATCGTAGCCAGGCCGGTTTCGATTGAAGTGAGCAGTTCGGAGCCGTCGTAGTGTCCGACGATGTCTGATTCCAGCTCCTTGGTTCGTTGATCGTTGCGCGTCTTCTGCATCTGTTCCCTTCGTGGATCGTCCGTGTCGTTGAGTCAAGAGCGCCGAAATTGGCACCGACCACCAGCAGTATCGCCCGATCTCGAAGGCGGTGGAAGTTCTCGGCGAGCGTTGGGCCTTGCTCGCGGTTCGAGAACTTCTCGTGGGATCGCGCAAGTTCAGCGACATTGCCCGCGGTTCGCCCGGATTGTCGCGGACCATGCTGACCAAGCGGCTCTGCCAGGCCGCGGTCGCAGGTCTCGTGGAAAGGCTCGACAGCAGGAGAATGCGACGCGATGCCCAGTTCGAGGAAACAGCGTCGTGGTCCCGGGAAGGTTCGAGTCTGTCGGGCTAGGGGATGTCGACCAGTTTGCCTCGGGGAATGGCGGCGTCCTTGTCGTAGAGCGGGAGTGTTGCCAGTTCACCAGGCGCATGGAGGTCATCGACACACTCGATCATGACCGGCGTGCCTTCGGGCATGCCGACGGCATCGAGTCGGGTGATCCCGACGCCGCGCTGCAGGAACGGTGAGATCGCTCCGGCTGTGACGCGTCCGATGTGATGCCCGTCGGCAGTGACCGCACCCCCGATCACGGGTTCGGCATCGGCCAGGAGCCCGGTGAGACGCACTTGTGTCGGGGCAGTTTCCAGCGCGGTCTTTCCGATGAACTCGGCCTTGTCCATGTCCACGAACCGGGCCAGTCCGGCGTCGAACGGGGTCATGGTGTGATCGAAGTCGGAGCCGGCGTTCAAGATGCCAGCTTCGATCCGACGAATGTGCATGGCGTCGAGTCCGATCATCTCCAGGCCGAACGGCTCGCCGGCCGCCGTGATGGCTCCCCAGATCGCATCAGCGTCGTGTGATGGTTCGGTGTAGAACTCCCAGCCGAGTTCGTTGGTGTAGCCCGTGCGGGTGATCACCACCGGCTGCCCACCGATGCTGACTGTGGCGACACCGAAGTAGTTGAACGGGTCCGGCATGCCGTCCTCGCTGACTGCCGCGAGAACTCGGAGCGACTCGGGGCCTTGGACCTGTGACACATAGACGTGTGGGTCGAAGATCTCGACATCCATGCCGACGGCGTGGGCGCGGGCCCAGCTGTAGAAGTCGCCGTCGGCCTGGGCGTACCAGAAGCGGTCGGTGGCGAGCCGGAGGAGCACACCGTCGACGATGAGCCCGCCGTCGTGATAGCAGGCGATCCCGTACCCGCATCTTCGGGGCCGCAGCTTCGAGATGTCCTTGGTGAACAATCGGTCGAGCAGACGCTCGGCGTCAGGACCTCGGAACTCGAGCGGGAATTCACCGGTGTGCAGCACCCCCACCGAGCGCCGCAGTTTCCAGTAGCCGTCCGTCGTTGATGTTGCATCGAAGCGGCAGGCCATGTGACGCCGGTTGTAGACGGTGTAGCGCGGCCCCAAGGGGGCCTCATGGGCGTGGTAGGGGTGCCGCGACATGCTGAAGTCCCAGCCCGATCCTTCGATTGTTGAGACCAGGTCTCTGGTCTTGCCGTCTCCCGATCTCACGTGAGGTCCCCCAGCTGTTGCGAAACAAACGTTTCGTAACAGCTTACCAGGTTGCGAAACGTGTGTTTCATAACACTGGTAGGGTGGGGTATGCCACGCTTCGTCGACCACGCGCAACGCCGCAAGGCGATCGTGGATGCGGCTTGGGTCCTCATCGCCGATGAGGGCTACGAAGCGGTCACCATTCGGCGCCTGGCTCACGAACTCGGTGGCGCCACGGGGCGGGTCACGAATTACTTCGGTGCCAAGGACGACATTCTGATCGCAGTTCTCGATGAACTCACTGCATCGCATCAGTCCGGATTGGCTCACCTCGGCACTGCCCTCGAATCCGCCGGGGACGATCTGGATCTCATCGCCGCAGCGATCATCGAATCACTGCCACTGGACCAGGAACGAACGCGCGACTGGAAGACCTGGCTGGCGTTCTGGAGTAGGGCCTCGATCTCGCCGATGATCGCCCAACGACACAAGGACGTTTACGCCGCATGGCGGCAGTGCCTGGCAACTGCTCTGGCGGTGATGTCCGGCGTCAGCCAGCCGTCGTTGGCCCTCGACCAGTCGGCGGAGCAGTTGCTCGCGTTCATCGATGGACTCGGGATCCATGTCCTCATCGAGCCGAACAGAATCGACCGAAAAATGCTGCTGGCGATGGTGGACGCACAACTGGTCGGATTACGCGCCGGGTTGCAGGTGGGCTCGCTGGGCTGAGAGTTGATGTCAGGCCGGCTGTCCCCGGCGCCCGCTGCTCCAGCAGCAGCCAGCTCGCTGTTCACCATGTGAATCGTCGCTGTGGCCACCACAAGCACTACGCATCTGCACGCGGACCGCGCGATGCTCGGGTCATGTTCGATTCAGTGGGGACATGGGAAGCGTTCACGTCACTCGTACTGGTGACGGTGGCGATCGGTCGTATCGGCGACCACGATTCAGCGGAGACTCACTGCTGTCCCACGGATTTGGGTCGCTGGCCTGCTCGCGGTCGGGAGCGCGACGGTCGTCGTGCTCGGTGTCGTCTTCGGACTTGGCATTCACCACGACGTGTGATCGACCTCTTGTTCTGATGATCAGTCGCATCGCGAAGTTCCAGGACACTTCTTCGAGCCCATGTCACCCGGGACCTCGGTGTGGTCCGTTGGAGAACCATCGAGTTTCGCCCTGGAGACCCGCAAGGAACGGCCTCGTCGCATGTCGAGTTCTTCGGTCGACTCCGATTGGAACATGGAGAGCCAGTATCTTCGACGCGAGTGCCGCTCGAAGCTGGCTCGATGAGATGCAACTATGGGTTCGATGGCCAAGACGCGGGTGCACATTCCCCAGAGCGGCGACGATCTGACGCCGGCCTGGTTTTCCGAAACGCTCGACGGCAAGGTGCTCGCCGTCGAGCGGAGCGTGATCGGGGCGGGCATCGGATTCATCGGCGAACTGCATCGATGCGAGCTGACCTGGGCTGATTCGGGTGACGGGCGCCCTGACTCTGTGGTCGTGAAGATCCCTGCGGTCGCCAACCACGGAATCGGCGAGGCCAGTCAAGCGTACGAACGCGAGATCGTGGTGTACCGCGAGCTTGGTGGACGCTTCGGCATTCCGATGCCCGAGTATCACTACTCGGAGTTCGATCCGAACCCGGCAGCGCGGCTGAAGAGTTTCGTCCTCTTCCTATTCGAGAAGCTGCCGGTCAATGCCGTGAACTGGTTGTTGCTGAAGTTCCTCGGATTGTCGGACAAGAGCCGACGTCGCTACCTGCTGATGATGGAGGACATCCGCGACTCGAGACCTCCGGCCCAGGCTGTAGGGGGCTCGATCGACGACGCGAAGTTGGCGCTCGACGTCCTGGCCGCGTTCCACGCCCACAACTGGATGCGTCGAGAAGTCTCTGACGTTTCGGACCTGTTCTGGCCACTCGAACAGACACCGAAAGTGTGGCAGGCCGGCTATCTCCGGAACCGGGAGCAGCTCGAGAACGACTTCGGTCATCTCCTGAGCGATGCGGTGCTGGCGAAGCTCGACGACGTGCAGAGTCGGATTCCCGAGATCATGGGTCATCTGGGATCGGCACCGTGGACGATGTTGCATGGCGACTATCGCCTCGACAACATTCTCTTCCGCCCGTCAGGAGAGTTGGTCGTGCTCGACTTCCAGGCAGTCGGTCAGGGTCGTGCCGGCTGGGACGTGGCCTACTTCATCACCACCGCTCTCACTCCTGATCACCGCGTAGAGGAGGAGTCCTTACTTCGGCGCTACCACGATGCGTTGGTCAGCGAAGGTGTCAGTGACTACAGCTACGAGGTGCTCATCGAAGACGTCGAACTCGCCAAGCTGGCCATGACGCACCGGTTCATCGGCGGCATCGACGCCCTCGACACCCAGATGGCCGATGGAGACGACACATTCCTGGTCGTGATGATCGAGCGCATACTCGGTTGGATCGACTGATGGCTCGAAGATGAGCTAGATCTGGTCCGGGACTGGGTCCCCCTCGACGGCGTAGTCGTCGCCGTAGAACTTCGCTGTGGTTCTCGTGTGAAATGTCACGACGTTGATGGGTTTGTACTTCGGTGAGCCCGTGTTGGGCAGAACTGTCAGGACCTCGTCGGGTCGCAGATATGCGGCCAAGGGAAAGCTGAAGCGTGGTCTTTCGCAATCGGCGATGTTGCTCGGAGGACTCACGCGGTGGGTTGTCGAGGGGAGAGTGTCGTTGGAGATGCGCTGTAGGTAGTCACCGGTGTTCAGGATGATCGACCCTTGCGGCGCGTTCAGGCGTATCCACTTGCCGCTGCGGTGCAGCACTTGTAGACCATCCACTGTGGGGGCTGGAAGCAGCGTGAACAGGTCGATGTCTTCGTGCCCAAGCAGTCGTCCAGCTCCGCTGGCCTGCTCTTCGGCCCCGAGGGGCGGGTAGTAGTTCAGCCGTTGACCGAGGTTCGGCCGGTCGAGCTTTGCGTCGAAGAGGCCAGCGCTGACGCCGAGTCCTTCGAGAATGGCCGACATGATGGGCCGGAACAGCGGCAGCTCTGCCTCGATCAGCTGACGAAACAGTGGCTCGAGTTCGGGTTGGGGCCAGAGTGTCGTTGCGTCGAAATCGGGACTCTCGTCGAGATCGAAGGCGCGGCGACCGAACACCCAGCCCTCGACGAGATCGGGGTGGATCGCGCTGGTCTCGTGGAGAGGGAAGTAACCTTCGCTGACTGCGCCGTGGCGTTCGGCCCGGTACCGCATCTTCTCCTCGAGCGAGCTCTCGGTGAACAGCAGATCGACCCAGTTCTCGGCCTGCACCCAGAGGTCGGTGTCGACGCCGTGACCCTCCAGGATTGCGAAACCGATCTCTCGCATCGCGGTGCCGAGCTGTTCGACGAATGCCGCTCGCTCATCGACAGAGCCGTGGATGTACTGGCTGAGGTCGCATGTGGCGAACTCGAAGGCATCATCGAACGCGTCGCCGTCATCAGCCATCTCGGCGAGGTGGTAGTCCCGTTTGCCCACCTGGTCATACCGGGCGTACTCGCTGCTGGTTGCTAGGGCACCGTGAGCCTGATCGGGTTTGAACGCCGACATCTCCGCAGCCTAACGGTGCTTCGTCGCCGCAGACATCGGCCGTGTTCGTCTCGCGTCGTCACGCTCCCGGTCAGCAGCTGCCGAGCGTTGAGGTCGCCTGGATCGAGCGCTAGATGTTCGTTGCGTCGGCGTCATCCCAGAAGTCCTCGAGTTCGACGCCGAGGCCATCGATGATGCGATTGCACCAGGCGAAGAATCCGGTGATCTGGTTGATCTCGAGGATCGCCTCGTCATTGAACCCGTTGTCGCGAAGGCAGATGACGTCTGATTCCTTGGTCTTGGCGGGTGTCTCGGTCAGTACGGTTGCGTAGTCGAGCATGGCCGTGTCGGCGGCGCTGAGGTCAGCAATGCGGTAATCGACCTTGAGTTGCTCGACCAGCGCCTCGTTGTTGATCTCTCGGAGAAGACCTTCTCCGTGATGCTGGATTCAATAGTGACATTCGTTGATCGCCGAGACCGTCACGGCGATCATCTCCTTTTGGCCCAGCGTGAGTTCGCCTTCGCCGTGCATCACGCCGTTGTAGAAGGTCATCAGCGCTCGGAGCGCGCTCGGGTTCAGGCTGACCGATTTGATGATGTTGTCCACGCCACCCCACGAACGCATCGATCCCTCGTAGAACTTGGCGACGGTTCCGGTCGCTTCGTCTTCGTCGATCGTTCTGATCCACGTCATTTTGGTTCCCTTCGGACAGTCGAGCCGACATCCACGATCTCACGGGGTCGATGAAGCTGTCGACGAACCGGCCGGTGATGTCGAGGAAAGGGCGATGAACATGCAGTGGCGAGATACGAGCCTTCGGCGAGGCCTGGCATGGAAGAACAGTTCGTCGCTCAGGAACGACGGCTTGTCAGCACGTCCTTGAAGGGCACGTCCCGGTCGACCTGGGGCTCTTTCGGCAGACCGAGAACACGCTCGCCGACGATGTTGCGTTGGATCTGCTCGGTGCCACCCTGAATTCCATGAACCAGCGAGGAGAGCGCCATCATCGCAACGTCGCCCTTCCGCGGGGCGTCCTCGCCCATCAGCATCCCTCCCGCGCCAAGAATCGAGAGGCCAAGATCCCTGGTCGCGCGGGCGATGTTGACGCCTGCGATGTGGCCGAGCGAGCTCTCAGGACCAGGAGCCTTCCCCTGGTCAGCCGCAGCCTTGGCACGCATGGCGGTCCACAGCGCCGTCTCGCTCATACTGTGCAACTGCATGATCCGCTGGCGGATGACCGGATCAGTGTCGCAAGCGTGCTCTCGAGCCAGTTCGATGAGAGCAGCCCCTGAGCCGAGAGGAAACGCCGCCTGGTGATGAGTCGACGTGCGCATCTCCGCAATAGCTTCAGCGCAGGTGAGGTCGAGCATCCCAGACTGCTCGCCTGGCGGGATCCCACCGCCGTAGTCAACGCCTGCAGCGTAGGCGGCCCGCTCATTGGCCAGTGTCTCCAGAGTGACTCCCCACCCGTTGTTCAGCTCACCGATGAGATCTGCATCCCGGACCCTGGCGTCGGTGAAGAACGTCTCGTTGAACTCGGCGTCGCCGTTCAGTTGCTTGATCGGTCTGATCTCGATACCTGGCTGATCAACATCGATGATGAAAAACGACAAACCCTTGTGTTTCGGCACGTCAGCGTTGGTCCGCAGCGGCAACACAGCCCGGTCGCTCGTGAGCGTGCCGCTGTTCCAGACCTTCTGACCGTTGACGATCCACTCTTCGCCGTCCCTGACTGCCCTCGTCTTGAGTGATGCCAGGTCGGACCCGGCATCTGGCTCACTGAAGAACTGACACCAAGCTTCTTCACCGGTGGCGATCGGCCTGATGAATCTCTGCTTCTGATCTTCTGTGCCGTATTCAAGAATGATGGGTGCGCCCATGGTCTGGCCGATGCCGTGCGGAGGAGCTACGGCGCCTGCCTCCGTCATCTCGATTCGAACAGCTGCGGCCTGCTCGCTGGTGAAACCCTTGCCGAACCATTCTTCGGGCCAGGTCGGGTAACCCCATCCGCTGTCGGCGAGACGCCGCCACCATTCCCGCACTGTGAGGTCGGGGCTCCAGTTCTCGGCCAACCAATCCCGAACCTCGGCCCGGATCGAGTCAGCGTCGAGTCCACTCACAGGAGATGTTCCTGGCATCCACCCGAGAGGTTGGGTATCAAGCCGGAACGCATGCGCTGATGCCAACCGGGATGGTCTTGTCGGCCGCCCATCATCTTCTTGACGTCTTCCTTCGCGAGACTGCTGGTCTCATCGTAATAGCTGATGAGGTCAGCGAACCCTTCGAGGTGCGGAAAGTCGAATCCGAAGATGGATAGGTCGACCTCGCCGAGATCAGCCAGTCCTCGCGGATCCTCTTTACGAGACTGATGCGTGCAGAAGTTTCGATTGAACGTGTCGGACAGAAGATTTTCGACGCTTCCGCGATTCGACTTGCTGCTCGCGAGCAGGACGATCAGCGACCCTTGAACTCCGGTGCACGTTTTTCGACGAACGCAGCTGAGGCCTCCTGATGGTCCTCGCTCAGGAAGGTCGCACCTTCGTACAGCAAGCCGTAGTCGAGCGTGAGCTCCATCCGATGTTTCAAGATCCGGTTCAGGGTCGACTTGGTTCCTTGAACCGCGAGTGGCGGAAGCGCTGCCATGCGATTCGCGAGCCCGAGCGCTTCCTCGTACAGCTGCGCTCCCGGAACAGATCGGAACACAAGCCCAAGCCGCGCCGCCTCTTCTCCTGTCACCCGATCGCCTGTCATCAGGTACCACTTCGATGCACCGAAAGGCATCATCAGCGGCCACGCCACGGCGCCACCATCGCCGGCGACGAGGCCGACGTTCACGTGTGTATCGGCGATCTGGGCGTCGTCAGCCGCGACAACAACGTCACAGAACAATGCAATCGTTGCCCCCAGGCCCATTGCGTGCCCCTGCACAGCCGCGATCGTCGGTTGCGGAATCGCGAGAATGAGATCGATGACCTCGGTGGCATCAAGTATCCCGAGGGCCTTTGCTGCTGGACTCGGTGGAGCCGTGGCCGCCGGTGTTTCGTTGAACGTTTTTACGTCGCCGCCGACGCAGAACGACTTGCCCTCACCTCGGATGACTACGGCGCGAGCTTGTTTGTCTCCTGCTACGCGCCGGAACGCCTCGTGGAGATCATGTGACAATTCTTCATTCACGGCGTTGCGTGACTCGGGCCGGTTCAGCGAGATGATCGCGACATGTCCGTCCAGCGTCACCTTGACCTTTGCAAGATCGTCGTAGTCGGTTGCTTCATTTTCGTCTGCCATCAGACAGTTCCCTTGTTTCCGGGTGCTTTGGTGCAGTTCTGTGAACGCCTCGGCCTTGTCAGGGGCGGGTTCTCTTTGCATAGTCGCAGCGAACCGGCCGTGTCACGAGCTTCGGCAGCATCTTCCACCACATTCCTACCAGTGGCGAAGGTGTTCGACGTGATCAGATCAGCACCTAGCACGATGTATCCCGAGCCTCCGTACTCGAACACGTCGATTTCTCTGCCACCGGTGCGGTGAAGCGCAATCCGATGGTCATGAGGTTCGCCTCGGTTCCCGAGCACCTGTTCGATCGAAGGGAATCGACTTGCGGCACGGTGAGATACACCCAGAGGTAGGACTTCGCGCAATACTTCGGGGCATGGCCATGAACCCGTTCACCATAGATTTCGGACAGGATGCGATCGACGATCTCCAGCGCAGGATCGATGCAGTTCGCTGGCCCGCGATCACCATCGAGGAGGGGTGGAACGCTGGTACGAACGACGCTGTGCTACGCGAACTCGTCAACTACTGGCGTTGTGAGTACGACTGGTTCGAACAGCAAGATCGCTTGAACGCGCTCGACCACCATCGAGGTCCGATTGGTGGCGAGGATCTCCACTGTGTTCGCTACTCGGGCAGTGGAGGAACTGCGGTTCCGTTGCTCTTGATTCATGGATGGCCCGGGTCGATCGTGGAGTTCACCACAGCAGCCCAGCAGCTCAGCGTCGGTGTCGACGGATCGCCAGGATTTGAACTCGTGGTTCCTTCGTTGCCCGGATTCGGCTTCTCGCAGGCACCGAACGCGCCAGGTATGCATCCCGGAACCATTGCCGAGCGTCTGCATCAACTCATGCTCGAGTTCGGATACGAGTCGTACGGAGTCCAGGGCGGCGACTGGGGATCGATCATCGGCTCGGTGCTCGCCCACCGGCATCCTGAAGCCGTGCGAGCGTTGCACGTCAACTTCGTCGCTGGTGTGCCTCGTCGGGCCGACGGCCAGATGTCTGACGACGAACAGCAGTACTGGGCCAAGAGTCAACGCTTCCAGGCGACGGAGACCGGCTACAGCCTGATTCAGGGCACCAGACCACAGACCCTTTCCTACGCCCAGCACGACTCGCCCGTCGGTCTGCTGGCCTGGATCCTCGAGAAGTTCTGGGTGTGGTCCGACCATGGAGACGACATTTGGGACACCTTCGATCGGGATCAGGTGTTGACGAACGTGATGCTCTACTGGCTGACCGGCTCTGTTCTGTCGGCGGCCAGGATCTACTACGAGACCCGCCAGCCGGCTGCCGCGGCGGTGTTCGGAGGTCGAGTCGAGGTTCCGACGGCGTACGCTCGGTATCCGGCCGAACCGTGGGCTGCGCCCGACGAAGTCGTCGAGCGCGGGTACAACCTGGTGAGGGTCACCGAACCAGCGGCCGGTGGTCATTTCGCTGCGCTCGAACAACCCGGTGTCTATGCGGCTGATGTGGCGTCGTTCTTCGCGTCGATCTGATGCATCTGGTCAGTTCCGCATCGGAATGGCCGGAGGACGTGAGTTCGTGAATTTGCCCTTGGTCATGATGCTTCTCGCTTCAGTGACGGTGAACGCCGCCCCAGCGAAGACCGCCATCCATGCGATTCCAGGGAAGATCAGCAGCAACCGAACGTCGACGGCTTCGGCAACACGACCGAAGCCGAGGTTCACGAACGCCATGTGACCGGCGGCGATCATGATGTACAGCGACATGACTCTGGCCCTGAAATCGTCGGCGACCACCTGCTGCACCAGCGTCGCCGACATCGTCATGTAGCTGGCTTGTGTGAGCCCGGCAAGACCTGCTCCGAGGACGACGACAACAGGTGTCGTCGCAGCGCCGAGGACGAGCATGGCGGCACCGGAACCGAGTCCAGAAAGGGTGAACATCGTGCCGCGTAACCTCGTATCGCTCAGTTGTGACACTCCGAGCGTTCCGATGAGCGCCCCTGCGCCAAGGCCGACCAGGATCGAGCTGTACAGCGTTGCCGAACCGCCGGCAGTCTCCGCGAGTTTCGGCATCATCGAGTCGAACGCCATCGTGAAGCTGCAGTGGACCGCAACCAGACCGATGATGGTCGTCAGCCGCCGGTCTTGGCGGACGTAATGGCTTGCCTGGGCGAGGTCTGTCCCGAGGACCTGGACGGCCGACGAGATTTCCGGAGGCGTCCTGGTTCGCGTCGAGGGGTCGAACCGGTACTTCAAACGATAGATGTCGAGTAAGCCCAAGGTGAGCAGCACCGAGGACAGCACGAACACCGAACCAACGCCGAACTTCCCCAGGAAGGCTGCCCCGAACAGCGGGCCGATGATGCGCGATCCGTGTTGCGAGATTCCGCCGAGCGCGATGGCGTTCAAGAGGTGATCGTCTGGCACGACATTGGCGATCAACGCTTGACGCGACGGAACAGACGCAGCCTGCGCCGAGCCGGATGCGAACGCCAAGATGCCCACGTGCCACACCTGTACGACATCGGTGATCGTCATGACAGCGAGGGTCGTTGCACCGAGTACACCGAAGAGAGTCGCGAAAATCAGCACCTGTCGGCGGTCGAACCGATCGGCAATCGCACCGACGATCGGCCCAACCACGACAAAAGGAGCGAAGCTGGCGAAGGTCACCCAACCAACCGCCGTGGTCGAGCCGCCGGTCAGATCGTGAACGAGCCAGCCTCGAGCGAGAACCTGGGCCCAACGCGACCCGGTGCTGAAGACTCCGTTGATGAAGAGCCGGCGAAAGTCGTACGACAGGAAAGCTGGGAAACGCGCGCTGAGACGCTGCACGACAATGCTGCTCACCTGGCCCTCATGGGCGTCACCCTATCCATAGTCTCTGGCGCGACTTCAGTCGACACCGGTGACTTCGGCGAATGTGTGTGCCGAGTGGGCACGACCGGCCACGGCCTTGATGACCCTGCCGGACAAGCCGGACGTCGCGATGCCGAGGTGTGCTGTTGCGATGTGATCTGGATGGGCCATCCCGGGTGGAACCGTCCCGTCGAACACTCGGACGAGTGGCGTGGCCACTCCACCCGGACAGACGGCGTTGATGGTGATGTTCTTCTTCCGAAGCGGGGGAGCTGACGCTCGCACGAGCCCGACGACAGCCCACTTCGTCATGCTGTAGATCGGGTCAGGTGTCCAAGGAATGAGCCCAGCCAGGCTGGCTGTAGCGGTGATCGACCCGCCACCGGTGCGGTCCATCACTGGAACGAGAGCACGCATGCCGTAGGCCACGCCGTCGATGTTGACGCTCGTGGTCTTCGCGTACGAATCGAGGTTCCACTCTCCGGGATCGTCAGGCGTACGAAAGAAGTCTTCTGGCGCCCGGAACTCGACGCCGGCGTTGAGGACGGCGACATCGATCCGGTCGGCGTCGGCAACGGCATCGGCCCAGGCCGAAGGTGATGTGACGTCGAGGGCGAGAAACGTTCCCCCGATCTCGGCCGCGATGTCGGCACCGGCGCTCGATGCCAAGTCGCACACCAACACGTTCGCGCCGTCCTCGGCAGCCATTCGCGCCGTGGCTGCGCCGATTCCCGACGCTGCGCCGGTGACCAGGACGCTCTTTCCCTGGAGGCCCCAGGTGTCCTGCTCTGGGAGGGTGATGAAAGAAGTTGCGCTGTCCGACATGGGCCTGACCGTATCCCGAGGTGGGCGCCGTGTCCGAGCCAGCAGGCCAGTCAGTGCCATATGTAAGCCTCGTTGTCCTGCGGATCACTGGCGCAGGGACAACGTCACGAACAGGGGAAGTTGAACACCTGACAGCCGGGGCGGCAGTGCTCAGACGGTGGCGGTCGTTAGCCTGACAGGCCGAACCATCCTGCCCGGAGAGACACCTTGAATGAACTCATGCTCGGCCGAGAAGTCGATGAATCGGAGTTCGGTCGGCTCGACACTTTCGCCGTGCCGGAGCCGGTCCTGTGCACGTTCGAGACATCAGAGCTGCAAGCGTTGTGCCCAGCCGTACCGGTGATACAACCCGATGTCTACGACATGACGCTCCGGTATACAGCGGTGTCAGCCGCCATCGAGTCGAAGTCTCTGAAGCTGTGGCTCGTGACATTCCGAGATCAGAGGATCTTCGCCGAGTATCTGGTGTCGACGATCGGAAGAACGGTCTCGGCTCTCGAGGGCGTTGCCGATGTCAGTGTTCGGCTGACGCAGAACATCAGGGGTGGCCTACGCGAAACTGTGAGTTGGCCCGCGCCGGTTCCGGACTGAAGCGTTCGTTACGGTCCGCTCGTGGAAACGACTCGGTTGCGTCCAGCGTGCTTGGCTGCGTACAGGGCTTCATCGGCGAGCTGGGGCAGCTTCATCGGGTCGGCGCTGTCGTTGGCGACGACGCCGGCAGACACGGTGAGGAAATGTGGTGTGCCGTCGAAACCCGGCACTGGCGTCGATTCGACGGTCATGCGTACCCGCTCGAGAATTCGCTGTGCCTCTTCGACTCCGCAGCCACGGAGAAGGACCGAGAACTCCTCGCCCCCGAACCGGTAGACGGTATCCAACTCGCGGACACCGGACTCGATGGCGCTGGCCACGCTCTGCAGGGCGATATCACCGGCGAGGTGACCGTGCGAGTCGTTGAATAGTTTGAAGTGGTCGACGTCGATCATGGCGAAGCAGAGAGTCGAGTCGCCCTGGAGTTCCGCGAGATCGTGGTCGAGTCGCCGCCTGTTCTTCAATGCAGTCATGACGTCGATGTCGGCGGCGGTGGCCATTGAGTTGTGTTCGGCCGCAGCCAACAACGCTGTTCCCGTTGTCGGGGCGAGTAGTTCGACTGAGGTGGTTTCGTCTGAGGTGAATGGCCGATCGACAGACCTCACGACCACCGTGGCGCCGGCGATGCCGCCCGACTCGATGACGGGGACGATGGCTATTGCCATCGGTGGGTTGGTCAGGCACGGCTCAGCGTGGGCGATGGTCGAGATCGTCTGCCCTGTCTCGAGCACCTGGAGAAGAGCGCCGCTACGCACGAGCCCCTTGGCGAACATCGTGGGATCGCTCGACGAGGTGATGACCGCTCCTGCAGGGTGGGGTAGCGCGAATGCTCCGGCTTGGGCATTCGCGAGCACAACCGACTCGGACACGGCAATGGCCATGACTTCGTCCTCATCCAGGGCACCTGTCATACGGCGACCTGCATCCAGAACGCTCGCCACTCGCGAATTCGTCGGCTGTGACCCAGAGCCGACACGGCGGCGTACAAACTGCATGGTGGTCAACGACGCTGCGATTGTTGCGGCAACGGTGAAGGCCACCCACCACCATGAAATGGCTGGCTCATTCGATTCGGTGGCAGCAGATGAAGGTAACTCGTCGATCGCGAACTCGCGTGTGTGGCTTCGGAACACCAAGAAATTTACGGAGGACCCGAGCGATGGCTCTGGCGCGGACGTACTCGGTTCGGTAACGAGTTCAACCTCCTCCAGGACGGCGGAGGTCGCTTCGCCGGGCCAGATGCCCGAAATGTCGTCGCCCTTGTCCGGAGAGTCGTCCTGCGCGGGTGTACCCGACGGAAGGAACGTGATGATCAGTACGAAGATTGGCGCCACGTATCGAAACACATCGTCCTATCGACACGTTCGTCTGCAAATCGGAGAAGAGTTGTGCGCGAATTTGAGACGGGGATCAGATGCAGCCGAGCTCCGAGTTGAGAATGTGGGCGAAGGGTGGGCGGCCCAGCTCAGAAACCGTGTCGCGATGTATTCGGCGAACGCTGGTTCTTCTTGCGGTAGATGATCTCGAGCTTTCCGTGATCGACGTCGTCTGGAGTTGGCGGACACTCGTCGAGTTCGTAGGCGAGCTCGGCCTCGAGGAACTCCCACACCCTGCCATCGACATGATTTGTCGAGGCTTCGTGGCCCGGCTGGCCGAGATCGATGTTCGCGTCGAGAACCCAGATGTGGCCTTCTGGGCGATTCGGACTGTGGATCGCGAAGCTGACCGTCCAGATGCACGCGTTGCCATCGAGCGGTTCGAGTGTTTCAGTGACCGAACCCTCGACGACTTCGACTTTCTCACGCTCGAAGAGCTCCATCAGTTTGGGGAATGCAATGGCGACTCCACCGAGTACGACCACTGCGAAGCCGATGGCCGCAAATTTCGCGATGTTCGAACTGGTACCGACGCTCGGATCTGACATGGGCCTTTCCGTTCTCCAGGCCATCGATCGTAGTTCGATGAGGTCGGATCGGATTCTGCTGAGCGAAGACTCCTCTGAGCTGTGCCACCGTTGAGCCGTGTCCAGTGATTCGACCGTCGCAGAAGACCCCCACGACCAGTTTCCATCTGGCTTCTTCGACAGGGTCGACGAGAGTCCGGACGGTTTGTTCTACGAGCATGAGCGACTCGTCACGCACATCGACGATGCCGCCATAGCCGCTGTCGGCGACCTGTACGCCGAACTCGGGATCAACGGCGACGTGCTCGACCTCATGTCGTCGTGGATCTCGCACTTTCGGTCACCGCCGAAGTCGTTGACGGTGCTCGGCATGAACCAACGCGAACTCGAGTCGAATCCGATGACGACATCGGTCACGGTGCACGACCTGAACGCCGACGTCGTGCTTCCATTCGGCGACGAAGCCTTCGACGATGTCGTCTGCTGCGTGTCGATCGACTATCTGACTCGGCCGATTGATGTCCTGAGTGATGTTCGCCGGGTCCTGCGGCCGGGTGGGCGATGCATCTGCACGTTTTCGAACCGATGCTTTCCGACGAAGGCCATCCGAGGCTGGTTGATGCTCGACGAGAGCCAGCGCATTGGTCTCGTCAGCCTGTACTTCGATCTTGCGGGTGGATTCGACCGTGCAGTGACAGACGTTCGGCTCGACGGACGAACAGGCGATCCGTTGTTTGGCGTGTGGGCGCAGGTCACCCCCGAGTCCTCGCCGCACCTGGAACTCCCGTAAGGTCGATGGACCTGGCAAGTGCCAGCGAGTCAGGGGGAGAATCATGGTCGCGTTTCCGACGTGCATCGAAGAGGTGTCGCTCGAGTTCTTGAACGAGAACCTTCGAACGGCGGGCGGTGGCGGAACGGTCATCGGGTACACGACAGAACGCATCGGAGAGGGAGTCGGTCTGCTCGGCAAACTCGATCGGATCAGCCTCCAGTGGGATGGCGCATCCACGGATGCACCTGAAACCGTTGTCGGAAAATTCGCTACCGACAACGAGGAAGCACTCGCGGTGGTGACGACGTTCAACTTCTACGAAAAGGAAGTGAACTTCTACAACACGCTTGCGGACAAGACGCTGACCCGGACGCCGGAAGTGCACGTCGCGGTTCACGATCCAGCGACCCAGCAGTTCGTCATCCTGATGGAGGATGCGTCCTCAGGTGAGATGGGAGACCAGGTCACGGGAGCGACGCCGGCCCAGGTCGAGGCGACGGCTGAGGAGTTGGTAAAGCTGCATGCCTCGTGGTGGCAGAGCCCGGTCGTGGCCGAGAGCCCGTTCATCTACGACCTGATGCACCCGATCAACTATGAAGGAATCCCGCACGCTCTCGACGCGTACCAGCCGATCTCGAGCCAGATCCTCGACCTTCCGAGTTGGTACGACCGGTACCGCGCCGCTGTTCCTTCGGTGCTCGAGCGTCTCGCAGCGCAGCCGTTCACTCTCGCCCATGGAGATCCGCGGCTCGACAACCTGTTCTTCGGTGTCGGCGATGATCCGCTGTTGGTCATCGACTGGCAGATCATCATCCAGGCCCCCGGTGTGTACGACCTCGCGTACTTCATGAGCCAGAGCGTGCCCATCGAGACGCGGCGCGACATGGAAGCCGACGTCATCACCCACTACTTCGATCGGCTCGTCGAACTCGACGTCTCGCCCCCGTCGCGGCAGGAACTCTGGGACACCTACCGGCTCGCCTGCGCGACGTGTCTCGTATATCCGGCCGTCGGGGGAGGAACTGTCGACCCCGATGACGAGCGCGCCGTCGATCTGGTCAAGGCGATGCTCGATCGCTGCGTGACCGCAGCTGAAGACCTCGGCTCTGTTGCGCTCCTCTGAGCGCCGTTGGCGCGCCGGGCGCAGTTGGACCTAGCTTCACCGTGGACGTCACCGCGACACAAGGACACCGCATGGATCTCGCAACGATCGACTACGAAGTCAAGGCCGGTGTTGCTCACGTCAGGTTCGCGAGGCCCGAAGGCGCGAACGCCGTCAACCCTGAATTCTCGCGAGATCTCCGCGACGTGATGCTCGAGATCGAGTGGGATGACACGGTGAAGGCGGTTTCTGTGACGGCAGAAGGAAAGGTCTTCTGCGCCGGCGGTGATCTCAAGGAGTTCCACGGTGCTGGCGATGGACTACCTCGTCTCGCCACTGGCATGCTCACTGATTTCCACAGTGCGATCTACAAGATGAATCGGATGGTGAAGCCGTTTGTGGCCGGCGTTCGCGGCGCTGCAGGCGGAGCGGGGCTGTCGATCATGAGTTCGTTCGATCTGGTGATCAGCGGCGAATCGGCCAAGTACACCATGGCTTACACACGGGCGGGGGTCACGCCTGACGGCACGTCGACGTACTTCGTTGCTCGCCACATCGGACTCAGGAGGATGCTTGACCTGACGCTGACGAATCGAGTGCTCTCTGCTGAGGAGGCCGAGAGTTGGGGTCTCGTGAACCGGATCGTCCCGGACGACGATGTCGATTCGGCGACCGCAGAACTGGCGCAGCAGTTGGCCGATGGACCAAGTTGGGCCCTGGGCCATGCCAAACGGGTCGTATACGCGGGTTATGAGAGCGTGCTCGAGGAGGCCGGCGAGTTCGAAGGCGTCACGATCGCGGAAGCGATGAGCCGCCACGATGGCCGAGAGGGAATCGCGGCCTTCGTCGAGAAGCGTGCTCCGGACTTCAACGGCGAGTGACAGGTTCTACGGCGGACGGGCCGCTCAGTGGCCAGATGTCGTGGATCAGCGACCTGACACGGGTGGTCGGGGAACGAGCGCTGGTGTCCGCTCGACGTAGGCGAGGTATTCGGGGTCTTCGCCCCAGTTCTTTCGGCCTCGACGTTCAAGGAGTTGGATTCCGCTGATTCTGGTCAGCAGGAACCACACCAGCACCGGAGAGACCAATGTCACCAGCTGCCATCCGGAGAGATCCGAGACGGCGACGATGGAAATGCCCGTCCAGAGCAGGATCTCCCCGAAGTAGTTGGGATGTCTTGACCACGCCCACAGACCTGTGGTGATGAAGCGATCGCGGTTCGATTCGATCGATCGGAACTGCCGTTTCTGGGTGTCGGCCACAGCCTCGATGATGAAGCCGAGAGACCAGGCCGAAAGACCAACGACGTCGACGAAACCGATTGCGGCCGATGATGCGATCGACATCGCTGCGACTGCTGCGGATGAGGCAATGGCGACCCACGCCGCCTGGAGCGTCCATGTGCGGAAGAACAGCCACGGGTTGACCTTCAGCTTGTTGAATCTGAGATCTCGCCCGTCCGCGGAGACTCGTGCAAACAGAAACGATCCAAGCCTGATGGTCCAGATGGCGATCATCAGAGCAAGGATCGTTGCGCGGGTTTCGCGTTCACCCGACAGCCAGATGAACACGATGACCGAGAGGTAGCTCACCGTTCCGACGAGGTCGTAGTATCGCTCAGTGGTTCCGAAGTACGACGGAACGAACGCGAGCCAGTTGATCCCGAAGGCAATGATGGCTGCCCACACGGTGATCGGTAGTCCTGCCGACTGGATCGCGTCAGTACCTCCAGCCAACGAAACGAGCAGGGACGCGGTAGTGGCGATGGCCACCGACAGCACCGTCGAATTTCTGGTCGACACGGTTACGGGCTCTCCTTTGATTTTCAGCGAGACAGGCAACACCAGTTGGGTGGTGCCGTCGACCGACGGGCGTGAGTCAGCGAAGTTGGTTACTCGCCTTCACCTGCGGCTTCGTCCTCTTCTTCGTCTTCATCGGCACGAAGCTTGTCGGCCACGTTGTCGACCTTTTCGAGCGCGTCATGCATCTTGCCGCCCGTCTTGTCATCGATGAAGTCGGTGGTCTTGTCGACACCATCGGCTACGGCGTCGCCGACCTTGTGTGCGATGTCACCGGCTTTGCCGGCTACGTCGCTGGCGACGTCGGTCGCTTTGGCGACCACTTTGTTCTTCTTGAATCGATCAAGGAATCCCATTTCTTGGAACCCCTCCTTCCGGCGCGGGGATATGGACTGTATCGCCGTAGGGGGCGAACTGGGCCGAAGGTCACGCGCCTGTGATGCTTCCATCATCCTCTGAGATCCCTCCATCTCTCGATTCGCCGTCGAGAACTCGAATTCGATCGGTAGCCGCTTGGCGTTTCGGTTCCTCGAGTCATGGATGTAGCGGTGTCTTGGTTACGACAAGTGTCTCGGCTACAACATGGTCATGACCCAGACCGAACTGGTGTTGACCGAACGTCGTGGTGCGGTCGCTCACGTGATTCTCAATCGGCCGGAGCGAAGGAACGCGTTGACGGGCCCGCTCGCCGATGGGCTGCTCGCCGCCCTTCGTGCCGTCTCGGCAGACGATGACGTGTCAGTCATTGTCGTTCGCGGCGCCGGTGGCGCCTTTTGTTCGGGTCTTGACTTGAAAGAGTTCGGCGCCGACCCGAGACCGGAGTGGGTTCCCGAGTTCGGGCAGATCTGGCGAGCGGTCCACGAGACGATCTTCAACTGTCCGAAGATCATCGTGGGGGCTCTCGAACGTGCCGCTGTCAACGGAGGCGCCGCCCTCGCCCTCGCCATGGACTTCCTTGTCGCTGGTGACAATGCGTTCCTTCAAGTGGGCGAGATCCAGCAGGGAATGGCAGCTCCGATGAACACGGCATGGCTGTTGCTCCGGCACTCCGAGGCGGTAGCTGCCCGCGTCGCGCTGTTCGGCGATCGGCTGAACGGCGCGAAGCTCGTCGAACTTGGTCTCGCATTCGTGTCGGTGCCCGATGACGATGTGGTCGTTGAAACTGAGGCTCTCGCCAATCGTCTGGCCGAACACGATCGTGACGGCATCTGCAGAATCAAAACTTCGTTGCGCGCCGGAGGACCGAGCGGTGGCGACGCTGCAGCCTGGTTCGGTCGTGCAGTGGATGCAGATCCGCTCGCGGGTCGATCAATGCGTCCGATCGCCGCACGCGCCGATTGAGATCAGCGCCGTGGCAGGCTCGCGACGAGCCCAACCCCGAGAACTCCGCAGATGAGGGACAGCCACAGGCCAACGCCAATGCTCCGTCCGGCGTCGTTGATGTCGTAGGCATTTCTCACCAGCACCAAGAGCGCCAGCACGAAAGCGAACGACGCCACCTTCAACTGACTGCTGACCAGATGGTTCCCCTTGTCCCACCAGGCAAGGAGGCCTACGGCCGTGGCGGCAAGGATGATGACCAGTTGTCCATTGTGGCCCGGCGTGAGCCCGTTCTCGGAGAACCCCGGCCGGTTCGTCCAGGTCAGTGTCGTACCGAAGGCGGCCAAGCCCCAGGCGACGTAGATACTGATGACGCGCTTGCTGACGCTCACGCTTGAGCAAGGTATCGAACGTTCGGGCCTTGGTCGACGTATTGGGTATTCGTTCTTCGCGAGGCATCCTCTAGGGCAATGGCCGCAACCTGTCGTAACCCGAGTTGTGACAGCCGCCCCTGGTGGGGTGGCTGGTGTCGCCTGTGTTGGCAGGTCACTGGAGTCGGTGACAGGGAAAGCGAAAAACGCCGCTCCCAAGAGATTGCCGACAGGGAAGCGACGATCGAGGCTGAACGCGAACGGGCACGCGAACGGCTCATCGAACTCGGCGACGAAGGAAAACTCCCGTGGTGGGAGGTGTCAGAGCAGTTGAACGCACTCGGATTCCGGCTGGAAGGTCGTCCGTTCACTCCCGCCCTGGCGCGAGGCACCTACATGTCGATGACTGCCGACCGCTGGGAATAGCTCAGACGAGGTCTCCAGGATCTGCGTTGGCGCCACACAGGATCACGGCCACTCTTTCGCCAGGCTCCGGCGTATATGTACCCGACATGAGAGCCGCAAGAGCAGCGGCGCCGCCTGGTTCGAGAACAATCTGCAGTTCGACGAACGCGGCCTTTCTGGCTGCGGTAATGGCGTCGTCGGAGACGCTCACGCTGACATCAGTGTGTATCGACAGCAGCGACCACGGCATCTGACCGATTCGTGAAGCGCCGAGACTGTCGGCGGCAACTCCTGAAACCGTGACGTCCACCGGTTCTCCGGCATCGAACGCGGCGCCGAGACAACGTGATGTCTCTGGCTCGACGGTCACGAGCTTGACCGAATCTCGATATGCAGCTGCGAAGCCGGCAGCGAGGCCACCGCCCCCGACCGCGACCACAACCGTGTCGATTTCGGGATGTTGGGCCTGCAGCTCGCGTCCGCATGTTGCCTGGCCGGCCACCGTCTCGACTGCGTCATACGGATGCAGCGTGAGTGCTCCGGTCTCGGATTGACGAATGTCGCACGCGGCCTGGGCTTCGGCGTACACCGTGCCGCCGATGTGCAGCTCTGCCCCGAGCGCGGCAATGCGGTCGACCTTGATCTTCGGAGAGATGGCTGGCACAAAGATCTCAGCGTGATGGCCGAGCTGGCGAGCGACATAGGCCACCGCAACACCGTGGTTCCCGCCAGATGCCGCGATCAGTCCGCTCCTAGGAATCTCTGAGGCAAGAGCCAAGTTGAACGCACCGCGCGGCTTGAACGACCCGGTGTGCTGCAGACACTCGAGCTTCAGCGTCAGATCGTGACCGACGCCCAACTCGCCTGCGGCAGTCGACATCGTCGGAGTTCGGCGAACGTGTCCCGTGATCCGATGTTGAGCGAGTTCGATGTCGTGGTCGGTCACCATTGTCTGATTGATCTCCTGTGAGCAGGTGCACCGGGTGGCATCTAGCGTCGAGCCGAGAGACACGATGGCGACGACGCTGAGAAGAGCGGATTGCGGCTTCTTCGCAACTGTCGTTATGGACGAAGCGAGCAAGAACGGTACCGCACCGACCGATCCGCGGTACCGGATGGTTGGCCACGAACGTCCCGAGACCTCCAGTCGTAGGGCACACACTTCGTGCTCCCGCCCGACGGCATCCCAGAAGGACGAGCAGTTGCGCCGCGTTGTCGAGGAAGTCATGCTGCTTCTCGTCGCTGAGATGACCGGGCCGCCAACACCGAGTCCGCGGCTTACCTCGTCTGAGAGTCAGCGCGCTTCAGCGACCTGTACGCAGACGACACCTTCGCTTCGCAGCGCGGCAACGGTCTCGTCGACCAGATGGCAATTGTCCGGTTCGACCTTGGTGATCGCCACCGCGAAACGAGCCTGACTTGGGAGGTTCTTCCGTGAACCCCGATCGCTCGTCAACACGCGAGCTGCCCGTTCGGGCGTGAGCCTGTCGTAAGGGCCGCACCCGGCGATCGCGGCGACTCGCATCGGTCGGAAACACTGGTCGCCGATACAGCGCCCGATGGCATCGGCGCCGATGACGGCTACGAGCAGTGTCGTGCGGAGTGGCACCCGTGGTTCGTGCTCTGCGGGCGCTTTGAACGGCCGGTGTTTCGCTCCGTCGGCTTCGACGACGACGTGATCGGCGATGTCGAACCAGCGATCGACCGTTGTTGGGGGAGGACCGATGGCCTTACCTGGCTTCTTTGGTGTTCCCGGCTCTGTGCGATCGCGGACGAGAACCCTGTGATCGTGATGGAGCGCGGCCCTGAGTTCGTCGTCGGTCGGTGCGACCAGAGGCGTCATGCCATTGGTTTGGCGTCCACCCATCCTGGTCGTCGTGGTGAGGACCACCTCACCGCGGAGCGCCCGCCCGATGGCGAACAGGAGCGTCGACTTCCCACCTCCCCCAACAAGCGATATCAGCTCGTGAGAGCCAACGCCCAGGGCGTCGGCGACCTCGCTCAACTGGAGCGATTGAGCCATGTCATCACCGCCTCGAGTACACCGCCGCCAATGGCCAGAGACTTGTCGGAAACCTGTTCGCAGGCCAGTGGGTCGACGCGAGGGTCGATGTCACCGATCTTCGTGTTGACGGGCACCTCGGTCGACTCGGCGATCAGACCTCTCACCAGACCATCGAATGGGGCAACAACATCCCGCGTGCCGATGGTTCCGAGAGGCTGGTTCTCGATCACGACATCGCCGATCGCGACCTGCCAAGTTGCCATGCCAGCTGCTGGCGAGCGGAGCACTCGCGCTGCACCCTTGCCTCCGACGAGACCCGGTGTGCCAGTGTTCGGCTCGGCCGCTCCTGTCCAGATGACCCTTCCGAGCCGATGGCCTCGCGCCGTCTCGATGACGACATCACAGTCACTCCCCGCAGTGAACCCCGGGCCGAGTGCAACCACGAGGGGGGCATCGTCCATGGCCGTGTCGATGTTTCTCTTCGCCATTCGGGCGTCGACGACCACCGAAGCCGATGGCTCGATATCGGGGAGCGACGGCGACACCAGCACGGGAACGTCGCCACCTTCGAGAACCGAACGAATGTCAGCGACGACTGTTCGGCGAGCAGTGACGCCTTCGACAGTCACTCGACCTGCGGAGACCGCTGTCGAGAACGAGACCGTTGTCCGCACCGTCATGGGGTGTTCCAGCTCAGTGACGATGACGGGAAACCCTGCCCTGACCAGACGCAATGCGGCGCCAGTCGCAAGGTCACCTCCGCCCCTGATCACCACACACCGATCACCGAACAACATGAGCCCAGCTTCGCGCGCCCACCGCACCACGGCGAGCGCTCAGGTCTGAGGCTCCGGTGGGCCGCTGCGTCGGTCGCGGACGATTTCACTCATGACCGACAGCGCGATTTCTGCGGGCGTCTCTGCGTTCAGTTCGATGCCGATCGGTGCGTTCACCTGATCGAGCTGATCGGCAGACACCCCTGACTCGACGAGGCTGTCCCGGGTGGTTGCCCATCGACGCTTGCTGCCCATGACGCCGATGCTCCTCGGGCCTGCGGCCAGCAGCACGGGCAGGATCTCGAGGTCGACTTGTACGTTTCGTGTGACGACCACGACATCGGTGTTCGCGGTCATCGGCGCTACTTCAAGGATGCCAGAGATCGGACCTCCAGCAACCACATCGGCGTTCGGCAGCGCGCCCGGGTCGGCTAGTTCCTCACGATCGTCGGTTGCAACGACCCGAAAACCGAGCCAGTGAGCGAGGTCGACCACCGCCTTTCCGACGTGGCCACAGCCGACGACGAAGATGGTTGGTTCTGGCATGAACACCTCCAGATAGATGGTGACGCTGCCGCCGCACACGCCTGGGTCACCGTTGCTGGGGTCGACGAGGTCGAAGTCGAGGAGCTGCGAAACTCCGGTGTGCAGGACAGCTTCGGCAGCGCTGACAACCCGCGCCTCCATCTCGCCGCCGCCGATGGTGCCGAGCTGTGACCCGTCGTTTCGCACCAACATCCTGGTGCTCGCGTGGCGTGGCACCGAGCGACTCGTCGCGACCACGGTTGCCATGGCGACAGCCTCGCCGGCTGACGTTCTCGCCATGATCTCGTGAAACAGCGCGGCCGCTCTGTCAGGCATTTCGCACAGTCTCTTCCGGTTCGACTGTTCGGTACAAGGACAGCGTGTATCTCACGATCCGGCCCAGAGCCGCTTCGACTGATGGCGTGTTGCGGCCAGCAGCTGATCGATGTCGGTGTCGACGAGTTCGCCGTCGGTCACTCGCCACCGTCCTGCGACCATGACGTCGCGCACGTGGCTGCCATTGCGCCACAACACCAGCTGCTCGAGCAGGTTGTGCTCTTCGACCGGTGTCGGGAAGGTGGCATCGACGAGTTGGAGGTCGGCGTGCGATCCGATGTCGAGTCGGCCGGCACCTTCGATCCCGATGGCGTCAGCTGCGCCGGCGGTCGCCATGTGGAGGACGTCGTGGGCGGGCATGGCTCCCGGATCGAGCAGGCGTGCCTTGTGGATCAGGAAAGTGCTGCGCATGACTTCGAACATGTCGTTGACATACCCGTCGGTGCCGAGGCCGATGGTGGTGCCTGTCCCGAGAAGTTCTGGAATCGGTGCGATGCCTCCTCCGACCTCGCAGTTCGACAACGGCATGTGTGTCACTCGGATGCCGGTCTCGGCGATGATGTCGAGTTCGACCGCGGTCATCTGTACGCACTGTGAAGCCAAGAACCCGGGACCGGCCACCCCGAGGTCGCGATAGTGCTCGAGTGTCCGTTTCCCGAGATTGTCCTCGCACCATTTGCCCTCGTGCACGCCCTCGTTCACGTGGGCGTGGCACACCACGCCTTTGTCTGCGGCGATCTCGAAGGCGGACTGGATGAAGCCGGGCGAGCAGGTGAAGGTCGTGTGGATGCTCATCGCACCTTGGATGAGATCGGTTGGTCTCGAGGCTTCGATGAGATTGCCGTTCTCGGCCAGTCCGAGTTGGCCGTTGTCGCGGTCGATGCGCTCGCAGGCCTCGAACGTCACGACGCCACGGATTCCCCGACGCTCGGCAACCGCCTTCTCGACCTGTAACCCGTCCGGCAGGGTCCCGGGAGCCTCGAGAATGTCGAAGAAACTGGTCGTCCCGGTTCGCAGCATTTCGGCGCACACGTAGTCGGTCGCTGCCTCGATCATGTCGTGGTCGAGGCGATTCTCGATCCGCGGCCACCAGTAGTCCTGGAGAAAGCTCCAGAAGCCTGACGGTGCGCTCGACATCGGAATGCCGTGGGCGAGTGTCCCGTACAGGTGCACATGGCCGTTGACGAAGCCCGGCAACAAGATGCAGTCGGGACGATCGATGATGTCGGCATCGCCGGTTGCGAGCAACTCTTCTCTCGTGCCCGTCTGGACGATGCGTCCGTCTTCGACCCGAACACCGCTGTCTCGAACCGGACGGCTGGCCGCGTCGCAGAGGAACCAGCCGGCGACGAGGACGGTCACGAGTTCATTGCCGCCCACACTCGTTCGGGAGTGAACGGGATTGCGTGCATTCGTGTTCCCGTTGCGTTCACGAGTGCGTTGCGAATGGCAGGAGCAACGCCGTCCTTCGGGATCTCGGCGATGGCCTTTGCGCCGAATGGACCGGAGTCTTCCATCGTCTGGATGAGGTAGACCTCGGTCTCGGGCATCTCGTCGGCTCGGTAGATCTTGTACGGACCGAAGCTGGCATTGACCATCTTTCCGGTCTCGTCGAGCGCGTATTCCTCGCAGTGGCCGTATCCGAGAGCCTGGATCATGCCACCCTCGACCTGACCACTTGCCGTGACGGGGTTGATGGCAACGCCACAGTCGACAGCCATCACGAGTTTCGTCACCGTGATCTGGCCTGTGTCGATGTCGACCTCGATCTCGGCGAACTGGGCCGCGAAAGGTGGCGGGCAGTCGGGTGAGACGAAACTGGCTGTTCCCATGATCTGGTGTTGTTCGTCCAAATGCAGCGAGTCGAGGGCGATGTCCTCGAGCGACACCGAGTTGCCGTCAGGAGCGTATGCCCGCTTGTCCTTCAGCTCGATCGTGCATGGCTCTTCGATGCCGAGCATCTTCGCGGCCCGTTCTTTGATCTGCTCACGTACGGCCTGAGCCGCCTTCATCGCTGCGGTGCCGGAGATGTAGGTGGTCGACGATGCGTACGCACCGGTGTCGAACGGCGTCATATCGGTGTCGGATGAGTACACCTTGATGTCGTCGAGGGGGACGCCGAGTACTTCGGCTGCGATCTGGCCGAGGACGGTGTCGGCTCCGGTCCCGAGGTCGGTGGCTCCGACGAGCATGTTGAACGAGCCGTCGTCGTTGATCTTGATGCTGCACCCGCCCATGTCGAGAAAAGGGATTGCGGTGCCATGCATGCAGAACGCGAAACCGATGCCGCGTCGGATGTGTGGGCGCTCGGCAGGAGCGGTCCAGCCCGGGTCGTCGCGCCGGTGCCACTGAATAGCTCGCTGGCCCTGGGCCATGCATTCTTCGATGCCGTTCGAGCTGACCTTCGGGTACTCGTCGAGCTCTTCTTCGGCCACGCCCTGCTCGCCGAGGTGAGGCGCGATGTCGAGTTCGTCGCCGACCTTCACCCAGTTCTTCCTGCGGAACTCGATGGCGTCGATGCCGAGGTCGTCGGCAATGTCCTCCATATGCGATTCGAGGGCAAACAATGCCTGCGGCGCTCCGTAACCACGGTAGGCACCTGGTACCGGGATGTTCGTGTAGACGACGTCGCAGTCGAATCGTTTGTTCTTCGCATTGTACGAAGTGAGGCCACGGAGTCCGGCGACAGTCTGCACGGTGTACCCGTGAGTGCCGTAGGGACCGGTATTGCCGATGAGGCGCATGTTCTGGGCCAGCAGGGTGCCGTCGTGATCGACGGCGGTCGAGAAGGTGATCGTGTGCGGATGTCGGGTGCGACTCGAGACGAACTCTTCTTCGCGGGTGAGTTCGAGCCGCACCGGCTGGCGCGTCGCGATTGCGAGGTGTGCGGCGATGTCCTCGATGAGCATCTCCTGTTTGGCGCCGAACCCGCCTCCGATGCGTGGCTTGATGACCCTGATGTCCTTGATCGGCATGCCGAGCAATGGGGCGATCATTCGACGGGTGTGGAACGGCACCTGGGTGGCGGTTCTGATCACCATGCGCTCATCGGAGTCGAGCCACGCGATGGAGATGTGTGGCTCGATCGGCGCGGGCTGGACCTGATGAACTCGGAACGTCTGCTCGTAGGTCTTCGGAGCCTTCGAAAAGGCGGCCGAGACGTCACCACGCTCAGCCAGGATCTTGTGCACGATGTTTCGCTGCTGATCGGTGATGTCAGAGGTGTCGTCCTCGTCATGGATTACCGGAGCGCCGTCGACCATGGCCAAGTTCTCGTCGAAGATTGCAGGAAGAACTTCGTATTCGACCTGGATCAGGCCGATGGCGTCCTCTGCAATCTCGATCGTGTCGGCCGCGACGGCCGCAACTCGGTCGCCGACATGACGGACCTTGTTGTCGAAGCTGACCTGATCATGCGGACGTGGGTTGGGGTACGACTGGCCGCCTGAGGCGTACTTCACTCGTTCGATGTTCTCGTGGTGGATGACCGCTCTCACCCCAGGGAGCGCTCGCGCCGCCGCGTCGTCGATCGAGATGATACGAGCGTGAGCATGAGGGCTCCGAAGCACCTTCGCGTAGAGCATGTCGCGGATCTCGATGTCGTCGGTGAAGGCAGGATTGCCCTTCGCCAGCTTCACGGCGTCGACCTTTACCTCGGGTTTGCCGACCACGTTCATCGTCGGTACGTCCCTGCTCGGAACCAGCCGCGGGTATGAGCGAGGCACGTCGATGACAGGACTTGACGGATCGTGGGGGATGCCGTTGCGACCGTCGGTCATGGCGTCGAGAATTTCGACACCGAATGGCTCCGGCGTTTCGCCGCGCATGACCGCTGCAGCCCGTTTGATGGCTTCGACTGGCTTCACGTAGCCGGTTTCTCTGTCGAGGATGCCGCTGAGCATGTCGCGTATCTCGTCCTCAGACGGGTCGGGATTGCGTTCGATGAGGGCGAGCGCGCCCAACACCATGGCTGGAGCGTTGAAACCAGACTGCATGGCTCCGGTGGCAACGAACGCCCATTGGATCGGATGCATGTCGCCTGTGGTGACGTTCAGAGACTCGACAGTTGTGACTGCGTGCCCGTGGGCCTGCGCGGCCAGCACCACGTCGGCCGAGACCAAGACGCCGTCGAGCAGCACACCGGCCGATCCGGTCTCACCTGTGCCGGAACCGAACCGGACACTCACGAGCCCTGAGCGACGGAGCACCGACCGGAGCGACTCGTGGGGCTCGCAACCCATCGTCGTTGTCGATCCGTTGAGTTCGAGCGTGATGTCGATGCGGCTCATGCCTGCACCTCTGCCAGAACGCGGGCTGACAGTGTTGCGGCCACGCTGAGGCGATATTCGATCGAGCCTCTGAAGTCGGCGAAGGGTGTGAGCCCTTCCGTCGGGCTGGTGGGATCGACCAGAACCGGGGTTGTCGCAACACCCGTCAGGGCGAGTGACACTCCATCGACGCTGGAATGGGCCACCGCGGCGACGATCGGCACGTCGGCGGGCGTACGTCCTGTGACGGCGGTGGCGGCGACCCCTCCCGATTCGACGGTAATCGACGTGATGATTCCCGAGCCTGATTCGAGCCAGGTCGCGAGGGGCATCTGATCAGGTCCAGCGGAACCGACGCAGCTGACCTCACCGCCGAATGCGAGCAGCGTGGCAAGCAGTCGGCTCTCGCCTGATCGAGCGCCAACAGTTCCGCCGACTGTCGAGACGGTTCGTAGCGTGCTCGGCAGTTCGGCTTTCGCCGCTTCCCTGACGGCTTCGGGGACGGCGGCGTCATCGGCCACAGCCTGCAGAGTGGCCATCGCACCGATGATGACGCTGCCCCCTTCATCGTTGATGCCGTTCAAGCCAAGCGCCTGCAGATCGATGACTTCTTGGCGCACAGCCCCTGTGTTGACGATGGTGCCGCCACCGAGCAGAACTCGGGGCGCTTCGCCTTCTGATTCGAGGAGACCGACCGCCTCCTCCAGCGTGAACGGACGGTGGTATGCGATGGTGCGGCTCATCGGACGCAGGCCATGTTGATGACTCCAGGAATTGAGTTCGGCCGCCCGGGATACCGGGGTGGACCAGCCCAGACACTAGTGCTCCTCGGACTGCCGCAGGACTGAGCGCTGGCGCATACTGTGAGGTGATGGACGTTGCAGGACGAACCGCACTCGTGACTGGCGGGGCGAAGCGGCTGGGGAGTCACATCGTGGCTGCGCTTGCGCAAAGTGGGGCCAACGTGGCTGTGCACTACAACACGTCGGCCCATGAAGCGGAGGACGTCGTCGCGTCGGTCGAGGCGGCTGGTCGTAGGTCGATGGCGGTCCAGGCCGATATTGCAGACCCGGATGCCATCGGCGTCATGGTCTCCGCGGTGGAGCAGGAGTTTGGCAGCGTCGATGTGCTCGTCAACAGCGCATCGTCGTTCGCTCCCGACCCGTTTCCGACGAAGGACCATTCGATCTGGCTCCGCACCTTCGACGTGCTCGTCCATGGCCCCTACTACCTGGCGAATGCGGTGGCGCCGGGGATGCTCACCAGGGGCGAAGGTGTGATCATCAACATCGTCGATCTCTCTGCCTGGCATCCGTGGCCCGATCGAGGCGCCCACAGCGTGGCCAAGGCGGCGTTGCTGGCTCTGACTCGTCAACTCGCCGTCGAACTCGCTCCGTCAGCTCGAGCCAACGCCATCGCTCCAGGTCCGACGATTCCGGCCGAGTCGTTCGACGATGCCCAGATCGATCGGCTGGCGAAGCGGAATCTGCTCGGCCGCTGGGGTGGGCCGGACGGTGTGGTGAATGCTGTTCGGTATCTGGTCGAGTCCGACTTCGTCACCGGAGACTGTCTGACGGTTGACGGTGGTGAGCGATGGGGCCACGTTCGCCAACGATTTGCAGACTAGAGACCGACGACTACGGGGAGTTGCAGTGATCGAGAGCAGCGTGATGCTGACGCCGGTGGCGAGCGTCGAACGAATCGTCGGGCTGGCGCAGCAAGCGGAGCGGCTCGGTTACAGCCGCGTCTGGGTGCCTGACGAAGGGCTCGCCACGAGGGATGTTTTCGTAACCATGGCTGCCGTCGCCATGGCGACGGAGACAATCCGCGTTGGTACTGGCATCGTGAACCCGTACTCGCGTCACCCGGCCACAACGGCGGCAGCGATTGCGAGCATCGACGAGCTGTCGGGAGGTCGCGCGTTCCTCGGGTACGGGTCGGGTGGCAGCCTTACCCTGAACCCACTCGGCATCACACGACCGCGTCCGTTGGTTCACGTGAGAGAAGCCATCGAGGCCAGCAGGGCGCTCTTCAACGGCGAGACGGTCGATCTCGAAGGCGAGTCGATGACCCTGCGCGGTGCAGGCTTCGACTTCGGACGGGCAGACACCGAGATCTGGTTCGCCGGTCGTGGCCCGAAGATGCTGCACCAAGCCGGAGCGATCGCAGACGGTGTGCTGCTCGAATTCTTGCACAAGCCGTCGCTCGACCAATTTGTAGGGGCAGTTCGAGCCGGAGCGGAAACGACTGGCAACACGCCACGGCTCTGCTACTCGACGATGGTCATCACGAACATGGATCGCATCGAAGAGGTTCGGCCCCACATGACCTACCGCCTCGTCGATTCGCCTCCCGAAGTGAAGGCGACGCTTGGCATGACCGAAGCGCAGAGCAACGCCATAGCGGTGGCCATGGGCGATGGGCTCGAGGCCGCCGGCCGGCTGGTACTTGACGAATGGGTCGAGCCATTCGTCATCATGGGTTCGGTCGATGAGTGTGCTGCCGAGCTCACCTCGGTGATGAGCGCACATGGTTTCGACGAGTTCATGCTCGTGGTCGCTGACATCGAAGGAGCTCACGATCTGCTCGAGGAGGTGGCGGAAGTGGTGGCAGCAACATGACCGAAACCGAGCCGAAACATTTCCAGGGGCGTTTCGACGGTCAAGTGGTTGTCGTGACCGGCAGCGCCACTGGCATCGGAAGAGCCACCGCCAACCGGTTTGGTCGAGAAGGGGCCCTGGTCGCTTGTCTGGACATCAACGTCGCCGACAACGCCGTCACCGCCGAGGGTCTTGAATCCGGAAAGACGCTGGCGGTCGAGTGTGATGTGAGGGACCATTCGTCTCAGGCAGCAGCGTTCGACCGGGTCATCGAAGCCTTCGGTCGGGTGGACGTGTTGGTTGCCTGCGCCGGTATCTATGTCGGTGGGCCACTCAGGAGCGTTCCCCTCGACCGCTGGCGCAATATCGAGGCCACGAACCTCACCGGCGTCCTCCTGTCGAATCAGCTTGTTGCTCCCACGATGATCGATCAGGGCTCAGGGTCGATCATCAACGTGTCGTCGATGGCTGGGAAGACCAGCTGGCCGAACTCAGCTGAATACTCGGCGACGAAGAGCGGCGTGATCGGCCTCACTCGGTCGGTTGCGATGGAACTCGGTCCTCACGGCATCACCGCCAATGCTGTCTGCCCAGGGAACACACTGACCGACATGGTCAGGTCAGTTGCAGGCGAGGTCGGCGAGACTGTTGGCATGTCGGGGGACAACTGGCTCGCAATGCGCGCCGACGACACAGCGCTGAAGCGGCTTGCCCAACCATGGGAAGTGGCAGGCGTGATCGCGTTTCTCGCCTCGAGCGACGCCGGTTACATCACCGGACAGTCGATCGAGGTCGATGGCGGCCTGATTCTCAGCTGAACGTCGGTCTGTGTAGGGTCGGCCCATGTCTATCCGCTGGGGGGTCTGGTTCGAGCCGACCCAACCTGTGGCGCGGCTGTGCCAGCTGGCGAAACAGGCTGAGGCGACCGGAGCCGAAGTGTGTCTCGTTGCCGATGAGGGCACCGAACGAGACGTGTACGTTGCGCTCACCGCGATTCTCATGTCGACCGAGAAGATGATGGTGGGACCCGCGATCACCAACCCATTTTCTCGCCATCCGGTTGCAACTGCAGCGGCCGTGGCGACGCTCGCCGAGTTGGCACCTGGTCGCGTCTGGCATGGACTCGGAGTCGGTGGGAGCAGGGTGCTCGACCCTCTCGGCGTCGACCCTCCACGGCCGTACACGGCGTTGAGGGAGACCTTCGAGTCGAACTCGACACTGCTCTCTGGCGGATCTGTCGGCTCTGCCAGCCTTCCCTGGTTCGATGCACATGTGCCGATGGCGATCGCGGGTCGGGGTCCGCGAGTGCAACGGCTGGCGGCTGAACACGCCGACTGGGTGATCCTGTCGGCGAAGGGCGTCGACGAGATGTCGGCAACGGCAGCTTTCATCAGAGCCACCGGGAGCGCAAAGATCGGTTGGTCGGCGTATCTCGCCTATGACGCCGTAGAGCGGGCGCGGGTGCTTCGCCATTTCTCCTATATGGCAGTTGACGCACCCCCGGAGATTCGTGGAGCGGCAGGGCTCACCGATGAGGTGACAGCTCTGGTGAAGGAGGCGATGCTCGCCGGTGAATTGGAGCTTGCGGCGTCGTACCTACCTGACGCCCTGGTCGACCTCTTCGCCATTGCGGGAACCCCCGAGCAATGTGCCGCAGCCATCGGCAGTTGCGCCGATCACTTCGACATGTTCCTGCTGCCGATGAACCACGAGGCAGCGTGCGAGGCGCACATTGCTCAGAGCGCTGAGATCCTCAACAGCATTTCGTGAACAGGGGAAACCGGAACGGTCACGTTGAAGGGATGGCGTCGTAGGCCGGGAAGTCGGGATCGACGATCGAGTGGATGCCGAGGCCCATGGCAACTCGGTTGACGTAGTTCAGGTGCGCACATTGCGCGTTGGCATCGATGATGTCGAGGTCCTCGAAGTCGTGAGCCCTGAGATCGTCGATGTCGGCCTCGGTCATCGAACCCGGATCGGCGGTGAGTTTGAGCGCGTAGCGAACTATCGCCTTGTCGGCTTCTGGCATCTCGACGCTGAGTGGATCCGTGGCGAGAGCCATCACCTGTTCGTTGTCGAAACCGGTCTCGCGCAGCTTGATGGTGACCTGGCTCATGCAATGACCCGTGCGGTTGTGGGCTGAGGTCACATAGCTGATGAGGTTGCGTTGATGAGCAGTGAGCTGCGACGGCGTCCGTTCGGTAGCGGCATAGAGATCGAGGCGGGCGGCCAGAAGGGGAGGGTGGAGGCTTCCTGCCATCGTCACCTCCGTCGGCTCGCCAAGCGCTCGGGCCTGACGGTCGTAGTGTGTTCGCAGGTCGCCTTCGGCTTCTTCGTATGGAATGGACGTGATCCACATGCTTGTTCTTCCCCCTGCAATCCGATGACGTTTCGAGGTCTCGGTATTTCGCTGTCGAACGAAGACCCGGTCGACGTCACGGTAGCTCTCAGCCAGGAGGCAGACGCTCTCGGATATGACGAGGTGTCGATCCCTGAGAGTCGCCTCTTTCATTCGGTCACGACGGTCGCGGCTGCTGTGTTGGCCGCGACCGAGAACATCACGGTGAGGATAGGTATCGCCAGCCCGGTCTTTCGTCACCCGGTTGCGCTGGCGTTGGAGGCGGCGACGCTCGACGAGATGGCGCCAGGCAGGGTCCGTTTCGGCGTTGGCGCCGCTGAGTGGACCATGAAGGCCCTCGGAACGGCTCCGCCAGGGTGGCGTCCGTACACCAACACGATTGAGGCCGTCCGGGCCATGCGATCGTTGACGGCCGGCGAGACCCTCGGATTTGCGCCAGAAACATTTGCAGCGTCTCCCGACGTCCGACTCGACATGCCGAGAGTTACAGCTGTTCCCGTCGACATCGGGGCGGTCAGCCCGCGAATGATGGAGGCCGTCGGCGCCTACGCCGATGGTGTGCAACTCGGTGCCATCACCAGCGTCGGTTACACCGAATGGTCGCTCGACCGGGTCGCCGCAGGTGCTGCTAGAGCTGGTCGCAGAGGCGCTGACCTGCTGGTTTCGGGCAACGTGCTCACGTCGGTCGACAACGAAAGGACGGCAGCCCGCGATGCGGTCCGCGAGGTGCTGGCTTATTACTTGTCGCGCGTCGAAGGTGTTGTGGTCGACGAGTCCGGTGCTGACGTCGTCCATGTCGCCGAAGTTCGAGATGCAGTCAGCGTCGGCGGTGTCAAGGCAGGTGCAGCTGCTGTCACCGACCACCTCATCGATGTGTTCGCGGTGGCGGGCACTGTCGACGACGTCATCGCCGGCCTGTCGCGCTTCGTAGACGCAGGTCTGTCACTTCCCCTGGTGTGGCACACCCTCGGCCCTGATCCGGCCAAGGCCTTGCGAACCATCGCGACGTACGTTCGGCCGGCGCTTGCCGGTTGACATCGCCCAGACGATGGATCCCCTGCCAGGAGATTCCGCGGCAGCCGAGCCGTATCGGTGCGAAGCTGATGTCATGTCGACTTCACCTCTCGTGAGTATGGAATCGTTGGCCGACTTCAGGTGCCGCACGCCACCACAGAGGGGATTCTCGCCGGAGTCGGGGTCGATGATGTCGTGCAGGTGGATGGTCCCATGACGGGCCGCGTCGTTGTCGTGACTGGAGCCGCGGGTGCGATCGGTCACGCCGTGATGGCCCGCTTCTCGGCCGACGGTGACCGATGTGTCGGCCTTGACCTACGGTCCGGCGAGAACATCGTCGAGTGCGACATCAGCGACGAAACCCAGGTACGGGAGGCATTCCTGTCAATCGAAGCCGACCATGGCGCGCCGACGGTTCTGATCAACAACGGGGGCATGACGGGCTCTGGGGGAGTCGAGCAGGAGTCGCCAGAACAGTGGCGCCGCATACTCGACGTGAATCTGACGTCGGCGTACCTCTGTTGCCGCGAGGCCGTGCCGTGGATGCGCACCGCCGGCGGCGGCAAGATCGTGAACATGGCATCGGTCAACGGTCGGTTCGGGGGTTCTGCCTTGTCCGGTCCCGCCTACGCCGTGAGCAAGGGCGGTCTGATCACCCTGAGCCGATTCCTGGCAAGAGAACATGCCGAGGACAACATCCAGGTCAACGCGGTTGCTCCTGGCCCGCACGACACGCCGATGTGGGACGCGCTCGACGAGGAACGCAAGGTCGGCATCCTGGCGATGGTCCCGAGCACCCATGCTCCCGGAGACCCTCGCCGCCTGGCCGGTCTCGTGCAGTTTCTCTGCACCGAAGATGCCGACTACATCACGGGCGCGACCATCGACGTCAATGGCGGTCAGTGGATGGGCTGAATTTGTCTCACCGAAGGAGAGGCGCTACTTCGCTGGCGAGAAGGTCGAGTTGACGACGCTGTTCGACCGAGCCGAGGACGCATTGGAACGACGTGATGCCGGCCTCGACGTAGGCCTGGAGTCGGTGGGCACACTCGGTAGCTGTGCCGCAGATGAGCCATCTGTCGATGCTGTCCTGGTCCATCGGGCGCCGGTGGTAGGCCTCGAGGAAGGCCTTTCCTTCTTTGCGGGCTGCTGCAGCGTCGGTGGAGATGTTGATGAACAGGTTCAGTCGCTTGTCGAACGTTGTTGGGAGCTCGCGGTCGATGCTGTTGGCGGCGGCTTGGATGGCTGCCCATGTCGCTGCGACTTCGTCCGGCGTGGCCATGCCTGTCATCCATCCGTCGCCGAGGCGGGCCACCCTGTGCCACGGTCCGATGAACGAGTCGGCGATTGTTTCGTTGTAGATGTCGTTGGGGCCGAATCCCTCCTCTTTCGGGATGTACGCGCCGGCCGCGATCATCAGAGGAGGCCCAGCGGGAGTCAGCGGGCGGAGACCGATGTCGGCCTCTTCGAGTTGGTAGATCTTCCCGCCGAACGTGACCTTCTCGTTTTTCCACAGCAGTTGAATTGTCTCGATGGCTTCCTCGAAGGCTCTGGCCCGGTTCCGACGATGGAGACCGACCAGAGCTAGTTCGGCGTCGACGAGGTCGGGGGGACCTGTCCCGAGACCGACAGCGAGGTTGGCTCTGCCATTCGAGATGGCATCGAGAGTGAGCCATTCCTGCGCCAGCAGCACCGGGTGGCGGAGATGCGGTTGGAGGACGCCGGTGCTCAGACCGATTCGGCTGGTCGCGGCCGCAACGGAAGCGAGGACGACGACCGCCGACCAGCGGGGCTTGGCCAGGATGCTGTCGCCGACCGACACGAAGTCGATATCGGCGTCTTCGGCCTCGGTGGCGAGGTCGAGCAGATCGTGCAGTGAGTAGTCGTCTGCGCTGAACACAGCGGCCCGATTGTTGATGTACACACCGAGCAGCGGCGCGGTCACAACGAGGACCTACCGCCCGAAAGGATCGCGATGTTCAGACGGCCCGACCGGCGAAGCTCGTGGGCGTAGGCATGGGCCTCTGGCTCTGTGTCGGCCACGACGACGATCCTGTCGCTGTGATCGCAGTCGGACGAGTGATCGATATAGGCGTCGTGGCAAATTGTGAGAGGTTCGCCGTCGGAGCGCATCTCTGCGAACTCGTCATGGGTCACGAGTGCAGTGTGGAGGTTGGGTTTGTTCATGAAGGGCTTGGCCACGCCGCCGGTCTCCTTCTCGTAGAAGATGCGGCCCTGGAGGCTGTCGAGAGTGTGGCCGTACATGTGGAGATGGAGGGCTGGTCCTTCGTCGATGACCTCGATGCCGTGGAACTTGTCGCCGAGCATGCCGTTGGCGACACCCTTACGAAGGGTCAACTCGCCTCTGGGCTCGAGTTTCGCCTCATCGAAGTCGCCACCGGGAGTCGTTCTTTCGAAGTACTTGTTGTGTTCCGCTCCGCGAATGCCAGCGATCAGCGACCATGTCCTGTGGTCGTGAGGAGGTTGGTACTTGCCAGGCAACCCTGCCGATGCATAGAGGCCGAGCGAGAGGTCCGGATCACAAGAGATCTCGTAGATCGTCATGGTGCCGCCAGGAGTCACGGCGAATGTCTCCTGCGGAAAGAGGTCGCCCCGCGTTCCGAGATCGATGAGCACCGGCTTGAGGGCGTCGATGAGCTCGTCGGTCGGTCCGAGTTCGGTGCTCAGACGGCGCACCGTCGACATCGTGTCGGCGATTGCCTGGTGGCGCTCGGTCATCAATGACATGTGCTCGCCATTCTCACAACAGACCTCTGCCGATTCCGCCGTCGACTGAGATGTTCTGACCGGTCATGTAGCTGGCCCGCTCGGAAACAACGAATGCAGCGACGGAGGCGATCTCTTCGGGTTCTGCGAAGCGGCCGATCGGAATCTCTTGGCTGAACTCCTCGAGGATCTGTTCTGGAGTGCACCCGCGATCGGCAGCCATGGTCGCGGCCCGATCGAGCCACAGCCGAGTTTTGGTTCTTCCTGGTGCAACTGCGTTGACTCGGATGCCGTCGTCGGCGAACTCGAGGGCCAACGTTTTGACAAGAGCCAAGGTCCCTGCCTTATGCACGTTCGAGACGACCTGATTCTTGTACGGCATCTTCGACGCTGCCGCGCCGAGCAACAGGATCGACCCTGAGGCGGACCGGCGAAGGTTTGGCACCAGCGTTCGTATCGCTCTGACAGGACCAAGGACATTCAGGGCGTAGTTGGCTTCCCAGTCGGTGTCGTTCAGCTCGTCGAAAGTGCTGCGAATGCTCCCGCCGATGGCGACGACCAGCATGTCGAGGGTGTCGTCCTTGAAGTGATTGTTCAGTGTCGCTGAGGCAGACTCGTCTGTCGCATCGACAACCAACGTTGCGACGTCTCCGAACTCCGACAGGCGATGGGCGGCCGTGGTCAATGAGACATTGTGCCGAGAAGCGATGGTGACAGACACCCCCGCTTCGAGTAACTGGCGCGCGATGGCGTAACCGATGCCGGTCGATGCTCCGAGCACGAAAGCCGTACGACCGGAGATTCCGAGGTCCATCAGACGTCCCAGCGCACGTCGTCGGGGCTGTCGTGGTCGTAGGAGATCACTTGCACGTCCATCCCGGTTCCTGTCCGTAGCAGCGCCGTCTCGGCCTTCGCCGACTCGAGGCGGTGGCTGTCGCGTTTGGTCGACCATCCTGCCGCGTTGAGCTTTGACACCTGGCCGGACGCGTCGTCGACGCGAAAAGCCAGGTGCGCGAATGTCGGCCCATCGTCACCCGAGGTCATATCGGTTTCGATGAGTTCCAGCTTCGTGCCAGTGCCATCGCCAAGCATCGCTATCCGTTGGCCGGTGCTGAATCTCGATCCCATCCGAAGTAACCGCATCCCGCAATGGTCGACGAGCTGACGAACCTGTTCGTCGAGATCGTCCACTTCGATTGCAACGTGATCGAACTTCACATGCCCCTCCAATTCACACGGTTGCCGGGCTGAACTTGCCTGGGTTCAGTAGGCCCTTCGGGTCGGCGTGGTCCTTGAAGGCTCTGAGACGCGCGGGGTCGGCGAACAGACCCTTCTGATCGAGAAAGAACGTATGCGGGTTCTGATACAGGATCCCGAGACTGTCGCACGATGCCATCACCGCCTCGAGGTCGAGCGCGCCGTCGACGATGCAGACCAGAGCGGCGGGAAGCGGTTCATCGATCCCTGACCCGAATCGATCTGCCATGTACGGCGACTGCATGTACTTCAACTCGACCAGCACCTTGTCGCCCCAGGCTTCCTTGAGCGCGTGTGTCTGCGCGAGCGGATGGGTCTGATCCAGATAGCAGTGCAGGAATGCGCTGTCGGCGAACAGCTTCTTCACCCACAACATCCTGTGGCCGTAGACCATGAACTCCAGCGTTGGTCTTCCCTCGGCCCCGAGGCCGCGCCACGGTGTCATCTTTCCGCCGGTTGCCGTGACCTGAGCTTCGACATCGTCGACTTGTGTCTCTTCGACTATTACGAGCGTGAGGGCATCGGTGGGGCTCACGATGTCGGAGAGAGCGGTGAAGGCACGTGTGAGGGGCGGATCCTGAGCCGCGGCGACCCTGAGCCTGAGTGAGCGCTGTCTGCTGAGCGCGGTGACGAACTCGGCCGCCGCGTCGAAGTCGGGGTGGGTGACGACCAGTTCGACCCAATCACTCGCCGGGACGAGAGTCATCGTGATCTCGGTGAGTGCGCCTGTCGTGCCGTAGGCGTGCAATACCAGCTCCACCGTCGACTGGTCGAGGACGATCTCCTCCGGTTCCTCGCCGATTGTCAGGACCTTCGCACCAAGCACGTTGCCGTCCCAGATCGACCCCCAGGTCGAGCTTCCGAGCCCGACATGACCTCCGCATATCCATCCAGCAGCAGTTGCTACCGCGTGCGTGGTCGTGATCACTGGCAACGCTTGGCCAGTTTCGCGGGCCGCCTTCTCGATCCTTCCTGCCGTGACGCCCGGCTGAACTGTGATCGATCCTTCATCGATCGACAGGATCTCATTCAGGTGATGCGTGGAGATGACCACGCCACCATCGAGTGGCACCGTCTGACCGAAGTTCGTTGTGCCGGCGCCGAGCATGATCATCGGTGTTTCGGCCGCGGCGAGTATCGAAACACAGGCCGACAGCTGATCGACTGAGGTTGGCGTGATCAGAGCGATGACGTTCATCGAGGGTCCTGAACTGTCGACCATCGACGAGATGTGCTCGGCCAGGACTGGCGACAGCCACGAATTGTCTTTCAGCCGTGGACCGATCTTCTCCGGATCAGTTTCGATGTCGGCGTCGTCGAGTAGGTGTGAGAGTTCCTCGACAATCGTTCCTGCGTCGGCTCTCATCGCTGCATCAGTCCGTGTTGAAGGTGCCGTAGAGCTCGCGCAACTGCTCGTTACTGGTGAGAGCCACGACTTCGCTTAGGAGGAAGCCTCTTTCCTGCGAACTCATCTGCGATAGCCCCCTGCTGCATCTCTCACGCATACCGCCGTGCCTAACGCTACCCCGCGCCAGATTGTCATGAGACCCCAGCGCCCGGCTTGATTTCCGTTCCAGGGTTGCCGTGGAGCTACGGTCGAAGCCATGACTGGCGCCCGCATCGACACCAGCCGATTGCAGAACATGGCTCGGGCCTACACGGAGACGGCCGTGCTCTGGGCCGCGATCGACCTCGGCCTCTTCACTGCAGTGGCAGATGGTGCCGGCGATGAGGCTGCCGTCTCGGAGGCGATCGGCGTGAGTGTGCTCGATGCAGAGCGACTCGTGGTGTGCTGTCTCACCCTCGATCTTCTTCGTCAGGTCGACGGCAGGCTGACGAACGCTCCAGACGTACAGCGATACCTGGTGGCCGGTGAGCCCAGATACGCGGGTGCGTGGATGATGTTCACCCGCCGGGATGTTCCTGAGTGGTTCCGGATTGCCGAGCTGATGAATGGCGACGGCGAGCCGACGCTTCTCGGTATGTACGACGGGCTCACTGTCGACGCGGCCCGCAAGTATCACCGAGCGACGTATTCGGTCGGGATGGGAGCCGGTCGTCGCTTCGTCCGTGAGGTCGACCTCGGGGGGCGAACCAAGATGCTCGACATCGGCGGCGGATCCGGTGCGTACAGCATCAATGTCGTCCAGGCGCACAGCGAGATGACAGCTGTCGTGTTCGACCTTCCGCCCGTGGCCGAGGTGGCGACAGAGTTTCTCGAGCAGAACGGTGTGGACGACCGCGTGGTCGCATTCGGAGGCGATTTCACGGCTGACCCCTTCCCCGATGACTGTGATGTCGCCGTCATGGCGAGCAATCTCCCCATCTACGACGCTGGAGTTATCGGTTCAGTCGTCGCGAAGACTCACGAAGCTCTGCTTCCTGGCGGCGAGATGCACCTCATCGGGGAGATGCTCGACGATGACCGCAGTGGTCCAGCAGACGCAGCGATGTGGGGCATGAACGAGCTGATGTACGGGGGCCAAGGACGCGCCCACACCATCGCCGAGTGCATCGGCTACTTCCAGGCGGCCGGGTTCTCCGACATCGCCGTGGACGAGTTCATCCCCGGTGTCCTCAAACGGGTCTCCGGCGTCAAGCACAGCTGAGCCGCCCGACCCGCGCTCAGGCGATACGGTCGAGCATGTCCTCGGTGATGCAGTAGACGGGCTCCTCGCCTGCGAAATGGCGGCGAAGCTCCTCGACGGCGAGTTCTCCCATTCGATGGCAATTGTCGATGCATCCTGCGATGTGAGGCGTGAGAACGACGTTCGGCAAAGACCGGAGCGGGCTGTCGGGCGGAGGAGGCTCGGGATCGCTGACATCGAGAAACGCGAAGAACCTGCCCTTTGCCAACTCGGTGCAGAGCGCGAGCTCGTCGATCAATTCACCTCGCGCAGTGTTGACGAGTAGCGCGTCGTCCTTCATCACGGCGAGCGCTGCCGCGTCGAGGATGTGGTGGGTCGCATCATTCGACGGGCAATGCAGGCTGACCACGTCGGATCTTGCCAGCATGACCTCCAACTCGACGCTTTCCACCCCGAGCGCAGCCGCTTCGACGTCGTCGAGGTACGGATCAGAGACCAACACGTCGACGTCGAACGGCTTCAACAACCCGATGACATGCCGGCCGACGTTCGATGCGCCGAGAAGCCCGACGGTCGAGCGGGTGAGCTCGCGGGCGCCGTACTGCTCCCATGCCGGGCTGTCTCGCCAACCGCCATCCCTGACGTCTTGACCGAGGGGCCAGATGTTCTTTCGGCCGACGATCATCAGGCCGAGGGTCGTTTCTGCGACGTCTCGCGCCAAGGTCACGCCGGCGCTGGTGACACTGATGCCGCGGCCCCAAACAGCATCGGAGATGAACCGTTTCACGCTGCTTCCCATGTGCGCCATGGCCGATAACCGTGGTGCTGCCGCGACGACCTCGTCATCGAGTTTGTGCACGCCCCAGCTCGTGATGCAGCCATCGGCTGCTGCGAGAAGCGCTGTCAGTTCGGCTTTCGAAGCCGGCCGTTCTGTGGCGTGGACGATGTCGGCGAAACTGGCCAAGGTGTCCCAGGCCGCTTCGCTGAACATCCGATCGTAGTGATCGGTCCCGATCGTGACCGCAACCACGGGTTTCGTCATGAGAGATTTTCCTCCGCCTGCTGGTCGATCAGCCTCGAGTGCTCTGGAGCGAGTGACACGTCGTCCACGTCGACGAAAATACCGACGCCGACACCGGCGAGTACAGCTGCTGCCTTCGCTGGTAGGGCATGGTCTTGGACGACGCGAACCGGCACACCAGCCGCACCGGCCACGAGTCGTGGCCAGGTGTCGTCGGTGGCAGCGCCACCGACCATCGTCAGGCTGGTGACCTGGCCGAACTCGGCGAGAGCTTCCTCCACCTGGTGGGATGCAGATCGCATCGCAGTGTCCAGCGCCTTGCCGGAAGCATCGTGCTGTCGGACAGCCTCCGCGGTTGCGCCGTGACCTCCGAGGTAGCGGGAGATCGTGAACCGTCCTGGCGCAACATGATGGCTGACGCTCATACCGGCGGGAATGTCGGTGGGGGTCGAATGATCGGCGATGGCTGTGAGCACCCAGGCCGTTCCTGCTGCCAACAGCACATCGCCCTGGCGCGTCAGCCCGAGGCCAAGAGCGTGACACGACTGATCGTGGCCTCCTGTGACGACCGTGGCGCCGACGAGTCGCTCGAGACCAGCCGCCGGCGGCTCTGTGACGGTGTCGATGCTCTCACCAGGTCTCGTCAGCGCAGAGAGCTGATCGGTGCGTAGGCGGACGACTTCACAGAGCTCTTGGCTCCACTGCGCCGAGTGAACGTTCATCAGCTGCATGCCGGATGCATTGGACGTGTTCGCTCGCCAGCTTCCCGTGAGCGCGTGAACCACAAATTCATCGACGCCTGCGTATCGGCAGGCTTTGTTGAATATGTCGGGTCGGTTCTGGCCTAGCCACGCGATGGAGCTCAGCCCGAGTCCCGACCCCGGCTGCCAACCGGAGACTTCGGCGATTCGGAGTCCCGTTCCGTCTTCGAGCCAACGGTCGACAATCGAGTCCGATCGGGTGTCCATCCATGTGGTGAAGTGCGTAAGTGGCATGTCGTCCGCACCGAAAGGGGCCACCGATCCGCTCTGGGCTGCCATGGCGATGGCGGCGATCGACGTGTGCGTCGGAAGGTCGGGCAACAGCAGGCGAATGGCGTCGAACGCTGCCGCGACGATTTCGTCGCCGTTCTGGGTGGCATGTCCGTTTCCGCGATGGAGCGCTATCGGCTTCGAGTTGGAGGTACAGATCGTCTCGCCGGTGGGAGTCAGCGCCACGGCCTTGACCGTGGTCGTACCCAGATCGAGTCCGAGCAGAGCGACGGTCATTGGAGTCAGCAGGTTGGCCGAGGCGGCTGTCAGCTGCCGGCCAGCATGGCCGCGGCATCGTCGACGGATGCTTCGTCGTGGACGATCGCGGCCACGGCGCTCGTCATGGCCAGTGGGTCTGACGCCTGAAAGACGTTTCGGCCCATTGCCACTCCCTTTGCCCCAGCTCTCATGGCTGCGTGAATGTTGACAAGAGTGTCGCGCTCGTCGCCCTTTGAACCGCCCAGAATCACCACCGGTACGAAGGTCTTCGACGTCACTTCCTCGTATCCGTCCGCGTAGGGGGCCTTGATGAAGTCGGCGCCGAGTTCGGCACCAAGGCGGGAAGCGAACGCGATGGCTTCGATCGACCGCAGATCGGCCGGGCTGTCGAAGCCGCCGGGGACCATCTCGCCAAGGACCGGAAGGCCCCAACGATGGGCATCGCGAACCAGATGAGCAAGATTCCTCAGCGTCGTCTCCTCCTTAGGGCTGCCCGGCAGGGCGGTGGCGACGAGAGCGTCGGCCCCGATTCGCAAAGCGTCCTCGACGGTGAAGAACAGGTCGTCGAGGGAACCGTCGCTCGGTGTTCCGAGGTTCGTCGAGGCTCCATCGCCACGAAGGATGAGCCCGACCCCGCTCAGCTCGGTGACGAAGGTCGAGGCAATCCCGTAGGACGTGAGGATCGCATCGGCTCCACCGGCGGTCACCGCCTCGATGACTCCTGATGGGTTCTCGATGCCCGCGATCGGTCCGTCGAGAAGCCCGTGGTCGATGGCGACAATGACGGCGCGACCGTCCGAAGCGAAGATGTTCCTCATTCTGCGGACCGTCGACATCAGTTCTCCACGAGTGCGAAAGGCGAGATCGAGATCAGTTCCTCGCTGCCTCAACAATCCCATATGTCTCGCGGAGAAGTCGCATGTTCTCGTCGAGATCCGGCGACAGCACGTCGGCGAGAAAGATGGAAAGGTCATGTTCGGCTACGAGCGACCGCAGCGCGGTTGCGCACTGGTCGGGCGTGCCGTTGATCTGGTAACTGAGCAACAACTCTTCGGTGATCAATTCGTCAAGGAGATGGGCTGCGTTTTCAGCCCGTGCCTGGCTGACAAGCGCGATCGCGCTCTCGTCGAATCCGAGCGATGTCAACACGCGCGGCGGAGAGTCCATCAGCACGTATCCGATGGTGCTTCTCTGTTCGGCGATCATGTCAGGTCGGTAACACAGCCTGCCGAGATACGCATGACGCGGTGGGTCCCTGTCAGCTGCTGATGCCGCAGAATCGACGAGATCGAATGCCGCCTCGAGATCCGGTTTGACAGTGATGAGCGCAACGTCTGCCGACCGTCCTGCGAGGCCGAGCAGCAACGGACTGCGACTTGTCATCCACAACTCGATGTCGTGTCGACCACTGGCGAGCTGTGCGTTCGCGAGTTCGCTGTTATGGCCGCTCCAGGAGATCTCATCGCCAGTCCAGAGACGGAGAGCCACATCGGCGGTGTCCTTCACAGCTCGATATGGCTTGGTTCTCTCGATCGCCATCGGGCCCAGGACCATCGACCCACCGGCCAGCAACGTGGCCACGGCTCTGCCTGACGACAGCTCGTTCAGCGTCGCTACCGCAGCTGCGGTGACAGCAGGATGCCGGGTGTAGCCATTGGTGACGGGCCCGAGCTTGATGCGTGAAGTCGCCAGAGCGGCCGCTCCGAGACACGCGTAGACATCGGGATGGAAACCTTCATCGGCCACAAGCGCGTAGTCGTACCCGAGCCGATCGGCCTCGACGCACAACTCGACGACGTGAGCGGCCTTCATGAGCGGCACGATGTGGATGCCGACCTCGAACGCTTCCGGCCGGGGGATCCGATCGAACGGTTGTGGCGCGTCAGGAGGCCGCATTCGTTCAGCCTTCCTCGTTCTTACGATGACCGTAGCGTTGGCCGCCGTCGACCGTGATGGTCTCGCCGGTGATGTAGTCGGATTCGATCAGGAATCTTGCGGCCTTCGCCATGTCCTCCGGCGTACCCCATCGGCCAAGGAGAGTCTTGGCCGCGGTTCGGGCGTACTTGTCGTCGTCATAGTCGTGGGGGCGGAGAGTGGGACCAGGCACGACGGCGTTCACGGTGATGGCCGGTGACAGTTCCAGGGCGAGCTGGCGCGTGAGGGCGAGAAGAGCCGACTTGCCGACGCCGTGACCCGTGAAGCCCGGCCATGGCTCAAATGCCGACAGATCGCCAATGTTGATGATGGCGCCCTGGCCGGAGGCGAGCATCTGAGGAGCGAGTGCGTTCGAGCAATAGAACGGTCCGTGAACAAGCGTGTCGATCGACCGGCGCCAAACTGTGAGGTCGTCGGTCGGGAATGGATCTTTGATGAAGGTCGAGGCGTTGTTGACGAGAACGTCGACTGCCCCGAACCGCTCGGCAGCAGCAGCCGCCATTTCGGTGACCTGTTCGGCATTTCCGACATTGGCTTGAACTGCGATGGCGTCGACTCCCCTGGCTTCGGCTTCGGCCGCCGTAGCCCGAGCGGCTTCTGCCGACGAGTTGTAGTTCACCACGACGTTCGCCCCTGCAGAAGCGAGCTCGAGCGTGATGACCCTGCCGACCCTGTGCCCGCCACCCGTGATCAGCGCTGTCTTTCCCTGTAGCTCCATCCTTTCTGTCTAGTGCCTCGTCAGAGGTCATGGCACCAGCCAGAAATCATCGGCATAGTGTGCGCACATGGGGAAAGGCGAGGATGAAGGTCGCTGGGTCGGCCAGCCGTTGTTGAGGAGAGAAGACCCATCGCTGCTCACGGGTGCTTCGCGCTACCTGGCCGATCTCGCCGACAGCCACACGCTGCACGTTGGCTTCGTTCGTAGCGATCTTGCCCACGCCGACATCGTCAGCATCGATGGTTCTCAGGCGCTCGCGCGACCGGGAGTGGTCGCCTTCTTCACCGCCGAAGACCTTGCTGCTGAAAACCGTGTTGCTGAAACGCTGCTCGCTCAACCGAGCACCCACGACCTCTGGACGAAGGACACGCCGTACTACGCCCTTGCGAAAGGTCGAGTGCGTCACGTCGGTGAAGCCATCGCAGCGGTGGTGGCCACCTCGGCCACCGAACTCGCAGACGCGCTCGAACACGTAGAGGTCGAGTTCCGCGAACTACCAATCGTGATCGACACAGTCGAGGCATCGCGGCCTGGTTCGCCAACGGTGTACGCCGACTGGTCCGACAATGTTGTCGGCACGTTCGAGGTTGCGATGGGCGACGTCGACGCGGCCGAGGCCGCTGCCGACGTCACCGTCAGCGATCAGTTCAGAATCAATCGGCAGACGGCGGCTTCGCTCGAACCCCGTGGCGTGCTTGCGGAGTGGGATGGTCGGCGCGAGGAACTCGTCGTGTGGACATCTACGCAGAGCCCACACATCGTTCGGGATTTCGTCTCCGAGGTCACCGGCCTTCCGACGAGTCGAGTCACGGTACGCGTACCGCAGGTCGGCGGTGGTTTTGGCGCCAAGTTCCACTACTACCCGGAGGAGTCTGCGCTGGCCCTGATTGCGTTGCGTCTCGGCCGAACGGTGATGTGGGTCGAGGGCAGGAGTGAGTCCTTCGTCGCAACTGTTCATGCACGTGACTTGGTCGTCGACGTGACGATGACTGCTTCGGCCGACGGGAAGATGTCCTCCATGCGGGTCGGGATCGTCGCCGATCTCGGGGCGTACACCCACATGGTCAGCTACGGACCTTCATGGTTGACGGCGGTGATGATGACCAACGTCTACGTGATTCCGAACGCCAAAGCCGACCTCACGGCCATCGTCACGAACAAAACCCCGGCCGGGTCGTATCGCGGATGGGGCCAGCCAGAGGCGAACTTCGTGGTCGAGCGAATGGTCGAACTGCTGGCGGCCGAGTTGGGCATCGATTCGATCGAGCTCAGAAGACGGAACCTGATCGCACCGCATCAGTTTCCGTATACGAGTCTGTTCCACACGTTCGACAATGGCGAGTACGAACTGTGTCTGGACAACGGCCTCGAACTCGGCGAGTACGAGAGCTGGAAAGCACGTCAGGCCGAAGGGCGACCTGAGGGCCGGCACATTGGCATCGGCATCTCGTTCTACGTCGAGAACACGGCACTTGGCCCTTCGAGGCAGATGAACGAGGGCGGGCTCAACCAGGGCGGCTACGACATCTCGCACGTGCGGATGGAACAGGGTGGTGACGTCACGGTCTTCACCGGCCTCTGTGAAATGGGGCAGGGATTCACCAATGGCTTGGCGCAGATGTGCGCCGAGACGTTGGGAGTTCGCCCCGAACAGGTGAATGTGGTCACCGGCGACACCAACCGATGTCCATACACCGGTCACGGAACGGGCGCGAGTAGGTCGGCTGCCGTCGGTGGCGCCGCTGTGCGAAAAGCATCACTCGAGATGAAGGTGAAGGTCGGGAAGATAGCAGCGCACATGCTCGAAGCAGCCGAGGGCGATCTCGTGCATGCGAACGGCGTGATCTCGGTGCGGGGCACCCCCGGCAAGAGTGTGACCACCGCTGACGTGGGGCGAGCTGCATATCTGAGGGCGATCGACCTACCACCCGGCGTCGATCCTGGGCTCGAAGTCGTCGTCACCCACGACCCTGACGCCATGGCTTGGCCGTACGGACTCAACATGGCCGTCGTTCAGGTCGACCCCGAGACCTGCGGTGTGGAACTACTCGCCTTTTCTGTGTTCCACGACTGCGGAACGATCCTGAACCCGATGATCGTCGAAGGTCAGATCCACGGCGGGACCGCTCAGGGCATCGGGGCTGCACTCTTCGAGGAGTTGACCTTCGACGATCAGGGCCAGCCGCAGTCGGGGAGTTTTCTCAACTATCTCGTGCCGTCCGCGGTCGAAGTACCGAATTTCACGCTCGGTCACATGATTCATCCATCACCTGTGGTGCCCGGCGGGATGAAGGGCGTCGGTGAGGCCGGCATCATCGGCCCCCCAGCTGCCGTGATCGCGGCAATCGAAGATGCGTTGTACGACCACGATGTACGTTTCACCTCGATTCCGTTGACCCCGGCGAAGATCTTCGACGCGATCCAGGTCGTCCAGTCAACGTAACCTGCGACCATGGCACAGCGAATGGCCCTGTACATGCAGGACAAGCATCCGATCTCCCACGAGATCGAGATGGCCAAGTACGCAGAGGAACAGGGCTTCAGTGAGATCTGGCAAGCCGACACTCGGCTCGCCCGCGACTGCGTCGTGCTGATGAGTGCGTTGCTGGCCGAGACCAACACGCTGAAGATCGGGTCAGGAGTGCTGCCGATCTGGTCGCGAAACCCGGCCGTCATCGCGGCGACATGGAGCACGATGTGGGAGCTTGGCGGCCTGACGCCCGAGGGTGACAGCCGGGTGATGCTCGGCATCGGAGCTTGGTGGGAGCCCATTGCCACTCGCATTGGTCTCGACAGGCGCAAGCCGCTGAAGGCCATGCGCGAGCACGTCGAGGTCATCCGTGAGTTGTTCACCATGGAAGAGGTCACCTACGACGGCGAGTTTGTGCAGCTTGACAGGGTGAAGCTCGACGTCGCGTACGGCGACACCGGGCCCCGCGACATCCCGATCTACATCGGGGCGACGGGTCCGAAGATGCTGGAACTGACCGGCGAAACTTGCGACGGCATCGTGCTGAACTACGTCGTGCCGACTGACTACATCCGCGACGCGATCGAGCTCGTCGAACGTGGCGCGGCCAAGGTGGGCAAGACCATCGACGACATCGATCGGCCGGAACTGCTGGTCTGCTCGCTGTCAGATGATGATCCCGACGAGGCGATGATGACCGGCAAGGCCCTCGTCGCGTACTACCTCGGGACCGAGCCGCACATCATGGAGGCCAGCCGGGCCGACCCTGAACTCATCGGCAAAGTGCAGGAGATCGTCGGGTGGCCGGCGACGGAGGCCGACTATCGCAAAGCGGCTGACATCATCCCTGACGAACTCGTTAGTTCGGTCATGGCTGTTGGCACAACTCATCAGTGCAGAGACACAGTCGCCGAATACATCGAGGCCGGCGTCACCTGCCCGATCCTCTATCCGATGATGGACGACATCAAACCGGTGGTTGACGCGTTCGCCCACTGGGAGCCCTGATCACTGCAAACGTCAGTCGAGGCCGATGGACCAGTCTGCGCGATAGATCTCGAGGTCGTTCTTGATGACGCTGCGATGCGTCACCAGACGTTCGCCCTTCTGCCAGTAGTGGAGGGTGACGGCTGCGTCCTCGTTGGTGGTCGAGTACGGGTTCACGTCGCCGAGTGCCAGCGCGATCTGCATCGAGGTGCTCGAGGAGGTCATGGCAATCGTTCCGCCGAACGATGCCTGGATCGAACTGTGCAGGTGTCCGCACACGACAGCGCCGATCTGAGAATGGCGAGCCACCACAGCCTCCAATGCGTCCGGGTCTTCAAGACCAGAACGATCCATCCAGTCGATGCCAGTGACGAACGGGGGGTGGTGAATCATCAACAGCGTTGGTGCTCCTGGCCGAAGCGACAGTGTCTCTTCGAGCCACATCAGCTGCGAATCAGTCAACCTCCCACCGTGTTCGCCAGGGATCGACGTGTCGAGCGCAACGAGCCTGATCTGGTGTCGATCGACGACGTAATCAATCGTCGGGGCACCTGGAGCCGGCATCTCTGGGATGTGAGCGAAGGCTTCTGTGATGCCGCTGACGCTGTCATGGTTGCCGGCGATGACGTAGTACGGCATGGAGAGAGCCGACAGGATCTCGGCGCACACCTGGTATTCGGCTGAGCTGCCGTTTTCGACGAGATCGCCGGTGACGATGGCGACGTCAGGAACTGGGTCGAGCCTGTTGACGTGGGCCACCGCATCGGAAAGACGGTTGTTCGTGTCAAAACGGCCATATTGCAGCTCGCCGCGATCGACGACGTGAGTATCGGTCAATTGGACGATCAGCACATACAGACCTAACGGTTGAGTCTGGACTGTATTCCAGCCCTGGAGAACAGCTCGGCAGCAGCATCAGTTGCTTCGTCGAGTAGCGCCTCCAGGTCGAGTCCTGGAATCGCTCCGTCCTTCACGACGAGACTGCCGTCGATCATGACGTGCACGACGTCTTGAGGTGTTGCGCAGAAGACGAGCGCTGAGGCCACGCTGTGCACCGGCGCGATGTGCGGCGATCGCAGGTCGACGAACGTGAGGTCGGCGCGCCGGCCTGTTTCGATCGATCCGAGGTCACCGCTCCTCGCGAGCGCAGCCGCACCGCCCCTGCATGCCATCGCGAGCGCATCTTCTGGCTGGAGGACCATGGCCTCCAGGTGATGCACCTTCTGGAGGAGGATCGACGCCTTCATCGCCTCGAACATGTCTTGGCGGTTGTTGCTTCCTGGACCGTCGGATGCGAGAGCGACGGTGACGCCTGCTGCAAGCATTTCCGGAATCCGGGGGACGCCCGAGGCGAGGTACATGTTGGAGACAGGACAGTGAACGACGATCGAACCGGTCTGCGCGATGATGTCGATCTCTTCGTCGTCCAGCCAAACGCTGTGCACCAGTTGCGCATCGGGCCCGAGGGCTCCGAGGTCTCGTAGCCACGGGACATGACGAACCCCGCGTTCTTCGAGGCTCATGTCGACCTCGACCGCGGTCTCAGCGCAATGGTGGTGCGTGCCGCGACCCCAGGCCCGCGTCTCGTCGATCACCCGACGCATCGCTTCATCGGAGCAACCCCACGGGATGAGAGGCCCGATCTCCACGTTGATGAGGCCGTGGTTGGCGCCATCCCATTCAGCGTGGAGTGAACGGCACCGAGAGATGATCTCATCTGCAGTTTCGGTGAGGGCCTCATGATAATTCCTGTCGGCCCATCCGCGAGCAAGCACGAACCTCACGCCGAGATCGTCGGCTGCCCGGCACACGGCTTCGCTCGTGAGCGGATCGGCATGGACATATTGATGGTCGACGATGCTGGTCGCTCCGCCGAGCAGGTTCTCGACGATGCCGATCTTGGCTGCCAGATAGGCCGTTTCGGCGTCGAGATGTGAGGCTCCGGGCCAGATGCAGTCCTTGAGCCATTCGAGCAGCGGCTTGTCGTCGGCGAGGCCCCTGAAGAAGGCCTGGAAAAGATGCGTGTGAGCGTTCACCATTCCAGGCATCACGGCCATGCCTGAGCAGTCGATGCTGCTTTCGGCTCTCCCGATGACTGCTGCGCTGGGCTGGCCTGGACCAAGCGAATCGATGAAGTTGTCCTCGATCAGGATCCAACCAGGGTCGATCACGTCATCGGCGCCGTTCACGGTGACGATGGCTGCATTCACGACGAGCGTGGTGGTCATCGATTCTGTCCAGTTGTCATTGGGTTAATCCGATCAGTGTGCCACCGGCAACGATCAGCATCAGAGCGACAACGACCCTGTACGTGCGCTCCCGCTTACCGAAGAAGATGGCAGAGAGCACGACAACCGTGATGACTTGCGCGCCGTTGTTGATGGGGGCAACGGTGCCGACCTCGCCGCGTGACAGCGATTCGAGTAGAGCGGGAAGCGCACATCCGACGACGAGACCCGACCACGCCATCGAGGGAAGCGTCGTTCTGATCTCGCTCACCAAGGCGCGAGTTCTGAACAGGGTGATGATCAACAGAGCCACGGATCCTGCGCCGAGGACAATGACGGCCGCCCATGCGACATCGAGGTCGACGCCGCTGGTGTAGTGCCGCGCAATGACGTCTCTGACGCCGAACGCGATGGCAGTCAACGCTGCGTACGCGACACCGAGGCGGCGAAGACTCTCCGCGACGGGAGAACCTTTCTCCCACGACAGCAGTATGCCTCCGGCCACCGTCGCGACTGTCCCGATGATGATTGGGGCTCGCCATCCCTCGTCGAGAAACAAGATCGCAAGCACCACCGCGAACATCGGGGCGGTGCCGATGAGCACGCCGGCGCGCGCAGACCCGATGGTCCTGATAGAGGCCATGAAGACGACCTGCGCTGCTCCCGGGGCAATAGCTCCGACGATCGCGAACCGGGCGATGTTCGCGGCGGTGATTCCGGCTGTGTCCGCCCCTGAGATGAGAGCGAACACGGCGGCAACGAGTGTCGCGCCTGCGATCGAAACCAGTGCCCCGACATCGCTCGCTGCTCCTGTCTTGGCCAACGACCATCTTGCGATGACCATGTTGAGGCCCCACATCGTTCCGCTGAAGAGCGAGAGCGTGATCGCGAGATCCATCAGGGGTGGTCCATCGAAGAGATCAGCGCGATTCGTGCCCGGCCCGCTTCACGCGAGCTGCGGCAGCACTTCCTCTGCGAGGCGTGCCATCTGATGCTCGGCCTTTGCGTAGGTGTCGCCGGCCATGACAGGGAAGACGACCAGGTTCTCGACACCCATGTCATCTCGGAAGCCTGCGATGTGTTCGGCGACATCGTCCGGCGAGCCGACAATGCAGGTCCGCTGCTCGATCGACTGTTCGAGTGTCGGGATCAGACCGGCAGGTGCCGGTTTGCCGTCGTCGCCCATGTATCCGGCGCTCCAGCCATACGGGCCGAGAAACTTCCAGAACTCATCGTGACCGGGGCGGACCGATTCGACGGCCTCTTCATAGGTGTCCTCGACGCATGTGGTGAGCACGAGCGTTCGTTTCTCGCCGGGCGCCAACTCCTCGCCGTGCTCGTCAGCGTAGAACTCGGCGAACTTCTCCCACCACTGGCGCATGAACACGTGGTTTTTGTTCCAGAACACGCCACCCCAGCCGCTGCGTGGGACGGCTTCGAGTGAAGGTGGTGACGTGATGGCTTGCCATGTTTCATACGGATGCAGCGGCCTCGGGACGAGCGTGAGCTTGTCGACGAAGCCGCCCCTGTCGGGGATACCGGCTGGCGGAAAGTCGTACACCTCGCCATGGAAGCTGAACTGCTCGTTGTTCAGGCTCAGATTGATGACCTGCATGCCCTCATCGAACATCGCCCGGTTCCTGCGATCGGCATCGGCCTGATCAGGATTGTCGTGACTGCCGACGGCCGACCCGAGAACCTGCGATTCACGGGGGACTGTGCCTCTGCCAACGCCGAGGATGCCGCGGCCACCTGAGATGTTGTGGAGGGTGGCGAAGTCCTCCGCGAAGCGGAGCGGATGCCACTGCGGGGTGATGTTGAACATCATCCCGATGCGGATTCGCTTGGCTCGCTCGGCCAGGATCGCTCCGAGGAGCAAGCCGTTCGGCACGACCTCGTATGCCTCATGCTGGAAGTGGTGCTCGGTGAGCCAGAACGAGTCGTAGCCGAGCCGATCGGCGGCAACGCCGGCTTCGAGAATCTGCTCGGTTGCCCGCCACATCTCGGCATTCGTCGAGCGCCGATCGAGGGGATTGGGAGATCCGGCTCCCGCGTCGTCCATCTCGACCCCACCAAACAAGAACACACCCGTGCGCATCAGTCGCCTCCTCGCGGCGATCCTAGGCCGAGGCGGCGCGCGCCCCTGAAACAAGGGTCAGACCTTTGTTATTTGCTCATCGGAGGTAGTCGGTGAGGTTCACAGCTGCGTAGCTGACTCGTTCGCCATACTCGCGTCGCTCCCGTTTGTACGTGGCATCGATGCCGACCTTCGAGCTCACGCCGCGTTGATCGGCTGTCGGGTCCATCTCGTGGCCTTGAGAGCCAGACACCGTGAAGATGTCGTCGTCCCAGTGCACCCGATTGGTGAGGGCCCATTGCACTTCCGACGCTTCGTACATGTCGATGTCTCTGTCGACGACGATCACGTTGCGGATGTTGATGTGAGCAGCCATCGCTGCCATCGCAAGGTTCTTAGCCGTCCCCGGATTGTCGCGTTCGATCTGGATGACGGCGAGAAATCCGTTCCCGTACGGCGGGATGTGGATGTCGGCGTCGGGGTCGAGGTGGCGAATGAATCGACGCAGGAGCGGCTCGCGAGGCAGCACATTGCCGATGTAGATGTGCTCGTACCAGCCGGGAATGATCGTCTGGTAGATCGGATCGTCGCGCCACGAGACACAGGTGACTTCCACCGTTGGGCTGTTCCAGGGTTCACCGTGGTAGCCATGGAATTCGGCGAGCGGACCTTCTGGAGCCCGATTCGCGGGAAGGATGTGCCCCTCGATCACGATTTCTGCCGCGGCAGGAATGTCGATGTCGACGGTCGTGCCGCGGCACACTTCGATCCCGGAGCCTCGGATCGCACCAGCGATGAGCAGTTCGTCAACCGGTGTTTTCACGCCGGCCGCGATCATGATTGCTGGATCGAGGCCGATCGCGAGCGCAACGGGAAACGGGTCATCCGGGTTCTCTCGTGACTTCCAGAACGTTCCGACGTCGCGCCACTCGTTGGTGTTGAAGCCGAAGGTCCTTGGGCCCATTCTGAGCATTCGGTTGTAAGAGAGGTTTCCCCGGCCGCCGATGGGATCCTTGGTGACGGTGACGGCGCCGGTGATGAACGCTCCACCGTCGCCACGAGAATGAGTGGGAATCGGCAGTGTGGTCACATCGATGTCGTCGCCGGTGATCTGATTGGCAAGCCACGCCGCGGACTCGGTACGCACCGGGGCAACACCATTCTCTGGTTCGAGCACCCGGCCCATGACGTCGATGATTTCGTCATGGTCACACCCGAGCGCGATGGCTGCTCTGCGGTGAGATGCAACCGCACCGGAGAAGATCGGCCAAGGGCTGCCCTCGACTGCGGTGAAGTAGCCAGCCCCGGTGTCGGTCCGTTCGAGCGCGGCAGCGACGTCGGCCAACTCGTGCTCGATGGAGACTGACGTGTCGACTCGAGCGAGCTGGCCGGCTGCGGTGAGTGCTTCGATGTAGCTGCGGAGGTCGTTCACTGGCACCATGCGCGGAAGTCTACGCATCGCCGTGCAGTGGCCCCTGGTCTGCCGTTGCTCGCGCTTCCGTTGATTGGTTAAAGGAGTTGTACGTCGATCCACCGAAGGGCCGAGCAGGCGCTCGAAGGGACCGAACGTGATCTCGCGTCTCTCTGATGTCGCCATCAGCACTCGTCGCGTGAAATGATGATCGACGCCACACTCCCAATCAGAGGTTTGTCCCCGATGGATCGCAGATTATGACGGCGAACACGTTGTCGTTCAATGACATCTCGCACGTGTTTCCCGATGGCACCCACACGCTCGATCACGTGAGCTTCAGCCTTGACAAGGGCGAGTTCGTCACCGTGGTCGGTCCCTCTGGCTGCGGCAAGTCGACGCTTCTGAGGATTGCCTCCGGCCTCCTTGACCCGTCCGGGGGCACAGTCGATGTCGATCGTGATCGGCTCGGTTATGTCTTCCAGGACGCGACGCTGCTGCCATGGCGCACGGTCCAGGCGAACGTCGAGCTGCTGGCCGAGCTCCACGATATCGACAAGGCCGAGCGCGTCAGGCTGGCAAACAACGCCATCGAACTCGTCGGTCTTTCCGGGTTCGAGGGGCACTATCCGAAATCGCTCTCTGGCGGAATGAAGATGCGCGCCTCGCTGGCACGCACCCTCACACTCAGTCCACCGGTATTCCTTTTCGACGAGCCGTTCGGCGCCGTCGACGAGATCACACGCGAGCACCTGAACGAGGAGACCCAGGCGCTGTTCCAGCGCGAAGGATTTGCGGGGTTGTTCATCACCCACTCGATCTCCGAGGCTGTCTTCATGTCGACAAGGGTGCTTGTCATGTCAGCACGCCCTGGACGGATCGTTGCCTCCTATGAGGTGCCGTTCGAATATCCCCGCGATCCGCAACTGCGTTTCAATCCGGAATTCGCCAAGTTGAGCGGTGAAATCTCGCTCTCCCTGAGAGGAGCGCACTCGTGACAGGTATCGATGCTGCTGCAGACTCCATCGCGTCGACGGACGTCGAAGTGGTCGCCGCCACGACGAGCCGAGCCAGGACCATTGCCGCCTCGATCATTCCCCCGGTGCTGTTCGGTGCGCTCGTGATGGGACTCTGGTACTTCATCAGCTACGGGGTGCTCGATTCGAGCAGACAGTTTCTTCTGCGTCCGCCGCATCAAGTGATCGATGTCGGGTTCCTCGACGGAAGCAACCGAAGTGAGCTCTTCGGAGGGCTGTGGTCCAGCACCCGGGTTGCGCTCTATGGCTTGATGATCTCGATCGGGCTCGGCTTTTTCATCGCCATCTTGATGTCGCAGGCCAAATTCATCGAACGAGCCGTCTTCCCGTTCATGGTGACGCTCCAGGCCATTCCGATTCTGGCCATCGTCCCGATGATCGGATTCTGGTTCGGGTTCGGTGGCACCTCTCGAGTCATCGTCTGCGTGATCATCTCGCTGTTCCCGATCATCGTGAACACGTTGTTTGGTCTGCAGTCCGCAGAACGCGAGATGCACGACCTGTTCACTTTGCACCATGCCGGCCGTTGGACGAGGCTTCGCAAGTTGATGTTTCCGAATGCGCTACCTGCGATTTTCGCCGGTCTTCGCATCTCGGCTGGGCTCGCCGTGATCGGTGCCATTGTCGGTGATTTCTTCTTCGGTCGCGGTGAAGCCGGTATCGGACAGTTGCTCAGGAAATACGCAAACCAACTCCAGGGCGAAGAACTTCTGTCGGCGGTCATTCTCTCATCCGCGCTGGGCGTCACGGTGTTCCTCACCTTCGGAGTGCTACAGGACAAGGCCATCGGGCGCTGGTACTCCGAAGATTCCTGAGCGGTCCCGAAGTCTGATCGCAGCGAAGGTTTAGATATCGACTACGGTCTGTGAATAGATTGACCTTGGAGGGATTATGACCGGAAGCACGAAGCGCTCACTTCTAGCGCTCCTCATTTTTATTGGGCTCATCGCTGCAGCATGTGGCGATTCGAGTGAGCCGGCAGCAACAACAGCTGCTGCGCCGGCGACGACTGAAGCACCTGCCGAGAGCATGTATAACCTGGCTGGTCACTGTCCCGATGTCGTGTCGATTCAGACCGACTGGTTCCCTGAAGCAGAGCACGGCGCGATGTACGAGATGGTCGGCGACGACTACACGATCGACGGCGAAGCTCAGATCACTTCTGGCTCACTCGTGATCGGCGGCGAAGACACCGGTGTCGACATCGAAGTGCGAGCTGGTGGACCAGCCATCGGTTTCGCCCCTGTTCGTAGCTATATGTACGCGAATCCTGGCGACATCGACTTCGGCTACGGCACCACCGACGCACTGGTTCTGGGCTATGAGGATGCTCCGATGCTTGCTGTCGCAGCTCCTCTCGAGAAGAACCCGCAGATCATCATGTGGGATCCAGAGACATACCCGGACGTGGAGACCATCGCCGATCTTCGCGACGCTGACGTGCTGGTTCAGGTCTTTGCCGGCGGTTCGTTCTCGGAGATCTTTGTTTCCGATGGCACGATGAACGCCAGCCAGATCGACCCGTCATACGACGGTTCACCTGCTCGTTTCATCGCTGAGGGCGGTGCCATTGCCCAGCAGGCTTTCGCGTCGGCTGAGCCGTACCAGTACCTCAACGTGTTCGAAGAATGGGGCAAAGAGGTCAAGTACCAGCTGATCCACGACGCAGGCCTGGAGATGTACTCGCAGGCCTTCGCCATTCGCACCGGTGACAAGGCAGCCCTTGACGGATGCCTGCAGCGTCTCGTGCCGATCGTGCAGCAGGCCACCATCGACTATGCGCTGAACCCGGACAGGGCCAACGCGATCATCGTCGACGCGGTTGCGACCATCGACAGCTTCTGGGTCTATTCCTCAGAACTCGCAGCCTTCTCGGCGGCAGAGCAGCTGCGCATCGGTCTTGTCGGCAATGGTCCTGACAGCATCGTCGGCAACTTCGAGATGGCCCGGGTCCAGGGCGTGATCGACCAGATGGACGCCGCAGGCATGGATGTTCCCGCTGGACTTGTTGCTGCCGACATCGTCACCAACGAGTACATCGACGACAGCATCGGCTTCTAGTCACCCGCACCTATTGAAACAATCGTGATTGTGGCGGCGCCCGAGGGCGCCGCCACTTCTCGTTTTCGCTTTGCCCGCTCGGTGGACGATCATGGATGAACGACAACCTATGAATGAGGAACTTGCATGAAAGAGGTCGCTGTCGAAGTCGATGACGGCAGGGCGTACGGCCGCAGGTCGGGGCACTCCGATGCGGATCTGTACGAAGTCGACGCAGGAACGCCGGCCGGCGAGCTGCTGCGTCGTTACTGGCATCCCGTCGCACGCTCCGACGAAGCCACGTCGGTGCCGCGGTCGATTCGAGCGCTCGGCGAGAACCTCGTGTTGTTCCGCGACGGGCAGGGTCGGCCTGGACTCATGGAGCCGCGATGCTGCCATCGAGGCACGACGCTGCTCTACGGGAAGGTCGAGAACGACGGCATCAGATGCTGTTATCACGGCTGGCTGTTCGACGCCGAAGGACATTGCGTCGACCAGCCTTGCGAGCCCGACCGCGGCCGCAACCGTGACAGGTACCGCCAGCCTTGGTATCCCGTCGTCGATTACAACGGTCTCGTTTTCGCCTATATGGGTCCTGCCGAGAAACAGCCGGTGTTTCCGAAATATGACATCTTCGAGGACCTCGGTGACGACGAGGAGATTGTCATCGTCGACCATTTCGCGTTCGGTGGCCCCAGTGACGCTCCGTGTAATTGGTTCCAGACCCATGAGAACACGATGGATCCCTATCACGTCTTCATCCTCCACAACGCCATCAGCGGATCGCAGTTCAACCCAAATCTGAGTCTGTGGCCCGAAGTGAGTTTCGAAGGCCATCCGTGGGGAGTCACGTCGATCCAGGACCGCCCGCTCGACGACGGCACGGTCCTGCATCGGGTCACAGAGATCCGGATGCCGACCATCAGGGTCGTCGCCACACCAACGCTGTCGTATCTCGGTAAGACCAACAACATGTCGTGGGCACTACCGATCGACGAGACCCACACCCGGGTGTACGCCATGGTTCGGGTTCCGAAAGACCGTGATCCTCAGGGGCTTCCGACATATGGCCCCGAGTCGAAGGCGTGGCACGATCTCACCGAAGTGGAACACCAGCTGTACCCGGGCGACTACGAAGCACAGGTGGGCCAGAACGCCGTCACCCTGCACTCCACCGAACGACTTGCGTCCTCGGACAGGGGTGTGTCGATGGTCCGTCGACTCTGGAAAGAGCAACTCGCCGTGATCGCAGCAGGAAACGACCCGGTCGGCGTCGAGTTCGGCGACGATGCTCCCGTCATAGCGCTCGTTGCCGGTAACTACATGCTGGAACGGTGATTCGTCAGCGGTAGATGGCCGAGGTGGCGTTGGACGCTGAGGTGAGGCGGCCGCGACGGTAGACCCGACGCGACATTGGGGCGTCGGCGATTGCTTCTCTGAGGCTCGGTGCATCGATTGCGACGAGATCGGCGACATCGCCGACCGACACAGTCACCGGGTCGTGGCCAAGAGTCGAACGAACCGCGGTGCTGACCATCGAGAACGCATCCTCGGGTTGGACGTGGCCGGCCATCACCATCAACGCAGCTGTTTCGAGTGGATCGCTGCGTCCGACCAGATTGAAAGGATCTTGCACGTTGTCAGCCCCGGCTGCGACGTTGGCGCCTGCGGCTCGTAACGCACCAACAGCGGTGAGGCCACGTGGCATGGCAGTCGGTGCTTGGTGACCCTGCAGGAACAGGTTCGTCTGGGGCAGAGCGACGACGTTGATGCCAGTCGCCGCCACCTGACGTGAAACCTCGTATTGCGTTTCCAGAGCTTGCATGCCGAGGCTCACGCAGTGGCTCGCCGTGACCGAATGTTCGAAGCCCCTGTCCTGCACGATGTGCGCCAGATCTCTCAGCGTGAGTTTCGAAGGATCAAGAGTTTCGTCGACGTGAAGATCAATGCGTAAGCCAGCATCGGACGCGATGTCGATGGCGAGGTTGATCACGCCGGGTCCATCGTCTTCGAGAGCTGGACACCCTCCGACGAGATCGGCACCTGCCTCGACGGCGGCTATCAGCGAGCGACGGTTCCCCTCACCCTCGCGTCCAAGAATTGGATTCGAACTCAGCGCGACCAGTTCGAGGTCGACGAGATGGGCGTACTCATCTCGGATCTCGGCCAGAATTTTCATTGATGTGGTGCCCGTGAACTCACCGCAGTTCACATGCGATCGAACAGCGGTGATGCCGTGGGCGATGAGCCGATCGAGCGCAGCTCTTGCTCTGACGTGCGTCTCGTCAGGCGTGATCTTGTGTGAGTTCTCGATCCAAGAGTCGATGGCGCCCCGCAGATCGCCTGCAGGGTTGGGTACGAGGTCGGCGGTCAGCGCCTTGTCGAGATGAGCGTGAGGTTCGCCCATCGACGGAAGGAGCAGCCATCCGTCCAGGTTGGTGTCGTCGTTGGCGGAGTGGGCCGCCGATGACTTCGCAACCGCAGCGATCCTGCCATCTTCGATCGTGATGTCGACGGTCCGGCCATCGGCGAGCAGAGCGTTGGTGAGCAGAGCGTTGGTGGGCGGCGCGTTGGTGGGCGGCGCGTTGGTGGGCGGCGCGTTGGTGGGCGGCGCGTTGGTGGGC
>JABABU010000053.1 GCA_014238065.1 Actinomycetota bacterium
ACCCAGACCACGACGACCCAGACCACGACGACCCAGACCACGACGACCCAGACCACGACGACCCAGACCACGACGACCCAGACCACGACGACCCAGACCACGACGACCCAGACCACGACGACCCGGTGAAAGTGACCTCGCCACTCAAGAGCGTGCCATCCGGCAGAGTCACATGACTCGAGCCGCGAGCCGCCTCGAGCGAGCCCGATCCATCACTCGGTGAATGCCGCTGGTCCAAAGCAAGGGCCCTGAAGCTCGCCGCTCTGGCGACATCGACATATCCGGAACCGACCACCTTGTTGAGACGCACGCCACCGATGTTGGAACCAGTCCAGCCCGAAGAGACGTCGTCGAGAATTCGTTTCTCGTCACCGTCTCCTACCTCGTTGCCGACGAGCAGGTCGTAGACCTCGAGCCGGAGCGATGTCGGCCGCGACCTGTCGAAGGGATAATCGGCGCTGAGCATCAACAACGCCTTGACTTCATCCGGAGTCAGATCAGGGCGGTCTTCAAGTAGGAGTGCCACTGATCCTGCGACCACTGCTGCGGCCTGAGAGGTCCCACTGCCTCTGAGGTATCGGCCGTCGACGACGGCCTCTGGGTGCTCCTGGGCGAGCCTCGAGTTCTCCGCCGCAAGACCGAGCACTCGGTCTCCAGGAGCCGCAATGTCAGGAGCTCTCGCCCGATCGCCCTTCGAGCTGAAGTCAGTGGAGATCTGACCATAGACCTCCGCGTTGGCTGTGGCCGCCACTGCGATCACAAACGGATCAATCGCCGGATTGCCGAGTTGCCTGGCGGCCTTCCCATCGTTTCCGGCTGAGGCCACGACGACGATGCCCGATTGCCATGCTCGCTCAACAGCGGCAGCAAGAGGATCGATCTCATATGCCTGCATGGAGTCTGTCCGATACGAAAGGTTCAGGACCTTGACATTCATATCGTTGGACCGAGCGTTGAGAATCACCCAGTCGATGGCGGCTATGACCTGCGAGACGTCCACTGCCCCTGTGTTGTCAGCCACCTTCACCGACAAGATCTGAGCCCCCGGTGCGACGCCGACGAACCCTTCGCCATCACCAGCGATGATCGACGCCATCACCGTTCCGTGGCCATAGGTATCGCGGCCATGTAATCCGTCTACCCCCGACTCAAACGACAAATCCGGCCCGTGGATCACCTTGTGCTCTTGATCGAGACCAGGAACAGGATCGACACCTGTGTCGATCACGGCGACAGTGACGCCGTTGCCCGACACACCTCTCTCGTGAAGAACGTCAGCCCCGATGTCGCGGTTCACCGCCTTCATGTCGAACGTCGGCGTGCCCGCTGTAGTGCTCTTCTTCGCTTTCGGCGTTGCTCCCCCGGCAGCCGGCAAGAGCAAGACCAAACCCAGTGCTACGACTGCCAGCGGCACCAAAGCTCGCCGGTGGAACAGGTGTGAAAAGAAGGTCGTTTGAAACACGCCGGTACTACTCCCAGTTTTTGCGACATGGCCCTCCATCGGTGCGTCTCTATTCGCGTCTTTAGCGGAACTCGGCTGACGATGACATCACCGTCGGGGTGGTTCTTGAAACTTTCAGCGAAGTGGCAGGTCAGCGCACCAGATGTGTTCTGGGCTGATTTGAGACATTTCCCGCACGAGCTGCCCGAAAGCGGCACCGCCGTCATCCCGTGAGCGAAGATGATCGATGTCAGGCCCGCGGCCCGAACCAACCTAAGAAACCTACTGACGATCCTTCAGAGCTGGAGCCAACCATCGAAACCGCGACTGGAACCATTCGAACACCAGTGAGTGACACGAGGGCGTAGAGCGCTACTGGCCAGTCCAGATCCCCGAACGCAGGCCCGGCGACGACCGACCGAGAAAGAACGAGAGAACAGGGAAGATCAGCAGCGCTACGCCGACGTCGCGACGCGAACCTCTCCGACTTGGGTCCCTGCAACATTGAGCACTGGTGTCGCGGGAGGGGCTTCGTGACCGAGCAGTTTCGCGATGATCGTCTCGATCGCGAGTTCGGACCCGCGCCTCGACCCGTCGTCGGTTTTGAGTGCGATGCCGAGCGCGACCTCTCTGTCTGTCGCGCAGTACACACCCTCGGCTCCACCTTTCACCGCAACTCGCGGTCCGTAAGCAGTCATCAACCGGGTGCAGGAACGCCCGGTTCCTGCCACAAAGTGTGGCTCGGCCACCATTGCATCGAACAGGCGGTTCGCCGCTTCGGCTGTCGCCTGACTGGTCGAGCCACCGTCAGCCATTCGGGCCCAGCCGGTGGCGAGTTCGGCGAGAGGAACTGTCCATACAGGAATGCCGCAGCCATCGATCCCCGGGCTCTGCTTCGACAGGTCGGTCCCGCACATCTCGGCCATGTGCGAAGTGACGCGCTGCTGAACCGGGTGCTCTTGACGGATGTACCCTGTCGGATCCTCGCCCATGTGGTGTGCCGTGATCAGCATTCCCATGTGCTTGCCGGAACAGTTGTTGTGCTCCGGTCCCGGAGGGACATCGGCACGAATCATGGCCTCGTACGCAGCACCGTCCATCGGCGAATGAGCGCCGCACTCGAGTTCGGCAACGCCCGAACCTGCCCTGGCCAAAACGGAACGAACCGATTCGACATGGTTCGCTTCTGCGTTGTGACTGGCGCAGGCGAGCGCGAGTTCGTGCGGAGCAAGACTGAATGCATCGGCCGCACCGGTCAGGACCAGGGGCAGAGCCTGGATCGGCTTCGATGCCGACCTCGGTGCCGTCGGACGGAGCGCGTCGCCGTAACTGTCGACGATGGCACCTGAGCTGTCACACACAGCTACGTCGATGCGATGCCGGCTCTCGACACGGCCGCCCCGTGTCACCTCGATCCACATAGGTTCTGCACGAGTCATAGCGACATGCTGACAGACCCAATGCCCGGCCGGGAAAGATGACAAGCCAAACCGGCAACTCTGCCTGTCGCGAATCGGTGGCGAGTTCGGAGTCCACCGCCGTCTCTCTGATCGAGATCAAGTCGGACGCCCGGTTCTTCTGACCACAGGTTTTCCATGGCTTCATGGCAGGATCTGCTCATGCCGAAACTCGCTGAGGTCGACACCACATTTGCCGAAGTGGCGCCCGTCAAGATCGTCACCTCCAAAATCATGGCCGCCGACGTCGCCGACGTCTGGGCGGTGGTCACGCACAACCCGACGTGGACCGAGTGGTTCCCGATGATGACGAGTTGCGAAACCACGTCTGATCCAGCCTTCGGGGTCGGAGCCACTCGAACAGTGAAGGTCGGGGGCCTACGCGCTGACGAGGTCTTCGTGGCATGGGACGAGAACGCTCTCTGGGCGTTCAGTATCGTCAGAACAAATCTCCCCCTGGCGACAAAGATGCTCGAGCAGATCGAGTTCTCGACATCGTCATCCGACGGATCATCGACGACGATCACCTACACGGGAGCGATCACACCTCACTGGCTGGCGCGACCGATACTCCCGCTCGCGAAATGGAACCTGAAGCGATTGTGGTCCAAAGGGTTCGACAACCTCGCCGCGATGCTCGAATCAACCAACTGAATCAGCTCAGCGTCGGATCTTCGACAACAGGCGGAGCAACTCGAGGTAGATCCATACCACGGTGATCAGCAGACCCATTGCCGCGAACCAGTCCTGCCACTTGTCGTGCTGGGTCTGGTTGAGGCGGTCGATGTAGTCGAAGTCGATCAGGAGGTTGAACGCCGCGATGCCGACAACAACGAGCGAGAAGAGAATTCCGATGGGTCCCGCATCGTGGATGAAAGGCATGTTGCCGCCGAAGATCCTGAGGATCCATGTCGCTGCGTAGGCGACAACAACACCCATCGTCGCACCGATGATGGCCTTCTGGAGCTTCGGAGTGACTCGAATCGTGCCCGTGGAGTACAAGATCCACATCGTCCCGAAGACGCCAGCGGTCAACAGGCCAGCCTGTAACACGATGCCGTCATATGCGGCTTCGTAAAACCGCGAAATCCCTCCGACGAAGATCCCTTCAGCGATGGCGTAGAGCGGCGCAGTCTTGGGCGCCACCTGCGGACGGAACGCCGTGAACAGGGCGAGACCGAGGCCGACGAGCGCTCCGGCGATCCACCACGCGCCGAACTGACCAAGCCACCAGCCAACGCCGAAAGTGGCGAAGAAGACGACGGCGAGCGCAGCCGTGGCCGCCCACGCATCGCTGACACCTTCTCCAGTGTTTCCGATCGTCGTGATCGGGCCGCGAGCCGACTTGAACGTAGCTGCGTTCAACATCGGATTCGTCGACTGCCGTTCGAGGATTGCTGGACCTGTCTGTGCCATCACAACAAGTTGCACGATGCACACGGTTTAGGCAAACGGGCACCACATGGTTGCAGTGACCTCTACCCTGACCATCGTCCCAGCGGCACATTCATCCGACCCCGCACCCGCTGGCCATCCGAAAGAGATCACATGCGAACCGGCCGCGCTCTTGCGATCGCGCTCACGACAACACTCGTACTCGCCGCATGCGGCGGGGGTGACGGCACGTCGACCCAAGATGATGACACGTCGACCCAGAACGACGTCACCACCACGAGCGCCGTCGTGACGACTTCCACCACCTCAGCCCCACCGACAACCGCTGCACAGCCAGACACACCGCCGGACCTGGGCACCAAACCCGTCGTCACCACGCCGGGCGGAGATCCACCCACGGAGATCGTGACCATCGACATCGTCGTCGGCGACGGCGAAGAGGCTGTCGAAGGGAGCGTCGTCTCGGTGCACTACGTCGGTGTCAGGTATTCCGACGGCATCCAATTCGACGCTTCGTGGGATCGTGCCGCTCCGTTCGAATTCGTCATCGGTGCTGGGCAGGTCATCCGCGGCTGGGATGAAGGCGTAGCCGGCATGCGCGTCGGCGGCCGCAGGGAGTTGGTCATTCCGGCCGAGTTCGCCTATGGCGACCGCAGTCCTAGCGAGGCGATCCCACCAGGGTCAGCGCTGATTTTCGTCGTTGATCTACTGGATATCGTCCCACCCTTCCCCGACCCGCAGATCAACGCCGACGGCTCGGTCACCCTGGCCAATCAGGGCGGCGAGTTCGAAGGGAACCTGCCGTGGAACTCCGACCGGGCGGGGCCCGGGTTGTTCGCAGGTGACGAGATCGCAGAGGGATTCCCCGACACTGAGGGAGTTCAGATCTTCCTGACCTTCAACATCGAAGGCGTCGAGATCCCTGAAGGTCAGGCAATCGCGAGCGCTGTCCTGTCATCGCGCGCCATGGCAGCGGCAGGGACACCATTCGACGATCTCGGCCCGCTGATTGCATCGCCAGTCCGGTTCGAGACATTTCCACCGACGCCAGAGGAACGGGAACCGATCGGACCAGAAGTCGCGTGTGTCCCTGACCTCGAAGCACAGCTACTGACCTGCGATGTCGCTGCAGCGATGGCGGAGCTGATCGATGGAGAAGGAACACTCGTGAGCTTCCGGTTGCGATTTGCGCTACCGAGCGATCAGGACGGCCAACCCGACGTCGCAGTGTTCTTCTTCCGCGATCCGAACCTGAACGAACGCGGCATCTTCACACTCGACATCGTCTTCGGCTGACAGCGGCTACTTCGAACGCAACCGTTCGAGATAGGACGCGGCTGATTCACGACCCTCTGGGTCTCTCAGCCCGCCGAGAAGCCCGTCTACATCGGACCAAGCCCGTGCTGTGCCGACCATGCCTTCGAGTACGGCATTCACATGAAGCTTCGTCGCCTGCACCGGGTGCTTCGGGCGGGTGGCTATCGCTTCGGCCAGCTCATCGACGGTGTTGTCGAGGTCGTCACGTCCGACAACACGGTTGAGGAAGCCGATGGCCAAGGCCTCTGCGGGTGTGAATCGACGACAGGTCATGACGAGTTCTTTTGTCATCGCAGGACCGATCTCTCTGACCAACCGAGGAATGCCGCCCCACGCCAACGGAATGCCGAGGTCGACCTCGGGGATGAACATGACAGCGTCGTCGACGGCCACGCGCAGATCGCAGGCGGCGACGACAACGAGACCACCACCGACGCAGGCGCCGTTGACGCGAGCGATGGTCACGGCACGCATTCGCTCGACCGCCTCTGCCATCAAACGGCCGGCATCCATGTCGTCACGAGGTCGCAACTCGGTGCTGGCAGCCGCATCACCAAAGGCACTCACGTCGGCACCAGCCGAGAATGCCCTGCCGGCTCCGGTCACGACAACGACACGAAGATCGTCATGTGAGTCGAACCACCTGGCCGCTGCCGTGATCTCGCGCAGCGTGTGAGAGCTCAACGGGTTGAGCGAGTCGGGCCGGTTCAGCGTCAGCGTGCCGCGCCGTCCATCGACGCTGGCAGTGATCGTGTCGAACTCCATCAAAGACTCCTGTCGGATGAAAGAACCAGAATCTTGCAAGATGCGGTCATCAGGACGAAGCCAAACTCGCCATCGCTGCATCGAGCGCGCCAGCTCCGAGAGGTATACCCAGAACTCGCATGGCCGTTTCAACTCCGGCGAGCGCTCCCAGAATCATCGGCTCGTTGAGGTCACCGAGATGCCCGATGCGGATCCCGCGCCCATCGGCCATGTCGAGCATGCCTCCGCCAATCGTCACGCTGAAGCGGTCGCGACACATCGCTCGCAGGAGCTCGCCATCGATGCCATCAGCGAGCCGAAGGGCGGTGACGGCGTTGGCTCGCTCGTCTTTGTGAATCGCGTTGAACTCCAGAGCTCCACCCTCGGACCAGACCGTGAAAGCGGCCCTTGCTGCGTCCGCGAGCCGCTCGTGTCGGGCAATGACCCCTTCGACCCCGCCCTCCTCGTCGATCATGTCGAGCGCTACTTGCATCGCGAAGACGGCCTGCTCTGGAGGAGTGCCGCCGTACCTTCGGTACGGGGCGCTGACATCGAGGCGACTAGGCCACGCCCAGTAGCTGCCCTCTTCGTGGATCTCCTGCGCTATCTCGAGAGCTCGATCAGACACCGCGGCAAACGAGAGCCCTGGCGGCATCATGAGTCCCTTCTGGGACGCACTGATGACCACATCGAGACCGAGTTCGCGAACCGGAAGAACCTCCGTGCCGAGGGATGCAATGGCGTCGACAACGATCAGTGCCGGGTGATCGAACTCATCGAGCGCAGCCCTCAAAGGGGCGAGATCGGTCCTGACCCCAGTAGAGGTCTCGGTGTGGGCGATCAGGAGCGCCTTGATCTCGTGATCGGCATCGGCGCCGAGCGCATCGCGAACCGCCTCGACATCTGCGCCTTCTCGAATTCTGGCCGGCGTTGTCTGCAGCTTGAATCCGAGGCCCTCGACCATGTCGCCCCAGCGACCCGAGAACATGCCCGTGTCCGCCAGCAGCAGTTTCTCTCCTGGTCGGACGATGTTGCGCAACGTCCCTTCCCATGCGCCGTGCCCGTTCGAGATGTACGAGACAACGTGGGGGGAACCGCTGAAAACCGCTGGGAGACGTTCGAAGACGTCGTCGAGGATTTCCCTGAACTTCGGGCCACCGAAATCGACGATTGGGCGCCGATAGGCCTCAAGCACCCGATCGGGAATGTTCGTCGGTCCCGGCAGCTGGATGAAATCTCGTCCGCTCATCGCACAAGCATTACCACTGGGCCGGCTCTTCGCATCATCTCTGCGATTCGAGCGCGTCTTTGATGGCCGAAGTCGTCGTCTCGATCGCAGCCTGGAGCTCAGCGCAACGACCCTCGATCTTGCCGGGATACACCTCGGGCAGGGCAAGCATCGGCGCGTGGAACGACTGCGTGATGCGCGCTCCGGAATCCGTCTCCTCTACCGCGAAACTCCACGAGGTGGCGTGTGCGAAACCGGGCGGCACGACATAGGTGAACGATGCACCGTCGGTGACCTCGGTGAGTTCACACTCGACGTCCCACTGATAATCGGGACGTTCGTTGAAGCCACGGAACATGTTCCCCACGGCAAGCTCTGAGCCCGATGTCCACTCGACCCGCTTGCACTCTGGGCTGAACTCACCTATGCGAGTGACGTCGCCCACCAGGGCCCACGCAGCAGCGGCAGAAACAGCGACCTCGACCGTTGCCGAACCAGTTGTTGGATAGTCAGTCATGGACTGATCTTCGCAGCTCGGACGATAGGACCGAAATCAGGGTGCTGCTGGAAACCCGGATGCCGCGCTTGAGCACTTCGATCATCGCTCCCCTGACCCGGAGTCCTAGAGCGCCCTCGGCAGGACTCGAACCTGCAACCGTCGGATTAGAAGTCCGATGCTCTATCCGGTTGAGCTACGAGGGCAGAGCAACCATTCTCGCATCACCGCGACCGGTTCCACCCGAAAACCAGCTGGTTCAGCAAAATGCCGCCCAGGCCAGGATGATCAATCGGCAACGGACGGGGAGATCTGCTCGCGCCTTACTCGTGACTGTTCGCAGATTCAACGACCTCGCAGCGACTTCTCATGATTTCCTTACGATCCACTCAGGTTTGGTTCACATAACTCCTGCATCTTGATCGTCACGCAAACCCCCGAAAACAGATCAAGGACCAAGACCATGAAGAAGATCCTCGCAGCCATCACCATTCCGGGCCTCCTGCTCGGCGGAGCGGCAGTCGCCAGCGCGCAGACCCCTGACGATGGTGTGACCGACGACTCAACCGTCGTCGATGAGGGCCGCCGCCATCGAGGCGGGCATCGAGGGCTCGGCGACTTCGCCGAAGCTCTCGGCCTCGAGAAGAACGAGCTGGCCGACGCACTTGCCGACGGCCAGACGATCGCCCAGATCGCCGCCGACGCCAACGTCGACATCGGCGCCGTCATCGACGACATCGTTGCTGAGGCCCAAGCCAGGGCCGACGAGAACCCGGACTCGGAGCTGGCCCAGAACTTCGACCCTGCAGTATTCGAAGAACGCTTGACCGAACTCGTCAACAGCGAGATCGATCCTTCAGCGCACCGCGGCAACCGCGGCCCTGGCGGCGGAACCGCCATCGCCGAGGCGCTCGGTCTCGAACCTGAGGCTCTTCGTGAAGCACTCGTCGGAGGCCAGACGGTCGCCGAGGTTGCCGCCGATCAAGGTGTCGACATCAACGACGTCATCGATCAGATCGTCGCCGAAGCCGAAGCCCGAGCGACCGAGAACCCCGACAGTCCCTTCGCAGAGAACTTCGACGCTGATGCGTTCGAGGAGAACCTCACTGAGAAGCTCAACAGCGCTTTCGAACCAGGCGAACGTGGCGAACGCGGACCTGGCTGCGACCAGGACGCACCGGTCAACGGCGGGGTGAACGCCTGACTCCTCCCCCACACCCCGCTGTTACGGACCGGACCCCTTCTCCCAGGGTCCGGTCCGAGACCATTTTGGGGTTCGGACGATGCACCCGTACCGTTGTCCGTTCATGGTTGAACACATCACACTCGATCACGTCGCCCTGGCGAGCCACCACGTCTGGGATCAGATCCATCGCTACGGCTTCCAACTCGGAGCCCGCTGGATGGGTGGCCCCGACGACTACACACTTGGCGAAGAGCACGACTTCTATTTCGCGCAGATGGAGTTCGACGGCGGAACAAAACTCGAGTTTCTCGAACCACTGGCCGGACAGGAGAGCGACTTCATAAGGCGGTTTCTCGATCGAAACGGACCCGGCCCCCATCACATGACGTTCAAGGTCCCTGACCTGGACGACGCCATCGCAGCGGTCGAAGCCGACGGATATCAGGTCGTCGGCGTCAGCAAGGAGAACGAGGGCTGGCAAGAAGCGTTTCTACATCCGAAGTCGAGCCACGGCATCGTCATCCAACTGGCCTGCCAGGGCGGCGACGATGGGGACGGCTGGGAGACTCCCGGTGCCCTGCCACCATCACTGCGCCGCAAACGACCCGTGATGGAGAAGGTGGTTCACCTCGTCGCCGACCTCGAAGCAGCAACCAAGCTCCTCAGCGGGCCGCTGGCGATGACACTGGCCTCAACAGGCACGAATGAACTCGGCGATTTCGCTCATCTCACCGACGGGCCATGGCTCTTGGAGTTGGTCGCGCCGATGGCCGATTCGGATGCGGCTCACTGGATGGGTACGAGAACCGGCCGTCTGCTGCACCTTCAGATGCGAGTCGCCGATCCCGGCAACGTTCCCGGCTCCACCCCGGTCGGCGACGGCACCTACGAACTCCGCCCCGGGGACAACCAGGGAACTCGTCTCCTCCTGGTCCCGTCAAGCTGAGAGAGCGCAGCCACTTCAGGAAACTCCGCCCCGACAATTCCGCGCCCCATTGCCGGTCGATCCCGAGGGACCGTAATCCTGTAACAAGGATCTGACCCTTGTTACAGGAACGACTAGAAGTCGACTCCGGCGCAGACGACGCAGTCTCGGCCGGCGTGGGCCGCGGCGGCGGCATCGGCGTCAGAGGGCAGTTGGTACTGCGGGTCGGGATGGCGTTCGACTCTGTCGTCTTCCATTTCGCCGGAGACCCCGTCTTCTCGCGGCGTGGGTCGCATGACTCGGTCCTTCCAGTCGTCCGTATCGGCCCAGTTGTATGGCAGATGGATCATCGAACCCGGCTCGGTCAACTGATGGAACGCTCTCAAGCCCTGAAGCACGATCTCACGGTTCAGCTCTGGATCGTGAGGTCGACCGACCGTGTGCCCGTGCGGGTAGTCGAGGTACACCGAACGCGGCGGATTCACGGCGCGGGTGATGTCGTGCGCACTCGACATGCTGACGGTCGGAATGCCGGCTGCTTCAATCTGACGTGCGATCAGACCCACGGTCTGATGACACACCGGTCAGACGGGAACCAACAGCACCAGGTCGACTTCGTCGGCGATGCAACGTTGGACGAACTCGGGTGCGAGTGTCTCGCGCACCCTGCGCTGCGAGTAGATGCCACCCATGCATGTGTAGAAGTTGTCAGCGCGGCTTCCGATGACACCATCGGCCTCGAGCTGCTTCAACGTATCGATCGGGAAGACACAGTTGATGTCCTTGCGGGCATCGGTGAGGTCGTAGGCAAAGTGCGTTGCGCGCAGATCGGCTGCTTCGACGTCGGACGGGATCGCTCGGTACGTGACGTCGTCTCGGTAGTTGAACGCGGTGTGACCCTCGGCGTAGATGCCGCCAGTCGCGACGACACCGATCTTCGACTCGGACAAAGGCTTTGTCACCGGGGCAAAGGGTGGGGCTTCTTCGATGTGCGCCCAGCCATAGGGCTCGTAACCGAGGCCCGCGTACTGATCGCGGGTGCGATCGATGTACCGCACAGGTCCCTGGCGGTTCGCGGTGGTCATGCACACCTCCAGAAGCATCGAAATCGCCGATTGAGAGCGGCGCTCCTCATGGCATACTAGAGCCTCTTGGTGGCCGTAGCTCAGTTGGCAGAGCGCCGCGTTGTGGTCGCGGATGTCGCGGGTTCAAATCCCGTCGGTCACCCCAGTCGAATCTGAGCGGTCCGCTTCGGCGGGCCGCTCAGCTCGTGTTCAATCCTGGGACGGAGGGGCGTGGGCCCCGATGGCGGCGCGATTGTGCAGAGTGACCTTGAAGGCTTCTGCTGCGCGGTCGTTCTCCATGATCTTCGAGGCGATGGCTTCGCCGGCCCGCAAGAAGTACTCGCGGTTCTCTATGACGAATGTGTTTGACTCGCGAAGTGACTCGAGCTGACCATTGACCTCAGGAATGACATAGCGCGCCGTGAGATCCCAGCTCTTCGTGATGAATTCCGGTCGCACCCAATCGTGGACGAAGCCGATCACCACGCCGTAGCCGCCGGTGACTTCGTACATCTTCACTATGCGTTCGATGAGATCGTCCGGTGTTCCGATGATGGCCGGAGCGTCGGGGCCCACCGCCATCTGCTCGATCGCTTCCTCGGTGTCCTTGAAGGCAACCGCTCCCGGGCGCTGAAGTGTGGCGACGTTGTAGTCGTTGTGCCAACGCAAGAGACCATGACCGACCTGCTGGTATGCCTCTTCACGCGTTTCTGCAATGTGCCAATTGAGCACGACCCGCCACTGGCTCCTGTCGACGACCTGACCGTTCTTGGCTGCTGACTCCTCGGCGAAACTCCACTGCAGCGGCAGTGACTGAATGCCCTCGGTCGACGTCGAACCGATCGACAGCACGCCATCGCCGTACTTCCCCGCGAGCGTCATCCCAGATGGGCTGATCATCGAAGCAGTCGCCATCGGGATCTCGTCCTGAAGCGGCAGGATCTGCAGCTTGGCGTTGTTCAGCTGGAACCACTCGCACTCGTAGCTGATCCTCTCTTCGCCGGCAAGGAGCTTCTTGATCACACCGATCGCTTCGTCTTGACGATCGCGGAGCACCATCGGGTCGATGCCGAGGGTGTGCGCATCAGATGGCAGAGCACCAGGCCCGGTGCCGAGGATGGCTCGTCCCATGCTCATCTGGTCGAGCTGCACCGCTCGCTGCGCGACGTGGAACGGGTGGTGGTACGGAAGCGACACGACGCCGGTTCCCAGCTTGATCCGGTTCGTCTTCATGGCAACAGCCGCCAGGAACATCTCCGGCGAAGCGATTGTCTCCCAACCGGTCGAGTGATGTTCGCCGCACCAGAACTCGTCGAGCCCGAGGCGCTCGAGGTCCACCGCGAGCTGAATGTCGCGCTGCAGTTGCAGCGCCGGGCTTTCACCGACCGGATGATGAGGCGCCAGGAACGCGCCGAACTTGAGCTTGTTCACAAGCACCACGATAAGAGGCGACTCGCCCCAAACACGAACTCGCGGGTGCTGGCCGTCACCGCGCCCATGGCTACGCTGTGCGCTTCGACGAGGGACGTGAGCGCGTGAATCAGACCGCAGAGATCAGCGCCCGCTCGTGGTGGACGCTTGCACTGACGTCGATCTCGGTGTTCATGGTCAGTCTCGAGACAACAATCATCGCATTGGCGTTCTCCGAAATCGGGCGAGCGTTTCCCGACAGCTCTGCGGCAACCTTGTCCTGGGTGTTCACCGCGTACAACATCGGTGTCGCCTCGCTGCTGCTCATCGCCGGATGGCTGGCTGACTCGCGGGGCAGGCGAAAGATGTTCCAGCTCGGCCTCATCATCTTCGCAATCGGATCGACCGGTTCCGGTTTCGCCACCACCACCCAGATGCTGCTGGGCGCGAGGGTCCTGCAGTCCATCGGTGGCGCCATGCTCTATCCAGCGAGCCTTGCGCTTCTGCTGCCGGCCTTCCCGATCGAACGGCGCCAGATGGCCATCGGGCTTTGGGGGGCAATGGGAGGTTTGGCCGCGGCGCTGGGCCCTTCGCTCGGAGGTCTGCTGATCGACGGATTCGGCTGGCGCGCCGTCTTTCTCGTGAACGTTCCCTTCGCGATCTCGTGCGCCATTTTGACCCCGCTGAAGATCGCAGAATCGAAGTCGGACGACATGCCCACCCGAGTCGACCTGATCGGCACGCCGATGGCGTCACTCGGCGTCGGGTCGTTCATCCTCGGCATCGTCCAAGGCCGCGATTGGGGCTGGACCAGCGGCCGTATCCTGTTGTCATTCGCGATCGGCACAACTCTGATCGTGGCCTTCATCTTCAGATCACTGAATCACGAGAGCCCGCTGTTCGACCTCAAGCTCTTCCGGTTGAGGTCGTTCACGGTCGGAAACGTGGCAGCGGTCTTTTTCGTCGCGAGTTTCTTCGGCTGGGTTGCGCTCATGGCGAGCTACATCCAGAACGTGTGGGGCTGGAGCGTGCTGAGGACCGGCTTTGCGATGGCACCTGCACCCTTGCTCAGCACCGTTCTGTCCATGTATTTCGGTCGCGTCGCCGACGAGATCGGCAACAGGACGCTGTTGCTCGTCGGCTCGGCCACGGGATTGGCAGCGATGTTGTGGCTCGTGTTCACCATGGGAACCGAGCCCGATTACCTGTTCGTGTTCGGGCCCTTCTCGATCCTGCTGGCCTTGAGCATGGGTACCTCGTTCGCCATGTTGATCGGCGCGACGATGCGCGACGTGCCCCCCAGCCAATTCGGTACTGCGGGAGCGGTTCGCACCACCGTGTTCAACGGGTCATTGGCTGTCGGGATCGCTATCGCCATTGCGATCGTCGGCTCTCCGAGCTCTCCGCAGGAGATACTCGAGAGCTACCGCATCAGTTGGCTCACCAGCGCCGGCCTGTTCATCGCGATGGGGGTGACGATTCTCGTCGGATATGTCAACCGGACGAGTGCCCAGACAGCAGCCTCCCAATCCTGATCGGTCTGGAGCCGGAACTTTCGGGGGCTGAGTTCTTTGGCCACATGTTTTTGTGGCGTAGTGACCGCTGGCGCGCTGAACTAGTGGGCCATGACTGTGGCGAGCATCATCGAAGACCTCCTCGGCGGAAATCTCGCTGTGCGGTTCGAGGCCTATGACGGTTCTGTCACCGGGCAGCTCGACGCGTCTGCGACCATCCACATCAGGACCGAGGACGCACTGAACCACATCCTGTTCGGTGGCGTTGGCGAGATGGGTCTGGCCAGGGCCTATGTCAGCGGCGAGATCGAGGTCGAGGGTGACCTCCTCGCGGTCTTCTCTCTCGGCAAGAACATGCCGACGATCAACGTACGCCCGCGCCATCTCCGCGAAATCGCCAAACTGTTGGGTACCAAGGCGCGCAAGCTGCCTCCGCCTCCAGAGGAAGCGAGGCGGACCGCAAGGATTCACACGCTCAGACGCGACAAGGAGAGCGTCGAACATCACTACGACGTTTCGAACCGTTTCTACGAGATACTGCTCGACCAGTCGATGACGTACTCGTGCGCGATGTGGGAGTCGGCAGACTTCACCCTCGATCAGGCCCAAGCTGCGAAACACGAGTTGGTGCTGCGCAAGCTCGGCTTGAGCACTGGCGACCGGCTGCTCGAGATCGGATGTGGCTGGGGCGCTCATCTCATTCACGCAGCCCGTCACTTCGGAGCCCACGCCACTGGAGCCACCATCAGCCGCGCCCAGGCCGAGTTGGGACGCAAACGCATCATCGACGCTGGCGTCGCCGACATGGTCGAGCTCCGTGAGCAGGACTACCGCGAGATCGCCGACGAGCCATACGACGCCATCAGCAGCATCGGCATGTTCGAGCACGTCGGAGTCGAGAACACCGCCGAGCTCCTCGACGTGTGCAACCGGAACTTGAAACCGGGTGGTCGCATCCTGCTGCACTCGATCACCACTCGTGAGGTGTCGAAGCGGCCGATCTTCAGACCCGATTTCATCAGGGCGTACATCTTCCCCGACGGCGAGCTGTTACCCGCCGGCGACATCGTCAACCAGATGCAGCACCACGGTTTCGAGGTTCAACATGTCGAGAGCCTGCGAAACCACTATGCGCCGACGCTCAAGGTGTGGCTCGGGAATCTCGAGGCCAACTGGGACGAATGCGTCGAGGAAGTCGGCTTCACGCGGGCGAGGATCTGGCGGCTGTACCTCGCCGGCTGCGCAGTGAACTTCGACGGCGGCCACCTCCAGGTGCATCAGATCCTGGCTACCAAGGACACCGACACCGGTGACAACGGTTTCCCCACCCGACCCGACTGGCACGCAGAGAACCTGAGCCGCTTCGGGGGCTGAGATCGATCAGGCTCCCTCGGGCGGGCTCTGTCCTCGTCGGTACCGATTGGTGAAGAACGACGGTGGTCAGCTCAACCGGCTGGCGAGATGTCGATGGAAGCGATGGATCGTGCCTTCCTTGTCCTCATCGACGAGCGGGCCGGCATGGTTCCGCGCCGCGCGGGAGTCGAGGCTCACCTGCAAACGCTCGAGTTGCACACGATCTTCCTCGTTGACGGTGTCCCACATGTCGACAGCACCCTGAATCAACTCATCGCTGCATTTCGGGTGTGCCGACACCGTCCACCGGATCCGAGTTCGGGCGACCCCTTCGGGAAAGACGTTGAGCGACGCGAGGAAACTGGCGTTCTGGCTGACCAGCTGCGTCGGGAACATGACCCACAGCAGCGACCGCTGCCGATTTTCGGCAACCAGTCCCTGGGCCCCCGGGCCCCGCGACGGAAGGTCGTCGGGGAAGTACGACCAGAAACTCGTGAAGGCTTCGTCGCTCGGGCCGATCTTGGCCAAGCGAGTCGGCGTCAGGTGGTGCAGCGACGATGGGTGCACGACCGAGAGGTGGTATCCCTCGATGAAGTTCTCGATGACGCACTTCCAGTTCGTGTCCCACACCTCCTCACCAGTGTGCGCGTATGCGAATGTCTCCGACTCGAAGTTGGCCAACTCGACGGCAAGACCGCTCAGCTGAGGAACCAGGGCTTTCGGGTCCACAGAAAGATTCACGTAGATGAATCCGTTCCACACCTCACAAGCGATTGTCGGCAACGCGCACGCTGAGGAGTCGAACCACGGATCGTCGACGTACGGGATCGCGGCCAATCGGCCGTCATTGCGGTAGCTCCACGCGTGATACGGGCACGCGAAGGCCGCGGCATTTCCAGCGCCCTCAGCGACCTGCATACCTCGGTGCCGACACACATTCGACAGCACTCGGACGGTCTCATCATCTGAACGGACGACAATCAACGGTTCGCCCAGCAACGTCAATGTGAGGTAATCGCCGACGTCAGGCAACTCACCTACAGCCCCCACGCAGTGCCATCCGAGTTCGAGGACGTCGGCGATCTCGCGGTCGTAGATCGCAGGATCGGTGTAGTAACGGCCAGGAAGCGTGGTCGCCTGGCCATCTGGCATCGCTGCGATGCGGTTGAGTTCCTCGAACATCGACAGGCGACTCCTGTGCACTACGCGTCCACAGAAGATAGTTCCGCACGGGCTCCGACGCGAGAACGAGGTTTCAGCCGATCGACACTGGGGCTATCCTCAACACTTCACAGGAGCGCCTCTAGCTCAACTGGTTAGAGCGTCGGACTCTTAATCCGCAGGTTCCGGGTTCGAGTCCCGGGGGGCGTACTACCAAAGTCACCATGTTCCCGGTTCATCGGCCAAACCAGTTCAGGCCAGCGCGGGGCACCAAGGGCTATCGTCGGGTCGTGAACCCTGGCGAAGTTTTGGTTCTGACCGGCCCTCCGGCAGCTGGTAGGAGCACTGTCGCGGCACTCATCCCCGACCCGTGGGACCTGAGCGGCAAGTTGCAGTGCAGCTGATGGTCGACCTGGCCTCGCGACTCGCAGCGAGCATCAACGCCGACCACGTGCTTGATCTGTCGAGAACGCTGATAGCCACGCCGAGCGTGAATCCATTCAACGATCCGACGCGACCGGGCGTCAGGGAAGCCGAAGTCGCCGATCTCTACGCTGAAGAGCTCCGGTCCTCGGGGATGACGGTCGAACGTGTCGACGTCGTCGAGGGAAGACCGAACCTGATCGGTCGGACAGGTGACCCGTCAGGGCCCTCGCTGATGTTGGCGGGACATCTCGACACCGTCGGCGTGAACGGCTACGACGACCCTTTCGACCCGAGGGTCGCCAACGGTCGCCTGTACGGCCGCGGCAGCTGCGACATGAAGGCAGCGCTCGCCTGCTTCGTAGAGGTCGCAAGAATTCTGGACGAGTCAGGTGTCGAGCTGCGCGGACAACTCCTCATCGGTGCCATCGCCGACGAGGAGGACCGCATGCTCGGTTCGATGCACTTCGGGCAACACGGACCGCGGGTCGACCATTGCATCGTCGGAGAACCGACCGACCTAGCGATCTGCCCGGCGCACAAGGGGCAGCTCGGCACCATCATCACAACCTCCGGCCACGCCGTGCACTCGAGCGTGCCGGAGGAGGGCATCAACGCCATCGCCAAGATGGGCAAGGTCATCGCCGCCTTCGACGGATACAACGAAGAACTGCGGGCCGCGGCTCCGCACCCGATGTGCGGAACCGGTTCATTCAACCTCGGCGTCATCACTGGCGGAGAGATCGTGTCCACCGTTGCCGATCACTGCTCACTCGAAGTCGACCGCCGACTACTGCCTGGCGAAACATTCGACGATGTCGTTGCGCAGTACCGCAGTCGCCTCGATCCGATCGCTCACGACGATCCAGAGTTCACGTACGACATCGCCGGCTTCAGCATGACCAGTGAAGCTCTCGACACACCCCTCGACCACCCGGTTGTGGCCGCGAGCGCCGCCGCGTACGAGTGGGCTTCAGGCCGCACAGCAAACATCACGGCCTTCACCGGCTGCACTGATGCTCCGAACTTGGGTGCGCCGGCGGTGATCCTCGGGCCAGGCTCACTGAGCCAGGCTCACTCGCTGAACGAATGGGTCGAAATCGATCAACTCAGCACGGCCACGAAAATCTACCTCCACGCCGCCCTCGCCCTGCTGACCTGACATCTCGCTACCGCAAAGCACGAGTAGCAGACACGCGCATCTTTCTACTGGGTACGCATCCCGGCTTCGAACTCGCCGGCGACCATCCTGCGGCGAGTTTCGGCGTCAGGTTCCGACAGACGCTCGAGCGTGACGCCGACAATGTCAGCGGTACACGGGAAACCATGTTCATACGGCCCGACCGGAGCACCGGAATCGATGCCGACGTCGAACGTCTCGCCCGACATCGAGAAAATGACCGGCACCGTACGTACGAGTTGAGCTGCGGCGACGAGGACGTCGTCGACCAAGAACGATGCTTCGCCACCGGCACCGAAACCCCCGTCGTGCAGGTAGATCATCCGCATCTGATGCTCACCCGACCTCAACGGTTCTTCAGCCCGGAGGAACGTCAGATCGTGACCGAAACAGTTGTACAGATACGTGGGCACACCGGTCTCGTCGAGGTACAGACTCCACCCGGCCATGTTGCCGCCTTGGCACGCGATCACGCCGACCGCTCCACCATCAGGAACGACAATCGTGGCCGACACTTCGCAACTCGAGTTCTTCATGTTGACCACTGAGCTCTCGGGCATCCTCACATGAGCGCCCGTGTAAGTCATCTTGCGTACATCGCCGAGCGAGTGCGGAACCGCCAGAGAACCTCCGCGACGGGCGCCGGCGTCGCGCATCGGGTAGACGCCATGGTCCGACGCGTGCGTGTCGAAGAGTCGCTGCAAGTCGGCAAGTCGATCCGGATACTCGGCAGCTAGGTCGATGCTCTGCGAGAAGTCGGCGGCGACGTTGTACAGCTCCCACTGTTCGTCAGGACCATCGAACTCGTAGGCGGCCATCCTGTTCCAGGGGACTCGCCCGTGGAAACATGACGCGATCCAGCCGTCGTGATACATCGCCCGGTTGCCCAGCAACTCGAAGTACTGCGTCGTCCGGGTGCTCGGGGACGAGACATCGTCGAACGAGTAGTTCATCGGCACGCCGTGGATCGGCATCTGTTCGATCCCGTTCACGGCGTAAGGCGCCTCGATGCCGGCCGCCCCCAAAATCGTCGGAGCCAGATCGATCACGTGGTGGAACTGGGACCGCAGTTCGCCCGAGGCATCCATGCCGTTCGGCCACGACACCGCTAGAGCATTTCGGGTCCCACCGAAGTGCGATGCGACCTGCTTCATCCACTGGAAAGGAGCATCGAGTGCCCACGCCCAGCCGACGTTGAAATGGTTCTCACACTTCGCTGAACCGAAGTCGTCCATGTGTTCGAGGAGCCACTCCGGGTCCTCCGGCACCCCGTTCTGGAACGAAGGAGCACTCCAAGCTCCGTGAATCGTTCCTTCAGCGGACGCGCCGTTGTCGCCGGTTAGATAGACGACGAGGGTGTCGTCACCAACGCCAAGATCTTCGATGGCATCGAGCACCCGGCCGACCTGGTGGTCTGTGTGTGCCAGAAACGCAGCAAAGACCTCCATCAGGCGACTGGCAACCGGCTTGTACCGATCTGGATAGTCGTCCCAACTCGGCACCTGCTCTGGCCTGGGAGTGAGCGCAGTTCCGGCTGGGATCACACCCGAGTCGAGTTGACGCGCGTAGATCTCACGCCGAAGCTCATCCCAACCCTGATCGAACTGACCCGAGAATCGTTCGATCCACTCAGGCCACACGTGATGCGGAGCGTGGACAGCCGGAGGAGCGAAATAACAGAAGAACGGTTTGTCCGGCGCCGAAGCCTTTTGCCGCTGGATCCATTCGATGGCCTTCTCGGCCAGGTCCTCCGACAGGTGGTAGTCGTCGCGTCCCAGGTGAGGTTCGACCGGTGTCGTCTGGTCGTAAGCCGCTGGTTCCCATTGTGAAGCCTCGGCCCCGATGATGCCGTAGAACCGCTCGAAGCCCATTCCGGTCGGCCATCGGTCGAAGGGGCCAGCCGGGCTTTGCTCCCACGATGGCGTCAGATGCCACTTGCCGAAGCAACCGGTCGAGTACCCGTTCTGCTTCAGCACTTCGGCAACGGTCGCGGCCTCCCGCGGGATGGCCGAGTCGTATCCTGGGAAGCTGTTGGCGATTTCGGTGATACCGCCCATGTGGACACTGTGGTGGTTACGCCCCGTCAGCAGCGAAGCACGAGTCGGTGAGCACAAGGCAGTGGTGTGGAACTGATTGAACTTCAGCCCAGCCGAAGCCACGCGCTCCACCGTTGGCATCGGAACCGGCCCACCGAACGCACTGGGCGAACCGAAGCCGACATCGTCGAGCATGATCAACACCACATTGGGCCCGCTTGCGCTCGGCCCGGCCGCCAGCGGCGCTGCTTCGGCATCGTCGAGCAGCCTCGCTACGCGCCCTTCGAACCGAGGCGCCGGCTTCGGAAGTCGCTCAGGCATCGATGACCCGTACACCGATGGTCACACGCTTCCTGAAGGCGAAACCAATGAGTTCGTGCGGTACCAAGACCCTTTCATCCGGCCGACGATAATCAACCGTCAGGGGGAGAACGAGATCATCCGAAAGATGGATGCATTTCTCGACCCCAAACTTGAGACCATGTAGCCATGAAGTGGACACCCATGGCGTTCTTCGTCGCAGGAATCGCCCTTGCCCTCTCGGCCTGCGGCGATGGTGCCGGCAGTTCTGATACGCCGAGCGCTGCCTCGGCCACCACCGAGGAGGCGACCACAACAGTTGCGGACGCGCCGTCTGACAGCACCGGCTTTGCCGTCGATGTGCTCCCCATCATCGAGAACACCTGCGCACGGTGCCACACCGGCAAGGGGCCAGGCACACCTCATCTGCGGCTCGACACCGTCGCCGATGCCATCGAGAACTCGAACCTCATCGTCGAAGCCGTTGGCCTCGGGGCGATGCCACCGTGGCCAGCGTCGAATCTCTCAGTGGCATTCAAGGACGACTGGAGCCTCACCGACGCCGAACGCGACGCTTTGATCGCCTGGGCCAGACGACCGCTCACCGACCTCGACCCCGCAACGCCCATTGTTTCGACTTCGGGCATTCAGACCCTGACCGACGTGGACTACGAGATCGTTCCACTAGACGGGTACGACGGCACCCAGGATCAGCCAGACGAATACCGCTGCCTCATCTACGACCTGCCATTCGAAGACACAACGTGGATCAAGGGCTACGAGTTCGTTCCAGACCAGACCGAAGTCGTCCACCACGCCATCGGCTACAGGATCGGCGGAGAACATCGAGCGGCTGCCGGTGCGCTCGCTGCGAAGGATCCCGGCAACGGCGGATGGACGTGCTTCGGCAGCAGCGGGCTACCAGAACAGCGGGTGCTCGGCTGGGTGCCAGGAATCGGCCCACGTGAATATCCAGAGGGCTCCGGCCTCCGCATGAGTGCCGACGACTTCATCGTGATCCAAGTCCACTACCACTACGAGGTCGAGGCCCCTACAGACTTTTCGAGTCTTCGCCTCGACATCGCAGGCACCGACGAACTTCCCCTCGACTCTGTCGATTCGGTTCGCTTCGTTGCCCCAGCAGAGATCCCATGCGCCTCATGGGAACAGGGTCCGCTCTGCGATCGGTCTGCTGCCCTCGCCGCGGCCGAGGCAAAGTACGGCGAGGCCGGCACCCAAGCCAACCTCATCAACACGATCTGCCAGGCATCTCCTGAGGACTACGCCCACATGACCGATGGCACGGCGTCTGCAAGCTGCGACCTCCCGGTCCGCGAGAGGGGACAGATCGTGTCGGTGCTCGGCCACGAACACGAGATCGGGACGTCGTTCAAGATGACACTGCTACCGGGCACGCCCGACGAACTAATCCTGCTCGACATCCCAGACTGGGACTTCCAGTGGCAACTGGCTTACGAGCCGGTCGACGAGATCTTCGTCGAGCCAACCGACATCATTCGCATCGAATGCAGCTGGGACCGATCGCTCAGAGACCGCGACCTCGAACCGGCATACGTGTTGTGGGCCGACGGCACGCACGACGAAATGTGTTTCGCCACCGTGGCCATACGCGAGGTGGCGCGCTGACCAGGTAACGACGACGGTGACCGACACCGAGATCGTTAGTTCGGGACGGCGCCGATCTCCGACAACGGCCGACCGTTGAGTTCAGGACCCGACGTGTGGAGGTGACACGCAACCTCTCCGCCGTGGATCGTGGGGACGA
>JABABU010000036.1 GCA_014238065.1 Actinomycetota bacterium
TCGACGCCGTCGTTGTCGAGGTCCCCGATACCGGCGACCGCGGAACCGAACCGGTCACCACTTCCGAGGTCTTCGGAAAGGCCACCGATGGTGTCGCTGATCTTCTGCTCTGCCTTCACCGTTCCATCGGTGTTGAGGAAGAGGACGTACACGGCTCCGCTGTCGCTACCGCTTCCGTCATCGTCCCCGTACGCGCCGACAACCATGTCAGGGATGCCGTCGTCGTCGATGTCGCCTGGGCCTGCGATGCTCGCGCCGAAACGATCCCCGTTCCCGATGTGCGTCGAAAGGTTGCCGACGGTGTGGCTGATCTTCTGGTGGCTTCCAACGGTTCCGTTGTTGCCGTCAACGACCACGGGGACGTGTGTCTCGCTGGCCTGTTGGCCCGCAAGATACGCCGACCACACACCTGTGGTTCCGCTCAACTCCGAAGGTGAGGTAGCTCCGAACGGGTTGTCGCTCGCAAAGACCCAGACATCGTCGAGGCGATACGAGCAGCAGTCGGTGCGGTTCCACAGCACAATCTCGTTGAGGTCATAGATACCTCCGAGATCGATGTCGAGATAGGGCTGCGACTCGAAGTTCGTGTGCGTCACGCTGTTCGAGGTCCAACTGCCATCGGACATCCCATCGATGCTGCGCGAAGCAACCCCACCGAAACCGGTCGACTTCTGGCTCGCTGTCCCGTCGAGAGCGAGGTTCGAGCCGTTCACCGCCGGCCCACCACCACCGACGAGGCCGATCTGCGGAAGTCCTCCGCTACCCTCGGCGAATGCTGTCCCTGAAACACTGAGGACCGCAGGAACAACCGTGGTTCCAGCCGTCGTCGTTGCAGAGCACAGATCCTCTAGCCGATCTCCGTCCAGGTCGAGGTCGTTGATGTCGGCCACGGTGGCACCATCGCACGCGACCAGATAAGTCGTGTCGTTGGTCCCACCGTTGACCGTGTCGGAGTAGTCGCCTGCCGCTGTTCCTGCCTTGACCGTTGCGTAGACGCGGAGGTCATAGACCCCACCAGGAACCATACGGTGACCGGCGAAGTCCCACTTCAGGAGTTCGCGGCCGGTTCCGTCGTAGTTGCCGTAGATCGAGAGCGTCGGCGTAAAGCCCGTCGAGATCGACGTCCAACTCGAGTACTCGAACTGTGCCGGAAGCAGATTGACGAGAAACGGATCGATGAGATCCACGCTGGCAGCCCAATCATTTTTGATCCTGACCCTGAATGAAGCAACATCGCCAGGCAACAACCCTGTCGACTCGCTCCAGATCGTCACGTCAGGACGAGCAGTCTCGTTCGGAACCCAGATCGAGGCGCATTGCTGTTCAGCAGCCATATTGTCGCCGACCCAGTCGACGCAGTTCTGAATCGCGATCGGCAGCGTATGGGTCACGCCGTCGCGGTCGGGGTTGATGACATCGGTCGAGACCCTGATCGGGTTCGTCATGTCGAAATTCACAGGGAGATCGCCGAGGAAGACGGCTCTGACCTCGTCAACTCCAGGGGGAAGGGCGTAGGAGCCTTCGTCGTTGCCGTCGAACGTCCCTACGGTCGTCCACGCTCCGTCGATGTTGATGTCGATCTGAGCCTGCTGCGACATTGGGGTCCATCGGCCCGTGTAGATCGATATGGCCCTGAGGGTCGCCGGCAACGTGTCCTGCATCCGGACGTTACCGATGTCGAGTGGCCCTGTGCTCTGGGCGTCGAGGTACCAGTCGACGGAACCTCCGACGGGCACCTCAGTCGCGCTTGCAGTTTTGACCGCAGTGATCTCACCACAGTCACCTGCTGCTGGCTGCGATGGAAGTGTCTCTTGACCGGTCCAGACGAATTCGATGAGATCTTCGACACCCATCGGTTCGGCGTTCGTGATCGTCATGATGATCGACGACACGGTTCCGTTGACCTGCATCGAGCCCGCAGCAGTTCCCCACGTCGGACCCCCGATCTCGCCGGTCTTTCGCCAGTCGAGGACGGTTCCCGCTTGCCGCCAGACGGCGTTCGGTGTCGTCATGAAGTGGGTGTCGTTGGCTGCGAGCTTGGTCCATGTCAAGCCGCCACCGAGTTCGAGATAAGACGAGTGAGACTGGCTCGGGTTGCCGCTGTAGCCGCCGATACGCCCCATGTGCAGCACCGGATCAGTGACCAGGCGACCGAAGTCGTAGCTGAGGGTTGCTTCGGTGCCGTGGGCGTGAGTTACGACGAAAGCATCGGCGCCGGACACAGTCGGCTGTGAGTAGGTGGACGCGTCCATCGTCCCAGGGCCGATCGCTGTGACCGTTCCGAGAGGAGCAGACAGCGTCGCAGTGACGGTACCGGTGCCGAAGGCCGCAGACCATGTGAGCCCGCCGCCGGTCCATGCTCCTGACTGGATGTCGATCACGCCGCCTTCTGCCGGATTGGTGGCGAATGGAGCATCGGATGCGCCGATGAGCTTGAGTTCTGCTCCGTCGTCGTTGTTGACGCGGAAGCCATAAATGGGGGTGAACATGGTGGTGACGTTGAACTTCTCGACGTCGAACACTGTGAGCCACATCGGCTCAGTGGTCGAATCCGAAGGCGCATACCCGGTGTTCCAGCGATAGTTCGGGCGTACCCGAACAGCGTGGCTGTTCCCCACGACGTTGCCGTTCACATCGAGGGCTTCGATGACGTATTCGTCGTCGCCATTTCGCTCGACCGCGACCACATAGTCATCGTTGTCGAGCGGGTCGTCGAACATCACGCTGTAGTCCGAGTCCCACGAGGTCTCGGCAGGAGACACAGAGCTGTGATCGAGATAGTCCCGAAGGTCGGTTCCGTCGTAGACACGCTCGAGCGCAGTCGTGAATCCACCGCTGGTTGCCTCGGTGTGTGTGCCATTTTCGGACGTTCGAACACCCGTCACGTCGACCGGGTAGTTCATGCTTCCGACGTCGGCTGACGAGAGGTTGAATTCGTCGAGGCGGATGCTGCTGGATCCGTCAGTGACCAGCAAGCTCTCCAGGACGGCGGAGGAACTCGTGTTGTTTCGCACCCATTCCGCCGACCCGTTGTAGACGTAGGTCCAGCCGCCCGATTGCAGCACCATCTGGTCGACCTCGATGTCACCGGAGGTGGCGCTGACATCGACCGTCACCACAGCGTTGCCACCTGCGCCCTCCCCGACCGCTGAGCACGGATCGGTGACGGCCGTGGAGTTCGCGTTGCAGGAGATGCCCTCGATATCGCCAGAGCCAGGGATCGTTTGGGTGGCGACCGACAGCTCACCCGTCTGCTTGTCGAGTTGGTAGATGTGGCGACCACCGAGCAACCCGCTGTCTTCCTCGACGTACACCTCGGTGTCGTCTGCGAAGTCGAGTCCTTCAGCGTCAGGATTACCCGCGATGTCGGTCAAGGTCGTGATCGCCCCAGTCAGCGGGTTCATCTCACCAAGTCGACGAGTCCCGAAGTCGCGCGTCACGTACCACTTGCCGTCTATCGGGCTTATCGCAAGGCTGGCTGGGTTGCTGAAGCTTCCGCTCGCAGGCCCGATCGGGTTCGATGCGTTGCCAGTCACCGTGTCGACCTCATAGACCATGAACCCGAGGTCGTGGTCGTCGACGAGCACGTGAAGTGTCGATTTCAGGGTGGCACGGTTGTACTCGACCGATGCGCCTTGAACCTGATCGAGGTTGGGAAAGTTACCGTCGAAATCATTGGTGATGAGGGTCTCGTCACCGGTCGCCGGGTCGATGGACCACATCTCTCTGTCGCTCTGTCCGCGCCACGCATAGATCAGCGAGGTCACAGGGTCATAGGCCATGCCTTCACCGGTGTAGGTCCTGTCGAGCGGAACGATCGTGACAGGTCCAGGATTCAGCGTGTCGAGTTGGAGGATATAGAGCTGACTCGCGTTGTCGGGGAGTGCGTAGCACTCGGAATTGATGACCTGCGCTGACGCAGTCGTCGGCGTGAGCACGACCGAGGTCGCAGCCAGCATCGCCATGATCCCGCCGATGAAGGCACGGGAGACGATCCGCTGTGACCTACCCCGTCGAGATCTCTGCGTGTCGGGCGTGGTGACCAACTGGGGTTCACTGCCCTTTCGACTGGTCTCCTGTCGCGATGACCGGGAATCCGTACGCATCGGGGTCACCACCTGGCTCCGACGCTGTACAGGTCGAACAGCGAGCCGGTGGCCCCGCCACCGATCCACTTCACCTCGCCGTCGACGGTGACTACGAGCAACGCTGAGCCTCCTGCCGCGTAGTCGAAGTCGACGATCATGTCCTCGAGGAGCACCGTGTCGAGAACGTCCCCGGTTGCAACATCGATCGTCAGGAGTGACCCGGCGTCGTCTGCTCCTGCCGTGTCGTGGACGACGATCGTCTCGACGTCGATCCAGCTGGCGAGCCCATATCGGTGTCCCGAAGGTGGGGTGAGTTCGCTCGAGCCGACGAAGCCATTCGGGTCGAGATCGAAGATCGTGACTCCGCCGCGACCCTCGTTCTCCCACGACACGGCGAGATTCCAACCCGTCGGGGAGAAGCGAATCGCTGTGACGGCTCCGGGAACATCGACCCCGGACCCCAGAACCGATTCCGCCGACCACATCACCGTGATTCCCGAAGGTCCGCTGAACGCGAACGCCTCGCCGTCCTGCCTGATCGCCGGATGGCTGCCAGGCCCAGCGTCGGTGCGGTCACCGGTCGCGCTGAGAACGTTGATGTGAGTCGGTCGGACGCCTTGGCTGACCTCGAAGACGACCATCCTGTCGAGGCCGATGTCCAGACGACCGAAGCGCTCGCTGAGGGCAGGGTCATCGCCAATCGCGAGCGGAGCGACCGACAAAAGGACGTGACTTTCTCGGGAAGCCGGATCGACTGTCACGATCATCGTGCCGTCGCTCGTCACGATCTCGTTCGCAAAGACGATTTGAACCTCGTCTGGGTACGTAACGATCGTTCCGAGGTCAATCAGGTCGGGTGCGAACTCGGTGGTCTCAGAGGTTGACTCAGTCGGCTCCCGCGTCGTGACGGTTGACGCTGCTTGTGTCGCAGCCCCAGAGGAACTCGTGCACGCGCCGGCTAGAAGCGCTAGAGACGCGACGACGCACGAAGCCGCTGGCGCAACCGATCTGGACATGGTGCGGAACCTCGATCTGCGCGCCGGGAGACGCCCGAACGTTGTTCCCATCGGATGAACAGAGGTTCATCTGTAGGTCATGTTGTTCCCCGATGCCTATGACGCCCGTATGCGATTCCGGGCACGACCCGCTTGTCGATATGTCAGGCCACCGCGGCGCACAGGCACGCGGCCAGGTGGTCGATCACAGCTTCTCCGTGAGGCAGTACCGGTCCGAGTTGAAAGAACGCATGGGCCATTCCAGCCCATTCCGTTGAGTTCACACTGACGCCCGCTGCCATCAGCGCGGTCGCGTAGGCGTTTCCTTCGTCGCGGAGTGGGTCGTATTCCGCGGTGATCACGACCGCGGGAGCGACGCCGGCGAGACTGGTGGCGAGGTACGGCGAGGCGTCTACCTCTTCCTCGCGGCCCGCGCCGTGACCGGAGAAGTACTGGCTGTGGAACCACTCCATCGAGACCTTCTTCAGGAAAGGGCCTTCCGCGTTCTCATCGTGCGATGGCCAGCCCATCCGTGCGTCGACCGCTGGGTAGATCAGCAACTGTTGGCGCAGCGCAAGACCCGCGTCGCGCGCCTTGATCGCCATCACCGCGGCGATGTTGCCTCCGGCGCTGTCTCCGCCGACGGCGATTCGAGTTGCATCGATGCCGAAGTCCTCGGCGTTCGCAGCGATGTGTTGCAACACCGACCACGAATCCTCGATCGCGGCGGGATAGGGGTGTTCTGGAGCGAGGCGATAGTCGACGGAGACCACGACACAACCCGACCGCTCGGCAAGCTTCCTGCACTCGGGATCGTGCGAGTCGAGGCTACCGATGGTCCAGCCTCCGCCGTGGTAGAAGACCAGCCCAGGTTGACGGCGATCGCCATTTGGCCTGTAGATGCGGATGGGCACATCGCCGACGGGTCCAGGCGCTGTCTTGTCATCGACCGAAAACAGGTCGGGTCCGACTCCGAGCCCGGCGAGAGCTTCGTACCCGGCTCGGGCTTCCTCGACCGTTGCGTCAGGAATCGCGGGCCTGTCGGCATTCGCTGCTTCGGACGCGGCGACGAAACCGCGCAAGATCGGATCAAGAGTCATGGCCAGAAACTAGACGATGAGAGTCACCGGTCTACCAGGCCGAGCACGACTCGAAACGCTCCCTCGAGCGAAGGGTGCGCGAACTCGAAACCGGAATCGAGCAGCTTCCGAGGCTCGACACGAGCAGAGGTCAGAATCAGAGCGTCTGCCATCTCCCCAAGGATCGCCTGTATGGCGAAGGCTGGCGCCGGCATCACGCTGGGGCGACGGAGCACCTTCCCGAGAACATTCATGAACTCTCGTTGGGTCACCGGTTGCGGAGCTGTCAGATTCACCGGCCCTGAGACGTCGGCAGTGAGCAGGTGCTCGATCGCCCTGACCTGGTCGACAATCGAGATCCAGCTCCAGAACTGGAATCCGCGGCCCATCGGACCGCCGACAAAGAGCTTGCTGGCCCGCACCACCGGCACGAGCGCTCCCCCGCTGTCCGAAAGCACGATGCCGGTTCGGAGCGTCACCAGGCGGCACACGTCGGCGATCGGTTCGGCCGCGTTCTCCCATGACGCTGCGACTCCGGAGAGAAAATCGTCCCCGGGCTGAGAGGTCTCATCGACAAGCGTCTCGCCCGTGTCGCCATAGAACCCGATGGCCGATCCACTCAGCACCACTGACGGAGGATCTGTCATTGCTCGGACCGTTTCCGCCAGCAGTTCGGTGCCGACGACCCTGCTTTCGAGAATTCTCTGTTTGCGTTTCTTCGTCCAGCGACCGGCGATCGGCTCACCTGCCAGATGCACAATTGCATCGACCCCGTCGAGGGCGCCGACATCGAGAGACCGCTCAGCAGGGTCCCACCTGACATCGGCTGTCGGCGCGCGTGAGACGGTGACTACCCGATGCCCAGCCGCTCGTAGATGAACGAAGAGAGCCGAGCCGATCAGTCCGCTCGATCCGGTGATGGCTATTCTCATGCCCCGAGATTATCCCCACAAGGTTTTTACGGCAGCATCATGAGGTCGACAGCGACCTCGCCAGGAACCAACGCGTCAGCCGCCGAACCGAAGAACAGGGCGTTCCCGAAGCTGAAGATTCCGCCGTCGGCGGTGACGATCAGATAACCGGACCCGGAAGGCGTGGCCCTGATTCTGCGACCTTCGGGTCTGGCTTCTGGGGCGAGTTGCGGAAGGACACCGGGAATCGAACCGAGGAATGGTTCCCCAAAGGCAAAAATGCCCCCGTCGAGAGCCACCAGCCAATAGCCATTGTCTCCTATGGTGAGCGACACCACCGGCTTGTCGAGCACCAGATCGCCTGTTGATCCGAGAAACCTGGCGTCGCCGAAGGTGAAGATCCCGCCGTCCAAGGCCACGAGGTAGTAGCCGAGTCCTGTCGGTGTTGCTTCCATGTCGATCACTGGAGCCTTGAGGGCCAGGTCACCGGTCGACCCGAAGAAGCCGGCATCGCCGAAGGTGAAGATTCCGCCGTCTCCGCCCAGGAGCCAGTATCCGTTCCCAGACGGTGTTGGTGCCATACCAACGATGGGCGAGTTGAGGTCGATGGCAAGATCGAGAATGTCGCCATGGTCGGCGGCGTCGCCGAGCGCAATGACCTCTCCCGTCGAACGTACGAGCCAGTACCCGTTACCAGATGCTGTCTGAGCTGCAGCAACCACATTTGAAGCGCCGCCGGGAGCGTCTCCGAACGTGCCGGTTGGCCCATAGCCCATCACCCGTCCGGTCGAGGTCACGATCCAGTAGGCATCGTTCTGGGTGTGGACGGTGGTGGTCGTCGTCGTAGTGGTCGGGGTCGACTCGCCGGACCCTGATGTCGTAGAGAAGGGTGTGATGGCGGCGGCGATCGGGTCCGCGATGTCAGCAGAGGTAGATCCGGGGACGAAACCCACCACAAAGGTCCGTTGCCCCGTGAGGAGTTGGGTCGTGTTCAGCCCGGACCGTCCGAACGCGAGCACTGTCATGGCGCCGTCGAGAGCCGTATAGGAGTCGAGCGCTGTGTCGGCATCGAGTTGCGCCATGTAGAGGCTGCGGTCCTTCGTGGTGTCCGCGGCGGCAACCCATTCGATATCGGCGAGATCGTTGATCCACGGATCGTCGAAGGCCGATGTCGTTCCGTCGTTCTGGATGATCTTGTCCTCGGAGCCGAGCGACCCGCCGGGGGTTCCTTCGTATTGGAACCAGTACTTCTCACCAGCGGGTGTGTCCAGTACCTCAGCCGTCGCGTGACGGCGGTAGAACGACCATCGCATCACCCGCTCGCCGTCGTCGCTGGTGGTGGTGAGAACCGCCCGCAACGGGCCAGAAGCATCGACGACGGTCGACGAGTTGTCGAATCCAGGGTGGAATGTCGAGTCCGGGTGCACCAGGTTGGGGATCCCGCGGAACTGCCCTGCCGATCCGGTGTCGGTGTTCCAGCTGATCCAGTCGGCGCCGTCAATATCGTTGATCGATGTGAACCCGCCGCCTTCCATGTCGTAGAACCACTCGCCGACCGAGTTCGACACGACTGTGACGGCCCGACCTTCGTCGCATAGTTCCGATGAGCTCAGGGCCATGCAGTCGAGCGATGCGTCAGTGTCGACGGTGACTCTGTTCAACCCGCTGTGATCTGTCTGGGTGAACGAGCCTGGCGTCGCGGTGCTCCTGAAATAGACGTGATAATGCCGAGTGACTGTGGTCGCCGCTTCGAGCAGCACCACGAGCTGACCCGTCGCTGCTGTCGTGGCATCGAACCCGATGTCGTGGTCGAACTGGAAAGGAACGGAAGCGTCGACGAGATCACCACCGCTTGTCACCTCGACGACACTGATCGACGTGAGGTCGAGGGTTTCACCGGCAGCGCCTCCGGCCGCGAACGCGGTCGTGAAGTCGACCGCCGTCGGCGCCGCGACATCGAGACGATCGACACCACCAGGATCGAACGTCACGGTGATCCTGTACGGCCTTGCGCCGTCGTGCCATGGCCCAGCGGCTTTCGCAGGGCCCACGACTATTGCCAGTACCCCAACGAGTACGACAGAGGAGAACAGCACGATGATCTTTGTCTTGGGAGATCTCACGAAGTTCACCGATCGAGCTTTCGAGCGTCCTGGGATCACGAGTCTCGTCATCTTCAAGAGGGGAACGAAAAGCTTCCGCTGAAATGACTCTCGGCGGTCGCAGCAGTACGCCCCACGTTCTATCGGCATATCGCGTCGAAAGTTCGGTTCAGACAGTCGTTCTGGATCGGCATGCTCGTAGCCCCCCCGACATGGGCAAACGTCCTTCACGCGAGCCGCCCGCATTGGCTGTGGGCCGAGTTGCACGACGCGGGACTCGCGCAGGATCGAGGCTCGCGAGGACCTTCGGTGACAACAGTCCGTGTTCGTCGAATCGCCGCTGCGCAGCGTTCAGCCTGGTTCGTTCACCTGATCAAGCTGTCGTTCGGTGTCTCAAGTCGCCGTGAAGTTGCCACGACGACGCTCCCCCACTGAGGCGATGCCTTCGGCTGCATCGTTCGTGCCCGACAGCACGGCCTGCTCGCCAGCTTCGTGGTTCGTGGCCGCCTCAACTCGGTCGGCAAGCCCGTCGCGGAGCGTCGCCCGGATCGAGCGAAGGGCCAGCGGCGCGTTTACCGCGATCTCCTTGGCTAGTGCCATCGCCCTGTCGCGCACTGTGTCGAGTGTCGCCAGCTCATCGGCCAAGCCTATGGCGACCGCTTCGTCGCCCTTGTAGCGCCGCGCGGTCAACAACATTCGAGACGCGACCTGGCGTCCGAGTAACTCGGGAAGCGTCACGCTCAGGCCAAAACCCTGGTGGATGCCTAGCGCCGCGAAGTTGGCGGTGAAACGCGCCTCCTGGCATGTGACCCTGAAATCGGCGGCGACAGCAAGCCCGAGGCCGCCACCCACCGCAGGCCCCTGCACCGCTGCGACGATCGGCGTGTTGATCTTGAACAATCGAAGGCCCTCTGCATACAGACGCTGCGTCGAGTTTCCTCCGATGGCCTCACGCTCGCCATCGACGAGTTCGGGTGCAACTCCGCCTCCCGAGAAGTTTGCTCCTGCACAGAACGACCTCCCATTCGCGGCAAGCACGATCGCCCTGATCTCCGGGTCGCCGTCGAAGTCCTCGCAAGCGGACGCGATGTTGGCAATCTGCTCGTAGTCCAGGAAGTTGTGTGGTGGACGGTCGAGGACCACGACACCCACGTTTCCGTCCGTGCTGACTTCGAGCCCTTCGTTCATCAGTGTTCTCCTGTGTGATCTGGTGCCAAGCACTGTCAGGCCAAGATGATCATCATGGCCGATTCGGGTCGTTGGTCAACAAGTCAACTGCCCAGTCTTCGTGTGCATTCGCCTCGACCTCGAGTGGGTGCTCGCGGTAGCTGAGGACGCGTGCCCACTCAACTCCGTACTTCCGCATCATTCCCGTTCGACCCAGTCGCTGGCACTGCCTAACGTGCACGAACTCATGGATGAGCAACCGCATGTCGTCATCGTTCGTCGCTGCGAGTTCCCGGTCGATGAATATCCGCCAGCCGAGCGTGAGCCCTGCGTGACCACTTGGCACCAGCGCCCCCATCCTGAGCCGCACCCGATCGAGATCGACATCACCGACATACCTCTCGACAGTGGCTCTGATGTCGGACGGGATCGGCTCACCCGCGCCATTGATCAGGCGAACGAACAGCTCGTATGTGAGGTACACGGGGACAGAGAGCACATGGGCGACAACGATAAGAACATTCTTGAGCAGCTTGTTTCGGTCGGTCATCCAGTCTCTCCGGGTGCCAACAGCACCTCCAGCACCTCTTCAAGCTCGACCGTTTCGGCAGCATCCTTGAAGCCGGCCATTCGTCGATATGTCTCGGCGGCACCGGCGTGGAATCCGTCGGGGAGTCCGGCTCCCGACAGTGAAGCGGCTATCTCGTCCATCTCGCCGACGAATCGCCACGCCTTCGGACTGGTCCCACGAGCCGACCCGGTGACTCTGGCTGCAACTCCTGGTTGCGACAGATTCCACTCAGAGACCAGATCGTCGAGGATCCCCGCCGACCGGGCGTAGGCCGCCACCGTCAGCAGAAGGGCCGAACTGCCTTTGGTCCACCCCGCGTAGGCCATCTTCAGTGCCGATGCTGCGCCGTAGTCCGCGTCGAGAGCAACAACGTCGAGCAGCCCGGAGTTCATCGCGGCAGCCACTGAGCCGGCCGCCGCGCCAGCGAGGTACAACCGGGTACTGCCCTCTCCCCATGCAGGAGGGCCGACGATGCCACCGTCGACGGCAGTTGCGCCCGCCCTTTCGACGGTGGCGCCGACTTGGTGACCTGTCGCAGGGCTCACTGCGTTGGCGTCGACGAAGATCCCGCCGAAACGCGTCGCAGCAACCTCCTCGGCCACCGCAACAGCCGACGCGGGAGGACAGACCGACACGATGATGTCCGCCACCTCAGCCATGGCGGCCACCGTCACGGTGTCGGCCAGGTCGAGATCAGCGGCACGAGCACTTGTCGCCGGACTTCGACCCTGGGAAGCCCAAAGGACCTCGTTGTCACCGGCAGCTGCCGAGGCCGCTATCGAGACGCCCATTTGACCAGGATGAAGGACGCCGATGTGTGCCATTGGTCCACCATTGCAGATCCCGTCAGGTTCGCGCCCAGTCGGGGACCGGAACCTCACGCCAGTTGACGAATGCAAACGTCGTCGAGACCCTCGGGAACAGGGGTGGCGCGATGTCGCGGAACCGTTGATCCCAATGGAACTCGCTGTTCGGGAAGAAGCCGACGAAGTCGCCGGTGTCGCGGGAGGCGAGCGAGCCGGTGAAGATCAGCTCAGGACTCGTGATCGGCACCGGCAGGGAACCCCACTGGCCACACGAACGGGCAACACGGAGCTGTCCCTTCTGGGCCAGAAAAGCGCCCGAGATCCTCATCTGGCCAGGAATCTGATGGCCTACCGCCTTCGGGTTGATGACGATGTCACCTGATGACACGACTCCGAGCACATCGCCGACGGAAGCGTCGTTGTATCCGATGTCGGCGTTCAAGATCACGTGGGCCACGTTCTGCGCATCGCCTGCCACGATCGTCATCGGTCTACCGACGACGACCTCACCGAACGGTGCGCTGACACCTCGGTTCCCGAGCACAACATGCGTGTCGGCCCATACCGCACCGTTCGCCGGCAGCGCGAACGTGCCATAGGCCTGCCAGTTGTTAGCGATGTCCTCCGCATTGGACCACCACCATTCCTCTGGTTCGATGCACCCAGCTCCGCCGAGAACCGTGGAATACCAGACAGTCACCTGCGCCAGGGTCCCCAGCATGTGGGGCTGCAACAAGTACGCCGTTGCTCCCGGCTGTTCGAGGCAGAGCCCCGATCGATCACATGCAGCCCGTTTGACCAGGTCGAGGTCGTCCCAAAAGCTGTCGAACACGAGCGGTTCAGGGAACACGTCGGTGACCGTGCCGCCATGCAGCCCCGTGCCGTCGAATCCGATCGAGCCATCGGCAAAGGTCGGCGTAGGCGAGATCGCGTTGTCGGCGAAGATGTCGGCGTGGACAGTACCGGCGGGGTTGCCACCGAAAACGATGTCTCGGCCCGAGTAGACGGGACCTTCGACGTCAGCACCAGGAGCGAACTGGAGATCGACCTCTGACATCCACTGGAACCCGGATACCGCAGGGGGACTGATGTCGACGCTGATGGTCCGGTACTGGCGGCGAACGCGAATCTGGCCCGCGATCGTGAGTTCGAGTGCTCCTCGGTCGCCCCTGACATGGACCTCCATGAGGATCTCGCCGTCGGCTGTGCCTGTCGTGAGCGGGTGACGGAGCCAATCCGAAGCTGTCGGCGTCACCTGATAGTCCCAGCTGCCACAGTCCTCGAACCACTCCTGGCCCGCTGGCTTGATCACATCGTGATGAGGCGACAGGACGTCGGTGCAGGTGCGAGCTCGTTCGAACTCATCGACCCATCGCAGGTGGTACGCCGGATCGATTTCCAGTTTGGCGACGTAGCGGTCAAGAGTTGCTTCCATATGCGCGAGCAGCACGTCGTCACGTTCGTTCGTGCGTGCGTCGCGGTACTGCGCAGTTGCTTCTCGAGCCAGAACGAGCACGGCCGCGAAGATGACCATGATGCCGAGTACCACGGTGATCATGGCGACGCCGGCTTCTCTCGCCTGTCGAAGACGCTCGACGCGGGTCTCGTCGGTTGTGGTCGTCATGTCAAAAGCTCGAGTTCCTGAGTTGCACTTCTTCGGTAACGACGTAGTTGCTCGGTAATACGCCGACACCCCTCGGCGCGACTTCGAGGGTGAGGTTGATGCGATCGAAACGACACGGCACCGGACCAAGTGCCAACGAGTCGAGACGATCGCAGTCGTCAACCACCACTTCGGTTGCTCCGGCGAGCTGGATTCCTTGGAACAGGCGAGCTGTTTCCGCGACCCTTCGAAGGACGGTGAACTCGATGTCGGCAGCACCGGTCAGGTCGTAGGTGAAGTTGGGGTACGCCGACCCGGCCTCAGCGAACCGTATCGACATGACGAGATCGCACAGCCCGTCGACACAGTTGGTGCGCCGGTATTCGAATCGTTCAGGACCATTCACCGAACGACGGTCGGCGTAGAACACGATCCTCTCACCAGTCATGAATTCGATCGCCTGGCCGTTCGCTTGGCTGTTGGGTGGTGTTGCCTGTCGAAGCTCGATGACGAGACTGTTGAACGCCGGTCGTGATTCTCGTTCGATATCTCCAAGGCGCTCGGCGAAGGCAACGTCGCGGAGAAAGCCGTTGTATGCGCCGAAGAACGCAGCGATCACGATGGCGAGGATCCCGATGGACATCGACAACTCGATCGTGCTGAAGCCAGAACTCTCGCGACCGTTTCGGCGGTGCATCAGGGAAGACATGTCGTGACCCCCGTTCCCCAAGTCACCGAACCGCCATTCGGCGCCACGGTGACGGTGCCCTCTGCAACGACGGTGTTGCCGGACCAGCACACCTTTCTGACCTGCCACTGGTTGCCGAGGCCGTTGGCCGGCAACGCTGCCGAAGCAGAACCCCCGAGGTTCGGCAGCACTGGTGCGCTCCAGTTGGCACCTGACCCGAACGGGAGGTACTGGAAGTAGCCATAGTCGCCTGTCACGAACTCGAGAAGACCGTGGGCGTCCGGGACCGACATGATGACGTCGATCGTTTGCGGGCCTCCGAGCGGCGAAAACGTTTGTGCCACTTCGGTGTGGCCGTGCGGACTCTGGACTGTGATCGTCGGCACTGACCCGATCGGCAGATTGAACCTGGCTCGGCCGTTCGCACCGGTCGTCTGGACCAATGGCCCATAACCGACGGCTTCGACATTCACGAGAGCACCACGGAGGAGTTGGCCGTCGGTGTCGTATACGTCGAAGGTCACCTGGGCAGTGTTGGTAGGCGAGATCTGGAGTTGGACCGACTCGGCGCGATGCAGCACCGTCGGATAGTTGTCAGGCACGTCGATGCTCGTAACTGGGTATGGGCTGTATCCAGGCGCGTCGATCTGGATCGTGTAGTTGCCGGGCGTCAGCGGGGCGCCACCGTAACTGTCGATGAACCATGAGCCGGGAGTGACCATGTCGTTGTCGTCGAACACTGCGTAGCTGCCATCGGATCCGAGAATCAGCGATGCGCGTCCCAGCGGCCCGAATGCTCCGCCAACGGTCGCTTGACCCTCGACGACGATCGACAACGTGACGGGCTTGTAGATCGTGACCGTGACCCGGTCGGCATGACCAGGAGTGACGAACACCTGATCGGCGAAACTTCTGAGGTCGTCGGGATGAATGCGCCAACCGTTGTACTCGACGTCGGCCAACGTCGGCCCGAGCCTCACCCTGAATGGAGCGCCGGACAGGTCCGGCGCCAGATCGTCGAACTGTTGGGACTCGGTACCGGCGCCGACATCTGGCGTTTCGTGGCCTCCACCCACCTCAGCCTGCAGAAGAAGCGATGGCCAGTCGGTCGGCGATGTGGCTGATCCGACGGGTTCGTACTTCTCGAGTTCGACCGTGACGATTCCGAAGCCGTCGGAACCGCTCGGCACGTAGGACGGTGCAATGGCGGTGCTGAATACAACAGGTGCGATCGTGCCGTTCGTCGGCTCGACCGAGACCATCAACCACTTATAGTTCCTGCCGAAGTCGGGGAGCCCCTGAACGCCGTCGCCACCGGCTCCGAAGAAACCCGGGTCAGTGGCGTTCGACCCGACCCACTCGACCGAAGTGGTGACCTCGAATTCGATGCCCTGACGTCTGACAGTCTCCGTGGCTTCGAACACCCCAGCTGGATCGCCACCAACAACGCCGACATCGCTGAAGTCCAGCTGACGGGCTTCTTCGATTCGCCCCTCGGCCAGGGCACCTGCAAGGTCGATGACCTTCGCGTCTTGGAGCGTCGCGAACGACGAGATCGTCGGGCCCATGGTCAGCACGAGCGCGATCGCCAAGATCGAAACGGCCATGAGGACCTCGATGATCGAGAGCCCTGACTCGTCTCGACCCGTGGATCTGGAGGCGCGACACACATCGGATGAGAGGGCGCTCCATGAAAGAGGCCGTGGATTCACGTCCATCCTGTCGGCATGCACCTGCACCAACTCAAGGTGCGATCTCGTCAGCGACTCTGCTCCTACGACTTCAATTACCAGCCGTCAGACCAGGTGACAGCGCCGTTGACGCCGATGTCACCCTTGCAGCCGAGCAGTGAAGCCCTCTCGATCTTCGCGAACTGGACGCCAGGCGCCTGATTCGCCCAATCGCGTATCAGGAAGCAGTCACCTGTCTCGTGAAGAGCTGCAATGGTGACGACCTGATTCGCGTTGTCGATCGTGACGCTCATCGATATCGGGCTGATCGACGGTGTGTCGCCGGTCATCCACTGCAGTTGTGGTTCATTGATCGGAAGGTCGGCGTGGACCATTTCCTTGTAACCGCCGGTGTCCGAGCCGGCGGCTCGCACGGCGGTGAGCGCGTTTCGGACATTTTGTCCGACGGCACGATCGCGGGCCGTGTCACGCGCACTCATGAAGGTCGGGACGGCAATGGCCATCAGCACGACAATGATCAACACGACCATCATCAACTCGACAAGAGAGAAGCCGTTCTCCGCGCGCTGGCGCGCATGGGTGTCTGGGGTGTTCACCGGGTCCCATCGGTAACCACGACAACCGACTTCAGAGTTTCGCGTCGCCAATACTCGATTTACGCGGACGTGACGCGCCAAACGGTCAAGGCAACGGCGTCGGCCTCGGCGACGACATCCCACGGATGATTGAGGACCGCATCGGCGCGGACCCCACAGGGTTGGACGAACTGGTCGTGCATCGGAGCGACGCTCTGCGTGAACTGGCGGGCAACGTCGGCCGAGTCTCGACCCCGTTCAAGGGTGTCGCGTGCGAGCCGCCGCTCGAAGCGAACATCCTCTGGCACGTCGAGGAAGATCGAGTAGTCGAGACGGGACGCGATCGCCGCGACGCACAGCAGCAGAATCCCTTCGGCAACGACCACCGGACACGGAAGAATGGTGATCGTCTCACCGGTGCGGGTGTGCGACGCGAAGTCGTAGACAGGAACTCCAACGGCCTCGCCGGCGCGCAACGCATCCAGATGCATGGCAAAGAGTTCGGTGTCCAGCGAGTCGGGGTGATCGAAGTTGACCGCCTTACGCTCACCGGGGCTGAGGTGCGAGAGATCGCGGTAGTACGCATCGAATGGCAGAACCGCGATGTCGGCATCACCGAAGGCATCTGTACAGGCCGTGGCGAGCGTCGACTTGCCAGATCCCGATCCACCGCAGATCCCGAGCACGACGACGTCCACGGGAACTCAATCTATCGGGCTGATGGTCGCGGCGCTCCAAGGCCGGTTCGGGGCGCAGCACTGGTTCGGGGTGTCTTGCTACTTCAGCGCGTCTTTCCAGGGCCCTGCGTCGGAGCGAGGTTCCTTCGGGAGGCCGAGAATGCGCTCGCCGATGATGTTCCGCTGGACTTCGCTCGTCCCGGCATAGATCGTTCCAGCTCGCGCCGCAAGTGAGTTGTTGATCCACATGTTGTTGCTGTTCGGGGTTCCCGGTGATGAGGTGCCGTTGCCAGCACCGTCTTCGGCATCACCATCGCGGATCATGGCGTCGGCACCGAGAATGTCGAGCGACAACTCGGTCATCACCTTGTGGTACTCGGACCAGTTGAGTTTGCTCGTCGACGATCCCGCGCCAGGAGCATTCCCCGACAAGAACGAGGTGAGGGCCTGCATGCCCATGAATCGCATGATCTCGACCTTCGAATGACACCACGCAAGTCGCTGCCGAATCTTCGGGTCAGAGGTCCTGCCCCTGACCTTTGCCATCGCCATCAGTCGGCCAAGCTCTTCTTCGTGACGCAGGTGATTGACCGATGCGCCCACGCCGCGCTCGTAGCCGAGCAGGGTCATAGCGACCGCCCAGCCACTGTTGACCTCCCCGACCACGTTCTCCTTCGGCGTTCTCGCATCGGAGAAGAACACCTCATTGAAGTGATCGTGACCGGAAATGTTCCTGATCGGTCGCACCTCAACCCCTGGCTGATCCATCGGGCACAGGAAGAAGGTGATGCCGGCATGCTTGGCCGCATCCGGGGCAGTGCGACCCAACACGAAGATCCAGTTTGCGGCCTGGCCCGCGGAGGTCCAGATCTTCTGGCCATTCAAGATCCAGACGTCGCCGTCGAGTTCAGCCTTGGTACCGAGGTTGGCGAGATCGGAACCGGCGTTCGGCTCGCTGTACCCCTGACACCAGATGTCCTCGCCACTCAAGATCCGGGGCAGGAAGTACTTCTTCTGATCCTCAGTGCCCCACTCGATGATGGTGTTACCTACCATCGAGATGCCGAAGCCGTCGTTCGGACCAGCCGTCGGAACGCCAGCCTTCGAGAACTCCTCGACGATGATGACGTTCTCGAGATCGGACAGGCCGGGACCGCCGTATTCGATCGGCCACGAGGCCGCAAGCAGATTGTTGTCCCGAAGGATGTCTCGCCATTCGGCGGTGAACCTGGCCCGGTCGTGGCCGCTGAGCGCCCCAACCCCTTGCCAGTGGGCCGGAAGGTGCTCTGCGAGAAAGGCCTGGATCTTCTCGCGGTACGCCTCAGCCTCTTCGGTGTGCTTGGGATACATGGCCATCACCGTAGACCCGGCGACCGGCGAACCACTGAATCCCGGCCTGAATGACCCGCGAGCTGGCCACAGACGAGCGATGAGGTTGCTCCGAGTGGCCACGCCACGTTGGCCCGGACCGGCCCCGCCTCCTTGGCGCGGTTCTGAGGGCCCTTCAGGCCTCACCGAGATTCGTCCTCGCGCTCCGGTCGAGGACTGGTGGAGCGCGATCACGGTTCGAGGCGGGTGGCCACCCTGTCGAAGAACTCGAATGGCTGTAGGCCGACGACCGCGAACGATCCGTTGAACAAGAACCCTGGAGTGCCGGTGATGCCTTCGTTCCGAGCAGCAGTGCGTGACGAGTCCATCTGCGCGATCAAGCCGGCGTCGGTTCCAGCATCTCTCACCGCCTTCGCATCTGCGCCGACCTCCTCGGCTATGTCGGCCAGCACGTCTGCTCTTTCGATGTCCCGGTCGTGCAGCCAGATCGCATCGAACAGCTGGCGGTGGTAGTCGGCGAACGAATCGGGGCTCTCGCGACATACGGCCAGGGCGGCGAGATGCGCCAAACGGGTCGGGAGCACACGCTCTGGTGGAGCGAACGGCATGGCCACCTCGTCTGCCAACGCCCGGAATCGGTCGAGGGCACGTTCGGCGACTGCACCGTCGCCCCTGCCGTACACGGCTCGAATCGAGCGGCCTCCTTCGGGTAGACCGGGGTGGAGCTCGTACGGCATCCAGGTGAGCGTCGCTCCGTGTGCCAACTCGAGACGGTCTGCCCGAGCCTGACCGAGATAGCACCACGGACAGAGATAGTCGGACCACACCGTCACCTTGAGCACCATGTGATCAAAGTAGGACGGACATGTATCGCCGTCGACTACTGATACTCGACCGACACCGCTTATCGTCGGTCCAACACCCATTCAACGAGATCCGAGACTCCATGAGCGACACTCCACTTGCCGAGGCGAGGGCCTGGGTAGCCGAAAACCACGATTCAGAGTTGCATGGTCGCGGGGCTGGCCGGCGGGAGTTCCTCGAAAAGCTCGTCGACTCCGGCTGGGCGGCGCCCAGCTGGCCGAGGCACCAGTTCGGTCGCGGACTCAGCTCAGAGTCGGCACGAACGACCGACGCCGCGTTCCGTGAGGCTGGCATCGACGGATTCGCCCAGGACGTCACGAACCTCTGGGCCGGAACGGTCCTCTCGAACGGCAGCGAACACCTCATCGAACAGCACCTTCGCTCGGTCATGCTGGGTGACACCAACATGTGTCTGCTGTACAGCGAGCCCGGGGCCGGCTCTGACCTCGCCAGCGTGCAGACGAGGGCCATTCGAGACGGCGACGAATGGGTCGTGAACGGCCAGAAGGTCTGGACGTCCGGTGGTCGGGCTGCCGACTTCGCCTTCCTCATCGCCAGGACGGACAGCGACCAGCCAAAGCACCGTGGCATCAGCTTCTTCTTCCTCCCGATGCATCAGGACGGTGTGGAGGTGCTTCCGCTGCGTCAAGCGACCGGCGATGCTCGGTTCAACGAAGTGTTTCTCACCGACGCCCGCGTGCCACACGCCAACATGCTCGGCGAGCTGAACAACGGCTGGTGGGTGCTGCAGAACGCTCTCGCCTACGAACGGGCAGCAATGGGTTCGTCCGGTCGGCGTCAGCGGGATCAGCCGGCCGATGAGGCCGTTCGATCCGCCGACAGCGAGAAGGGTGCCCCGAACCCGGACCTCTCGCTCGTCGAGCTCGCCAAGCTGCGTGGCGTCTCCGAGGATCCAGCGATCCGGCAACGACTGATGCACCTGAGAGCGCTCGTACAGGTGAATGAATGGAATGGCCAACGGGCCAAGGCCGAGATGAAGGCAGGTTCTTCTTCGTCGATCATGTCGCTCGGCAAGTTGGCAATGTCTGGCATCCTGCACACTGCGGGAAGCTTGCAGGCATCGATTCTCGGAGCCGAGGCAATGTTGAGCGGCGAGTCGTCGCCCGATGGCGCCGATGCCACCTACGCCATGCTGAACGCGTTCTTCACGTCGATCGGTGGAGGCACCGACCAGATCCAGCGCAACATCATCGGCGAACGTGTCCTCGGCCTACCCAAGGAGCCAGAGATCGACAAGGGTGTCCCGTTCAGGGACGTGCGCAAGAGCTGACGTCCCGGTAGGCCGGGTCCGCTACCGGCGTGCTCGGCCGGTGGCGCTTGGGCCGGTGACAGTGATCGCGACTGACGATGTCCTCACCGAAGGCATCTCATGGACGTTCCGCACATGCACATCTCAACTCCAGAACGTCACGAAAGAACAGGAGTCGAGGTCGACGTCACCAACGTCCCGTCACCGAATCCGCGGTGCGGCGACTCCGTCTTTGCGAACGTGATCCCCACGAACTCGATCACCCACGACACCCTGACCGTTCAAATCCACCCACGAACGACGATGGTGGCCGTTGCCCTACCCGATGCGCTGATGCATCTTGCGGCTAGCGCGCGCCAACCTCTTTAAGGTCGGGTCGGTGGGGGGCGTCGTCGGAGCCGATAGCACTACGACAGTGAGACGTTCTTCTCGACGACTGGCGTTCTTGAGTTCACTGTCGATCATCAGCTATGTCGCAGCGAGAATGTGGCGCTCGGACCGCGGATCGCGGATCATGACATTGACCTCGATGGCCGCTACCGCTGCAGCGCGGAAGGTTGGCTCTGCCGGACGTCTCCGGCGAGACTCCGCATCGACACAGCTCGAAGCGCAGGCCGCGATCGTCACCGAAACACTCGGGCAGATGAAGGGTGTGATGATGAAGCTCGGCCAGATGGCCAGTTACATCGACGAGGGAATGCCAGCGGCGATGCGGCAATCACTGGCGAGCCTGCAGCAGGACGCTCCTCCGATGGAGGGCAGGCTGGCCATCGAGATGATCGAACGGGAACTCGGCGGAAGGCTACGGCACCATTTCAGCGAGTTCGACGAGGTTGCCGTGGCAGCGGCTTCGATCGGACAAGTGCATCGCGCCGTGACTCGGGCAGGGGTCGAGGTGGCCGTGAAGGTCCAGTACCCACGCATCGCCGAGGTCATCAAGGCCGATCTCGACAACACCGCCGTGCTCGGCTCGATCCTCGGCATGGTCTTCTCCGGCCTCGATCCGAAGCCGCTGGTCGGCGAGCTCCGGGCACGGATCACCGAAGAACTCGACTACGCCCAAGAAGCACAGAATCAGCAGGTCTTCATCGACTTCTACGCCGGTCATCCGCACGTGTTCGTGCCTCGCGTCCACCACGACCTCTCCACCGAGCGAGTGCTCACCAGCGACTTCGTCCACGGCGCTCGATTCGAGCCTGCGATCACCGCTGCCGATCAGGCTCGCCGCAGCGAGATGGCCGAGATCATCTTTCGATACGTGTTCAGGGGCATGTACCGGATCCAGGCCTTCAACGGCGATCCGCACCCTGGCAACTACCTGTTCATGGACGACGGTCGGATCGCATTTCTCGACTACGGCCTCGTCAAGTATTTCACTCAGGCCGACATCGACGAGTTCGAGCTGTTGATCAGGGCCATGCTGGACGGCGACGCTTCAAACTTCAGAACCACGCTTGAGACCGCCGACCTGTTGCGGCAAGGTGCTCCGTTCAGCGACGACGAGGTCTACGACTGGTTCTCTCACTACTACGACATCGTGATGCATCCTGGCTCGCACACGATCACGTCGGAATACGCATCCAGCATGGTCCGGTACAACTTCGATGCACGAACGAACCAGATGCTCAAGTGGGCCAACATCCCACCGGCCTACGCTCTGACCCAGCGCATCAATCTCGGCCTCTACGCCATCCTGGGACGCCTCAACGCCACCTTGGACTATCGCGCCGTGGCCGAAGAGCTCTGGCCCTGGACCGACGCCGCCCCCACGACCCGCCTCGGCCGCGAAGAATCCACCTGGCTCGCCACAAAGAACTGACGCCGAAGACGCGCGCCCGGACGGACATGTTCGACGTCAGAAATCCCGTGTCACGGCTTTCGACACACCTTTCTTGCTCACACGATTCGAAGGCTGCAAGTCCGCGATCTCTCCGCTCTCGTACTCCATGCGGCATCAGCCTCTGGGCCAACCTGCGGATCGGAGCCGCTCGTGTCCGTGCGTCGCCGCCACGCGATACCACCGAAGTCGCGCTCCGGCGCACACCCAGTCGGCACCAGAAAGGGCACGTACGTGGCGAGCCAAATGCTGGTTCAGGCGAGGCGGGCGGTGGCGGTGCCGGTGAGGACGGTGGTGCCGTCTTGGTTGACGGTGGCCACGGACAGTTCGACGAGATTGTCGTCAGTGTTGACGGCTGTCACTTCGGCGGTGGCGGTCAGGGTGTCGCCAGGCCATACCTGATTGACGAAACGCACGCCGTAGTCAGTGAGTGTGCCGTCTCCGACGGTGTCGGTCACGAGTTTGCCTGTGAGACCCATCGTCAACATGCCGTGCGCGAAGACGGTCGGGTAGCCCGCGACCTCCTTGGCGAAGGGCTCGTCGGAGTGGATCGGGTTGTAGTCACCAGATGCGCCGGCGTACTGGACGATCTGGGTTCGCGTGAGGTCGTCGACCACGACCTGACTGAACGTCTGCCCAACTTCGATGTCTGCTGCTGAAAGTGCCATGTCGTTGCCTCCTCAATCCTGACTGATGACTTTTTCGGTGCGAACGCCGATACCCCGGGCGGTGACGACCAGTTCGCCGTCTTGATCCCTGTATTCGGTGATGCTCTCGCTGAACGTCAGCAGCCCCGCGCGCCGGCTTTCCTTCGTCCACGTCTCGCCAGGCTTGGTAGAGGCCGTCAACACATCGCCCGGTCGCATGTTGCGGTGGTACTTGAAGTGCTGTTCGGCGTGGAGACCCCCGCCGGAGGGAGCCTTCTTCTCGCCATCGCCCTCCCCTGACGCCTTCTCGGCCTTCATTCGGCCCGATGCCATCGATCCAGAGCCGAACCACACCTCGCCGAACTTGGGTCGCAGCGGATAGTCAGGGTCGAACTGAGCGCTGGCCTGCGCGAACGTCGGTGGTGCGATTATCCCGCCCGCTTCGCTCCCAGCCGCAGCTTCCGCATCGGCGTACACCGGGTTCGGGTCACCGACGGCTCTCGCGAACATGAGAATGTGGCTGGCTTCCACTGGGAAGCGATCTGCTGACATGGGGCCGCCTTTCAACGAGCGCCTCATGGCGCTGCTCAGATCATCGCGCTCCGAGACCACCCGTGTCACAACGGCACAGGTACGTCGCGTCGCCACGCGAGACTGGCATCGAAGAGTCGATCGACTCACGAGGAAGGGTTGAACATGAAACTGGCGATGATCGGGCTCGGCAAAATGGGAGGGGCGATGGCGGAACGTCTCCGTCGCGGTGGCCATGAGGTGCTCGGCTACGACCGCAGTCCTGACATCAGCGATGTCGCCGATCTCGATGAACTAGTCGCCGCTCTCGATCCGCCTCGCGTCGTGTGGATCATGGTTCCTGCCGGTGCCCCGACGCAATCGACCCTCGATGCACTCGCCATTCGGCTCTCCCCCGGCGACGTGGTCGTCGACGGTGGCAACGCCCGCTGGTCGGACAGTGTCAAAAGGGCAGCGACATTCACCCAACGCCAAATTTCCTTTGTCGACGCTGGGGTGTCCGGGGGCGTGTGGGGCCTGGAGAACGGGTTCTGCCTGATGGTCGGCGGGTCGGATGATGCGGTTGCCGTGGTTCGCCCCGCCCTCGAAACGTTGGCGCCACCGGACGGACTGGCCCATGTGGGTGGATCAGGTGCCGGCCACTTCACGAAGATGGTTCACAACGCTGTCGAGTACGGGATGATGCAGGCTTTCGCCGAGGGCTACGAACTGATGGATGCGGCTCCAATTCCCCTCGACATCCCAGCGGCGCTGAAGGTGTGGCGGCAAGGCTCGGTGGTGCGAAGTTGGCTACTCGACCTGCTGGTCAGCGCCGTCGACGACGACCCTGGCCTCGCAAGCGTCCGCGGCTGGGCCAACGACTCTGGCGAGGGCCGATGGGCTGTGAAGGAAGCGGTCGATCAGGCCGTCCCTGTGCCGGTGATGACCGCTGCTCTCTTTGCCAGATTTACCTCTCGCCAGGACGACTCCGCAGCAATGAAGGTGATCGCTTCGTTGAGAAACCAGTTCGGTGGACATACGGTCAGAGAAGCCGGAGACGATGTTCACGAGTGAACGCAGCGACTCTTTCGCAATCTTCGACGATGGCGTGACCCAAACTCGATGGCGGCGACGTGGCAGCCCAATCTGGTGTTGTCGTCGAGGAGTTCCCATGGCCAGTCGAGTTGCCGATCGGCCTCGATCTGACCGCGCGAACCGGGTCGGCAGGGTCAACTCCGTGAGGTCACAGCCCCCTCGGGACTCCATAGACCATCGCCGATGACAGCGAGTCCGACCCGAGGGCACGGTCGACCGCTTCGTCGGTGGTGCCGTCTTCGATTCCACCGGTGAACACGCCCTCTTCTATGAGAAGCGTCGCACCGCAGCCCCTGTGAGCGCCGAACTCGACAGCGAGCGCGGAGATGAGCTCCCTTGGAGCTATCCCATTGAGGACGACGAAGTCCCCCGCCGACGCATGAGCCTCGATGGCGGCACACATCCCCGAGTGCGCTGTCGCGGCCAGATCTGCCGCCAGTTCCACCAGGAGTCGGCGCAGGTCGTCCGGTGTCAGGCCACGGGCATAGAAGGCCGAACTCGCCTCACCACGCTGCACGGATCGACGGGCCCGCAACTGTTCGACACACCACCGAATCGGTCCAATTACTCCGGACCGGAACAGAAGCGACACCACCTCTGACAACGCAGCACGCTTGAGAAGCGCCGAGTCGACGTCGATCACGACAACGCGAGACGACAACGTGAACCGCTCGAGCGCGGCGAACTCGACCGTCTGGCGTCGCCCCATCGGCCTAATTGGGTCCATGTCTCGACAACGAGCATCAGACCGGAACATTTCACCCCGGTCAGCGAAGAATTGACCCAGTTGGGCTGTTGTGGTTCGTCGCGCTCGTCGCCACCTGATGCGGTTAGGGTCGTTCGATGCGATTCGTGCTCGTCCGACATGGCGAACCGGGTTGGCGGGAGGGCGGTGTCAACCGCGACGACCCCCGACTCACCCCCAGAGGGCGTCAACAGGCGACACTTGCAGCTGTCGCTCTCGCCGATGACGAATTCGACCACGTGTGGGTGAGTCCGAAGGTGAGGGCCCAGCAGACTGCAGCTCCCTTCCTCGAAATCACAGGGCGCTCGAGCGAAACGCTCGAGTATTTGGAAGAGATCCGAAATCCTGCGTGGGAGGGCACCGATCACGACGCCATGGAGATTTTCGCCGCACACAGGCGAAGAAACCCCCAAGAGCAATGGCAGGGACTCGTCGGCGGAGAATCGGTCACCGACTTCCACACTCGCGTCACAACCGGCCTCGACGAGTCACTGAGCGCTCTCGGCATCACCCGCTCCCAGGAGTCGCTCCCCACCTGGTCGAAGAACACCGACGCGAGCGTCCTCATGTTTGCCCACGCCGGAACGAACTCCGTGGTGCTCACACACCTCCTCGGGATAGACCCTGTGCCGTGGGAGTGGGAACGTTTCGTCACTGGCCACGCCTCGATCAGCGAAGTGCGGACAATTGAAATCGGCTCGGTGTCGGCGTTCAGCATGACCACGCTGTCTGCGACGCGCCACCTCCCCGACCATCTCCTCACCCGATGAGGCAATGACGGCGGGCTGTCCTATTTCAGCAACGATGCACCGAGATCCTGTCGGCCCCGGTCACCGTTGCCCAGATCGGCGACGATGACCATCAGCGCGAGCGTGACCGCGGGTTTCACCGCGTCGTCTCGATTACCGTCGTGGCATGGCAACACTGGTGAGTGAACTCGATCTCCCCTTCATCGATGCAGATTTCCTGACCGACCCTGATGAAGCTCGGCGACAGTACAACGAGGCAGTGCAGCAGAACTGGCTCGCACGCATCCCGATGGGGTACGCAGTTCTTCGTCACGAAGCCATAACCAAAGTACTGCGCGAGCGCCGGTTCCACCATCTGCTGCGACTCATGGGCGACGTCAGACAGCTCGACCCTCGCCTCACCGAGAATCGCCGCCAGAACATCCTGACCGCGGAGGGCGATGAACATCAGCGGCTTCGACGGCTCGTCAGCCCTGCGTTCACACCAAAGTCCGCCGAGCGGCTCCGACCCACGATGCAGGCAACCATGAACGCGCTTATCGACCACGTCGCTGACCGTGGCCATGTCGAAGCGATCGAAGAGATCTGCGAGCCGTATCCGATTCCGATCATCTGCGAGCTGCTCGGCGCACCGAAGCAAGATTGGCAGGACTTCAGCCGTTGGGCGCAAGACGTGCTCTCCGGTCTCGACGCCGACGCCAACGACAAGGTCGACATCATCGTCACAGCCCGCGACGAACTCGATTGTTACGTGCGTGATCTCATCGCTCGCCGCAGAACCGAACCGGAAGACGATCTCCTGACTGATCTCATCGCCGCCAATACTGACGGCGACTCGCTGAGCGACGACGAACTCCTGACCATGGTTGAGGCCGTGTTGGTCGCGGGAGTCGACACCACTCGAAACCAACTGGGTTGCGCGCTGTCGCTGTTCGCAGATCATCCAGATCAGTGGACCGCTCTGGCCGACGACCCCACGCTCGCGCCGAGAGCTGTCGAAGAGGTGATGCGGTTCCAGGGCGCCGTCAGGGGCACCGGTCGTTACGCGGACGAGGACATCGAGATCGACGATGTGATCTTCCCGAAAGGAACACTGGTCTTCCCTGCTTTCACGTCCGGCAATCGAGATGCCAACGTCCACGAGGCCCCTGACACCTTCGACATGAAACGAGAGTCCCCTGTTCCGCAGCTGACCTTCGGTAGCGGCGTGCACTTCTGTCTCGGAGCGTTCCTCGCCAGAGCCGAGCTCCAGGAGGCGCTTCCATTGCTTGCCACCCGACTTCCGGACCTGTCGCTCGCAGAGCCAGCGACGTGGAAACCTCCGACAGCTGCGATTTTCGGACCGGAACGACTTCAGCTGAACTTCACGCCAACAAGCGCTTGACCGAACTCCGGCCACAGAACTAGCGCCGCTGGTCCAACATGACCTCGGCCATGACCATTGCGGTCGTGAGCGGTGTGCGACGCGTCCTCCATGCCGGGTACTCGGTCCTGTCGGTTACGTTGGCGGTGAAGCTCAGCTTCGACACGCCAGAGATCCCGGTGACGGTGACGAGGATCGGAACGGGCTCGTTGCCCGACACCACCGCGGGAAGCTCGATGTCCACGTGCGACGCAACAGTCGAGCCGGAGCCGTCAAGAACGACGATCTCGTGAAGCTCGCATGTCGTGACGTGTCGCCGGATGCCGCCAACCACGCCCGCTCTGTCGAATCTGGGGACCACGTAAACACCGAGGGCGAAGAGCCTGACGTCACAGGACGAATCAGTCGGCGAAGGGTCGACCCGAGCGACATGTGCTGCGAGCCGAACACGATTCACTTCCGGCGCAACTCGATTGCGGTCACAGGACGTATGACGTGATGGCGACGTAGTGGATGATGGAACCGACGAACACCAGGAGGTGCCACACCTCGTGATACCCGAATGTGTCCGGCCAGGGGTCCGGCATCCGGAGCGCGAGCAGGAACGACCCGCCGCAGAACAGCACCCCACCGGTCAGAATCAGGATCACGAACGTGGGCGAGATGTCGCTCCACATCGCAGGCAGTGCCAGAAACGCAATCGACCCGATTCCGATGTAGGTACCGGTGATGACCCCATATGGCGGGTTCCATGGCAGCCACAGCCCCGCGATGAGGATCAACGAGATCGCCCAGACTCCGATCAGAATGGTGATGCCGAATCGTCCCCCGACACCGATCCACACCACCGGAGTGAAGCTGCAGGCAATCATCACGTAGATGCCGGTCTTGTCCAGCTGCAACATCGATTGCATTTTCTCCGGCCCCCACTCGACACGGTGGAACAGAGCACTGACGCCGAACATCGTGCACACGCCGATGGCATAGATCGCGGCGGCGAGACTCTCAGCAACGCCTGACCTGGTGATTACGATCACGACACCGACGATCACCGCACCGAAGAACGACCACAGATGCAGCACTCCTCGAAATCGCGGGCGCGGAAGTGCGGTCGTCCCATAGCCCTGATCTGGCAACCCCGCTGTGCGCACGGAGCCAGAAGATACAGGGCAAAGTTCGATTCAGATAGCCCGACGCCAGATGACAACTGTGCGGCTGACGCCGAACGACAAGATTGTCAGGGTGCTACACAGTGATTCGTCATCGTTCCGATTCCCTCGAACGTGCTGACCACGACGTCACCCTCTCCGAGGAACTGACGCTTTGGCGCGCCGACGCCGGCAGGAGTGCCCGTGAAGATCACGTCGCCGACGTTGAGCGTGCAGATGCCGGACAGGTATTCGATGATCGTCGGCACGTCGAAGATGAGGTCGCTGGTGCGAGAGGACTGACGAGGATCGCCCGAGACACCACAGCTGAGTCCGATGTCGTCAGGGTTCTCGAAGCTGTCGACCGACACCAACAACGGTCCGATCGGGCCGTACGTGTCGAAGCTCTTGCCGAGCGCGAACTGTGGAGGAGTGGCATGGAACTGCACCCTGCGGTCAGAGACATCCTGGCCACCGGTGACACCGGCGACGTGGCTCCAGGAATCTGCCTGTGAGATGTCGCGACCGGCGGTGCCGATGATCACCACGACTTCAACCTCGTAGTCGACGGCGGTACCTCGCAGAACGATGTCATCGTTCGGACCAGAAATACACGAAGGAAACTTCGCGAACGTCGGCGGGTACTCCGGGATCTCCATGTTCGACTCTTCGGCATGAGCGCGATAGTTGAGCCCGATTCCGAACGCCTTCGAAGGGGCCGGCGATGGGGGCCCGAGATCGGCTCCTTCGAGCGAACCATCAGCAAGAGCGGCATCGAGGTTCTCGTTGAGCGCATGGAGCTCGCCGTGGCGCTCGATGGCTTCGGTCATGTCACCGCTGAAGGCGCCACCGCTGAGCCTGGAGAGGTCGTGGTAAGCGCCGTCAGCGACCAACACGGCCCGACCGGCGATGTTTGCCAATTGGAAAGCCATCTCCGACTCCTGTCGTTCGTGGGACGACAGCCACCGTAGCGAGCAAGTCGATCGCCGATGCAGCACAGCAACACCTCTCGTGCGATCGGAACCGTGGTAACGGAAGCAAACCACGTGATCGGGGCGATGCCGATAAACACGTCAGGACTGTTCGGTCCGAACTTCACCAGGGCGACCCTGTCAGCGCAGGAGTTCATCAATTCCTGGCCAGCGACCTACGGTTGCTGCTCGATGCCACCGGTCCACCAAGAGAAGACATCCATGGATTCCTCGCGTTGGCTCGTCCTTCTCGGCGTGTTCGGCGTCTATGCCTCTTTCGGCGTGCTCACCACATCGACTGCGGCGTTGGTTCCCTCGATCAGGACCGACCTCGACCTCTCCCGGGGCCAGATGGGACTGGCCCTCGGCGCATGGCAACTTGGCTTCATCGTCGCAGCGATTCAGGCCGGTCGCCTGATCGACCGCATTGGTTTGCGCCGAGCCCTTTGCGTCTCGAGTGCAGTAATGGTCGGTTCAGTCGTCCTGCGCGCCGCCGCACAGGACTTCGCCACACTGTTCATCTCAGTCGGCCTGCTCGGTTTCGGAGCACCACTCGTCGCCATCGGCGCTCCGAAAACAGTGTCGATGCTGTTCGAAGGCGCCGAACGCAGAAGAGCGGTCGGGCTGTATCAGATGGCTCCGGCCGTCGGCGGAGCCGTTGCCCTGTCCACTGCGAACGGCCCCGTCAGTGCGCTGTTGGCTGGTTCGTGGCGATCGATATCTCTGTTCTACGCAATCGTTGGTGCCGTCGCGGCCCTCGGTTGGTGGCTGTCGTCAGATGGACTCGAAGCCGTCGACGAAGAGGAACCCGACCGCCAGCATCCAGGTGAACTGCTCAAATTGCCCATCGTCAGGGTCTGCCTCCTTCTCGCCACCGTCGGATTCATGTTCTCCCACGGCATCGGGCAGTGGCTTGTCGACCTCCTCGCCGACGAGGGAAGGACGGCCTCGACCGCTGGATACCTCGCCGCCATCGGCAGCCTCTTTGGCATCGTGATCACTGGAGTCGTTCCCCCTCTCGCGACGCCGCGACGACGCGTCGGCGTGCTCGCAGCGGCGTTGCTCATCGGGGCGTTCGGAACGGCCTCGCTGACGATCGACGGCGCCGAAGTGATCGTTGCAATCGCTGCGAGCTCAGGAGCACGAGTGGTCATCATGCCCATCGCGATGCTGATGCTGATGGATCACAGCGACGTGGGCCCTAAGAACATGGCTGTTGCCGCAGGCCTCTTCCTCACGGCGGCTCAGATCGGGGGCTTCATCGGACCGTACATCACCGGTTCACTTGCTGACTCGAGCGGCAGTTTCGACCGACCAATGACGCTGTGGGCCGCGGTCATGGCTGGTGTAGCTGTGTTCGTGCTCCTTGTGCTGCCTCGCGTCACACGGACAGATCCAAGCAGCAAAGCCACACGGCGCGAAGCACTCAGGAGAACACAATGAAGTTCGGCATTTTTTATGAGCACCAGCTCCCGAAGCCATGGGACGAAGGAGCAGAAGAAAAGTTGTTCCATGAGGCTCTCGACCAGGTTGCACTCGCCGACCGGCTCGGCTTCAACAACGTGTGGGCCGTCGAGCATCACTTCCTCGAGGAGTATTCGCACTGCTCGTCGCCCGAGGTCTTTCTCGCAGCGTGTGCTGCCAGAACCGAGAACATCAGAATCGGCCACGGCATCCGCCAGACGCCGCCGTCGTACAACCACCCAGCCCGGACCGCAGAAGGTATCGCTTCGTTGGACCTCATCTCGCGCGGTCGTGTCGAGTTCGGCATCGGTGAAGGCGCAACCCGGCTCGAGCTCGGTGGATTTCAGATTCCGGCGAAGGACAAGCGGGCGATGAGTCTCGAGGCCGGCGAGCAGGTCGCCAACATGCTCGCCATGGAGCCGTACCCCGGCTTCCAGGGCGAGTTCTTCTCGATGCCGTGCCGCAACATTGTTCCCAAACCCTCGCAGAAACCGCACCCGCCGATGTGGATCGCATGCACCAACCGCGGCACCATCGAAGTCGCTGCTCGCAACGGCATCGGAGCACTCGCGTTCTCCTTCGTCGATCCTGCGGAGGCAGAGCACTGGGTCAACATCTACTACGACCTGATCGACAGCGACGAGTGCATCCCACTCGGTCACACCGTGAACCCCAATGTCGCGCTCGTCACCAGCTTCTCGATACACGAAAACCGGGCCGAGGCCATCAGGCGCGGTCACGACGGATTTCACTTCTTCCGTTACGCGCTCGGAGCGTTGGTCGCGAGCGACACGGTGCCAGGGCGTACCGCCCTGTGGGATGAGTACGTCGCAATCCGTGGCGACGCAGTCGAACGCTCTGTCGAGTCAGCTGAGGCGGCCGGGGACGACTACAGCGGCGGTATCGGCACACCCGACGACGTCCGGAAGCACCTTCGTGAACTCGAAGCCGCTGGCGTCGACCAGGTGATCCTTTTGCAACAGGGCGGCAAGAACAAGCACGAGCACATCTGCGAATCTCTGGAACTGTTCGCAGACGAGGTGATGCCGGAATTCGCCGAACGCGATGTGGAGAAAGAGGCGGAAAAGGCCCAGCGTCTGGCTCCCGCCGTAGAGAGGGCACTCGCCAGGAAGCAGTGGATGGAACCCTTGGACGATGAGGACATCCCCGTGGTGAAGGCTTCGGTGTCAGCCCCTCAGGTGGCAGGAACTCCTTGACGCGTGCTCCACGGCACCCAAACGTTGATCAGCCGCGGCGGAGGCGATCCATCTGCCGGCGCTCGCGTTTCGTCGGGCGTCCGGCACCCCTGTCCCTGACCCCGGCTACCGGCTCGAACCGCTCGGCTGAGGTCCTGGAACGAAGCGGCGGCGGGTCGAGGTCGGTCATGTACTGCTCGACAAGACCTGCGCCGACTCGTTTCGTCAGGACAGCTTCCACACGGAGATGCCGACGGATGTCGCCCCGCTTCACGAACACTTCATCGCCACGGCCGACCTTGGTTGCCGGCTTCGCGCTCGACTCTCCTACCCTGACCTTTCCGGTCGCACAGGCGTCCTTCGCTGCCGATCGCGTCCTGAAGATCCTCACTGCCCACAGCCAGGCATCGACCCTGACCCGCTGTTCGTCGACCATGGACCAAGGCTAGGTCGGTGAAGTTGGGGCAAGAGCCGTCGACGGGGATGACATCACGGACATCACCGGATGAACCATGATGTACCGCCGCGTGGCGGGTTGCAGAAGGCGGTCATCATGACGGCAGCGCTCACAAAACGGTTCCTGACCCGCTGCATCGCGGTTGTTTCGACCTTTGCGACAATGGTTGCGCTCATCGTGTGGTTCACCGCCGATCCCGTATCTGCCGAAGACGCGTCCGGCAGCGTCGGACTCTCGGTGGTCTCTGCATTGATACTCGGCCTCGTGGAGGGCCTCACCGAGTACCTCCCTATCAGTTCGACCGGCCACTTGCTCGTCACCGAAGAACTCCTCGACCTCGGGGGAACACCCGAGGCCGACCTTGCGCTCGACACCTACGCCATCTGCATTCAAGCCGGCGCCATCGCAGCGGTTCTCGTTCTCTATCGCAGTCGCGTCGGCCAAATGGCCGACGGCATCAGGGGCCGCGACGAAGAAGGTCGACAGCTTGTCATCGCGATTCTGACTGCGTTCGTGCCGACCGTCATCATCGCCCTGGCCCTTCAGAGCGTCGTTCGCGACGCACTCTTCGGCCCGGGACCCATCGCCGCGGCATGGATCATCGGTGGCTTGGCGATCCTTGCAGTGCCCCGTCTTCTCCGAGACCGACTGAAGAGCGGGGAACTTTCTGATCTCACCATCGTTCACGCTGCATGGATCGGAGTTGCTCAGGCAATCGCTCTCTGGCCAGGCGTCAGCCGAAGCCTCGTCACCATCGCTGCTGCGTTGGCTGTCGGGCTCAGCTTGCGCGCTGCGGTCGAGTTCAGCTTCCTCCTCGGTCTGATCACTTTGGGTGCGGCGACTGCCTACGAGGCGCTCTCGAACGGCTCGAACCTCGTGGACACCTTCGGTCTCATGACACCTGCGATCGGGCTCATGATGGCATTCCTCAGCGCCGTCGTTGCCGTCAGGTGGATGGTCACTTGGCTCGAAGAGCGATCGTTCGCGGTCTTCGGCTGGTACCGAATTGCTGCCGGTGCCGGACTGATCGGACTCATGGCCGCTGGATCGGTCTGACAGACCTCTTCGCGGATTTCTTCACGAATCCTCAGGAACGCTGCCTAGGTTCGACGGCATGAAGACGGCAACGATCGCCATCGTCATCACCCTCACTGCATCGGCTTGCGGCCTGTCTCTCGAGCGAACCGCTGTCGGCATCGACGCTGAAGGAGCGCTTCACGAGCCCTCAGCGACCGAGACAGTTGTCCCAACGGCGACCCTAGCCGCGACAGCCACGACCACGACCGCTGTTCCGGCAACGACAGAACCCGAACTCCTCGACATCCCAGAGCCGACCACCGAACCGCCGGAAGGCGCATCCGAATGGGCGGACACCGTCGTGTCGATCGAGTCATTCTGGGTCGAGTCGTTTAAGGCCTTCGCAGGATCTGGCCGATACGCACCACTCGACCGCGACCGCATCGTCGGGCTCAGCGATGACGAAACTGAACTGCCACCATGTGCCAGAGCGGGTCTCACCGCAAGTGACGTCGAAGACAACGCCTTGGCGGCAAGGTGCCGCGAAGGTCAGCTGGTTCTGTGGGACGAGGACGATTTGTTCGAAGATCTTCTTCGCAGTTTCGGGGACACCGGGCCAACCATCGTCCTGGCACACGAGTTCGGACATGTCGCCCAATTCCAGGCCGACACGCTGGGCAGCGCGGCACCGGTCATCGTCGAACAGCAAGCCGACTGCCTGGCGGGGTCGTACGCAGCCTGGGCCGTCGATCGCGGCATCGCTCCCTTTGACAAACCCGCCGCGCTGGATGCAGCAGTGGGAGCTGCGGTCAGCTTTCGCGACCGACCGGGCCTCAGCCCCAACACCCAACGGGCCCACGGATCGGGGTTCGACAGAGTCAGAGCGTTCCAGGACGGCTTCGACATGGGCGTCGAGTTCTGTGCCGGCTACACCGACATACCTCCTCCCATCACCGAGATCCCGTTCTCCGCGACCGAGTTCGCCACCGGAGGCAACCTCGGTTTCGAGGAGTTGCTGAGCCTGGTGACGCCCTACTTCAATGAGTTCTTCCTCGGCGAGGTCGATGGTTGGGAGCGGTTCGAGCCAACGACGGTCGCTCTCACCGCATGGAGGGCGGAACACGAACGAGTAGGAGACAATGCGACAGGAACGAGACTCGCGATGCTGTTCGCAGCCGAAGCCCAGGACATCCTCGGTCTCGAGACCGACACTGTTGACGCATTGCTGCAGCAAGCATGCGTCGCGGGTGGTGCCTTCCAACCGCTGTTCCCCGACGAGGAGAGTTCGACCGTCGACCTCCGTCTCAGCGCAGGTGACCTCGACGAAGCTGTCATCACCCTGAGCCGACTGGTCGAGAGCTCCATCGACCTCGAGCCAGGCTTTCTGTTCGAACTCATCGCCGCTCTGCGTATTGGATTCACCGATGGCATCGAGGTCTGCGATCTCTCCTGACGCAGCCTGGCTCTGTGATCGCCGCCAGTCAGAACCAGACCATGTCAAGCTGGGGACAGCGCTCTCACCCGGGTGCCCGACAATAATCGGAGCTCACACAGAGCCCAACCAGGCGATCGAGTACGACATCGACGTCGGACTCGACCAGATCGAGATGGATCCTGTCCTTCACCACTTTCGGCGCTGACACCTCCTGTAGGACGACTTTCGGCCCTGAGAAGCCTTCGGGTGCGCTGAGCAAGCCGTACTGTTCGAATTTCCCCAACGCCTCATAACCGAGTGCCTCGGCCCAGAACTTCGCCATGGGCACGACGTCATTACAGTCGATCGTGATATCGATTCGTCTCAACATCCACCGAATCTGACACTCTGGATCACTGCGGCGGATCACACAGCAACGTCGCTGCACTCACGGACGAACGCGGAGGATCACCAGATGTACTGCACCGCCTGCGGCCAGCACAATCACGAAGGCGTCAACTTCTGTGGTGCGTGCGGCAACGCTCTTCCTACCGAGGCAAACGCTGCTCTTCATGAGCAGCCAGGCAGACCTGACGGCGGCACCACAATGGCCGTGACCCCGACGGTGGCACACGACGAACAAACGGAGGAACACCAGGTTCCGCCAGCTGCTCCGTCTCGGGCCCATCTCCGTTTCGTTACCGCTGGCGGTGTGATCCTGCTGGTTGCACTCCTGGCAACACTCAGCTTCGTCGTATTGCGCGGCGGCGACGGACCTCCGCCGAGCCAAGAGGCGCTCGACGGCCTGGTCGTCGACGTCGTCGAACTCGATGGTCAGGTCGTTCGTCTCCAGGTCCCTGTGGATTTCGCGGGCAGCGTCGACAACATCGCACTGTACGCCGATGGCGCACTCGTCGACCAGGCCGCGAACCTCGGTGGATCTCTGGTCTGGACCGACCCGCCAGAGGGACAGCACGACCTCGTCCTTCGCGCCCAAAAAGGCGACATCGTGCTGATCGGCGCTCCGACGACAGTCATCATCGGTAGCGAAGCCGCGCTCGAGGAAGGATCGGAGTCCGCCGACACCACTCCAGATGACCCCGATCCCGACGACGCTCATCTCGATGTCGACGCTGTCGACCCGACAACGACGACGTCCACGACCACGCAACCCCCACCGAGCGTCGGCCCTTACGTCTCGGTTCTCGCTTCGCTTCCGAAAGACACCGTCACCCTCGACGCAGCGGAGCAGTCCGGCCAGAACCTCACCATCACGTTTGGGCTCGAGTTCTACCGCGTGATCGACTCCGACAACTGGGCGTCCTTGCGCGACGGGTTCTGGGTCATCGCGACTTCAAGAAACTTCGAAACACTCGACCTTGCTGCTGCCCATTGTTGGGAACTCGGCGCAACTGACGCCAACACCTGTTTCGGTCGCCCCGTCACGCAGAACCCCGACGACGTCACCGTCGTGGGCGTGCCGGCACCCTAGCTGTGTGTGACCTTCCAGGGCACGCTTGTGCAGGTCCGACGCGCCAGCCATGGAGCCGGCGCCGATTTCTCACGACGCTCGGCGTCGGGGCGGCTGCGGTCGCAGGAAGAGGTCTCGTCGCTGCTCCTGCCACCGGCGCCACCCAGATGAGCGTAGAGCCGTTCGATGCAGCCTTGTTCGCCCAGATCGAGCAGCGACTCAGGCCCGACATCACCTCGAGGGGCATCTGGGCACCCGACCTCTCGCCAAAGGGACCGATCGACGTCGAAGCTCCCGAGGACGTCCGGTTCCTGCTGTGTCATCACACCGCCCAGCCCAACGGCTATTCAAAAGCATCGATTCAGCGCTACCTCACCGACATATACACGTTCCACACGTCTCCATCGAAGGGTTGGCCCGACATCGCCTACAACTTCCTGGTCGACCGTTTCGGCGGCATCTGGGAAGGACGAACCGGCTCCATCGAGGCACCGGTGATCGGCTCGGCAACAGGAGGAAACCAAGGTTTCGCATTGCTCTGTTGTTGGCTCGGCAACCATCACGAGGAACCACCGACCGCCGAAGCACGCGCCTCCATGGAGGAGCTCCTGGCCTGGCTGTCGCACAAATACTCAATCGACACCTCGCCGGGGGCAACCACCAGCTTCGTGTCACGTGGCTCACAACTCCACCGGGAGGGCACCGAAGTCGAAACGTCGACGATTGCCGGCCACAGAGACATGTCATCGACGGTTTGTCCCGGTGACTTTGCGTACGCGGCTGTCGTGGAAGAGTTCCCAGAGTCCGTCACATCGCTTCGAAATTCGGCCGTAACTGCAACGGCGCCGACAACCACCGTCGCCCCGACTACCACCGTCGCCCCGACAACCACCGTCGCCCCGACAACGACAACGACAACGACAACAACCACTCCTCCGACCTCGATCGACGATGTTGCAGCAGCCCAGCCGAACGGGGACAACAAGGGCCTCGAGGTCGACTGGCCGGTTGCAGGGGCCATTGCCGCCGGAGCAGCTTCTGTCGGGGTGGCCATGTGGCACCAGCAGAAAGCCACCGACAGTTCAGATCCACCTCGACCTACCGTGTGAGAACGTCTGGTCATGCCGAGGACACCCGATGAACAGACCGACTACTGGGCGGTGATTTTCACCGCACAACGTGGCGATGGCGACGACGACGCGTACGAAGCCACCGCTGAGCGAATGGTCGAGTTGGGTTCCCGGATGCAGGGATTCCTTGGTATCGAGTCCACCCGGAACGTCGAAGGCCTCGGAATCACTGTGTCGTACTGGCGGACCGAAGACGACCTACTGGCGTGGAAGCGGGTCAGCGAGCACGTAGCAGCCCAGGTCAAAGGTCGGTCTGATTGGTACTCGAGATACACGACTCGAGTAGCCAGGGTCACGCGCGAATACTCCTTCCGCGCTACCGAGCCGCTCGAGTAGACAGAGGCGCCGGCGACGACCGGATCGAAGACCCTTCGACCTCGTGAAGTGATGGGGTGCCGGCCGGACCCACATTCCGGCCGGCACCACCGATCAGTCGCCCACACCCGATCTGTCGAGAAGTGTCTGCGCTCGCTGCTGCACAAATACGTATCTTCGCTGGGCAAACCCCGCAACCACCAAGAGTAGTGCGTAGTCGCTCTCTGTGTCCACCGAGTGTCCCTTCGACATCGCGTAAAGGTCTGCGAAATCACCCGCAGTGAGCGCTGCGAGCGCATAACGTCGGGCAGATGGCCGACACCGCTCCGTACGAGACCCTTCTCTCCCATCGGGCTCGCACCGCAACATCGTCTGTCATTCGCGACCTTCTCCGCCATGCGAACCGTCCTGAGGTGATCTCCTTGGCGGGCGGGATCCCAGCTCCTGCGCTGTTCCCGCTGGAACGAATCGGCAGGGCAAGCGAAGTCGCTCTTCAAGAGGTCGGAGCGACTGCTGCCCAGTACGGCCTGACCGAAGGTGTGGAAGAACTTCGCGAGCTGTTCGCCGCTGATGCCAGCGTCGATCGCCCTGTGCACCCCGGTCAGATCCTTGTCACGACCGGTAGCCAGCAGGCCATCGATCTTGTCGGACGCGTACTGGTTGACCCTGGTGACCAGATCGTCGTCGACGACCCTGCATACCTCGGTGCACTCCAGGCGCTTCGTGGCCATGGTCCCGACATCACCGGCATCAGCGTCGACGACAAGGGCCTCGACACCCACGAGCTCGAGACCAAGCTGCGCGCTGGACTCCGTCCGAAGCTCGCCTACACGAATCCGAACTTCCAGAACCCGACGGGGGCGACAATGTCACGCCAGCGTCGCGAACATCTTGCACGTCTCGCGAACGAATTCGGCTTCGTCATCATCGAGGACGACCCGTACGACGCGCTGCGATTCGCAGGCGAAGCTCAGCCGTCGATCGCCACCTTCACAGAACGCGTCATCAGAATCCGGACAGTGTCGAAGACGCTCGCTCCAGGTCTTCGAGTCGCATGGATGATCAGCCCGCAGCCGATCCATGATGCTCTGGTGATCGCCAAACAGGCCGTCGACCTTCACACGTCGACCTATACGCAACACACGGCACTCAGACTGCTCCGAGACCGCCAGTGGTACGCCGAGCACGAGAAAACCCTGAGTCCGTGGTACCTCGAGCGAAGGGATGCCCTGAGCGCCGGCCTCCATGAAGCCTTCGGCGACGACCTCGAGTTCAACACCCCTGAGGGGGGCATGTTCCTCTGGGCGCAGCTGAAGAACTCCATGGTCGACACCACGGCTCTTCTCGACGTTGCGCTCGAAAACGGTGTGGCGTTCGTGCCAGGAGCCGCATTTGCCGTCGAGCGCAAACTCCCGAACCATCTCCGACTCTCGTTCGCAACCGCGTCGCCTCCCGAACTGCACGAGGCAGCCCACCGACTCCAAGCCGCCGTCCGTAGGCTCGCAGCTGACATCCAGGACTGACCAGTCGCGGTCCTACTGCGCGGATCTGTCACAGCCCAGACTTCAGCTTGACCATTCCGCGCATACTGCCCCGACTCGACACGAGGATCTGGCGTGCGACCCTCGCCGAGCCCGCTGCGATCTTCGTAGCCGGACAGTTCACCCGCGACGGAACGCATCCCCACAACGATGACCACCAGGTCCTGGCCGACGTGTGGACGGCGAGGCTCAGATCGCTGCCAGAGTTCCACGTCTCAGACGCCAAGCAACAACATCGAACCGAACTAGCCTCAGATACGGCTTCCAAGCGCCGCCCCTTCCCGGGGCGACCGGCCGATCCAGTGAGGATTCCGTGGAGATCGCCGATTCCGTACTTGACCTCATCGGCAACACACCGATGGTCCGCTTGCCACAGATGACAAGCCACCTCGCGTGTGACCTCGTGTTGAAGCTCGAGCATCAGAACCCTGGGGGAAGTTCGAAGGATCGACCAGCAATCGCCATGATCGAGGCTGCCGAGCGCGAAGGTCTGCTCATGCCAGGCGGCACCATCGTCGAGCCGACATCGGGCAACACAGGCGTCGGTCTCGCCATCGTCGCCGCTCAGCGCGGCTACCGATGCGTTTTCGTGATGACCGACAAAGTCGCGACTGAAAAGGTGCAACTCTTGAGCGCCTACGGCGCCGAAGTCGTTGTCTGCCCCGTTGCTGTACCCCCGGAAGACCCCGAGTCGTACTACTCCACCGCCGAGCGACTCATGAGTGAGATCCCGGGGTCCTTTCGACCGAACCAGTACCACAATCTCGTCAATCCCCAGGCCCACTTCGACACCACCGGGCCTGAGATCTGGCGCCAGACCGACGGAAAGGTCACTCACTTCGTTGCCGGTGCAGGCACGGGAGGAACACTTGGCGGCGTCGGGCAGTACCTGAAATCGATGAATCCCGACATCAAGATCATCGCTGCGGACCCAGAGGGATCCGTCTACTCAGGTGGCTCAGGGCGTCCTTACCTCGTCGAAGGCATCGGTGAGGACTTCTGGCCGGACACGTACAACCCCGCTGTGGTGGACACCGTGATCTCGATCAGCGACCACGACAGTTTCGTCATGGCACGGCGGGTTGCGCACGAAGAGGGAATCCTTCTTGGCGGCTCGTGCGGCACAGCGATTGCGGCAGCACTCAAGACCGCAGAAGACCTGAGCCCTGACGACCTCGTCGTCGTCCTGACACCCGATTCCGGCAGGGGCTACCTGTCCAAAGTGTTCAACGACGAATGGATGGCCGAATTTGGCTTCATCAGCACGACCGATGGCGTGTCCCTCGGCGATGTGGTCGCCGAGAAGGACGACGACGGCCCTGATCTCATCTACGTGAATCCGACGCAGACAGTTCGCGACGCCATCCTGCTGATGCGAAAACACGGTGTCAGTCAGCTCCCTGTCGCCAAGAACGAACCACCGTTCGCAGCCGCCGAGATCATGGGCTCTGTGAACGAGCTGCGTCTCATGGAAGCGAGCTTTGAGGACGACGGCGTGCTCAGCCGTCCGGTCGAAGACGTCATGAACGCGGCCATGCCCACGATTGGGGTCGGCCAGCCGATCGAACTCGCTGTCGAGTTGCTCGATCACGCGACCGCACTTCTGGTACTCGAAGGCGGACGCCCGATGACGATCGTCTCCAGAACCGACGTTCTCAACTTTCTCTCCCCCGACGAGGTAAGCCCATGACCAACGAAACCGAATACGGGTTCGAGACGATCGCCCTTCATGCCGGGCAAAACCCAGAACAGGTCACCGGTGCGGTCATTCCGCCCATCTTCCAAACCTCCACCTACGCCCAACCGGCTGTCGGTGAACATCTCGGCTACGAGTACGCCAGAACTGGCAACCCAACCCGCACCGCCCTCGAGGAGTGCCTCGCCGCACTCGAAGGTGCAGACCATGGCATCTGCTTTGCGTCCGGGATGGCCGCGACGGACACCGTGCTACGACGCTTGGCTCCCGGCGACCACATCGTGCTCGGCGACGATGCATACGGCGGCACTTTCAGACTCATCTCTGCGATCTACACAGGCGGAGGCGTGAAATGGTCTCCGGCAGATCTCACGAACCCAGCTGTCCTCGACGCCCATTGGAATCCCGCCACGACAGTCGTGTGGCTCGAGACGCCAACCAATCCGCTGCTCACCGTCTTCGACATCGAAGCCATCGCCGAGATCACCCATCGGCATGGAGCGAAACTCGTCGTCGACAACACATTCGCAAGTCCGTATCTCCAACAGCCCCTCGCTCTCGGCGCCGATCTCGTCACCCACTCCACAACGAAATACATCGGCGGTCACAGCGATGTGGTCGGCGGCTTCGTTGCCACCAACGACGAAGAATGGGCCAACGATCTGCGATACCTCCAGAACGCCATCGGCGCGGTTCCTGGCCCCCAAGACTGTTTCTTGACGCTGCGAGGCGCCAAGACCCTGGCGGTCCGAATGGACAGACACTGCGAGAACGCGAGACGCATCGTCGAGCTTCTGTTGTCCCACCCAGCAGTCGGCGATGTCCTCTACCCCGGACTCGACGGTCACCCTGGCGCACAGATCGCAGCCCGACAGATGAAAGCCGCCGGCGGAATGGTGTCGTTCCGCGTCAAGGCGGGTATGGAAAAGGCCATGGAACTTGCGGCATCGACAAAGCTGTTCACACTCGCAGAATCGCTCGGGGGCGTCGAAAGCCTCATCGAACATCCGGGAGCGATGACTCACCTGTCAGCCGCCGGATCACCGCTGGAGGTTCCTGACGATCTGGTGAGGCTCTCCGTCGGCATCGAGACCGCCGACGACCTGGTCGAAGACCTCCGGTCGGCTCTCGACCGCATCTGAGTAAAGGCCCCTGACAAGTTGCGTTCCGCCTCCTCAGAGCACTCGTAAGTACATCTGCGACGGGCCGTCGTCCTGCAGTTCGGGTGTTTGACTCGACGCCGGGTTCCCCGTGACTCCGCGGAGGTCGTCGAGGGTGTCGGTCACCTCGGTGTGGTCGTACCCCTCTCGAGCGGGCCGCAGGAAACCTGAACAGGCGATTCTCGTCAGTCGGCACAAGAACATCGACCACGTGGGCTTTGGGAAGCACAGCCAGGCGCCTGACCCTCGGCTTCGCCGTGGCTGACTAAAGTCGTGGCCTGTGAGCAACGTCACGATCTACCACAACCCCCATTGAGGCTCTTCGAAGAACGCCTTGGCGGTCGCCGAGGATATGGGCGTCGACCACGACGTCGTGCTGTACATGAAGGAACCGCCCGACCGAGCCGCGCTCGAGCATCTGGTCTCCATCATCGAGGACCCTGTCGAAGATCTCGTCAGGAAGGACTCACAGTTCAAGAAACTCGGTCTCGTCGCCGACGACTATGTCGGCAACCCTGAAGCGGTCGTAGATCTGCTCGAGCACCGCAAAGCTCTTCTGCAGCGGCCGGTTGTGGTGAGAGGCAACGTCGCCATCATCGGTCGGCCAAAGAGCCGAATCGCGGAGCTCTTTGCCACGTGAGGACCGACGCCGGGCGCGTTGATGTCTGCATCATCGGCAGCGGATTCGGAGGCTCGGTTGCGGCTCTCAGACTGGTCGAGAAGGGCTACTCGGTCATCGTGTGCGAGGCCGGTCGACGCTTCGACGCCACGTCACTTCCGAAGAGTTCGTGGGATCTGAAGAACTTCCTGTGGGCACCAGCCATCGGTCTCAGAGGCATTCAACGAATCAATCTGCTCCGTGACGTGCTCGTGCTGTCCGGGGCTGGTGTCGGCGGCGGGTCGCTCGTCTACGCCAACACGCTCTATGAGCCACTCGAGCAGTTCTTCGACGACCAGCAATGGGCTCACATCACCGACTGGCGCTCCGAACTCGAACCGCACTACGACACAGCTCGTCGAATGTTGGGTGCCACCCCTTCGCCGGCTGACTCTCCCGCAGACGACGTGATGCGTCGCGTCGCAGCCGACATGTCTGCCGCCGACACATTCCACCCCACGCCTGTGGCCGTGTTCTTCGGCGACGGCCCAGGGAGCCCATCGCCCGACCCGTATTTCGGAGGGAAGGGCCCGGATCGAAGAGGCTGCCACCAGTGTGGAGAATGCATGACCGGGTGTCGACACGGAGCCAAGAACAGCCTCGACATGAACTATCTCCACCTTGCGGAGGACGCGGGGGCGACGATTCTTCCCGAGACCGAGGTCTTCGATCTCATACGCGAAGACGATCATTGGAGACTCTCCACCAAGCGACCAGGGCCCTTTCCACAGAAGTCGACTCTGCGCGCCACCGAGGTTGTTTTCGCGGCCGGCGCGCTCGGCACGCAGCGCCTGTTACACCGTCTTCGAGACACCGGTCGACTGCCCGATCTCTCGCCGCGCCTCGGCGAACTCACGCGTACGAACAGCGAGGCCATCGTCGGAGCGACCGCAAAGCTCGACCCCGAGACCGACTTCTCACATGGCGTTGCCATCACGTCTTCGTTCCACCCATCGCCCGACACCCACATCGAACCAGTCCGGTACGGCCACGGATCGAACGCGATGGCGCTGCTCGCTACGGTACTCGTCGACGGAGGAGGCAGACTTCCGCGGCCGCTCAGGTTCCTCGGTCAGATAGCACGCCGCCCAACGATGTTCGTCAGATCGTTGTCGGTACGGCGGTGGTCGGAACGCAGCATCATCTTGCTAGTCATGCAGTCGCGCGACAACTCGCTGCGAACACTCACCAAGCGGCGGTGGCTTTCGCGTTCGAGAAGATTGTCGACCACCCGGGGCCACGGAGAGCCGAACCCGACATGGATCCCCGAGGCGAACGAGGCAGCCCGCATCACAGCGGGCCATATCGGCGGTGATCCCGCTGGCGCGTGGAACGAGGCCCTGCTGGACACCCCGGTCACCGCGCACATCATCGGTGGATGTGTCATCGGCGACGACCGAAGTCACGGCGTTGTCGACCCATATCATCGAGTTCACGGCTATCCGACCCTGCACGTGGTCGACGGAGCGGCGATCAGCGCCAACCTCGGCGTCAACCCCAGCCTCACCATCACCGCACAAGCCGAGCGCGCACTCTCGATGTGGCCGAACGCCGGGTGTGTGGATCGCAGACCACTCCAGGGCACTCCATACTCACCTGTCGCCCCGGAAGCTCCCGGGCGACCTCTTGTGCCCCGCGAAGCTCCTGCTGCATTGCGGTGGCCCTGACTCACGTCGACTGGTCCTGCGACCGATGGATGCAAGATGCCTCGCAGACCAAATCGATCTCTTCTCCCGGCGCTGGTTCCTGCGTTCGCGGCGCTGCTGATCCTGGACGCATGCCGTGCATCGCACACTGCCGAATCGCCTGCGACGACAGGCCTTGTAGCCGGCGAGTCGACATCGAGGGGAACAGACATCGACGTCAACCCGACGGTCGATCTGCCGGCCCTCGAGGGCCGTGCCAGCAACCCCTTGATCACCGAGACCGATGAGCCACCGTCATCGCCCAGTTCCACCGTCCTGACTTCAGCGGACGTTGACGGGTCGGCGGCATCGCCTTCGAAGCAGCCCACAGCGACCGTCGCGCAGCCAGCACCACCGGCCGCCTTCCCGACATCGATGGTGGCTATCAGGGGCGGAGAGGTACTGCTGCTCATCGACACCTCAAATGGCGCTTCTTCGACATTGATCGAGTTCGACCTCTTCGTTGACCCCGAGAATCAGACCGGACAGCAGTTTCTCTTCAGCGTCGACGTCGATCCCTACAACTCGCTGCTGGCCTACGACACCTGCTGCGATGTGGATGCAAACCAGACTCACTGGTACGACTTGGCAGGACGCGCCGCTGTGTCCTCGACCCAGGGAGTCGTTCCTTCAGTCGGCGATCGAGGCAGACTGCTCGCGACGAGCGACACGACGACCATTGCCATAGAAGACACCACCTCAGGCGAACGTAACGTCATGGCTCGTGCTGCCACGGAATGGTTCGTCGGTCGAACCGCGTGGAATAGTGCGGGATCTGTTCTCGCGGCTGAGGTTCAAGCCGCAGAGTTCGCCGGGCCTTCGATCGCGCTCATCGGGGCCCAGTCGCAGAGTCTCGACGATGCAACTTTGCTGGCACCGCCAAATGACAAGGCATGGACACTGCCATCGTTTCGTCACGACGATGCCCTCGTCGTCGTCGAGTCATCGCTCGACGGGTCTGCTCACACCAGACTCATCGTCATCGACTGGCTCGGCAACATGATCGACACCGTGCAACTCACCGGAATCAGGTCAGTCCTCGATGTCGACCACGACGCATCCGGGCAGTGGCTGCTCGTGGTAGATGGCGAGGGCGATGCGTTCTGGTTCGGTCCTGGCGGGGCAGGACGGCTACCAGGGTCGCGATACAACGCCGCCTCCTGGTGACGCTGCCCCGGCCCATCAGGTGAATTCTTCGATATGTTTCAATGTGTTTCATTCACTTCCCCATCGTGCGGAGGAAGCGAAACACCATGGCAGGACGAACCAAGAGAGGCGGTGGCATCGTTTCGGGCGAGACCCGCGTGATGGCTGTTGTCGCCAGGTCGTGCACGCGACTCGATGACGAGTTGATGGTAGAGAGCGGCCTCGTTGCAGACGCCCTCGATCGTTTCCACCTCGCCAGCAACGGAACGAGAATCTCCTCGACGGCCGATGACTTGGGGCTGCTCGCCAGACGTTGGCAGGTCGCGACCGCCTCACTCGGTCAATCAGCGTCAGCGCTGGACGACGCTGACCATTCGTTTCGCGGTCGTTCCACCGCCGGTTGCGACCACGGTGTTCTGGCCCGAAAGCTTCCTGAACAGCTTCGTCTCGAGAACCGCGCCCTCGCCCTGGTACTTGCCAATTTTGGACTGTTCGACATCGCAGACCAAGGCGACCGAGATCGCGTCGATGATCGCATCGGACGGGCAGATCTCGAGACCATCGTCAGCCGAGGCGACGAGACGGGATGGGCTGCACAGTGGATCCTCGACCAGCCCGATCTCTTCGAGTTCCTCGACACTGGGGTCGGCAACATCGACTACCTCGACAAGGTCGAGGAGCAGCGCTTCCACGCCAGCGGTGGTGACGGCAGGATCTCGGCCGACGACATCGTCTCCTACATCCAGAAGCGACAGATCAACCGAATAGTCGGCGAGGTCGCCGACGTCATCGACACCGCCGCGAAGGGCGGCTCGGCTGACGGCGTGTTGTCGCGCGCCGACTACGAAGCATTCCTCCGCAGCGGCCGCGCAACCGACGAACAGGTTGTCGCTGTCACCATGGCCCTCCATCACGGTGCCGTCGATGGCGAACAGGGGCTCGCGTCGGACATTGCCGACCTCGCAGAAACGGTCGGCGATGTGGCCGGTCTGGCGGCTCTCGGCCTCACCTTGACGTCGTTGACGCTCGGCGCAACCGGCATCGGGGCTCCGCTCGCAGCGCTGACGACAGGCGGGGCCTCACTGATGGGCGGCATCGCGGCCGGAGCTGCTGCGGTCGAACTGGCGGCAGGAGCTGTGGGCGGCGAAGACGAGCACATCGTCGCCGGCGGGATCGGCATCGTCACCGAAGGACTTGGCTACGGATCGGCGGCCATCATCAATGGTGCCTCGTCTCCGGTAACGGGGATGCTCGCCGGTTCGGCCGACGACATCTGGCGAGCAATGCTCGAGGGAACGTCGACTACAGCTGCCATTTCCGACATCGTCGGGATCGGCGTAACGCTTGCAGGCGACGCGACCATCCACGCCATCAACTCCGAGAGAGCCGCCCGCGATTCGGTCACTTGCGACTGAGGCTTTGCACTGCCCGACTTGGGTCAGCCGTCCCACAGCAACGTGTCGTGGAACTGGCTCCAGGCAAACCAGAAAGCCTGGTGCACGGAAAGCTCGGTGCCGTCGAGCAGGTGCGCTCGGAGCCCCGCACCCCTTGTGACCACCACGCCCTCGAACTCGACAGCATCACCGTCATCGATGGCCGAAATGGTCGCTTCAACATCGAACGCGATGGCGGTGCCGTCACCGAGCACCACACCGAGCACTGCCGCTTGGGTCTCGAGGCGCGAGTCGACGGTCCCGATCGGGAAGATCGGTCCCTCGTCGTCGCGGCCCCCCAGCGGATCGGACGGATATGGCGATCCCAGGACTCCGGTAGACGTCACGATGGTTGTTTCGGGATACTCGCGCTTCCAGTCGCCCCACCTGGCCGTCTCGACGGTGATCTCGGGGAGATGGACGCCGGCCTCGCGCAACGGACCGGAGACCGCTTTACCCGTGAATGTGTCGAACGCTGACCGAGTCTGAAGTTCGAACATCACCTTGTTCGAGCGGCTCAACAGGCCCGATGTTCTGATCTCATACCGACCGGCGTCGACGCCGATGTCGAGGCCTTCGATGTCGTCGAGTTCGTCTGTGAAATAGGCCTGCGCCGATCCGCAGAGCGTGCAGTAGGGAATCGCTACTCGGCGGCCGCCGAGCGAGTCGTTGACCATCTCGTGCACTTCCATCTGGTTCTTCGGGTACGCGCGCGCTTCGCCGTTCACCACAACGCCGAACACGATCTGGTCATCGTCGTACCAATCTCCACCTGCCGCGTCGGTAGTCGGTGGCTCGGTCATTGCAGCGATGCAGCCTCGTGGGCACGGGATGTAGCTGACGTGCAACGGTCGGTCGTCGATCAGCACCCCACCCCAGCTGAGGTGGCGGTAGTCGAAGCCGGCATCTGGGTCAGAGAAGAACGGCTCCCATGCCGGTTCGATGATCTCGAACGGGATTCGCTTCCACCTGACGTATTCAGGGGGCGCGGGGGTGTCCCATGCGATCAGATGGTTCGTGACAGCTCCCCACGCGAAGTCGTCCTCGATCGTCGCTCCGGTGAGTTCTTGGAACGACTCGACTAGCACGGCGCCGGACTCGCCGCCTTGGAGGAACCGCAACAGATCCGAGATCAGCCACGCCACGCGCGGATCGCCACTGGACCCGATGCGACGCATCGCTTCGAAGTCGAAACCGGCCGTGAGATCGCTGAACACGAGATCGAGGTCGGCCACGAGCGGTGGATCGAGCGGCCCTTCTGGAACCACAGGCGCAGGACCGTACTCATCGCTGCCGAGTTCGACATCGGCGGTCGAAGCTGATCGCTCGACCGAACTCGAAGTCGCAGCCGTGGTGTCGACATCACCTCCCTCATCTCCAGCCGCGGAACCGGAAGGTGAACTGCAGGCACTTGACATGAGGGCCATTGCCATGGCGGCGAGAAGCAGACCGATGCCAGTGAGCGGGCGATACATGCACCCATGGTGGCGCGATCTCGACCCCAATTCGATGGTAAGACTCCTCAGGGGCAGACTTCGGCAGTCCAACTCGACATGGCCGGAGCCTTGAACCGAATCCCAGGCGAACTGTCACCAATCGACGCAGGACCGCCCACCCGAGAACACTCGTAGCGTTTCCGCCGGCCCGGCGACTTCGCCCTCGAGGACGATCAACCCGCGGGAACCCTCGCGCCGCTACAACAAACTGTCGAGCGTCCCCGTTTCGAGGGCACGCAGAGCCGTTTCCGCCTCGGCCTCACTGATGAGACCCTCGATGATCGCTGCCTCGAGATCACCGTCACTGACGATGATCACCGCCGCCGCCAAGATTCCCTCAGGTGTCACTTCGGCTCGAAGAACATCATCAACCGGTTCTACCTGGATGTCTTCGACTGCCGACGCGACCGCTGTTGGGAGCGTCACCGCCGTGGTGACTGCTGTGACGCTTACTGCCTCTGTCGAAGCGACGCTGGGACTGGCCGACGTCGCTGACGTGCATCCTGAGACCAGGCCGAGCGTGGCTACCGCCATGAGCAGAGCGTGGCGAGACATCTGGGGTCGAGGTTTCATTGGTTCCCGTTCGTTACGCGCTGAACAGCGCTGCTGCACCATCGGACAGAGCCCGGCTGATGTGAGCCAGGCCTTGAAACGATTCAGTCGCTGCCCTCTGTGAAGTCGGCTTCTGTTCCCTCTTCCTCGCCGTGGTCATGTTCTTCAGACCCTGCGTCGCCTTCACTCTCGTCTTCGGAGTTCTCATCGCGTGGGCCGAGACCTTCTCGAGGGCCATCTTTCTCACGCTCGTTGCGCTCCTTGGCTTCTTCGTCTCGACCGCGGTTCTCACCGCCACCCGAGCGCTTCTCACGCTTCAGAGCGCTGTCGATGACCTTGTCGACTTCGTCGCTTTCGGACACGTCATCGTCGCCACGATCCGGTCTCAGGCTCTTCATCAGATCCTTGGCCGCTGCCTTGTCATAGCCGGCCTCTGAGAGAGCTGCGCGAACCGACTGGCCCTCGCCGACATCGACGCCGGCTTCCGCCAGTCGATCGACGAGCGTCTCACGGTGGTCCTTGCGTTCTTCACGCTTGTGGTCGATTCGTTCTGCAATGCGGGCGTCGAGTTCACCGCTGTCGCGGAGTTCGACGATGCGTTCGAACGCTTCCTCGGAGACGACGCCAGCTTCGATCATCTCGTCGATGCGCTCGTTGACCCTCTCGATCAGATCTTCAGGCAACGAGTCGGTGTCGACACCTGCAGCTTCCAGCGAGGCTCTCACGCCATCGGCCTCGTCTTGTGAAGCCATAGCGATCGGCGCGAAGCCGAGGCTCACCATCGCACCGACCACAAAGACCACCAGCGAGCGTGCACACGCGATTCGAATCGTCATAGGTTCTCCTTCAGGAAGCGTCTGGCGTCTTCTTCGACACCGGCGACCATTGGCTTGAGACAGATCGCAGGGAAAGCGGGTCGATCGGCTGGATCGTGCGCGCCCCTCGACCATCCTCGTCAAGAAGGAACGGTGACAGCGACCCTTGCCCCACCGAGGTACGACTTCGAGATCTCGAGTCGTCCCCGGTGTAGATCGACCTGCTGACGAACCATCGACAACCCGAGCCCGGTTCCGGCCAAAGGACTGTCGCCCCGTTCGTACCTACGTTGCAAACGCTCTGCATCGGCCTTCGCGATGCCGAGGCCAGAGTCGAGCACCTCGACCACGACCCCATCGCGCGAGCGGGCGACACGCACCTCGACCCGACCCCTTCCGTCGAGGGCTCTGCCATGGGTCACAGCATTGACCAGCAGGTTGTCGATCATTATCCGCAGACCATCTGGCCAGCCGTTCACGATGTGCTCGCCGGTCGCAACGAGTTCGATCGTCACCGTCGGGTCATCCGGAAGGGCAGCGATGGCGGTGTCGACCACCTCGGCCAGGTCGACATTCTCCCAGTCGCTCTCGATCGGGAGATCGCCCCGAGCAAGATCACGCAGCGCTCCGAGTACCTGCGTCACTGCCATCTGGCGCTCGGTGATCTCCTCGAGGATCTCCTGGCGTTCTTTTTCGGAGAGCTCCGGATGCCGCAACAGGATCTCGACGTTGTTGGCCACCGCGGTGAGCGGCGTCCGCAATTCGTGTGTCGCATCAGAAGCGAATGCGCGTGCTGCCTCGAGCGACTGTCGTGTTCTTGCTGTCTCCTGATCGAGGCGGTCAAGCATGCGATTCATCACATCGACGAGTTCGCCGACCTCGCGCGATGATGGTCCGATGTCGATCCGGCGACGTAAGTCGTCGGCCCCACGAACCGAGCGAGTTGCGTCCCGTAACCGCTGCAACGGCCGGGTGATCGCTCTGCCGAGAACGGCACCGAGGCTCCCAGCCATCGACACGGCGATGGCACCGATCAAGATGGCACGGTTCCGCACGAAGGCAATGCGGTCTTCGATCGGCTCGAGCGAGGTGAAGACCTCGACGTTCGCAACCCCCGGGTTACCTCTGACCTCTCTCGTAAATCGCCGGACGTTCTGTCCTCCGACCGACACGGTGTCAAAGCCGATCGCTGGAGCGAACGCCACATCTGGTACACGACCCAGCCTGAACACGACCTCGTCTCGGAATACGCCCCTCGCCGGGTTGCCGCCGAGTAACTCTGCGGCTCGATCTGCGTTGCGCGAGTCGGTCGCGAGCACATTCACGATCTGAGGGGTGAAGTTGGAGCTGATCTGACGAAGACTTCGATCGGTTCGATCATGGAGGTCGTTCGACACCACACCGACCAGCGTCGCTCCTGCCACGATGACGACCAGGGCCGTGACCGCCATGCAGATGGCAACGACCTTCATGCGAAGTGTCATGCGCGCATCACAAAGCCGATGCCTCGAACCGTGTGCACTATCCGCGGCAGACCGTCGATCTCGGTCTTGCGACGGAGATAGCCGACGAACACATCGACCACGTTGGTCGTCGTCTCGAAGTCGTAGCCCCATACCAGCTCGAGGAGCCGATCTCTCGACAGCACTACGCCTGCGTTCTCGACGAGGGTCCTCAGCAACTCGAACTCGCGCCGCGTCACATCTATCGACTCGCCATTGCGAGTGACGTGACGAGCGTCTATGTCGACGGTCACATCGCCGAACACGAGCACAGACTCGTCATGGCCGTCTCGCGCGTCGCTTCGGCGAAGCAACGCGTCGATTCTGGCCTCCAACTCGGCGAGAGCGAACGGCTTGACCAGGTAGTCATCGGCGCCGGCCTTGAGCCCCGCCACTCGGTCCTCGACTTCGTCACGGGCCGACAGCATGCAGATCGGAACTTCATTGCCGGCAAGACGTAGCTGACGACAGACTTCGACACCGTTCATGCCAGGCATGGTCACGTCGAGCACGATGATGTCAGGAGACTGATCGGTCGCGATCTCGAGCCCTGAGACACCGTCGGCGGCGAGCAGCACCTCGAACCCCTCAAGGCGAAGACCGCGTTCGAGCGTGGTTCTGATGCTCTTGTCGTCGTCGACGACCAGCACTCTTGTTTCACTGCCTGTTGACAAACCAACAACTCTCGTTCTTCTACATCTTCTCAAAGATCGGTCGGCCGTCGTCTGCATTGCTTCACGCATCCGAAACAGCTCTACCTCAATGCTGCCGTTCTAGGCTGGCCCGATACCGGATACCTTGCACACTCGCTGACATTCCGGACAGAGTGAGGGCACATGGCGATGCAGGCATCCGACGAAGACGAACTCCTCCGCACGCCGCTCCACGGGCTTCACGCCGACCTCGGCGCGAAGCTCGTGCCCTTTGCCGGATACGATATGCCCCTCCAATACGAGGGAGTCGTTGCGGAACACCTCCACACGCGAACAGCAGCAGGACTGTTCGATGTCTCACACATGGGCGTGATCGAACTCAGGGGCGATACGCAACACGTTGCCGAGGCGCTGGAGACGGTGATGCCTTCGGCGTTCACGACCCTGAGACCTGGTCGCCAGCGCTACTCGTTCCTGACCAACGAGCAAGGCGGCATCATCGATGACCTGATGGTGGCCAACACCGCCGCTGGATTCGTCGCCGTTGTCAACGCGTCGCGGAAAGCTGTTGACCTCGCCCACCTCGAGGCCGAGATCGGCGACAGGGTCGAGATCGCCCTCCGTAACGACATCGCTCTCGTCGCGGTCCAGGGCCCAGCTGCGATGGAGGTCGTAGCCGACCTCGGCGTCGGGGCGGTTCGCGCCATGAACTTCATGGACGTCGCCGAGGTCGCAATCGCCGGCGTCACGTGCTCGATCTCGCGATCGGGTTACACCGGTGAGGACGGCTGCGAGATCACCATTCCGGCAGAGGCTGCCGAACAGATAGCGCGACTGCTTCTTGCCGACCAGCGAGTTTCGCCTGTCGGGCTCGGAGCACGTGACACGCTGCGCCTCGAAGCAGGGCTCTGCCTCTATGGGAACGATCTGGCCGTCGACATTTCGCCGGTCGAGGCAGACCTCCGTTGGGCAATGCAGAAACGTCGACGCCAGAACGGTGGCTTCATCGGCGACACGGCCATCCTCGACCAACTCGCCAACGGCGTCGAGCGAACGCGTGTCGGCATCAGGGCCAAGGGACGAAGGCCGGTCAGAGATGGCGCCACCCTGCGAACCTCCAGCGATGAGGATGCGGGCTTTGTCAGCTCCGGGGGCTTCGGACCCTCTGTCGACGGCCCCGTAGCGATGGCATACGTCCCACCGGCATTGTCCGATGTCGGAACAGAGCTGATCGCAGACGTCAGGGGCAAAGACGTCGCCGTCGCCGTCTCGACCCTCCCCTTCTCGCCACACCGATATCACCGATATCACCGAAAGGAATCATGATGACGACCCGGCCACAAGCTCTGTCAGATCTCGACCAGCGCTCGGCGTTCATCGGGCGCCACATCGGCCCGTCCGACGCAGAGAAGCGCTTCATGCTCGATCGTCTCGGTTACGACAGTCTCGACGATCTGATCGACGCAGCGGTACCAGGCGGGATCAGGTCCGAAGCCGCCATCGCTCTTCCAGGTGCGACCACTGAACTCGAAGCACTCGCACGGCTGCGGGCGAGAGCCGACAGGAACATCGTTGCCACCTCGCTCATCGGCATGGGCTATTACAACACCTTCACGCCAGGCGTCATCGTTCGCCGCATTCTCGAAAGCCCAGCTTGGTACACCGCATACACGCCGTACCAGCCAGAGATCAGCCAGGGACGACTGGAGGCGTTGCTGAACTTCCAGACGATGGTCAGTGATCTGAGCGGACTCGACATGGCGAACGCATCGATGCTCGATGAGGGAACTGCGGCAGCCGAAGCCATGACGTTGGCCAGACGTCTCGACAAAACGGGGCGCGACACGTTCTTCGTGGACAGCGACTGCCATCCACAGACCGTCGACGTGATGCAAACAAGAGCACACCCACTCGGCATCAAGGTGGTCGTTGGGGACCCGATGCGAGATCTCGTCGAGACAGAGCCCTACGGCTGCCTTCTGCAGTATCCGGGCACTTCTGGCAATGTCCACTCGGTCGAGGCACTCTCCGGCCTCACCGATCGCATGCACCAAGCCGGTGGCCGAGTGGCCGTCGCGGCAGACCTGCTCGCCCTGACCATGCTGACCCCGCCCGGCGAGTGGGGTGCCGACATCGTTGTCGGGTCAAGTCAACGGTTCGGTGTTCCCATGGGGTTCGGTGGGCCACACGCCGGTTTCATGGCCGTCAAGGACGCCCACAAACGTGCGCTTCCAGGACGCCTCGTGGGTGTGAGCGTGGACAACAGCGGCCGACCTGCCATGCGCCTCGCTCTACAGACAAGGGAGCAGCACATCCGCCGCGAGAAGGCGACATCGAACATCTGCACCGCCCAGGTCCTTTTGGCAGTCATCGCATCGATGTATGCGGTGTATCACGGCCCCGAGGGACTCACCACGATCGCCAGGCGAGTTCACCGCCTCACCTCGATCCTGGCAGCGGGGCTCCGCGAACATGGATTCGAGGTCGTCAACAACACCTGGTTCGACACCATCACGGTCAACGTCCCAGGGCGGGCGAAGAGCATCTCATGGGCCGCCTATGACGAAGGCATCAATCTGCGCCGCATCGGAACTGACACCCTCGGCATCAGTCTCGACGAGACGACCACACCGGCCATCGTGAACTCGGTGTGGCGTGCATTCGGAATCGATGCTGCGGTGGCCGATCTCGAAGCCGAAGCTCCAGATGGCCTGCCGACTGATGGGATCAGGACCACTGAGTTCATGCAGCATCCTGTGTTTCACAGCTATCGGTCAGAGACCGACATGCTTCGTTACATGAGGCGTCTGTCTGACAAGGACATCGCGCTCGACAACGCCATGATCCCGCTCGGTAGCTGCACGATGAAGTTGAACGCGACCACGGAGATGGAACCCGTCACGTGGCCGGAGTTCAGCGAGATCCACCCATTCGCCCCGCTTGACCAAGCGAGCGGGTACCTGCACATGATCCACGAACTCGAGGACATGCTCGTTGCCGTCACCGGCTACGACAAAGTAAGTCTGCAACCAAATGCAGGAAGCCAGGGAGAGTTCGCTGGGCTGTTGGCGATCAGGCACTACCACGAAGCAAACGGGCAGGCCGGGCGGGATGTCTGCATCATCCCCAGCAGCGCCCACGGCACCAACGCGGCCTCAGCGGTGATGGCAGGAATGCGCGTAGCCGTTGTGGCGTGCGATGACTTCGGGAACATCGACGTCGATGACCTGAAGGCAAAGCTGTACGACCACGCCGACACCGTCGGCGCCCTCATGATCACCTATCCGTCGACGCACGGTGTGTTCGAAGAGGGCGTATCCGAGATCTGTTCGCTGGTCCACGCAGCCGGCGGGCAGGTCTATGTCGACGGAGCAAACCTCAATGCGCTCGTCGGCCTCGCCCCTCCCGGCACCTGGGGTGGCGACGTCAGCCACTTGAATCTGCACAAGACGTTTTGCATCCCGCACGGCGGAGGTGGGCCTGGCGTCGGGCCAGTCGCCGTGAAAGAACACCTTGCTCCTTTCCTCCCAAATCATCCTCTGGTAGCTGCCGCTGGCCCCGACACAGGACCAGGAGCCGTGTCCGCCGCCCCCTGGGGCAGCGCCGGGATTCTGCCCATACCGTGGATGTACATCACGCTGATGGGTGGCGAAGGCCTCGCCGAGGCAACAAGAGTTGCCATCCTCAACGCCAACTACATCGCTTCCAGGGTGAACGACACGTTCCCTGTCCTCTACACAGGGCCCGGAGGTCTTGTAGCTCACGAGTGCATCGTCGACCTCCGTCATCTGAAAGACGTAGTGTCGGTCGACGATGTGGCGAAACGTCTCATCGATTACGGCTTCCACGCGCCAACCATGTCGTTTCCCGTGGCGGGAACGCTGATGATCGAGCCAACGGAGAGTGAAAGCCTCGACGAGCTCGACCGCTTCTGCGACGCCATGATCGCCATCCGAGCCGAGGTCGCCAAGATCGAAACCGGCACCTGGCCACAGACCGACAATCCACTCGTCAACGCTCCCCACACCGCAGAAGATCTACTCGCCGGAGACTGGGCCCACCCCTACAGCCGGGAGACCGCGGCATATCCGGTCGATTCGCTCAGAACCGACAAGTACTGGGTGCCCGTGGGTCGTATCGACAACGGCTACGGCGACCGCAACCTCGTCTGCAGTTGCCCCGATCCGAGCGCCTTCGAGGACGTCGACTGAGTGGCTTCCCAGACTCATCCCTCCGCCCCCGGAAGAAAGGATGCCGGTACCGGACCCGAGGATGGCGGGTTCACCCACCGACAGCCGACCGACGTCGATCGTGAAGGTTGCCGACGAGGGAGATCTATTTGGCCGCCACGCCAATCCGGCAACGCTGGTCACAGACAAGGCAGCTGGCGGCAAAATTCTCGTGAGTAGCGCCGTGAGCGACATCATCGCGTCGCCGCGGCGACCTCTCATTCGGTGAACCAAAGATCACTGAACTGACAAGGTCCGCAGGAACGCACCCGGTGTATCCCTCCAGCACGCCTATACGCCGCCGCTCCGGCTCTTGAATCGCTGGCGACAACTCGAAGCATCTACGCTGTCGCGCCATGGAAGGACCTGTCTCGACTGCCGACGTGGATGAAGCCATCGAACTCTGGCGGAACCGCGGCTGGGTCATCGTCGACGGCCTCGTCCCGACCGCCGACATCGACGACGCAGTCGAGTCAGACCTCTGGGATGTGCTCCCCCGGCCCGACGACTTTCACGCTGACCCAGAGCGGTACATGCCCGAATTCGTGGGCGACAGCGTCGATGTGCAGCTTGGTCGAGAGGAAACGCCAGGTGAGGGACAATCGTTCAGGCTGCGCCAGTTCCTCGGCCACCGTCACATGCCATACCCGGGCACAGGAAAGTTGAACCGACTCACAGTGCATCGGAACGTGGTCGATTTCGCGAAACGGTGCATGCGCAGTGACGACCTTCGCATCTACCAAACCCGCATCTGGGGCAAGTACACCGGCGTGACGAACTACTCGCAGCCATTCCATCAGGACAGAAATCACAACATCGTCCCAGACCGCCTCGAGCAGGACTGGTGGAACCTGGAAGGTTTCCTGTACCTGTCCGACGTCGACGACGGGGTGGCGCCCACCCAGATTCATGGCACAGGGGTCCAGCCCGACCCGGAGGCCGGCCACCCCGCATCTGGCATCCGCGGGAGCTACCTCGCCTATCGGCCCGACGTATGGCACAGGGGTGTCGATCTGACCCGACCTGGCGGATCGCGGTTCCTGATGAACGTCGCATTCAAGCACGCAGGCCACGACTGGATCGGCTACGACAACCCGCAACCGAAGAGCAACCAGCCGATGTGGTGCAAGTTCGCTGCTTCCTGCACACCCGCTGAACTAGCCCTGTTCGGAGCACCGCTTCCGGGCCATCCGTACTGGACCCGAGACCTCGTCGATGCGATGGCGATCCGGTACCGCGGCCTCGACGTCAGGCCATGGATCGAAGCACTCGACGACTGAAGTCCTGACTCAGTCGCCAGTTGTCCCATCGATCGACTCACGAACCAGATCGGCGTGTCGGCAAAACCGGAAGCGCTCCTCGACCATGTGAGCGATGATTCCGCAGAGCTTCATGTCCGCGCCATCGAGGTGTTGAACTGTCTGACGCGCTCAGCGTGGGTGAGGGTATGAGCCTGATGAAACTCCCCGTCGTTGACGCGACCCAGTCGGTCTCGCCCAGGCGAGGGTCGAGGCTTTCCAGAGGCGGACCGCTCCGCGAAGCTTCCACGACGGTCGACGCCTCATAGCTGCCGGCAGCTCCTGGGACGAACTGCGCTGCAGCGCGCAATTACCCTGCCCGGGCACCGCCGTCGGTAGTGTCTCTGAGACATTCATCACACCCGGGAGCGGTGCATTGCCTTCCCCCATCTTCGACGACGTCGATGCGCGCATGCAGTGGTACGTCGACCGGGGAATTCTGTCGTGCGTCGCGACCACCGTGCTCGCTGGCACCGACATCGTCCATCAATCTCGACACGGCTACATGGACATCGAAACGCGGACGCCGCTACGAGATGACGCCGTGTATCGGATCTACTCGAACACGAAGATCATCACCTCCGTTGCGCTGATGATGCTCCACGAACAGGGTCGATTCGGCCTTGATGACCCCGTCGCTACATACATCCCCGCGTTCACAGACATGAACGTGCTGTGTCCCGGAGCGACATCGATGCACGACCATCGTCCTGCGACACGAGAGATGACTGTCAGGCACGTGTTGAGCCACAGCGCCGGCCTGTCGTACGGTTTCCTCGATCCGGAGGGGATGGTCGACTCGACCTACATCGAACGGGGACTTGCGCTAGCAGCTCTCCGGAGCATCACGCTCGAGGAACTGTGTGTTCGCCTCGGCGAGATTCCGTTGTGCAACGAGCCAGGCACGACTTGGCGATACAGCTTCGGTACCGACGTGTGCGCCAGGCTCGTCGAAGTGCTGAGTGGTCAGCGATTCGACGCCTATCTCGAGCAGCACATCTTTGAACCGCTCGCCATGGTCGACACCGGCTTCACCGTGCCAGAAGACAAGCTCGAACGGCTCACGACGATGTATGCCCCACAGAATTTCCTGGCACCGATGGAACCGGGGCTGACCGTTGTCGATCACCGAAACTTCACCGAATACCGGGGAAACCGCGCCTTTCTGTCAGGCGGCGCCGGCCTCGTTTCGACCATGGCCGACTACACGCGGTTCTTGCAGATGATCGTCAACGGCGGGACTTGGAATGGGGTGAAGATCCTCGACGAGGCCACCCTCGCGCTCATGTGCACCAACCAACTTCCTGCAGGGGTCGAGGTCAACCTCCAGCGCTGGCCGATGACCGACAACGTGTTCGGCCTCGGGTTCGCATTGAAGACCGCACCCGCCCGAGGGGAGCCTGATGCCGCCATCGGTGAATACCACTGGGGCGGTATGGCCGGGACCCACTCGTGGATGGCGCCAGACGCCGGCATCGCAGCCCTCTGCTTCACCCAGAGGATGCCGGGTTTCTGGCACCCGTTCAGCCACGATTTCAAACGCCTTACCTACGAAGCGACAACTGGATAGTCACGCCAATGCCCACCTACGAACCACACATGCCCAGGATCGTCGATCCGACTGGTGTCGAAGGGTCACCCGACCCCCGTCCGATGCCGGTCTCGACCGCCGACAGTCGTGCGTCGACGGTTGAGGAAACCGAGGGGGAACCGCTCGTCGACTTCGAGGGGACCTCGAACCCCTACATCGACTACCAGAGCATCGATCTGCTGCTTTCGCTACAGCACCCACGTAGCCCCGGCTACGACGAGATGTGTTTCATCGTCATGGGCCAGGTCAAAGAACTCCTCTTCCGCGGTCTTCACTTCGAACTCGCCAACGCGCAGGTTCAGGTCCGCGAGGACTCGATCGAGAACGCGCTCGAGATCCTCGGCAGGGCCGTGACCATGATGGGATACGTGACATCGTCGTGGGACGTGCTGTCGACCATCACCTCTGAAGGCTTCAGTCAGTTTCGCGACACCCTCGGCACCGCGTCGGGTCAGCTCTCGTTTATGTACCGCCACGTCGAGTTCGTGCTCGGCAACAAGAGCGAGCGCCTGGCCAGCGCCCACCGGAACGTGCCACACGTCTGGCCAGCGATCCAGGCTGCCTTGAACTCGCCCAGCCTCTACGACGACGTCATCGCGCTGCTGGCAAGGAGGGGACACGAGATCGAAGCAGTGGCCCTCGATCGAGACTGGTCACAGCCATATCAGTCCAACGCCTCGGTCGAGGCCGCGTGGCGCGCGATCTACGCCGACGCGCGGGCGGACAACCTGCTCTATCGACTCGGTGAGGCGCTCACATCGTTCGATCAGCAATTCTCCGTCTACAGATGGCGCCACTTCGTGTCGGTGGAGCGAATCATCGGCTTCAAGCCAGGAACCGGTGGTTCGTCCGGGGTTGGCTGGCTCGAAGCCGTCACCCATCACCGGTTCTTTCCGGAACTGTGGGCCATTCGAACCTAGATCGGGGCGGTTCGAGAGGCCCATCCGGTTTGGACCGCGCTCTGAAGACCATCGCAAGTCCGAACTTCGGTCCGATCCGGGTCGAGGACTGTCAATGCGACTCGACGGCTAACCGCTCGAGCAGATTCAGTCAGAACACACGAAAAGACGTTCCCATTCGCGCCCTCGGCACGCGCCGGCATGGGCAACGCCCCAGTCGCCGTGAACATTCCGCGCGATTCCGCTGAGAATGTCGACGAACTCGGCAATACCCTCCGGGTCAGTGGCTGGGCGCGGTTCACCGACACAAGGTCGTCGAGGTGCAAGAACACTTCTATGAGGCGAGTCCTGCAGAAATCGTCAAGGGTCAACATTCGTCCCCCAAGCGCACCGACGAGTCGATCCCCCGGCTCAACGGCCAGTCGCTCAGTCAGCTGAGCAGCAAGCGACGAGCACTTGCGTGCCATGGCCTCGTGACCGATCTGCGACGCCATCAGCTCCGCTGACGATTCCACAGCTTCGACCACCAGTGACCGAACGCGCACCGAGTCCATGGTCGAACCGTAGCCAGTCCATCGACTGAAGCCGGGCACGGCATAGGCAGCGCTCTCGCTAACGTGCTTCGTGTGACAGCTCCGAAGATGATCCTCGACTGCGATCCTGGACATGATGACGCCATGGCGATCCTGCTGGCCGGTGTGCACGCCGAGTTACTCGGGATCACCAGCGTTTCCGGCAACGCGCCGCTCGCCGCAACGACTCGGAATGCGCTCCTGGTCGCTCAGATCGCCGACATCGACGTGTCGGTCCATGCAGGCGCCGCTCGTCCGATGATGATCGAGCCCAAACACGCCGGTCATGTCCATGGGGAGTCAGGCCTCGATGGGCCGGTGCTGCCCGAACTCACCAGAACCGTCGACTCGCATGACGCGGTCTCGTTCATCATCGAGACGGTCCGCTCGACCGACGACGTCTGGCTGGTGCCCGTTGGACCCATGACCAACATCGCGCTGGCGATTCGACAAGCGCCTGACATCGTCGACAAGGTTGCCGGCATTTCGTTCATGGGCGGTTCGACCGGTCCTGGCAATGTCACGGCAGCCGCAGAGTTCAACATCTGGGCCGATCCGCACGCAGCGCGGATCGTGTTGTCCTCAGGTGTCCCGAAGATCATCATGGCCGGCCTCAACCTCACCAAGCAGTATGTGTTCGGACCCGAACTGGCGACCAGAATGCTGGCTCTTGGAACTTCCACCGGCAAGTTCTGTGGCGAGGTCATCGGAAGCTACATCGACGCAGCGACTCGGCTGCGGGCCTCGAACGAAGCCCACCTTCACGACCCGTGCGCAGTCCTGGCCATCACGCACCCCCACTTGTTCGAGACCTCACGCCATCACGTAGACGTATCGACGGGGCGCGTCACAGTGGGGATGACCGTTGTCGATCAACGCGGCTACGGCGGAGCGGAGCCGAACGTCGATGTCCTCAGCACCATCGACAGAGCGCCAGCAGTCGAAGTGCTCCTCGACGCCATCGCGACCTACAGGTGAGCAACGTCGTTTCATGAGCACGGCCGACCACGTCATCCAGCTGACCGACGCCGACTGGCTCCGGCACGGTAAGAAGCTCGCGGCCGACCACCCCGACGCGACGTGGTTGATCGTCGACTCCGAGAGGCTCACCATGGACCACGAACTCGTCGACTGGGGTGCTGCCCGCCCAACGGTTGCGTGGTTCGGGTTCGACGGTTTGCAATCGTCCGCCCGACGACGACACTTCCAACTGGCCCGAACCGCCCCGAGCCTTCAGTTCGCTCTCACCTCATATGCGGGTCTCGATGACGAGTTCTGGAAGGAGCTACACAGCAACGGAACGCTCGTCACCAACGCACATCTGTCTGGTCCTCCGATCTCACAGTTCATCCTGGCAAGAGTGCTCGAGCACTATCACCAGCCGGCGAGGCTCGCCGCGACGAGGGGCGCGAAGCAATGGTCCCATCAGCCCTATCGAGAGATCGACGAGTCGACCTGGATCGTGGTCGGACTCGGTGCCATCGGGACGGGCGTTGCTCGCAAGGCATCGGGCTGCGGGGCCCATGTCATCGGCGTCCGGCGCGCGGTGACCGGCGATGAGGCCCAGGTCGACGAAGCCATCACGCTCGATCAGTTGCCCGACCGGTTGCCGGAGGCCGACGTCGTCGTGTTCGCGGTGCCGGACTCGCCCGCAACCACCGACCTCGTCGATGCCGCGTTTCTAGCCGCGATGAGACGGGATGCTGCACTCGTCAACGTCGGTCGAGGGTCACTGATCGTCGAGGACGACCTGCTCGCAGCCCTCGATGCCGACGAGATCGGCGTCGCCATCCTCGATGTGGCCCGCGAAGAGCCACTGCCCGACACTCACCGGTTCTGGGACCATCCGAAGGTGATGTTCTCACCCCACACCTCGGCTGGCGGACTGAATCGCCACGGTCGCTCGGCTCAGCTCTTCAGTGACAACCTGAGCCGAATCTTCAACGACGAAACCCCGGAGAATCCATATTTCTCCCCCGCCTGAGTCCTGCCAATGAGCCTTCTCAGTCGATGAGACCGAGTTCCCAACAACGACCGACCACCTCATCGAGACGGTCACTTGGTATGTCAGCAACGTCGTAGCTGTCGCCGAAACTGGCGTAGCTCGGCCGTGAGCCACGTGGGGCGATGTCGGTTCTCGGCATCGAGAGGTTCAGCGTCGCGTTCTCGTACTCCTCTTCGCTGAGCTCGACGTAGTCCTCGTAGATGATCTCGCCGGCCTCCTCGCGATCCCACAACTCTTCGGCCAGGGCCTGGCAGCGGGGCGCAGCCGGAGCCGCTGGCACCTCGACAGAGACCGAGACGGCGACGGAGCGACCCTTGTCGGTGGCTTCCTCCTTCTGCACTGCTGTCATCGGCGTCACCGGCTCGTTCCCCGGCGCCGACAAGTCATCCGCGACGAACGGGGCGTCGTCCGGCGTCGACTTGTCGAAGCTCATGTCGGACGCGATGGCATCTGAGACGACGTTGGGTGCCGTGTAATGTCCTACTGGCATGGCCTGGAGCCCTGCCACAACGATGAGGGCCGACGCGAAACCAATCGAGGAAGCGGCGAGATTGCCGCGAGATGCGCTCATGAGACGACCTCCAAGGCGCGTGTATTCGCGTCGAAAACATCTCCCGCCGCCACCCCGAAAGCCCCTTCGACCACCCCACCGAGGTACGACCTGAAGTCGGTGGTGACGATGAAGTTGCCGTCGCCGTCGAAGTTGGTGAGGCTCGGCGGCTCACCGTGATGTCCCCCGACGGCGTGCCGGCCGACCACAAACTGCATACCGGCTGTCCCGTGATCGGTGCCGCTTCCATTCCATTCGGGTGTCCTTCCGAACTCGGTCCAGGTGGCGATCACGACCTTCTCGGCGTTCGACCCAAGACGATTGTGGAACGCCTCGATGGCCATGTCGAGCTGACGTATCAGCTGCGGGTGCGAGTCGGCTTGGTCTCCGTGGGTGTCATAGCCGCCCTGCTGGACATGGAAGGCCCGCGTCGGAACCCCAGCATTGATGAGGTCGGCGATGATCACGAGTTGCTCCCCCAGTTCGCCGGCATTCACGTACTCCTCGCCTGAGAAGAACCGGTCAGGGCCTCCGGTCGACATCTGCGGCTCCTCGACGTACTCGACCCGGTTCTCAAGGGCAGGTCCGACCAAGTCGGCCAGCTCGAATACGAGCGACTGACCGTTCCTGACAGCAGCAGCGAGTGGCGAATCGGCCCGGTCTGGCTGAACGAGACGATCGAAGCCTTTCGCCGCCGATGACCAGCTCTCTCGATCCTCAGCAGTCCATGGAATGTTGCCGTACTCGGGAAGCGCGACCGGGTTCCATCCGGGAGCCAGCATCGCAGGGCTGAGGTCGCCGAGGCTCATACCGAGAAGTGAATCACCACGGCCGTTCGCGACGGCATGCAAGGCCCGGCCGAGCCAACCTGTCTGTGTGTCGTAGTCGGTGTCCCCCCTTTCCCACACGTCGGTCTCGTCGAAGTGGCTCAGCGTCGAACCATCACGGCCGACCCCGTGGACGATGGCGAGGTCGCCCAGATCCCACTGTGACGCGAGGTACGGCATGGCGAACAGTCCGTATTCGTTGTCGATGCGAACCGTGTTCTCTTCTTGAACCGCGCCGTCACGACGGAGGTCTCTGTACGCGCCACTGTTCAGCGGGACCAAGGTGTTGAGGTAGTCGTTGCCACCCCCTTGTTGGATGGTCACCACGACCAATTCACCAGCCTCGACACGCCGCGACGAAGCCTGCACCACCGGTCCCAGCTGTCGCTCGGCACGAGTTGCCTCTTGGCGATCCCTGATCCTGGTGATCATCGGCGGCGCAGCGACCATGGCCCCCAATCCTGCTGCAGCTCCGAGGAAGCGACGCCGTGTCAGAGGTGATGGGGAGCATTTCAGTTCTTCTGTCATGCGAGTGTGACCTCCGGTGATGCGAATGCGGTGGAAACGGCAGAGACGATGGCGGCGTCGGGCCAGTCGTCGCCGGCGGCCGCAACGACAGCGTCGAACGTCGAGGCCGACCACGACACAACACCGAACTGGCGAAGCACGGCTTCCGCGAGTTGGTGAGGGCGCCCTGCGAGGGCGTGGAGGTTCCTCGACACTGCACCCGCGCCGGATGCGATGAGGTGGCCAACTTCTCGGCCGACCCTCACCCTGGCCGACGATCCGTTGGTGTCCAGCCAGAACTCGTTGTGGCCCCACCCACCGACGTTCGGGGGGTTTGCGATCCGTTGTCCGACATCCCACCCGAGCCACTCGAGAGCGAACGGCATCCAGCCGCCCTCCACGTCCTCGGCCGCTGCAGACAGTGCGTCGTATGGCCGGTCGCGAACATCCAGGATGTCGAGGCCGAAGTTCCGCCATGTCCTGACGAGCAACTCGACAGGCTGGGCCACGAGACCCCATTTGACGTCGTCCGAGTAGAACTCCGGATGCGTCAACAGCGCCGCCAGAACGTCACTGATCAGCAAGTCTTCTCGGAACACAGCGGCCAGGTCGCCCACCACGGCCTCGGAGGGAACAGTGCCTGCGTACCGGTGCCACAAGCGGCCACAGACGAAACGGTGGCACTCCGGGCGTTCGACGATGGCGGCGACAATGTCACTTCCGTCGAAGTTGCCAATACGACCGAGGAAGAGCTTCTGACCAAAGTCGTGGAACTCCGGTTTCAACTCGGTGCCGACATAGCGGTATTGGGGTTCGACAAGAACGAGGCCATACCCTGTCAGCGCCCTGGCGGCTTGCTCGACGTCGGTCTGGGTGTAACCATGACCCGCTCCCATGCTGAAGAGCTCCATGAGTTCCCTCGCAAAGTTCTCGTTCGGGTTGCCCACCTGGCTCAGGTGAAGATCCAGGTAGAGGTTCATCGCGGTGTCGTGCGTGATGGCTTCGAGCAGATCGTCGAATCGCCCCAGACCTTCGCGACGCAGCATCACGAGCTGTGCGTGCATCAGGTCGGCGTACTCGACCTTGTCGATGCTCGTTGCGAAGTGCCCATGCCAGAACCAGGCCAGGCGTTCGAGGGCAGGAGTCGCGCTGTTGACCGCAAGGTGGTACCACCACAGCTGCAGCGCACTGTCTCCGAACGCAGCGTCGCCGGTCGTGCTGCGATACGGACTTCCCGCATCCGGGGCATCGGACGGATCGAGAAGCGAGGCCACCGCCGCCTCGATGCCGGCGCTCGCGGCTGCTTCGATCTCCTGAGGCGTGCCGCCCCACGCCGCGCGTCGAAGGAGGTGAGCAGCGTTGTCCAGTGTCGGCGCGATGTCCATGGCCCCAACTCTGCGCAACCGGCCATGTTCGGAACATGAATGCCACCTTCACCGTTCCTTCATCTCTACTCTGGGGTCGATGGATGGAGCTACCGCGACTCTCTACGAGCAACTCGGCGTCGAACCGAACGCCGACGTCGTGACGCTGCGCATGGCGTATCGCTCGAAGGCCAAACTGCATCATCCCGACACGCAACGCCGGTCGGGAGATGACAGTGGCAGCGCGGACGCGATGGCCGCGCTGAACGCAGCTTGGACAGTGTTGTCTGATCCCCATCAGCGGGCTGCCTACGACTCGACGCTGATCGACCTGCGACACCATTCCCTCAGCCACAGGTCCACGTTGACCACCACTTCCTACGCGCCAGGGCAATCCGGATTCGCCAGACGCGAGGCGTGGATCGCCGGGCTTCGGGTTCAGATAGTGCGCCTGACACGTGAGGCTGTGACCTCGGCGTCGTGGGCTCTTTCCCTGAAGCGACATGGCATGCCACGCGAGGTCTACCTCTCACAGCTCGATCGCATCGTCCATCATCTGATCAAGGACACCTCAGAACGTGTCAAGACAGCGAGGGCAGCGGGCGCTGCGCCGCTCGATCTTGCGCTCGCGTCAGCGCTGCTCGGCCTTGGCGATCTGGCAGCCGGCATTCGCAGAGACCTCGCAGTGAAACGGGCAGAACCACGTGACGAAGTCCTGGCCGACCTCATCGACAAGGCCTGGGACAATCTCGCGCACGGTCTCTCTCATGAGGTCGAGATGGCGCTCGGAGGCAATCCTCACCTGGCCAAGAGCATCGCTCGGAGGTGAGGAGATCAGGCGGCTGGCACGAGTTCCGAGTACAGGCTGAGCACATCGACAGCGGCAAGTGAGCCGGTCGCGAACACCACGATCCGCTCACCAGGCCAGATCAGAAACACCAGATCCTCAGCCTGAGCCTCCCAGCCGACGACGTCAACACCGCTCGGCAGCGAGAACTCGAAGACTTCAGCGCCGGCGGCCGAGGTGACGAGCCCGGCAACATAGTCGTCGACGGTGATGTCCTCAGCCGACTGCTGCGGCTCGATCGACGCCACGATGAGAGCCGCAATCAGCTCCCCCGTCTCGGCGTCGGTCACTCGCGCCGCCACTGCCTCCAGGCCATCGACGGCGCTGGCACCACCGAGGAAGTCCCTGAGGTCCGCAGCGTCCGAGCCGGTCGAGTCGATCGCGCCCATGGCGAACCCGGGAAGATCGACCGACAGCCAAGGCCACAAGCCGGGAGCAACTCCCAGAAGATCCTGGCGAAGCGCGCCCGCCGAGCACCCATCCACGACACGAAGAACGTCGGCGACAGAAGGATCTTCACTGTCGACATCGTTCAGCGCTGCGAAGAGAAAGCGAGCTCCCAGTCCAGCGCCGAGAGACGCCTCGATGCACTCGACGACCAACGGATCGACCTCTTCGGGCGAGGTCGACAACAGCGCATGCGTCACGAGACCGGCCACATCCGTACACGCATCCCAGACGACGACGACATCACCGAGTTCATCGGAGGCGAGTCCCGCGTACGGATCGTCGTTCGGGCCATTCGGGTCATCAGCGGTGACACCCATCTCGGCGAGGCGGGCCCTTCCGAGCACCTCGACCATTCCCGTGGCGACACATTCCGCCTCTCCACCCCCAACACGAAATGCTGCGTCGGAAAGAAGCTGGCCCTTCAGCGATGCGATCAACACATCGTCGGGGTCGACCGAAGCATCCGTCGCCGGATCGGCAGCGCCGGAGCTACAAGCCGACGCGAACAGCAGAGTCGCGACGAAAGCGCTCCACCCCCCGGCACGTTTCCACCTGGTCATGGAAGTCTCCTTGCACGCCGGTCCCTACACACCCGTCCTAGCGTGTGCCAGCATGCCTCACGGTGAAGCCAAAGAAAGGTAGGCATGATTCGTCGCATTGCGGTGTATCCGAACACACGTCCGGCCATGTACGACGCGTACTGCGACATAGTCGATGCGAGCCCGGCCGAGCGGGTCGGTCTCGAGGACGCTGAGGCTCTTCTCTGGGCTGATCCACTCAACCACGGCGTCTACCCCGAGGCGATCGATCAGGCCCGAGATGTCGACTGGATTCAGCTCCCATACGCAGGGGTGGAACCATTCCTCGCTCATCTCGACCAGGAGCACACCTGGACGTGCGCAAAAGGCGTGTATGCCGCACCTGTGGCCGAGCACGTCATCGGCCTTGCGTTGTCGATCATGCGAAACCTGCACGAGTACGCGAGAGCCGACCGCTGGACGGCACCAGTCGGAGTGAACCTTCTCGGAGCCAATGTCACCGTGCTGGGAGCCGGTGGCATCACCGAGGCTCTGCTGCGGTTGCTCGCACCATGGGATTGCTCGACCACGGTTGTGCGCCGACAGGCCGAGCCGATGGAGAACGCAGGCCTCACGGTTCCGTCCTCGGAACTTCACCGAGCGCTGTCGACGGCCGATCTGGTGGTGGTCGCGCTGGCACTCACCGATGAGACGACCGGCATTCTCGACTCGGCTGCGTTCGCGGCCATGAAAAACACCGGCTGGCTGGTGAACGTGGGGCGAGGCGGGCATGTCGTCACCGACGATCTCGTCGAAGCGCTCCAGACAGGGACAATCGCAGGAGCCGCTCTCGACGTCACCGACCCGGAGCCCCTCCCTCAGAATCATCGCCTGTGGTCGATGCCCAACTGCCTCATCACGCCGCACATCGCCAACACACCGGAAATGGGCCTGGTGCTGCTAGAGCAACGGGTGGCCGAGAACGTCAGGCGATACTGTGCCGACGAGCCTCTGCTCGGGCTGGTCGATGTGAAGGCCGGCTACTAGTCGATGTCGCCCCGACGCGGGGTGTACCCCGGTTCCTTCAACCCTCCGACACTGGCGCACGTGGAGATCGCAGCGGCAGCGGCACGACAGCACAGGCTCGACGTGGTCGATCTCGCGATTTCGCGGGTGGCGCTCGCCAAGGAGGACGTGACGGTTCCGAGATTCGATCACCGGTTGCATGTGGTCACCCAGGTCGTCGCTGACCACGACTGGCTCGGGTTGTTCGTGACAGATGCTCAGCTGCTCGTCGACATCGCTCGTGGATATGACGTGCTGGTGATGGGAGCCGACAAGTGGCACCAGATCCAGGATCCGATGTTCTACGACGACGACGAGGCCGCGCGTGACGCAGCGATGGCGGCGTTACCCAGTGTGGCCGTCGCGCCGAGGCCACCACTCGACGTTCCTGCTGATCTGCTGCTTGACGTACCCGAGGAGTTCTCGGAGATGTCGTCCTCAGCGGCGAGAGCAGGGATGCATCACTGGATGCACCCGAAGGCCCTGGCCTTCGACCTCGAAACCGGCGCATGGACCGACCGAGACCGCTATCTCGGGACCTGATTCCAAGGGAGCTCTTTGTCGACTCGGACATCGCCGGGAAGACCGAGTACTCGTTCGCCGATGATGTTGCGTTGGATCTCTGAAGTGCCTCCTTCGATCGAACTGGCGCGACTTCTGAGGAAATACGTCCTGAGGTCGCTGTAGTCGACCTGTACGTTGTCCTGACGCTCGAAGCTACCGAACAGTTGGCCATGAGGACCCATGAGCTCCATCGCGAACTCGGTCATCTCCTGATTGAGGTCGGCCGTGGTGATCTTTCCGACCGAGCCTTCCGGACCTGGGGTTCCTGCCGTACGGAGCTGGCCGGCTCTCATGTTGGTGAGGCGCAACACCTCGGCCCTGGTGTAGAGCTCCATGAACTTGGCCCGTTTGACATCATCAGCGCCGTACTCGTCAAGCACTCTGCGGACGCTGCCGATGAGACCGGAGCCAGGCCGGTTCTGGGCCGATCCGCCGATCGTCACGCGCTCGTTCATCAGCGTGGTCAGCGAGACACGCCACCCGTCGCCGACGTCGCCGAGACGCATCGAGTCGGGAACACGAACATCGTTCATGAACACTTCGTTGAACTCAGCCTGGCCGGTCATCTGCCGTAGCGGCTTGACCTCGACGCCGGGGGCTTGCATGTCGAGAATGAAGTAGGTCAGACCGCGGTGCTTCGGCGAATCTGGGTCAGTGCGGGCGACAAGCATTCCCCATCTCGCATTGTGGGCATTCGAGTTCCATACCTTCTGGCCGTTGATGAGCCACTCTTCGCCATCACGAACCGCTCTGGTGGCGAGGCCGGCGAGGTCAGAGCCAGCCCCAGGTTCGCTGAACAGCTGGCACCAGATCTCTTCGCTGGTGAACAACGGCCGAATGTAACGCTGCTTCTGCTCATCACTGCCGTGCGCGATGACCGTTGCAGCAGCCATGCCATACCCGAGGACATTGCCTGGAGCAGGAAGAGGCCCGCCGCGCTCGGCGATTCGCAACTGAATCGGGCGTTGCAGCTTCGGGCTGAGGTCCAATCCGCCGTGACCTTCGGGAAAATTCACCCATGCCAGGCCTGCGTCGAACTGCGCGGCGAGAAAGCCGCGCTCGTCGTTCACGTCCACACCGTCGCAGAGACGGTCTGTGAGCTCAAGGACCCGTTGTTCGTCTGTTGACTGAGCGGACTGCATGACGTCTGTCATCAAATTCCTCCGTGTCGACCGACTTCGAACTGTACGACCCAGCCGTGTGTGGATTCCACACCGGGCATTCGACGCCCACTCCTTCAAACCCGTAGGTTTCGCTCCATGAGCGTCATCGATCGCGTCAGGGCCCTCGAACCGTTCCTCCGTGAGCGGACTCCCGCGATCGAGCAGGCGAGGACATTGACACCCGATGTGGTCGATGCCTTATACGACGCCGGAGTGTTTACGGCCCTCACCCCCCAGTCGCTCGGTGGACACGAGATGCATCCCATCGACTGGCTCGACATGACCGAGGAGTTGTCGCGCATCAACGGCTCGTGTGGCTGGCTGGCAATGACGAACGGGGGCGTCAACTGGGCGACATTGAACCACGACGTCGCAGCACGACTGCTGGCCGACAAGCCGCGAGCCATCGCTGCCGGCAACCAGACGCCTGGTGGAACGGCACAACGAACAGCTGAAGGATTTCTGATCAACGGACGATGGAAGTTCACCTCCGGGTGCATGCACGCCGACTACATCTCGTGCATGACCATCGATCATGACGCCAAGTCCGGGATGGTCGCGATGTTGCAGCGAGATGAGGTGACGATCGAAGACACATTCGAGTCCATGGGCTTATGCGCGACCGGGAGCCACGACGTGGTGGTCGACAACGTCGAGGTCCCCGCCGAACGCATGGCAGGCCGCCGATTCAGCTCGCCGAGCCACGAAGGTCCTCTGTATCGATTTCAGTTCATCCTCATGGCCCACGGCAGCCACGCTCTGGGTGTAGCTCGTGCCGCTGTCGATGCTGCAATCGCGGTCGAGAACGCCGGTTATGGACCGCTGCAGGCCATGATCGGTCGAGATTCGGCCAAGATCGCCATCGGCGAGGCCGAGGCGATCGTTCGGGCCGCGCGGGCCTACCTGTGGGCCGCGGTGCAACGCGCCCACGACGAGGTCACCTCTGGCGATGGTGGACCAGTCGACGCGACCGAGGACGGCACCGTGAACGCGCAGCTCGCGATGCTGCATGCAGTGAACGAATCAGCACGTGCGGTCCAGATGGTGTTCGATCTGGCCAGCTCACGCTCGGTGTTGAACAAGAACCGCCTCGGCGAGTGTTTCCGCGACATCCACGCCGCAAAGCAGCACGTCATCACCGCCAGACCGAACTACCGCGTCCTCGGCGAATATCTCCTCACAAAGGACAACCCGGAAGGGGCGACGATCGGCCCCGGGGTCTATCTCCACCGGTAAGAAGCATGCCCGTGCCTGGCAACGCTGAGCGGTGGTCTGAAAGTTCGTGCACCGCGGACCTCGATCCACAAGTCGATCGAAGCTCGACGTCGGCCGCGCCGAGCCGAAACTGTTCCGATATCCGAAGCCGGTGTCGCCCATCAGTTGCCTCCGGCCCGTCAGCTGTGTCGCTCGATGAAATCCCTCACAGCACGATTCCACGGAACTGGTTGATGCAGGTTGACGTTGTGACCAGCATCGAGTTCGAGCGATTCGACCTTCGGCATGGTCGCCGTGATGAATTGTGCCGTCTCGACAAACGCCGTTTCACCAGTGCCGATGGTGAGCAGCGCTGGCCGACAGTTGAGGTGCGCTATCGATCGCACCGAGGCCGTCGGCAACGTGTGTCGCAGTTGGCTTGCCACTCCGACGGGGTCGTGTCTGGCGAAGTCCGCGACCAACGCAGCACTCACCTCCTGCGGTATCCGGGCGGCCTTTCGCGGATGCATCGGGTGCTGGTCGAGCACCACACGACCGTGTGGACCCTCGAGCCGCGATGCGAGATCGCGACTCTGCGCCACCGTGCTCATCATCCACTCGTCGTCAGCGAACGCCGACTGGCTGTTGGTGAAGACGTGACCCAGTACATGATCTGGATACTCGATCGCATACCTGATGGTCAGCGAACCACCGAGCGAGTGGCCGACAACGAACCACTGATCGACCCCGAGGTCGCGTCTGATCTCGTCGAATGCTCGGCAATATCCAGAAGCCGCCAACTGGACCGGGTCGTCCATGGTCGTCGCACGGCCATGGCCGTACTGCTCTACGATCACCGGGCGGCACACCTCGCTCAGTGGGCCGAGATTTGGCATCCAGTGCGCTCGCGACGACAAGAAGCCGTGCACGAACAAGGCATAGGGCCCGACCCCCTCGTACACCTCGACGCCAAGGTCGTCCCACACACCCACCTAACGCCGGCTCCGCTCACGCCATGGCCGAATGAGGCCCTCTTGAGTCGTCGTCGCCACCAGAGTTCCGTCAGCACGGTGAATCATTCCATTGGCAAACCCCCTGGCCCCGAAGTTCGACGAAGCCCGAAGGTCATAGAAATGCCACTGCGACATGTCGACATCGCGATGAAGCCAGACGAGATGGTCGAGGCTCGCTCCCATCATCCTGTGCAAACGATCGTCGCCAATATGCGCGTTTCGCATCGCGCCCATGGGCCCATGATCAGACGCATAGATCAGCGCTGCCACCTGAAAGTCACGGTCGGTCGGGATCGTCTCGGCCGCCCTGAACCAGATCCAACGGGCAGGACCCACGTCAGCTGGAATCCACTCCGGAGGGACCTCACGACTGTCGATGAGACCGGCGAAACCATCCTGATCGACATCGTCAGGGCTCATGTCCACGTCATACATCGGCGTCGCGAAATCGAGTCCCACCTCGTCTTTCTGAAACGAAGCCTCCAAATTGAAGATTGCCTCGCCGTACTGAATCGCAACCACTCGCCTCGTCGTGAAGCTCCTTCCGTCGCGGATCTTGTCCACCCGATACAGAATCGGGTGCCGCCAGTCGCCGCCACGCAGGAAGTACGCGTGCATCGAGTGCAGATGATGCTCATCGCCTGGCACGGTGGCCTGCGCAGCCCTGATCGACTGAGCAGCCACCTGGCCTCCAAAAACGCGAACACGTTCGCGATGCGGACTCCGTCCTCTGAAGATGTCCTCCTCGACTTGTTCGAGATCGAGAATGTCCTCGAGCGTCGGGTGCGCGTACGCGTCGATGGGACCATCTGGAGTCGGGATCGCTGCGCTCGCCACGAAGGCGACGCTAGTGCCGCAATCCGCTCACAGCTCACGCGGGGCCGAGAGGCGCGATGTGGGTCATTCACCCGGCCGCTGCAATAGGGATCGATGACGTACGGGTGGTGAAGGTCTCGTCGTTCTCTCCATGCACAGAAGTGACGTTGGAGCGCCCACTACGGCACACTGACCCCATGGATGAGATCCTCGACGTCGACCTCATGACCTTCGAACACGGCAGCCCTTCGGAGCGGAGGGCCGTCGTAGACGGCGTGATGCGAAGCCTGCAGACCGGCTTCGTCTACACCAGAAGCGACATGTCGACATCAGTCCTTGACGACGCCTACGACACGCTCCATGCCTTTTTCCACCTGCCCCAGGATCGGAAGGACTCCTACAGCTCACCGGCAGCGAGAGGCCAGGCCGGATACACGGGCCTCATGGTCGAGACCGCAGCCATATCCGACACGCCCGACTGGAAGGAGATGATCAACTGGGGATCTCTCGTTGCCGACGGCCATCCACTTCGAACCAAGTACCCTCACCGATACCACGATCCGATCTTCCCGGAACAGGATCTTCCAGGTTCTGCCGCCCTGCTCACTGAGTTTCACGACACTCTCGGTCAGCTCCAACGTCGGTTCCTTCGTGTCATCGCAGAGGGCATCGGCGCTCACCATTCGTACTTCGACACGATGACCGAAGAAGGTTCACACCTCACGCGAGCCATCAGGTATCCCCCGATGCAGGACGCTCCAGCCGACGGCGGCCACCTGTGGGCCGAGGAGCATGGCGACATCAACCTCATCACCGCCCTTCCCCGAGCGACAGCCAGGGGTCTTCAGGTGCGAACCGACTCCGGATGGGTCGATGCTGTCCCACCTGACGGTCACGTCATCATCAACACCGGAATCATGCTCGAACATCTGACGAACGGCATGATCCCGATCGGGTGGCACCGTGTCGTGGCTGAAGAGGGCCAGAACGACGAGCGAATATCGGTGGTGCAGTTCTGCCACCCGACGCCGTGGACCATCCTCACGCCGGCAGTGTCCACGGTGACGCCAGAGCGACCTCAACGATTCAGCGCCATCTCGGCCTCGGACCGGCTCGATCAGGTGTTGTGGGAGATCCGTCTCGTCGGCGACGAGATCACCGACTGACTAGGTTGCCTCTCATGGCAATCGCAGAAATCAACGGACAGCGCATCGGATACAGCGACGGCGGAGGCGACGGCCCGGCAGTCATCTTCAGCCACGGTTTCCTCATGGATCGCACGATGTTCGATCATCAAGTCGCGGCTCTCGCCAGCTCGTACAGATGCATCACCTGGGACGAGCGCTGCTTCGGCGAGACGGTCACCGACCAGAGCTTCACGTATTGGGACAGCGCGGACGATGCTGTCGCGTTGCTCGATCACCTCGACGTCGACGAAGCCGTGTTCGTCGGCATGAGCCAGGGCGGATTCCTGTCGCTACGTGCTGCACTTGCTCATCCGGGCAAGGTCACGGGGTTGTGCCTGATCGACAGTCAGTCGGGCCAGGAGGCTCCGGAGGCGACACCTGGATATGAAGCGATGCTCGCCCACTGGACCAGTGATGAACCTCTGGGTGATGTGGGGACCTTCGTCGCCAGCCTCATTCTCGGCGAGCCGAACCTCATGGAGACCTGGCTCGAGATCTGGGCTGCTCGCGATCGGTCAACCATCGCGTTGGCCGGCGAGGCGTTGCTGGGTCGCGACGACATCACCGACCGACTCGCCGAAATCGCCTGCCCTGTGCTTTCGATCCACGGCGAAGCCGATCAGGCCATCGACATCAGCCTCGCTGAGTCACTCCAGCAGGCTGTTCAGGACGGCCGTGGCCTCGTACGTGTTCCGGGTGCAGCGCATGCACCGAACATGTCGCACCCGGAGATCGTGAATCCGGCGCTGGCGAGTTTCTTGGCCGACGTCACCGGCTGAAACCGTAGATCAACAGCTTGCAGCGTGATCTACGGCAGCGGCTGTTCGGCGACCTCGACCGTGACGCGAACATTGTTCACATCCGCCACGGTCACGGTGGCGGCGTGGACTCGACCTGTCAAAGGGTGGAGCACTCGACAAGCGAGTTCCAAGGTCTTGGCAGGGGCGAACAGGGTCGAACCGTTTCCACACTTGAGCGCCCCGATGGCAACAGCGAGACCGTCTTCGATCAGGACATCGGTGGCGGCGACCTCGATCGCGCCGAGGACGTCGGCGGTGAGGACGTTGAGTGTCTGCACATCGATGGCTGCGCCATCGCTGACTCTCCCGCGGAACAGGACCATCCGACCGTCTTCGGTCTCGGCCGAACAGTCGAACTCATCACCGAACCCGAGTCCGTCGACGGCAAAGCATTTCGCCTCAAGTGGACCCAACCCGATCTGGCCTGCGACGATGTCCTCGATCGCAATCACACCGCGATTGTTGTGGAGTGCCCCGGTTCCAGAATTGTCCTGCCCCCCGCACGCACAAGAGACGGTGAGGGCGACCACCCCGACTGCCAGACGCGCGATCACAGATCGAGTAGAGCGTTTTCGACGACCTCGGTGAGCGCCGGATGGATGTACATCATTCCTCGCGCCATTTCGTCCACGGTCTGTCCGAACGCCATGCCCTGGATCAGTTGTTGGATCAGAGTGGCGGCCTGAGGGCCGATGATGTGCGCGCCGAGCAGGAGACGGGTTTCGCGGTTGGCGACCAGCTTGCAGAAGCTGTCGGAATCCTCCATCGCCCACCCATAGGCAGTTGCCCCATAGTCCTTCTTCGCAACCGAGATCGGAAGTCCCTTGGCTCTCGCGTCGCGCTCCGTCAGCCCAACCGACGCCACTTGCGGGTTCGAGAAAACTGCATGCGGTGTCAGCTCGTCGTCGGTGTGGCGCAGGTCGTCCGGATTCAGGAGGTTGTGCTGAATCGTGCGGACCTCATAGTTGGCGAGATGCTTCAGCTGGCGCGTGTTCGACAGATCACCGAAGGCCCACACGCCATCGACGTTCGTTCGGCCCGCCGAGTCGACGATCACACGCGGCCCGTCGTGCTCGAGTCCGCCGGCCTCGACCTCGAGCACGTCGCCGTTCGGGGTACGGCCCGTGGCAACGAGCAGGACATCACCCATGGCACTCTGTCCATTCCCTTCGCTGTCCCGATAGGTCATGGTGATGCCGTCGGCGTCACGGCTCAGCGCGTGGTCGCTGGTGCCGAGCCGGAGGTCGAATCGGCGACCCATGACGTCGGTGAAACGCTCGCTGATGTCATCGTCCTCGATACGGAGCAGTCGATCACTCCGGTTCACCAATGTCACTTCGGATCCGAGGGCTTCGAAAACGTGACCGAGCTCGGACGCGATGTAACCGCCGCCCAGCACCAGCAGCCGTTTGGGTACCTCGGTGCGACGCATGATCGTGTCGGATGTCTCGTAGGGGACATCGGCCAGGCCTGGGACCGGTGGAACAGCAACTCTGGCTCCAGCGCCCAGCACGATGTGACGTGCAGTCAGCTGCTCGCCATTGACCTCAAGCACCTTTGGCGCCACGAACCTGGCTTCGCCGCGGAACACTGTGATGTTCGAGCACTGGCTGACGCGATAGTCCTCACCACCAGCTGCTATCGGATCGATGCGCCCGAACACGCGCCGAACAATGTCATTCCATCGGACACCATCGACTGATGCGTCCACTCCGTACGTTGATGCGTGACGGACACTTTCGGCCACATCCGCGGCATAGATGAACATCTTGGAAGGAATGCACCCGACGTTCAGACAGGTCCCGCCGAACACGCCTTTCTCGATGATGGCGATATTCCATTCGTCGAAGGCTTCATTCGGGATGCTGTTGGCGCTCCCTGTGCCGACGATGATGAGGTCGAATTCCTGCACGATGTCTCCGGTGCGCTCGGTGGTCCAGGAAGAATCAACACACAGGATGCCCGTTTCGTCGCGCGAAGCGAGCACCCAGCGTCTTTCAGTCGATGAGGGCCTGGTACACGAGTGCCTTCAGCTGCGGCCGAATCGGGAAACGACTCGATGGCATCAGTTGGGTGAGAAAAATCACGTGAATGTCTTCGACCGGGTCGCAGAAAAACACCGTGGAAGCCGCGCCTCCCCATCCGAACTCACCAGGCGAGCCGATGACCTGAGTGATGGCCGGGTCGAGTTGTACCGAAAATCCAAGTCCGAACCCGACGCCTTCGTATGGGGTTTCGCTGAACAGCGGCGTCCCACTGGCCACGAGATCGCGACCATCTGGCAGATGGTTCGACGTCATGAAGGCGAGGGTCTTGCGCCCGATGACGCGAGCGCCTCCGAACTCGCCACCACCCATGAGTGCGCTGGCGAATCGGTGATAGTCGGCCATCGTCGACACCAGGCCGCCCCCACCAGAGAAGAACTTTGGGGGCTCGAGGTACCGGCTCTTCGTAGGCGACTCAAGCAGAACAGCCTCCTCAGAGTCAGGCCCACACGCGTAATTCGCCACCAGCCGGTGTTCTTGTCCTTGACGAACACTGAAACCGGAGTCGACCATTCCCAGTGGCCCGAAGATGTGGTCGTCGAGATACTCGTCGAGTGGTTGCCCGCTGATGACCTCGACGAGGTGTCCAACGACGTCGGTCGACATCGAATAGTTCCACTCTGTCCCTGGATCGCAAAGCAGAGGTAGATCGCCGAGGTGCTCCATCACCTCCGCTGTCGACATGTCATTGCGTCCTACGCCCTCGATCGGACTGTTCCGATACAGAGCGTCGACGGGATTCGCCATCTGAAAGCCGTAAGTCAACCCGCTCATGTGAGTGAGAACGTTGTGCACGGTGATAGGAGAGGCCGCGGGTCGCAGATTGGGCCGGTTGACCGATCCGCTCACGAAGACCGACATGTTCCTGAACGAAGGGATGTACCTCTCGATGGGATCGCGGAGCAGGAACTTGCCCTGCTCATAGAGTTGCATGAGCGCAATCGAGGTCACTGGTTTCGACATCGAGAAGAATCGGAAGATGTTGTCCTCGGCTAGCACCGAGCCTGCCTCGCGGTCGGCGAGGCCGTATGTGTCGCGGTAAGCGATCTTGCCTGCTCGCGCGATCAGCACATCGGTTCCGACGAACTTCCCTTCGTCGACGTAGCCATGGACATGGTCGGTGATACGGGTCAGCCGTGACGTCGAGAGTCCGACGTCCTCAGGGTCGACGGTCGCGTTGGTCATGGCGGAAGTCTCGCGGATAGCGAGGCCGCGCCAGTAACTTGTTTCGTTCGTGACTGATCCGGGCCAATCCGAACTCGAGGAAGGCGGCGTCGCTCCAACGCTGCGTGAACTCGTCTCGTCGACGTCGGTCAAGTTGCTCATCGTCAGCCGCTTCTTTTCCTCAGGCAGCAGCGTCGCCATCGCAGTGGCAGCGGGCAAAGTCGTGTTCGACATCACCGACCGAGAACTCGACCTCGGCTTCATCGGACTGGCCGAGTTCCTTCCGACAGCACTGCTGGTCCTGCTCGCAGGGTCGCTCGCAGACCGCTACGACAGGCGACGCATCGCTTTCCTCGCTCTCGTTACCGAGGGCGCCGTCGCGGCGGGGCTCGCCTGGTACGTGTCGACCGATCCGACCGCAGTGTGGCCGATCTTTCTGCTGGTTGGTCTGATCGGAACAGCGAGAGGTTTCGCCAATCCGGCTTCTCGGGCCCTGCCACCCCTGGTCGCTCCTCCCGGAGGGCTCCCCCGGCTCATCTCGACCACCTCGGCGACCTGGCAAATGGCCGCGGTGGCAGGACCTGTCATGGCCGGAATGGTGTTCGTGATCGACCCGGCGTTGCCGTTCGTCGTGATCGCCATCTCTCTCGTGTTGGCCGGCATTTTCCTGTTGTTCGTCAAGTACGAGACCGAGCAGGAGATGTCGACTGAGCGACCGACGCTGTCGAACGCACTCGAGGGTCTACGGCTGGTTCGCAGGACGCCGATTCTGCTCGCGGCGATCGGACTCGACCTCGCGGCCGTGCTGTTCGGAGGTGCTGTAGCCCTCGCTCCCGCTCTGGCGGACGACCGCCTCGGCGTGGGCGCGATCGGGTTGGGGTGGCTCAGAGGAGCAAGCGGAATCGGAGCAGGGATCATGGCCATCGCGCTGACCTTCGCCCCCGTCACGCGTCACGTCGGACGTCGTCTGCTGTACGCCGTGTTTGCTTTCGGAGTCTTCACCGTTGCCTTGGGCTTCACGAGAAGCTTCGTCGTCGCGATGATCCTGTTGTGTGCGATCGCGGCCGCAGACATGCTGAGCGTCTATGTCCGCGCCACGATCGTTCCGCTGGCGACGCCGGATCACCTGAGGGGCAGGGTCATGGCAGTCGAGGCCGTTTTCATCGGAGCATCGAACGAGTTGGGTGCCTTCGAGTCAGGCGTCACCGCGGAACTCTTCGGCCTCGTCCCGGCCATCGTTCTCGGAGGCGCTGCGACCATCGCCATCGTCGTCTTGTGGTGGTTTGTGTTCCCGTCGATGCGTGACCTCGACCGCTTCGACGAAATCGACGTCAGCACCCCCTGCGGCGTGTGAGGCTGATGGCATGCTGAACCAATCTCACGATGCAACCATCGGCCACGACCCTCCTCTGCTGATCGCGGCCTGGTCCGACGTGTCGTCCTCGATGAACGCCACGGCTGAGACCGATCCGACCCGTGGCATTCCGAGGAGTCGTCACCCTGCTGCCCACACCTGTTCGGCACCCATACCGGACAAACCTGCCGAGAGAGCGCCAGTTCTGTCCACCCGGCGGGTGCCCTTTCAAGCGAATGAGGGTCCCGGCGACAAGAAATCCGAAGACCCTCGCCGATGACCTCGCCCGATGTTCCCGACTGGCTCGACCCAACGATCGTCGGCTGGGGTCGAGAGCCGATGAGCGCCCACCGCTCCAGGGACGAGATCGGTCTCGACGGCCAGTGGCACTTCTTGCTCACCGCCTCACCGGAATCATCACCAAGCGACTGGCACGCTCGCGATCTCGACGACTCAGAGTGGAGTCGCATCGCTGTCCCTGCCAACTGGCAACTCACCGAGGCGGGCTCTGACGACATCCCGATCTACACCAATGTCCAGTACCCGTGGCCGGCAGATCCTCCGAAGGTGCCATCCGAGAACCCCACCGGTCACTACCGCACGTCGTTCCATCTCTCCGAAGAGCAGTTCGGCATCGACATGTCGAACGACATCCTGGTGACCTTCGGCGGCGTCGACAGCTGCTTCCATCTCGCCGTGAACGGCGAGATGGTCGGCTTCTCGTCCGACAGTCGCCTCCCATCCACTTTCGACATCACCCAGCACTGCCATGTTGGCGAGAACACCGTCGCCGCTCGCGTCTATCGCTGGTCGGCCAGCTCCTACCTCGAGGGCCAAGACATGTGGTGGCTCAGCGGTATACACCGGTCGGTCGGCGTCTGGTCGCGGCCAGCGACTCACATCGCAGATGTCCAATTTCGTTCCGACTTGCGGAACGACAACACGGCGTGCGACATCACGGTGACCGCGAAAATCGCCTCGCGGCTGGCAACAGCCATCCTCGGGATGAAGTTCGCCATACGGCTACTCGACGCCACGGGCACCGAAATAGCCGTCGGCACTGTGCTCCCGGACACCTCAGGGATCGCAATGGCGCGATTCGAGTTCGACTCGATCAGGACATGGTGGCCCGAAGATCCCTATCTTCACCAACTCGTGGTGTCGCTGATCGACGGCGAAGGAAACCTCACCGATGAGCACAGCGAGCGGGTCGGTGTGCGAACGGTCCGAATCGAGAGCTCACAGCTGACCGTCAACGGGCGGCCGGTGGAGATCCGGGGCGTCAATCGTCACGACCACGATCCTGACACCGGCAAGGTCATCAGCGAAGCATCGATGCGACGCGACATCGAGTTGATGAAGCGCCACAACATCAACGCCGTGCGGACTGCGCACTACCCGAACGACCACAGGTTCCTCGAACTGTGCGACGAGTACGGCATGTTCGTCTTCGGCGAGGCCAACATCGAGAGCCACGGGGTATGGGGACAACCGGCGTCGGACCCAATCTGGGAGACACAGTTCGTCCAGCGAGTGTCGAGGATGGTCGAGCGCGACAAGAACAGGGCTTCGGTGATCGTCTGGTCGCTCGGCAACGAAAGCGGCTACGGCGTCAATCACGACATCGCCGCTGCCTGGCTACGGGCAAGGGATTCGAGCAGGCCCATCCACTACCACCCGGCTGGTAATCGCTCCTCGGTCGACCTGATCGCGCCCATGTATCCATCTCTCGGCGAGTTGTCCTCGCTTGGCAGGGACCCGGTCGACGACCGTCCGGTGATCATGTGCGAGTACGCCCACGCGATGGGCAACTCGTCCGGGAACCTCGACGAGTACTGGAGCACAGTTCGCTCCATGCACCGACTGCAGGGCGGATTCATCTGGGACTGGAGCGATCAGGGACTCCGCAGGACCGCCGATGACGACACCGAATGGTTCGCTTACGGCGGCGACTACGGCGACCAGCCCAACGACGGGCCGTTCTGCATGAACGGTCTGACCGACCCAGACCGGATACCTCACCCCGCGATGACTCAGGTCAAGTTCGTGTATCAGCCCGTCGGGTTCGAACTCGTCAGCCCAAGAACAGGAACCCTTCGCATCTCGAACCGCCAACAATGGCTCGACCTTGCCATGTATGACTTTCATTGGACCATCGAGTCCGCCGGCCGCCGTGCCCAATCCGGAACGATCGAAGTGTCGACGATCCCTGCCGGCACGTCAGTCGACATCAAGCTCGGGTACGACCTACGCGGACTCGTGGCAAACCAGGAGCATTGGCTGACGTTGACGGCAATCCGGCCGGCAAGAACCAGGTGGGCTCCGAGCGGCCACGAGGTGGCGAGCGCACAGTTCAGGGTTCACGGTCCGACCCGTCGACGTCCCACCCCGCGACCGTCGTCGAAGACGAGAGAACAGACGTCGAGCGACGGCATCGTCAGCTGGCGACTCGGCGATGTGCAGGTCAGATTCGATGAGCAGCTCGGAGCCATGACTTCGTTCATCGCAGAAGGCCGGGACTTCGTTGCTGCACCGTTCATCCCGAACGTGTGGCGGGCGCCGACCAGCAACGACGCAGCAACGTTCGGCGAAGAGCAAGCCCTGCGAGCGTGGAAGGAGATCGGACTCGACTCACTGCGCCACTCGGCGTCGATGACCCAACTTGACGATGGCGGACTCCGCTTCGATCACCGGCTCGTCACCGATGACGACGCAGTTGGGTTCGGCTTTCGGTTCGATCATCACCTGTTCGCCAGTGGGATGCTGATGGTCACGGCGAAGGCACGCCCACTCGGGCGACATCTCATGGCGCCACGACTCGGGCAGGTCGGAGGATTCGACGTCGATTTGGCCGATCTCGAGTGGTTCGGGCCCGGTCCCGGCGAGACATACTCCGACCGTCACACGGGCTCTCGGGTCGGCCGGTACGCCGGACGGGCCGAATCGCAGCACCATCCGTACGCAGTGCCGCAGGAGTCGGGGAACCACCACGCCGTTCGGTGGGCGACCCTGCGAGATGCAACAGGAGCAGGAGTGATGGTTCTCAGCGGTTCACCTCTCGACATGAACTTCTCCCGGCGCACCGACGCCGAGGTGGAATCAGCAACGCACGAACATCTCGTACAGACTGCGGGTCACGTCGTCACCCACATCGATGGCAGGCACCGCGGACTCGGCAACGGCTCGTGTGGTCCGGGGGTACTCGACACCTACGTCATCGAGCCACTCCCTGCCGCCTGGCGGTATGGATTGATTCCACTCGACCCGACCGCAGATCCGATGTCGCACGCCGTGAGGGGCCTCCCTGGGCACGACGCTTAGTCAAACGGTGACAGGGAATGAGGCGCAACTCTCGAATTCAGCCAGTCGAGCACGTAGACCCAGGAAGACTCCGGATCTCGGACGCCCGGCACTGAGCCCATCTCCTCGATGATAGGAGCAGCGGCCGACACGCTGATCTGCGACGTTCAGCAAGCGTCGACACGATCGGGAAGGACGACAGTGCCTACCTCGTCAAGATCTTCGCCGCTGCGCGGCGACTCATGCAGAAACGTTCGACTCGGCGCGACCGGTCGGTTTCATGGAATTCCAAGCCATTTGCGACATCTGTGGGCACTCCCGGGCTTCCAACATTTCGCTACAGTGACCCGACGCGCCAGAGAAGAAACGGCTGCCGAAGCGAACCGGTCAAGGGGACAGCTATGAGTCAGATAGTGAAGGGCATCATCGCCAGGGCACAGGGCGAGCCGGTAGAGATGGTCGATATCGTCGTCCCGGACCCGATCGCAGGTGAGGCCGTGGTTGCCATCCAGGCGTGCGGTGTGTGTCACACCGATCTGCACTACCGCGAGGGCGGCATCAACGACGAGTTCCCTTTCCTGTTGGGCCATGAAGCTGCTGGCATCGTCGAGGCGATCGGCGCCGGCGTAACCGAGGTAGCGGTCGGCGATTTCGTGATCCTGAACTGGCGGGCCGTGTGTGGCGAGTGCCGTTCTTGTCTGCGCGGCAATCCGCACATCTGTTTCAACACACACAACGCCACGCAGAAGATGACACTCACCGACGGCACCGAGTTGTCGCCGGCGCTCGGTATAGGCGCCTTCGCAGACAAGACATTGGTCGCTGCCGGACAGTGCACGAAGGTCGACGCCACCGCCGATCCCGCGGCGGCCGGATTGCTCGGGTGTGGAGTCATGGCCGGAATCGGAGCGGCCATGAACACCGGCAACGTCGGCCGCGGCGACAGTGTGGCTGTCTTCGGCTGCGGTGGAGTCGGCGACGCGGCAATCGCCGGCGCGCACCTGGCGGGCGCTTCGAAGATCATCGCCGTCGACATCGACGACACGAAACTCGAGTGGGCGAAGGGCTTCGGAGCGACCCACGCGATCAACTCTGCGAACGAAGACCCAGTGGCCGGCATCCAAGCGCTGACCGATGGCAACGGCGTCGATGTGGCCATCGAGGCCATTGGTCTTCCACACGTCTACAAGCAGGCCTTCGAGGCTCGCGACCTCGCAGGGACCGTTGTCCTGGTCGGCGTCCCGCATCCCGACATGACCATCGAGTTGCCCTTCATCGAAGTGTTCGGTCGGGGCGGTTCGCTGAAGTCGAGTTGGTATGGCGATTGTCTGCCTTCACGCGACTTCCCGATGCTGATCGACCTCTACCAGCAGGGTCGGCTCGATCTCGACGCGTTCGTCAGCGAAAAGATCGGCCTCGGCGACGTCGAGGCTGCGTTCCACAAGATGGAAGCAGGAGAAGTTCTTCGCTCGGTCGTCATCCTGTGATCGAGCTTGTGACCACTGATGGCGTCTTCGCCCTCGACGGGGGTGAGTGGGAGGTCACGAACAACGTCTGGCTGGTCGGCGACGACCGCGAAGTGGCGGTCTTCGATGCAGCTCACGATCATCAGCCAATCGTCGACGCGGTCAACGGGCGGAATGTGAGCGCAATTGTGTTGACCCACGGTCACAACGACCACATCAACGCTGCGGTTGCGCTGCGAAACGCTGTGGATGCGCCGATTCTGCTTCATCCTGCAGATTCGATGCTGTGGGACGTGGTGTACCCCGATTCCTCGACCGATGGCGAGGTCGTTCCTGGCACTTCCATCGCGGCGGGAGGTCACGAGCTTTCCGTGGTGCACACACCTGGCCATTCGCCCGGATGCTGCTGTTTCCACGATGCCGACGGCAACTTCGTGCTGAGCGGCGACACCTTGTTCTGCGGTGGACCGGGCGCCACCGGTCGGAGTTACAGCGACGAGCCGACGATCCTCGGGTCGATCAGGGATCAGCTGTTGACGCTGCCCGGCCACACGACCGTTCACACCGGCCATGGCGACTCGACCACCATCGACGCCGAACGTGATCGAGTACTTGCCCGCGCCACAGAACTGGGAGTGTGAGCATGACCAACGTCACCTTTGTCGGACTCGGCGTGATGGGCTATCCGATGGCGGGCCATCTCGCTGCCGCAGGCCACCCCACCACGGTGTGGAATCGAACGACTGAGAAGTCCGTCCGCTGGTCCGAGGAGCACGGCGGCGTCACCGCTGCTTCGCCCCGCGCAGCAGCAGTCGGTTCTGACATCGTGTTCATGTGCGTCGGCAACGATGACGACGTTCGCAATGTCGTGTACGGCGACGAAGGCATCCTCGCCGGTATGGTTCCTGGAAGCGTGCTGGTCGATCACACGACAGTGTCCGCAGAGCTGGCGCGTGAACTCGGAGCCGCTTGCGAGCAAGGTGGCGTCGGTTTCGTCGATGCTCCGATCTCCGGTGGCCAGGCCGGTGCTGAAAACGGCATCCTGACGGTGATGTGCGGTGGAGCACAGCAACATTTCGACCTGGCCGCACCCGTCATCGACGCCTACGCCAGAGCCGTAACGCTGCTCGGGCCTGTCGGTAACGGGCAGCTCACGAAAATGGTCAATCAGATCTGTATAGCCGGGCTCGTACAAGGTCTCTCAGAGGGCCTCGAGTTCGCCCGTAGAGCAGGCCTCGACATCGAAACTGTGCTGGCCACCATCAGCAAGGGGGCTGCAGGCTCTTGGCAGATGGAGAACCGCGGCATGACGATGTCGCGCGACGAGTTCGACTTCGGTTTCGCCGTCGACTGGATGCGCAAGGACCTCGGCATCTGTTTCGACGAGGCGGCCAGGAACGGGGCTCCGCTTCCCGTCGCCGAGATCGTCGACAGCTACTACGCAGAGGTACAAGACGCCGGTCACAACCGTTGGGACACCAGCAGCCTCATCAGCAGGCTGCGGCCCTCTGTCTGAGGTCAGTACGACAGGAACTCGTACACCCTCGCAGCCAGGTCGATCAGCATTTCGTCGGTTCCTGGGGCGCCGAGCAACGACAACCCGACCTGACTGCCCGTCTGTGTGCGTGAGGGAAGCGTCACTGAAGGAGCACCTGCCATACTCGCCACCGACGTGAGGCGCAGTAGCTGAGCTCTGTTGTCGGCGTCGAGATCAGGTCGGGCACGTCGCGGCGCACGCGTCGGCGCTGCGGGCAGCAGCAGCACCCAACTTCCGCCGTCGGTGAGCTCCTCGATCCGCTCGGCTACTTCGTCTCTCTGTCCGGCGAGCTCGATGACTTGGCTGTCTTGATCACGCTTGGCGTGTTCGAATCGCGCGGCGACGTCACCTCCGAACGCCGCCGAGCCGTGGCGCTCATAGAAGTCGCCGTGCACTTCCCACGCCTCGCGTCGCTGCTGGACCCCAAAGGCTTCGACCCAACGATTCCACTGTCCGTCGCGGGCCAACTCAGTCTCGATGAGGCCGCCGCCAACTTGGTCAGCCATGGCCCCGACCAGGCGGTCGAGCCCGCCTCTGACCTCTGAGTTTGCCTGTTCGAATGCGTCGGTGAGCAACACCACGCCTTCGGGGAGTTGCTGTATCTCCGCTGGGGCCGGCTCGTCGAAAAGGACTGAGCCCGCGGCACGAAACACACTTGGATCCCTCGCGAACCATCCGACAGTGTCGAAGCTAGGCGACAGAGGAACAACACCCGTGTCATCGACTCTGCCATGAGTCGGCCTGATGCCGAGCAATCCGCAGTAGGCGGCAGGCACCCTCACGCTCCCGCCCGTGTCGCTTCCGAGGGCGAGGTCACACAACCCCGCGGCAGTCGCGGCAGCAGCTCCTGCCGAGGATCCGCCAGGCACTCCGTAGGGATCGGCAGGGTTGTCCGCCAGCCCATCGTGGGGGTTTCGACCTGTCAGCGACCAGGCGAATTCGACAGTAATCGTCGTGCCGTCGAGGCTCGCCCCTGCGTCGAGCAACCGCTGCACAGCGGTTGCATGGCTCGAAGCCGGAGGGGTCTCGGATCGACGGGTCGGGTTCCCGGCGCCCGTGACGAGGCCCTCGACGTCATAGAGGTCCTTCGCTGTGAACGATGTTCCTGCGAGCGGGCCACTCGCGGCACCATCGAACAGTCGGCGAGGTCCCACGACGAAGGCCCCTGCGTCACCGCGAGGCACGTCTGAATAATCGGTCATTCACGCGAGAGTACGGGTCAGCGTCGCCTGACGAGATATTACGTTATTGTAGCGACCGCTGTGATATTGTAACATCAAGTCATGGTGACGACCAAAGCCCCCGGCCTTGATCCGAAGTTCGTGGAAGCTTCACGAACGATGACCGGAGGCATGGCCCCCACAGGACTCGACCACTTCGTTGGCTCGGATCGACTCAGGCCCGATGGACGCCCGCTTCCGCACTTCCGTGCCGAACTTCGAGGCATACCGAACGCCAGAAACGTGTTCACCTGCCTCACCACCCTGGCTTACCCGCTCGTCATCGTGGGCGTCGCCATATCGATCTCTCACCCAATTGTGTGGGTCGCCGCGTTCGCACTGATGGGCAGCGTCTTCGCTCGGTTCGCGATCCTCAACCACGAAGCAGCCCATCGACTGTTGTTCTCCAACAAACGCTTCAATGACTTCGTCGGACAATGGATCTTTGGTTGGCTCGCATTCGGTTCGGGCAGCGATGCCTACCGCAGAAGCCACGCTTCGCACCATCGCGACGAGTTCGGTCCGAAAGAGCCCGACTTCCTCCTCTACGCGCTGTACCCCATCCCGAAGGATTCCTTCAGGAGGAAACTCACGCGCGACGCCTTCTTCGTGAGCGGTTACAAGAACTTCGCTTCATACTTCCGGAGTTTCACGAAGCGGAAGACGCTGAAATACGGGATCCGCACCACAGTGGGGCAACTCGTTGTTCTCGCCATCTTCGCCGCCATCGGTCGACCCGAGCTGTGGGTTCTCCTGTGGCTCATGCCATACATGACGATCTGGCGAGTCTTCAACCGGCTCAGAGCCATCGCCGAACACGGAGGCATGCGTCGTTCAGCTGACCGTCGCCACACGACGCACCATGTCGAACAACACCTGTTGGCCAAGTTCTGGTTCGTGCCGTTCAACACCGGCCTGCACCTCGCCCACCACGTCGACTCTGGCGTGCCGTTCAGGAACCTGACCACGTTGCACCAAGCCCTCGTCGACGACGGCTACGTGACCGACGACATCGTGTACCCGAACTACCCGAGCTTGTGGCGAGCACTCGTCCGCAGCTGAAGGCCAAGAGTCGAACATGACGGTCGTCCGCCGTCCACTCACCGCTCGTGGCGTGATTGCCTCCACGCTCATCGGCACAAATCCACCCCTGCTCTCGGCCCGTCGTCTGGTCCGCATCGGCGAACTCTTCGGTATCAACGCAGGGACGATCCGCGTGGCGCTGTCGCGCATGGTCGTTGCAGGAGAGGTGGAAAAGCGAGAACGTGGATATGAGCTCGTCGGCAACCTGCTGACGAGGCGAGACGCCCAATCGGAAGGGCGAGCCGCTCCGGTCGGTCGATGGAACCGGTCGTGGGAGATGGTGGCGGTCACAGGCACGGCAGGCTCTTCGTCGGCACGGTCGAATCTGCGGTCCTCGCTGACCCGTTTCCGTCTCGGCGAACTCCGCGAAGGGCTGTGGGTACGTCCTGCGAATCTGGACCCGGATCGAAACCCCACATTGAGATCACAGCTCACCCCGATGACGACATCGTTCTCCGGCCACCCGGACGACGATCCGCGAGCCCTCGCCGCCCGACTGTGGGACCTCGACGAATGGTCGCGTGACGCAAGAGAACTCATTGCCTCGATCGAGGCACTCACGCAGACGCTCGGCTCCGGCGCCGGCAACGACCCGCATCTGCTCGGTCCCGGATTCGTCGAAAGCGCCGCAGTGCTTCGGCTTTTCAGCGCAGACCCGTTACTGCCCGGCGAACTCGAACCGACATGCTGGCCGGCTGCTGCACTACGTAGCGTGTACGACGACTTCGATGTCGCGTACAGAGGGCTGCTTCTTCGTTGGTTGGACGCCGCGTGAGCACCATCGGCAACTGGCTGAGGGCCACGCTGGGCACAGAGCCGGCTGTCAGGGACAAAGGTCGGCCTCCGAGCGCAAACGGCGCATCGAGCATGCACGCGCACTGGCTCGATTTGCCTCCACGGATCGTGGCCTGTTCGGTCGACATCACCGTGATCGACAGGCCGACGTCAGATGATCTGTACTTCTGGGCGCTGCAAGCATCATTCGTCAAAGGCGACCGCAGCGTCGGGGCCGGCCACTTCGGCCTCCAGCACTATCGGCTTCACCCCGCCTCGTGCGCCGTGAACTGGGGCGGCTACCACTCAGGCGTAGGCGGAGAACTCTCGGGAAGCACGTCCCCATTGCCCAGTGCGCCGGAAAATATGAACACACGCGACTGCCCCTGGTCCGAGGGCGTTCGCTACCGATACAGCATCGCCAGGTCACCGCGGGGATGGGCTGGAACCCTCACTGACACCACGGACGGCGAATCAACAATGGTCAGAGAGCTGTTTGCGCCGTCGTCTCACCTCGGCAACATCGTCATGTGGTCCGAAGTGTTCGCTCCATGCGACGGACCGAGGAGCGCCGTTCGGTGGGAAAACGCAACCGTGACGACTGACGACGGCGCGAGCATGCCGATCACTGCGTTCTCTCTCACATACCAGGCCCATCGTGACGGTGGATGCACCAACTCCTCCACAACCTCCGAAGGCCGTAGCATCGTCCAGGCCACGACAACTGGCCGCATCCACGAACACGGAGCTGTTCTCAGATTGACCTGATCTGATTCCCTTCAGAACCGCGCTCAGCGGCCGATGGATGGGCATGGACGGGACTCTCATCACCGGCATCATTCTCGTGACCGTCGGTGTTCTGGCGACCATGCCTACCCTGTTCTCGTGGTCGAACGGAGGCATGCTTTCCGTCACAGAAATCGTGCCTGGCGTCGTCGCTCAGCTCTGCGGCTGCATCATCGCGACACGAACGAGCTACGACCTGATGTCGGTGGCGCTGATTGCCGCCGCATGGACATCGATCGCAACGGCGGCGCGTCCGCTACTCGTTCCAAACCTCACCGCGAGATGAGTTCCGAGCTGTGACCCACCGTGGCTCCGAGTTCGGCCCAGCGGCCTCGAGGTCCGCACGGAACAGGGACCGGGCCAGACCGTAGACCTCGTCGCCGACGACGAACGCTGCCTCGGGGAAACTGGACGCATCCCGGTTGTGCAAGAAGACCTCATCGGAGTCGGCACTCACCGAAGAAGCCTTCGTGCCGTACCGGACAGGCGCCTAGGCCACACTGGTCTGCGTGACCACCTCGACCATGCCCAGAAACGTCATCGTCGTCCTCCTCGACAGCTTGAACCGGCACATGCTCGGTTGCTACGGAGGCAACGAGTTCACGACGCCGAATCTCGACGCGTTCGCCGCCAGGTCGACGAAGTTCGAGAACCACGTCACCGGCTCGCTGCCGTGCATGCCGGCTCGGCACGACATCCTCTGCGGAGCGCTCGACTTTCTCTGGAAGCCATGGGGATCGATCGAGGTGTGGGAAGACCCGGTCACTTACGCCCTCCGTCATCAAGAGGTCACGACCATGCTCGTCAGCGATCACCCTCACCTGTTCGAAGTCGGCGGCGAGAACTACCACACGGACTTCGATGGCTGGGAATACCTCAGAGGCCACGAGGGCGACCTCTGGCACACCGTCGAAGATCCCTCCTACATCGGTGCACCTGCCTTGCCAGCACAAAAGGCACGGATGCGTCGCGGCAGCGACTTCAGCCGCACCTGGTTTCGTTCCGAGGACGACTTCCCAGGGCCGAAGACGATGAAGACCGCGGCACAGTGGCTTGACCGCAATGCCGGGCAACACGATCGATTCATGCTCTTCGTCGACGAATTCGATCCACACGAACCATTCGACACACCACTTCCGTGGGCCGACCGGTACGACCCGGACTGGGAGGGCGAGCGAATCATCTGGCCGACCTACTCGTCAAACGGTGTTGCCAGCGGAGCGCTGACAGAGCGCGAAGCAAGACACCTTCGGGCCAACTACGGCTCGAAGCTGTCGATGATCGACCACTGGTTCGGACGCGTCATCGACAGCATCGACCGGAACGGCCTATGGGACGACACCGCAATCATCGTGTGTACCGACCATGGTCACTACCTCGGAGAGAAAGACATCTTCGGCAAACCGGCAGTCATGCAATACGAGCCACTCGGCCACACCCCATTGCTGGTGTCATGGCCGGGGACCAGGCACGGCTCTGTCGACGCGCTCACGACCAACGTCGACATCCACGCAACGATCTGCGACATCTTCGACATCGAGCCAGAGCACGTAACCCATGGCCGCAGTCTGGTTCCTGTGCTCGAGGAACGTAGCCCGACGGTGCGCGAGTGGGCGATTGGCGGGGTCTTCGGGAAGTGGGTGCAGGTCACCGATGGATCGAAGAAGTACGCCAGGGCACCAGAGGGCAACGGCTTCCCACTGTCGATGTGGTCGAATCGGTGGACCACCATGCCGGTTCACGCCCGCCCGAACGTCAGACTCCCGCGGCCGGATCGGCGGGCGTATCTGGACTTCATGCCTGGCAGCGAAAGTCCGGTCATTCGTCAGCCCTTCCATGCGGGCGACCGGCTTCCGTTCTGGGCGCTCAACCCTCCTGTCGGCGAGCATCATCTGTTCGATCTCACAGAAGACCCTGAAGAGAATCACGATTTGACAGGAACACGTCTCGAGGCAGAGATGATCGACCTTCTCCGCGTTGCGCTAGTCGAACTCGAAGCCCCTCAGGAACAACTCGAACGCCTGGCCATCGCGTGAAGGCGACCAGGCCTGTGCTCCTCTTCGATCTCGATGGCACGCTGACCGACAACTCGGAAGGCATCATCGACGGGACACGGCTCGGACTCGCAGCAGTCGGTATCCACCAGGTCTCCGACGATGACGTACGCGCCGCGATCGGACCACCACTGCGTTCGATGTTCGCATCTTGGGGACTCTCGACGAACGACGTCGGCCTGGCCGTCGCCGCCTACCGCGCCCACTACACCGAGGTCGGGATCCTCATGAATCGTGTATATGCCGGTATTCCTGCCGCTCTGGCCGATCTCGGAGCGACTCATCGCCTTGCCGTCGCCACATCGAAGCCTGAAGTGTTCGCCATTCGTATCCTTGAACACTTCGATCTCGCCGGCCACTTCGACAAGATCGGAGGGGCGACGATCGACGGGGCCCGCGAGACAAAGGCGAGCGTGGTCAGGCACACCCTCGCCAGTCTCGACATCGAGGCGACATCGGCGGTCATGATCGGAGACCGACGACATGACATCGAAGGATCGAGGGCTGAGGGCGTCGAGCGCTCCGTCGGCGTGTCGTGGGGGTTCGGCTCCGCTCAGGAATTGATCGATGCAGGAGCCACGACCATCGTCGACTCCCCCGAACAGCTCAGGTCAGCCCTGTCGGATGAGCAATTCCGTCCGTCAACCCGCAGCCGCCAGAGGCTGAATACCAACCTTCTTGCTCACGAGTAGCGCTGGCTGAGTCGGACCAGGCGCGGCCCCGGATCTGCGAACCATCATGATCTCGGTTGTTCGCAAGCTCATGACCCTGGATGCCCACGCGTCCACGACGTCGCGCCCAGCGGTGTCGAAGAAAGTTGTCAAGGGGCCTTCCTGGGAATATGCGTCAGCACCATCGACCTGCTCGATGCTTCCGTCGGCGAGTGTGATCACATATCCGGCCATTGATTGCCTCCCGACACCTTCGGTTGTTCTCGTGTGCTTGCCTCCTGGCCAACGTACGGTCGATTGGCTGTGGGCAACGAGTACCAAAACCCTGAGACTTTTCTGTGGGAACCCTGTGGAAATCGGCAGCGTTGGGTGGGCGTAGACTCAGCTCGATCCTAAGGAACCCAGATGGACATCGATCAGGAAGATCTCCGGCAACGACTCACCCCGGAGCAGTATCACGTGACCCAAGAGGCAGGCACCGAGCGACCCTTCAGCGGCATCTACAACGACACCAAGACTGCAGGCGTGTACCTCTGCATCGTGTGCGACTCCGAGCTTTTCAGCTCCGAGACCAAGTTCGACTCAGGGTCCGGCTGGCCGAGTTTCTATGCGCCAAAGGACCGCGACGCGGTCACGGTCAAGGACGACTTCACGCTCGGGATGCGCCGCACCGAAGTCGAATGCGCGGAATGCGGTGCCCATTTGGGCCACGTGTTTCCTGATGGCCCCGAGCCAACCGGCGACCGCTTCTGCATGAACAGCGCGTCTCTGCTCCTTGACCCAGCCGACCACACCTGAGTATTCGGTCCCGGTCGAGTCGATCGCGAACCTGATCGCGTCGCCGATCGACACCCGGTAGCTCGGGGGTTCTGGGTCGTTCGTTGTCGACGCAGCCCTGCCCGGCTCAGCGCGCAGCCGCTATCGCAACCTCGGCAGCATCGCCATCGGGATACAGATTCACGATCGAAGCATCGAGGTCTTGCTTGACTCCTGCCAGGGGCAGGACGTTGAGCACGCCCTGGCCCTTCTGAATGAGATCGATGATCTCTTCTCCGCTGCGAACCAAGACCGAAGTGTGCCCTTGAATGACCAGGTTGGCCGAGGCGACGTCCTCGCCGAGTTCGTTGCGCATGTACTCGAAGATGCCCCGTACCGTCTCGAGGCGGATGCCAGCGTCGAGCAGTGTCTTGATGACCTTGAGCTCGAGGAGATCCTGATAGCTATAGCTCCTACGACTCCCACTACCTGCCGCATCTGCCACCGAGGGACGAATCAGATCAGTTCGGGCCCAATAGTCGAGTTGGCGATAGGTGATGCCGACGATCTCCGCGGCTCGCTTGCCCGTGTATCCCCAGGTTTCCGTGAACCGCTCGGCGTCGTTGGTCACTGTGTCTCCTGTTGCCCGCTCGACTGTATCGATTCGACGTGCCAGGGGAAACACCCGTGGAACTACGTCGATGTGATGAAGGTACGTTCCGCCGCGCGGCGAGTCAACCACCATCAGCGCGAATTCAACAAATTTCTTCGGGATATTCGCGCGCTTCGCGCGAACTAGAGTGCTTCAACGAACAGTTCGCGCGGTGCGTCGCGCGAATCGACCACGTTAAGCGGCTGCCCATTCACGCAGTGAGCGAAGCTCGGTTGGAGTGCCCATCGCTATCAGCACATTTCCAGAGTCGATCGAGAAATCGGTGCCAGGATTGTTGATGAACCGCTCCCCGACCCGCACAGCGAGCATCAGACAACCGGTCCTGTCTCTGATTTTCAGCGCACCGAGGACCGCTCCGGCCATCGAACTGGACGGGCTCACTGTGACCTCCTCCAGTCGCCACTCGACATCTCCATCGTGCATCGTCACGTCGAGGAACTCGGCGACGTTTGGTTGCAGCGCGTAGGTTGCCATCCTTCGGCCTCCGATGAACTGGGGATTGACGACTCGGTTGGCACCGGCACGCGTCAGCTTCTCATCAGCACCATGAGCGTGGGACCTGGCCACGATGAACAGATCTGGCCTCATGGACCTGGCCGACAAGGTCACGTACACATTGTCGGCGTCACTGGACAGAGCGGTCACCAGAGACTCGGCGCGGTCGATACCGGCCACTTCCAACACGCCATCGTCGGTTGCGTCGCCCTCAATGGCTTGTGCGCCATCGGGAAACTGCATCGACTCCGCACCGAGGTCGATGACGACGGCCTGCCGCCCTGACTCGACGATCTCGGTCACCAACTCCCTGCCCACACGTCCCCCACCACACACGACGATGTGGCCACTCATGCCTGCGATGTCACGATGCATTCTTCGCCTCCCGAAGATTTGTTCGAGTCGGCCCTCGAGGAGGACCTCGACCCCGATGCCGAGCGAGTAGAGAGTTGTTCCGACACCGAGGACCATCACGATCAGCGTGACGACGCGGTATCGAGTCGATGGATCCGAGGTACCGATCTCGCCGTATCCGACCGTCGTGACAGTGACCACCGTCTGATACAGCGCGTCGAAGGGGTCCAAACCGATCGACACGTAGGCCGCGGACGACCCGACGATAACGAGAAGGAGAACGCTGAGCGCACGATTCGCTCTGCCGAGGCCAGCGACGGTGGTCCGGTAGCGCGAGTGCAGCTTCATGTGTCCGCCTCGCCAGGATCACTCACTTCAGCCGTCGAAGTCCTCAGGAGAGATGTCGTCCAGGAAGGCCTTGAAGTCGTCGAGCAACTCATCGGGATCGTCGAGGTCCTCGATCGGCTCTTCACCGAGAAACTGGCCTGCCTCGTCGAGCACAGCCTCGGCTGCGAAGATCGGGACGTCCGAGCGAATCGCTAGCGCGATCGCATCCGAAGGGCGGCTGCTGATCGTGCGTTCCTCGGCACCGATCTCGACCAGGAGTTCTGCGTAGAAAGTGCGGTCCTTCAGCTCGGTGACAGTGACGCGCTTGAGTTCGGCTCCGAGCTCTCCCAGGATGTCGATCATCAGGTCGTGTGTCATAGGGCGAGCCATCCTGATGCCCTCGATACCGCGCCCGATGGCCTGAGCCTCTGGCACGTCGATGATCACAGGCAGCACGCGACCCTTCTCGCCGGTTTCCCGCAGCATCAGCATCGGGCTGTTTGACAACATCTCCAGTTGAACTCCGACGAGCTCCATCTCGGCCATGACCGAACCCTAGTGCCGTTCAGGACATCAGGAGATGTGCTGACGAAGCGCGAGCCGGATCATGGCGCCGCGAAGCTGGGAACCCAACTTCGCCATCTGCTCGAGTTGGTCGCGGGACAGCCGGTGCGCAGCAGGGCTTCGCTGCTTCACAAGCGGCATCACGACCTGCTCGTAGACCGCCGCTTCACGTTCGGCGGCCGTTCTGAACATGCGGAGATGCCTCGCCTCGACGCCGAACTCCTTGAATCCCGCAGCCATCTTCGCCACCGCAAGTGCCTCACCGTCGTAGTAGGTGGCGGGGCCGAGGGAGCGACTCTGAATAAGACCGAAAGTCTCGAGAGACTCCAACTCGGTGGGCGAAAGGCCGGTCGCGGCCGCGAGTTCGTCGACGGTGAGGGTCAGCGACGAAGGCCCGGAGTCGAGCTGAGTTCCGTTCTCCGTACCCGAGTCGAACTCGGGTACCGGAGCCATCGGCGCCGAAGCACCTTGTGCTGGCGGCGTTTCTGTATCCGGGCGGTCCTCTCCGCGCTCGATCTTCTCCCTGATCACTCGAAGGGGCAGGAAGTTGTCGCGCTGCTCGCTGAGAATCCACTTCAGCCGATCGAGGTCGGCGTCATAGAACTTGCGATAGCCCGATGGCGTCCGTTCGGGGTCGATCAGACCTTGACTCTCGAGGAACCTGATTTTCGAGATCGATACATCGGGAAACTCCACCTGCAAGAGAGTCAGAACCTCGCCAATCGACAGGTGTTTTCGGGCCATCTCAGGCCCGCTCACCGTTCGGCCCGAGATACGTCAGTTTGAATTTTCCGATTTGAACCTCATCGCCAGGACCGACGGGCGATTCGTCGATGCGATCGCCATTGAGGTACGTGCCGTTGAGCGACCCGACATCGCGGACGGTATGGCCCTTCGGGCTCTTTCGCAGCTCGACATGGCGTCGGCTGACAGTGATGTCATCGAGAAAGATGTCGCTGTCGGGGTGTCGGCCGGCGGTGACCACCTCACCGTGCAGCGCAAAGCTGGCACCAGATCGATGACCCGATGTGCTGACGAGATAGCCGTCGGTGACGGGCGGTTCTGGCGACTCGGCGATGGGATCGAAGCCCTGCGTCCGGTCATCCACGTTTACAATCAAGGTTACGCCACACGACGAGCAGAACCTGGCCCCAACCGAATTCTCGTGACCACACTGATCGCAGAAGCTCATGAGGTGTCTACTCGCTCGTCAGCTCGAGATACGCGGCCGCATCCATGAGCCCACCGAGTTCGTCTGGGTCAGACAGCTGAATGACGCAGATCCACCCATCGCCATACGGGTCCTCGTTGAGCGTCTCCGGGGTGGATTCGAGGTCGCCATTGACCTCGACGATGGTGCCCGATAGCGGCGCGAAGATGTCGGAGACCGACTTGGTGCTCTCGACCTCGGAGATCGCGTCGTTCGCGGCGACCATGGCGCCCTGGGTCGGCAATTCGATGAAGACCACGTCGCCGAGGGCGTCCTGGGCGTAGTCGGTGATGCCGATCCTGGCGAGGTCACCATCGACGCGAATCCACTCGTGATCCGACGAGTACTGAACGTCCGCTGGCGTGTTCATGGCCGCGACGGTATCTGATCGCGGGCGGCCCGACCTTCCATCAACGCAACCTTTGCCGCGGGAATGTATGTCGCGGCGGCGTACCAGTGGATGACGAGTCCCGGGATCACGAGGATCCAGGCCAGAACTGTGGCAAGACCTTCCCACGCTACGTTCGACTCACCAACCAGGAACAGCGGAAACGCGATCATGAGAAGGAACGTGCTCGTCTTCCCCCACCAGGTCACGTCCATGCGTCGAGCCCCCAGAATTCCGATGATGACAGCGACGATCGACACCAGCCCTTCCCTGACCAGCAACGCGATCGCAATCCAGAGAGGCACGCTGCCATCGATCACGATCGCGGCGACCCCGACGATGAAAAGCAGCCGATCGGCCGTGGGATCGAGCAGCTTCCCAAGCTCGGACACCTGGTTGAATCGTCGGGCGATGTAGCCATCGACCCAGTCGGAAGCGCCGAGCACCGCGAGCAAGTAGGCGGCCCCAGCTCTGTTGTCCTTGCTGAACAACAGCCAGAGAAAGACCGGGAGACACAGCAATCGCGCAACCGAGATCAGGTTGGGAATGGTCAGTACTCTGCTGCCCAGAACGGTCGTGTTACCCTCGTCGTCTGCCACCGCTCAACCCTACGCGGCCTGCCGGCGGGTCGCTGGGCTCTACGATCAGCCGATGGCCACACTTTTCACGCGCATCATCGACCGCGAGCTCCCCGGGACCTTCGTGTGGAGAGACGAGCAGTGTGTGGCATTCATGTCGATCAATCCGCTCCAGCGCGGTCACACCCTGGTCGTGCCGATCGAGGAGATCGACCACTGGATCGACGCTTCACCCCAACTGAATGCGCACCTGTTCGATGTGGCTCAGAAGATCTCATCTGCGATCTCGGCCGCGTTTGGCCCAGAGAAGGTCGGCCTCATGATCGCAGGACTCGAGGTGCCTCACCTGCACATCCATCTCGTACCCATCTTTGGTGTTCACGACCTCGACTTCGCCAATGCGGCCAAGAGCGTCGACCCCACCGATCTCGAATCGGCGGCTGGCGCGATCCGTGTCGCGCTGCACGCCGCAGGCCATTCGGCCTCAGCCTCGCAGTAGGCGCGTGATCGGCACCTTCGCCGTGGCAGCCGGAGCTGGCGCCGTGCTGACAGGATCGACTGGCCAGACGGGAAACTCAGAACAGGGTCTCGACCGGAGGCTCGTATTCGGCGATGAGTCCGACACCGTTGTTCCTGACATTGCCGACCTGAGGATCGACGGGGTGGGCGACAAGCAGTCCCTCAGGTGCCGGCACCAGCAGACTGGCGAGGGAATCAGTGTCGCTGTTCGACGGGTCGAGCCATGCATCCCACTTCGACGGAGCGAGCATCACGGGCATCCTGTCGTGGATGTCGGAGATGAACTCGTTGGCGGAGGTGGTGATGATGGTGGTTGAGTGCAGTGCTTCATCCCACTCACGTTCGGGACCCCTCCATCGTTCCCACAGACCTGCCATCACGATCGGTTCACCATCGACTCGACGGATGAACATGGGCCGTTTCTTCGGCTTGTTCTTCTCGTCCTTTCCGACGGCCTTCCATTCATAGAAGCCGTCGGCAGGGATGAGGCACCTCCGTCGTTGGAGAGCGGGTTTGAACGCATTCTTCGAGAGCAGCGTTTCGGAGCGAGCGTTGATCATGCGGTTGCCGATCTTCTGTTCCTTCGCCCACATCGGAATCAGGCCCCAGTGGAATGTCTCGATGGCCCGCTCTGGAGGCGCTTCCGCTTCCGGCGGCCGCTCCAGAACAGCGTAGATGTCGGTTGTCGGAGCGACGTTGTAGTTGTCGGGAAGCAGTGTTTCGGGAGCGGTCGCCCCGAAGTAGTCGGCCAACTCGTCAGGTGGCGAGGAACTCACGAATCGTCCACACATGCTGTCACCTTACGACGAAGGCGAACGACCTACGATGGCCCGATGAACAACGGCATTGAGCGGGGTGCAGACATCGAGTACAGCGACGCGTGGGGCCTCAGCATCACCGCGCCGAGCCGCGAAGCAGCTGCGAGGTTTCGGGACCTGATCGACGCGTATCTGACGATGTCGCCAGAGATAGCCTCAGTCCTCGGCGAAGCCATCTCCGGTGAAGCTGCACCACTGTCGAAGATCACATATGGCTACATGATGCTGCTGGCCAACACGGCCGCCGGCCGTGACGAGGCGGCTGACGTGGTCGATGAATTCAGCCCGGCCCCGACCGGGCTGAACCAACGCGAGCAGGGCCATCTGACCGCGCTCTCGAAGTGGGCGAAAGGCGACACGCCCGGCGCCTGCTCCGAGTGGGCGGCAATCCTGGACACAGAGCCGCTCGACATGCTCGCTGCACGGCTCGAACACTTCGAGCGCTTCTCGTTCAACGACCTCGACGGCATGCTCTCCTCCGTCCAGCGCCTCCGTTCGATCTGGGACGATGACACGCCATACCGCAGCTACCTCGACGGCATGGCCTGTTTCTCGCTCGAAGAACTGGGCCGCTACGACGAGGCAGAGGAACTCGGCCGCGGCGCAGTCGACGCCGCGCCACGAGATCTCTGGTCTATCCACTCGGTTGCGCACGTTCTTGAGATGCAGGGCCGGGCCGACGACGGTATCAACTGGCTCGAACCCAAGAGCGACGTCCTGCACTCGAGCGGATCGTTCGCCGGACATATCTGGTGGCACCTGGGCCTGTACCACTTGGCGCACGATGACCACGACGAGGTACTGCGATTGCTCGACGAACTGGTGCGGCCCGACGAAGCCACCGAAGGGCTGACCCTGACCAACGCCATTTCGATGCTGGCGCGGTTGGACTTTCTCGGCGTCGACGTCGGCGATCGTTGGGATCGGCTCCCGGAAGGATCTGCGCTACGGATCGGCTATCACGCCAAACCGTTCAACGATTGCCACTTCGCCTACGCGTTGGCGAGGACCGGCCACACCGAAGAACTCGAAGCGCTCATCGCCGGCATGGAAGCGTGGTCCGACCGGTCAGACGAGGCAGCCCGCGTCATCCGCGAGGTTGGTCTCGCGACAGCCAAGGGCATGGCTGCGCTCGGCGCACGCGATGACGCCGAGGCGGCAAGCCTCCTCGGGCCAGCTGCCGCCAACTGGCCCATGCTCGGGGGCAGCAATGCCCAACGCGACGTGTTCGCCAGAGCCCTGAATCACGCGGCCAGGTAGTTCACACCGCGAACTCGTACCCGACTTCGGTTCTCCGTCAGCCGACGTGTTCGTCTGCGGTGACAGGTGATGCCGGTGTACCGGCAGGCCTGACCACGACCAGGAGGTCTCCTGGCTCGACAGACGTCCCGTTGCGGGCGGCCAGTCGCTCGGTACTCCCTTTGGGCCCCGTTCTACCGCTGCCCTGATCTCGAAGGGGCGATGATTGCTCGGCGACGAGCCCAGATCTCGCTCGCGATCATGGCCAGAATCAGCATCGCGACGATCACACCGAGCGAGACGAACGTGTCGAGGTGGTATCTCTGCGAGATGGCCATCTTCATACCGACGAACACGAGAATTCCGCCCAGGGCGTGACTCAGGTAGTGGAACCGCTCCTTTGCGTTGGCCAAAAGAAAATACATGGCCCGAAGGCCGAGGATCGCGAAGGCGTTCGATGCGAAGACGATGTACGGCTCCTTCGACACGGCCAGGATCGCCGGAACTGAGTCGAGTGCGAACACGAGGTCGGTGAACTCGATCACGACCACGGCGCCGAGCAAAGGGGTCGCCACACGCTTGCCGTTGACCATCGAGAAGAACTTCTGACCGTCGAGCTCATCACTCACCGGCATGACCTTCCTCAAGAGTCCGAGCCCTGCGGTACTCGTTCTGTCACCTTCGTCGTCCTTGTGTCGAATGATCCTGAGTCCGGTGAAGACAAGAAAGACGCCGAACACGACGAGCAACCAGCTGAACCTGTCGATGAGCGCGGCGCCGATGAGGATGAACACGGCACGCAGCGCGAGCGCACCGAAAATGCCCCAGAACAACACCCGGTGTTGGTATCTCACCGGAATCGACATGCTCGAGAACAGCACTGCCCAGACAAAGACGTTGTCGACGCTCAGCGACTTCTCGATCAGGTAACCGCTGATGTATTCGCCGAACGCATCGCCCCCGTAGGCCACCGCGATCACCACCGAGAAGGCGATGCCACACGCGATCCATGTCGCCGTCTCGACCAACGCCTCGCGTCCGGTCGGCGCATGCGCCTCCCTGTGACGGATCAGATCGATGGCGAGCATCACCGCGATGATCACTCCGAGCGCAACCCAGGCCGCGACCCCGACGTCGATGGATACGAAGTTGTCGCGTGTCTCAGTGGCGAAGGTCAGCACAACGCCATTATCACTGCCATTGTCGGCCTGGAGGTGCAGCCCTGCACGCGTCTGGCCACAACCCACCGACCTGATCCATCACGATGGCGGTCATCGCCACCAGGTCGGCATCGGGTAGTTGAGTTGCCCACACGGCGATGAGTCCGTCGGTCGCCGCCATCAGTGCCCGCGAAGCGGTGGTTGCCAGCAGACGGCCGAGATGATCGACGGGACTCAAGATCAATGCCCTCAGTACCCCACCCTGCATCTCTGGCTCTATGATTCTGGCGATCGGCGTGCTGGCCGACCTCTGATTGAGGTGTGTCGGGAGCACGACACCGTGCACTTGGGATCCCCGGTGCACCAGATCGAACGCGGGAAGCCCCGATGAAATTCGGAATCATGTTCGCCAACACGGGTCCCTTCGTGGAACCCGACGCTGCTGTCGCCCTCGCTCAGTCGGCAGAAGCAGCAGGGATAGAGTCAATCTGGACCGTGGAACACGTCGTCGTTCCGCAGGGCTACACCTCGCGTTACCCCTACTCCCCCGATGGAAAGATGCCAGGCGGCAGGGAGGACTTCCCGATTCCGGACCCACTGATCTGGCTGTCGTACATCGCAGCGGCAACGACAGAGATCAACCTCGCAACCGGCATCTTGATCGTGCCCCAACGAAACCCCGTTGTCACGGCCAAGGCCGTCGCCACACTCGACCGAATGTCGAAGGGCCGTGTCATCCTCGGCATCGGCTCTGGTTGGCTCGAAGAAGAGTTCACCGCGCTCGGCGTGCCTTTCGACGATCGCGGAGACCGCACCGACGAGTACCTCCAGGCATACCGCGCCCTGTGGACCGAAGACATCCCGAGCTATCAGGGCGAAAAGGTCAACTTCAGCGACACGTTCTGCAGGCCACAGCCGGCTGGACACGTGCCGATCATTGTTGGGGGCCACAGCAAGCGGGCTGCGCGCCGAGCTGGCGAGCTCGGCGACGGTTTCTTCCCGGGCAAGGGCGGCCCATCGGAGCTCGTGGAGTTGTTCGACCATGCTCGGCGCTGCGCCCAGAGTGCCGGCCGCGACCCCGAAGCCCTCGAATTCACCGCTGGCGGCCCACCGTCGGCCGCGTACGTCGAACGCCTCGCCAGCATCGGCGTCTCACGCATGATCGTCCCGCCGATGCCCCCGGAGAAGATGGAAGCCTTCGGCGCAGACGTCGTCGCCCAGTTCGACTCAGCCTGACGAGATCCGGCGCGTGGCGACCTTGGCGCTTCAGCTTCGACAGGTCCGCCGCCACGCCACTCCGACTCAGGCACATCTCATCGAGTCGAACATGCGTCGTGTTCGAGGATTCGAGACCGCTCACCCCTGCGATTGGGTCATCGTGGCTGCCAGCCGGGCGAGTGAGCCGCGGACAGCGGACATCTCGGTCGAGCTGGTTCCGACGATCAGTTGATCGGCGTCTGCATCTCGCCATTCGTCGACCGAAGCCGCGTCTGGCACCTGACGGACATCGATGCGCGGAGCAATGATGATGTCGTCCCGCGATCGACCTGCGGCTTCGAGCTTTTCCACGAAGTCAGGCATTCTGCGCCTCAGGCCGTTCACCGAAGCCATCAGATGCCAAGCGTCACCCACTCGGGCGGCTCTGCGCTGCGCAGGATTACCGGAACCGCCTATCCAGATCGGCAACGAGTGGTGAGGTTTCGGCGAGGCGACGATGTCGGAGAACGAATAGTGATCGCCGTCGAACGACGCAGCTCCTGGAGCCCAGAGTCGCTTCATGACCTCGATGAACTCGTCGGATTTCGCACCCCTGTCGTGGTAGCCGACGCCCATTGCTGCGTTCTCTTGTGGGAGGCTGCCGACCCCGAGGCCCGCGATCACGCGACCTCCGCTGAGCCGGTCGAGCGTCGCCATCTGCTTCGCTACCACCATCGGGTGCAGATACGGCAGCACGAGCACCGAAGTTCCGAGCTTCACGTGCTCTGTTCTCGCCGCAACCCAGTCGAGCATGGTCAACGCGTCGTAGTACGGCCTGTCTTCGAGTCGCTCCGCGATGTATCCGACGTTGAGCACGTGATGGTTGACCCACACTGAGTCGAACCCGAGTTGCTCGGCCTCGACCGCTAGATCGATGATCGACCGAGGGTCAGGGAGGCCCCAGTTGTTTGGCAGCACGAATCCGAACTTCATCCCCGTCGACGCTAGTTGCGTTTCAGCAAAGAGGGCCTGCCGTCAGGTTCAATCCGTGAAGGTCACCGCGAAGTTGGCGCCGCACTCCGAGCAGGCACCATCACCGTTGTTGGCCCCGCACGCCGGACAAAATGCAACGACACGGTCGACGACATCGGCCTTCACGTTTCTCGTTCCGACAATCACGATCAGCGACGCCGCAGCCGCCACGATCGAGGCAACCGCAAACAGCTCCGCGATCGATGGACCCGACAAGATCGCGATGAGAGTCATGACGACGAGCCAGACGTCGGCTGCGATGGCCACGAATCGTGCCGGCTCGAACGACGGCAAAACCTTGACCTGAAGGAGCAGCGCCGCGAACGTGCCGCCGACCCCCAACGTGAGGGCGATGAACGTGGCGTCCTGGATTGCCGCTACTGGTTCAGCGTCGCGCCAGATCCACACAATCATCCAGGCGTAGGCGAACCACGACAGCACGATCGACGGCCAGCAGAGCAGGCGCGCTACGCCACGGTCAACAGCTGTACCGTTGACTGCTGCTGTCGACGCACCGGCGGTGATCAGCATCGTCGTGCCCAGGATCTCCCACTCGAGATCGCCGGTGCCTCCGAGAATCGCAACGATTCCGACCAACGCGTTGATGACGATCAAGGCGACCACGGCACGCCGCAACTGGGCGACAACTCGCGTGATGTCGAATTGGGACATGTGCTGTTAGCCGGCCTCGCTGTGTGTGACCGGTTGTTCGCCCATCCACTCGCGAAGGGTGTTCTTCAACTTGGTCTGCTGGATGAACAGATCGTGCTCTGGCTCCGCACCGTCGGCCGTCTGCGGGGCCTTCAAGTAGAAGCTCAGCCATTCCTGGACGCCGGACGACCCGGCGCGATGCGCCAGGTCCATGAACAACGCCAGGTCGAGCACGATGGGTGCGGCGAGGATCGAGTCACGGCACAGGAAGTCGACTTTGATCTGCATCGGGTAGCCGAGCCAGCCGAAGATGTCGATGGCGTCCCAGCCCTCTTTGTTGTCGCCACGAGGTGGGTAGTAGTTGATGCGGACAACGTGATCGATGTTGCCGTACAGATCGGGGTAGGTCTCCGGCTGAAGGATGGTGTCGAGTACGCCGAGCTTCGAAGACTCCTTGGTCTTGAAGTTCTCCGGGTCGTCGAGCACCTCACCGTCACGGTTGCCAAGGATGTTGGTCGAGTACCAACCACGGAGGCCGAGCATGCGAGCCTTCAGCCCAGGAGCGATGAGGGTCTTCATCAGGGTCTGACCGGTCTTGAAATCCTTACCGACGATCGGAAGGCCACGTTGGATGGCCAGCTCTTGCATGCACTCGAGGTCGACCGACAGGTTCGGTGCGCCGTTGGCGAAGGGCACGTCGCTCATGAGCGCGGCGTAGGCGTAGATCTGGCTCGGCGAGATGTTGTCGTCGTCGGCTTTCAGTCCGGCCTCGAAGTCGGCCAGCGTGGCGTGCACCTCACTCGGTTCTTGGTAGGCCTCTGTGGAGCCACACCAGACCATGACGACACGGTCACAACCGTTCTGTTCGCGGAAGCGCTCGATGTCGTTCATCAGCGCCTCGGCCTGTTCCATCTTCGATGTGAGCTCTTTGATGCGTGTGCCGTCCAGACGACTCACCCAGCGAGGCTCGAACACCGCGTCCATGGCAACAATGCCTTCGAGTTCACCGGAGATCGACGACAAATCGGCGCCTTCGAGCACGCCAGCGGTCTTCGCGGCCTCGAAAGCGTTCGGGGAGATCGGGTCCCAGCCACCGAAGACGATGTCGTCGAGACCGGCTAGCGGAACGAAGTCCTTGATGAGCGGGTTGCGGTTCTCCGCCTTGTTTCCGAGACGAATGTGGGCCATCTGGGCAACGGAGCCAATGGGGGCGCCGAGGCCGTTGCGGGCGGCGATCACGCCGGCCATGAAAGTGGATGCAACGGCGCCCATGCCCGGCATGAGAATGCCGAGCTTGCCGGTGGCTGGTGCAATCTCTCTGGCAGTGGAGTCATACGTTGTCGAGGATTCAGTCATGTTCCAATACTAAGTAAACCCGAATAGTTCTTCTATACACTTCAGAATGACTTCATTTTAGGAGTGTATTTGTGAACGTTCACAAGCTGCCCCATCGGCCCATGCCGAACCTGACGGTTCAGCAACTCGAATACCTCGTCGCTGCTGCCGATGCCACCACTCATTCTGAGGCCGCTGCAGGCCTCGGGGTGTCTGCGTCTGCGCTGAGCCAAGGACTCGCCGAACTGTCACGCAGGGTCGGCCTCACGATTTTCGAGAAGGACGGCCGTAGTCAGAAGGTCCGCCCCCAGGCGGAACCCGTCGTCGAACATGCTCGCCGCGTGCTCGCATCAACAGCCGACCTGGGGAGGTACATCGAACGAACACGATCCGGAACTGCTGGTCTCGTGCGCGTCGGAATGATCGACGCGGCAGCGGTCGATCACTTCGCAGGCGCACTCCACGCCATTCGCCACGACCGACCAGACATCGATCTGCATCTGACGGTCGGGCCCTCTGGCGGACTGTTCGCTGCGCTCGAGCAGGGCCATCTCGACATCGTGGTCGGGGTCAAACCCGATACTTCGATCCCTTCGGTGGTGTGGGTCGACCTCATGACCGAAGGACTGCGGGTCTATGCACCGCCAGGCGCCGCGACAGTCGACCCCGCGAAGTGGGGTCCGTGGGTCACATTCCCCGAAGGCTCTCACTCACGAAAGCTCATCGCGGCTTCGCTACGGCGATCTGGTGCCTCTTTCGACGTTGTCGCCGAATCACATCAGCCTGAGGTTCTCCGAGAGATGGTCAAACTCGGCCTCGGATGGACAGTACTGCCATCGGTGCAGGCTGAAAGGACCCCCGGCGAGCTCGTACCGGCCAGACGCGAACCGGTCGCTCACCGCGAGCTCGTTGTTGCGTGGCGAGACTCAGCGGTGACTCCAGAGGCGGCTGTGACCTTGCGCGATTCGCTGGTCGATTTCACGTCGAGCTGACGCGTTTGCGTAACAACAGTCCTTCGGCCAAGGTCAGCGCATGAGAATCGCAGTTGGCGGCATCGAGCACGAGACGAACACCTTTGCAGTGGGGTGCTTCGGGCTCACGGAACTCGACGACTTCCACCACTATCGGGGCGATCGACTGATTCGTACCGCAGAGACTCGGACCGCCACCGGTGGCATCATTCACGAGGCGCTGGAACGTGGCCACGACGTCGTGCCCACCTACTACGCCATGGCAACGCCGTCGGGCACGATCTCGGCGAGTGCCTACCAGACGATGAAGGCCGAGCTCGTCGATCGACTGACCGAAGCGATGCCACTCGATGCGGTCGCACTTGCAATCCATGGCGCCGGCGTGGCCGAAGGCATCGACGACCTCGAAGCTGACCTCGCCTCTGCGGTCCGGCTCGCCGTTGGCAACGGCGTTGCTGTCGGTGCCACGCTCGACCTCCACGGCAACTTGACTCAGCCGATGGGCGACTCGCTCGACCTCATGTTCGGGTGCCACTACTACCCGCACGTGGACATGTACGAGCGCGGCGAGGAACTCGTCGGAGCCCTGGAAGACATGGTCAACGGCAAGTTCTCGCCGGTCAATCACATCGAAAGGCTGCCGTTCCTGACCCCGACGAGTGGTACCGCTCAGCCGCCAGCGGGCCTCACCAACGAACGATGCGCCGAAGCCGAGCGACTCGACGGCGTGATCGACTGCACTTTTTTCCACGGGTTCGCGCACACCGACTGCGGTCCGGCTGGCGCTTCGATCACTGTGACAACCAACGGCGATGCCGAGCTGGCGGCCAGGGTCGCACGCGATGTGGCCCTCGACGTGTGGGCCAGGCGCGAGAGCTTCACCGTCGAGGCTGTCAGCGAACACTCGGCACTCACCATCGCCAAACGCATCATCGAGGAGAAGGGTGGGCCTGTCGTGATGAACGACACGGCAGACAACCCAGGAGGTGGAGCACCGGGCGATGCGACCCATCTGCTCCGGTCGATTCTCGACGCCAACCCCGAGCGGACGTGCTTCGGTTTCGTGTACGACGCAGCCACCGCCACTGCCGCCCACGAGGCAGGGGTAGGTGCGGTCATCAACATCTCGCTCGGCGGACACCACGACGCGATGCACGGCGAGCCGATCGAGACAGAGGCCTACGTCAAGGCGCTGACCGATGGACGATTCATCTACACGTCGAAGATGCTCGAGGGGGTCCCGGCCAATCTCGGACTCTCGGCCCGTCTCGTGATCGGCAATGTCGATGTCATCGTCACGTCGGTACGCGATCAGACATTCGACGACGAAGTCTTCACCCTCCACGGCATCGACGTCACGACCTACGACCTCGTCGCGGTCAAGAGCAGCCAACACTTCCGGGCCGGCTTCACCGACCTCGCAACCGAGATAGTCACCGCAGACACGCCAGGCCTGACGAGCAGGACCCTCGATAGTTTCACCTACGAACACCTCGACGGCCCTCGTTACCCACTCGACCCCGAACTGAGCTACCCGTAGGGTGAGAGTCGAGGAGATCCCGACAACATGGAACTGAACGGGGCACACGTCCTCGTGACCGGCGGGTCTCGAGGAATCGGAGAGGCGCTGGCGCGCCAGTTTGCCGCGGCCGGAGCCAAAGTCAGCGTAGTGGCGCGGAGCAAAGCCGAACTCGAGCGAGTGGCGGCCGACATCGGCGGCACCGCCTTCGTGACCGACCTCCTCGATCAGCACCAGGTCGACGACCTGATCGGTCGGGTCGAAGCCCAGGCGGGCCCGATCGACGTACTGGTCAACAACGCCGGGCTCGAGACAGATGACCAGCACGCCAACGTCGACATCGAGCGCATCAGAGCGCTCTCGCGGGTCAATTTCGAAGCGCCGATGGTGCTGACCCGAAACGTGATCCGCGGCATGCACGCAAGGGGCAAGGGACACCTCGTGTTCCTCTCTTCGGTCGCCGGCACCTCTGGTTTTCCGGGGATAGCGACCTACGCCGGCACGAAGGCGGGCATCAACAACTTTGTCGCGTCGATCCGACTCGAACTGAAGCACACCGCCATCAAGACCACGGTGATAGCGCCTGGTCCGGTGGATACGCGAATGTGGGACGCGCTCGAGGATGCTCCATACGCGACGGCGATGCTCAAACGCATGCGGATCCTTCTTCCGAAGATGTCGCCGGAGAAGCTCGCCAGACGCTCCGTGGCTGCCGTTCGCTCAGACCGCCGGCACGTCCGGCATCCAAAGCGTCTGATGCTGACCAACTTCCTGCCGATGGAACTCCCAAGGCGACTCGGGGCGGCTTTGCTCATGGGCATCAAACTCGACGCCCCACCCCCGCCGAGGTCAACTGAGGACTAGACGTAGGTGGATCCCTTCATGGCGCCTTTGTCCTGACGGATCTCGACGTTGACGAGGGCCGGTTTACCGCTGGCGAAGGCGCGTCGGAGAGCAGGAACGATGTCGCCCGGTTCGGTCACGTGCTCGCCGTGGCCGCCGAGAGCTTCCACGACCTTGTCGTAGCGGGTGTAGTTCAGCTCCGTCGCCACCAGACGATCCTCGCCGTAGAGCATTGCCTGAGGACGCATCATCTGGCCCCACGCCGCGTCGTTGCCCATGACGCCAACGATGGGCAGTCCGAACCGGACAGCTGTGTCGTACTCGAAGCCGTTCAGTCCGAACGAGCCGTCACCGTAGATGATGAGCACCCGCTTGTCGGGAAACGCCTTCTGTGCGGCCAACGCGAAGGGCATGCCGACACCGAGGGTGCCGAGCGGACCGGGGTCCATCCATGTCCCGTTGCGTGGGACGCTGACGACCTTGCTCGCTTGGGCAACGATGTCGCCGCCGTCGCCGATGACGATCATGTCGTCATCGATCACCGACGCAATGTCGCGGCACAGCCGCTGCGGGTCGATCGGCGTCTCGTCGCTGTTGAGCAAGGCGGAGAGCTGCTCCTCGAGGCGGGCTTCTTCGGCTTGCAGTTCGTTGCGCCGATCGGTCCACTTTCGATCTACACCTCGATCGACCATGCGATCCGTCAATGCTCTGAAGTTCACTCCGAGGTTGCCGGCCAGTCCAACATCGGCTGGCCGATTCTGACCGATCAACGTCTCGTCCAGATCAAGCTGAACGATTTTTGCGTCCGGCGGAATCGCGGCCCCGAACTTCATGCGGAAGTCGAGCAGCGTTCCGGCGAGGATGACGAGATCGGCTTCCTTCAGCGCTTGACGTCGTGTCCGATTGCAGAACTGGGCGTTGTCCCAGGGCACTTGACCGCGGCCCATGCCGTTCACAAAGCAGGGCATCGCTGTCGCATCCAGGAACTGGACGAGAGCTGGTCCACCTTCGCTCCATTTCAGCGACGTGCCAGCCATCACCATGGGACGATCTGCGGCCGCGATCAGGTCGATCGCCTCGTCGACCAGGTGAGCCGGTGCGCTGCCCGCCACCCGATAGTCCCTGAATTTCGGAATCGTCGCGGTGTCGAGGTCGATCGGTGCGTGTAGAACGTCCATCGGAATCTCCAGGAACGAGGGTCCTGGAACACCAGAGAGCGCGTTGCGAACGGCCAGTTCGATGTACTCGCCAATACGGCTGGTCTGGAGGCATGCGTCCGACCATTTCGACACAGGCCGCATCAGCGAAACGTGATCCATTTCCTGCAGAGAGCCGCGACGCATGTTGTCGAAAGGCCCTTGCCCTCCAATCACAACGATGGGCGAATTCGCCCTCCACGCGTTGGCCACACCGGTCACGCCATCCGTGACTCCCGGGCCCGCTGTGAGAACAGCCACTCCGACCCGGCCAGGATGCAATCGCGCCCAAGCGTCAGCTGCATGAACCGCCGCCTGCTCGTGACGTACGTCTATGACCTCGATGCCCTCGTCCAGGCAGCCGTCGTAGATTCCCATCACGTGGCCGCCTGAGAGCGTGAAAACACAATTGACACCAGCCGCCTTCAGCGCTCTGGCCGCGAGCTTTCCTCCATGCGTCATCTGTTTCCTCCGGTGAGCGACGTCCGCCGACATTAGAGTGTCTCAGTGATCATTTCGGTACCGTGCTCGACGGCCAACATCGGTCCGGGATTCGACACCCTCGGCATCGCGCTGAGTATCACCATGGACGTCGAGATCGGTGCAGCGACGCTTCCCGAGGCCGACGAGTGGCACAGCGCCGTGAAAGCATTCCGCAGAGCGGGTGGAACCGGCCCTCTCGGAGCATCCACGAAGATCCCGCCTGGCAAGGGAATGGGCTACAGCGGCGCCGGAAAAGTTGCGGGCTACGCAGCCGCCCTCATCCAAGCTGGTCGAAACCTCGACGAGGCGCGAGACGAGGTGTTCGCACTGGCTGCAGAGGCCGAAGGTCACCCGGACAACGCAGCGCCCTCCACCTACGGTGGTCTGACCATCACGGCCGCCGGCCGAGTTCTGCTGCTGCCGATACCTGCCGACCTTCGTGTCGTGGTCTGGGTGCCTGACAGGGAAACCTCGACGAAGGCATCGCGTGGAACCTTGCCGAAGACCATCAGCCACGCCGATGCGACCTACAACATCGGGATGGTTGCGATGCTCGTCGGCGCCCTCGCCACCGGCGACCTCGAGGCGCTGGCCTCATCGTGTGACGACCGGCTTCACCAACCATTCCGTCTCGAAGCGGTGCCGGAAACAGCAGAAGCGATGGTCACCGCACGCGAGGCCGGCGCCTTGGCGGCATGGCTCAGCGGCTCAGGGCCGTGCATGGCATGTCTCGTCGAGCCGGCAAAGGCCGATCAGGTTGCTACTGCTCTTCCGACCGTCGGCGGGCACACGAAGATTCTCGACATCGCACCAGGCGCGCACATCCTGTCTTGACCTGAACTCGAGATCCAACAGCCTTCTCTTCATGGCCTTGCTGATCACGCTGCTCGCTGAACTGACGTTTGTACAACGGTGACCACCTTCAGCGGCACAGCAGACGTGTTCGAATCATCGAGCAGGCTGAACCATCGCTTCGTCGGACGGGGTCGAGACGTCGGCCTTCGCGGCAGAGCCGCATGGCCGAGTCGGAGTGGCCGCATCGGGCTCCGGTGCGGGATTCGACGAGTCCTGGATCGTCGAACTGTGATGGCGAAGCCCAAGCCGCAACGCGACACGTTCCTCGAAGCTCTGAGAGCGATCGTCAGCATCTCGAAGCCGTACCATCAAGGGATGGCAGACGACGCAACGTTGACCAGCCGTGAGCGCTGGGAGGCTTCGGCCACGAAGGCACTGAGAGGCGCCAGTCTCGAGTCGCTGGTGAACACGACGCTCGACGGCATCGAGATTGCTCCGCTGTACACACGAGCTGCCGTCGCTCATCTCCGCGGCGACGAGATGCCAGGGTCGGGGTCGTTCAGACGTGGCGGCACAGCGAACGCCACAGCCACTGGCTGGGAGATGCGCCAGACCCATCACTGTGGCACCGACGGCGTGAACAGCGCGATCCTCGACGATCTCGAGAAAGGCATCACCGCCATCACGCTGAAAGACGTCACCGACGTCGACCTCTTGGACGTCGTTCTCGACGGTGTCCATCTCGACATGGTGCCCATACATCTTGCCCCAGGATCACGCGGTCCAGCGTTACGGGCCCTGATGGCACTGTGGGAGCGAAGGGGTCACGATCCGGCAGAGATGTCGGGGTGTTTCGGTGTCGATCCCGTGGCCACTCTGGCGCGTCGAGGCTGGCTCACCCACAGCCTCGACGATGGCCTCGCCACGTCGACGACGTTCGCCATACGGGCATCCGACACGATGTCCGGCATCGCCGTATACGACATCGACGGCACGGCGTTCAGTGACGCCGGAGCAAGCGACGCTCAGGAGATTGCAGCGGTGCTGTCCGGAGGCGTCCGGTACCTCAGAGCCATGGTCGAGGAAGGCCTGGCCGTCGAGACGGCGGCCAGACAGCTGCAGTTCTCCATCTCTGTGGGCCCCGATCAGTTCGCCGGCATCGCCAAGCTCAGGGCCGCACGCCAGTGCTGGGCAAGGATCGTCGAATCCAGCGGAGGGATCCCGACTGCGAGGGGCATGTACATCCACGCGATCACCGCCTACGGAATGATCACGCGGCACGATCCGTGGGTGAACATGCTTCGGACCACGACCGCCGCGTTCGCGGCTGCCGTCGGCGGCGCCGACGCCATCACCGTTACCCCTTTCGACTCGGGCATCGGTCATCCCAGCGAACTCGGTCACCGGATCGCCAGGAACACGCAATCGATCCTGTGCGAGGAGTCCCTGATCGGCGCCGTCGTCGATCCTGCAGGCGGCAGTTGGTATGTCGAAGACCTGACCTCGAAACTGGCCGACAAGGCGTGGACGCACTTCCAGGCGGTCGAAGCACGCGGTGGCATTGGCGCCGCGCTGCTCGAAGGTTCCGCACAATCGGCTGTTGCGGGCGCGGTCGCCGAACGCCATCGCCGTGTCGCCACCAGAGCCGACGGGCTGGTCGGCACAAGCGAGTACCCAACGCTCGACGAGGTAGCGGTCGCGATTCCATCCTCTCCATCTGCGCCTGTTCCGGGCGACGATGCCGTCATCACCTGCGAGGTCCTGATGCCACGGCGCTGGTCGCAAACCTTCGACGAGCTTCGAGCCGTCGCCGCTGCTGCCTCCGAGCCACCGACGGCCTTTCTCGCCAACCTCGGCCCGCCTGCTGTCCACAATGCCAGGGCAACGTTTGCCACCAACCTTCTGGCCTCCGGTGGCGTGAGAGCGATCGATGGCACGAGGTTGGATGACACCGGGTTGGATGACACCGGGTTGGATGACACAGACGCTGTGCTCAGTTCGTTCGCGGCAAGCCATGCTCACGCTGCGGTGATCTGCTCGTCCGACGCGGTGTATTCCCAACGAGCGGCAGCAACTGCGGCCGCGCTGAAGGCCGCGGGGTGCAAGTGGGTCTTGCTCGCCGGTGGGCCTGGCGAATCAGCAGATGCGCTTCGCGCCTCCGGCGTCGACGACTTCATTCATGTCGGTTGCGACGTCGTCGAAGCGTTGACCCATCTCCACGGTGCGATCGGGGTTGCACGATGAGCACTGTCCCCGACTTCACCACCGTCGATCTTCACGGCACCGACGCTTCATGCAATGGCGAGAATCTCGACGCGTTGTTGACCGAGACCCTCTCGACACCGGAGGGCATCGACCTCAAGCGCCTGTACACCGGCGACGATCAGGGCGACGATCTCGTTCACATCGACGACTTTCCCGGCCAAGTGCCGTACCTGCGTGGGCCCTACCCGACGATGTACACGAACCAGCCGTGGACGGTTCGCCAGTACGCCGGCTTCTCGACCGCGGAAGAGTCGAATGCGTTCTACCGGCGCAACCTCGCTGCCGGCCAGAAAGGCCTGTCGGTCGCCTTCGACCTCGCCACCCACCGCGGCTACGACTCGGATCACGAGCGGGTCGTCGGCGATGTCGGGATGGCCGGGGTCGCGATCGACTCGATCTACGACATGCGGACGCTGTTCGACGGCATTCCACTCGACGAGATGAGCGTGTCGATGACCATGAACGGCGCGGTACTCCCTGTGCTTGCGCTCTACGTGGTCGCGGCCGAAGAGCAAGGTGTCGCACCCGCTCAACTCGCAGGGACGATCCAGAACGACATCCTCAAAGAGTTCATGGTTCGAAACACCTACATCTATCCGCCGTCGCCCTCCATGCGGATCATCAGCGACATCTTTTCCTTCACCAGCGCCGAGATGCCGAAGTTCAACTCGATCTCGGTGTCGGGTTACCACATCCAGGAAGCAGGCGGCACGGCCGACCTCGAGTTGGCCTACACGCTCGCCGACGGCGTCGAGTACCTCCGAGCCGGGGTCGCTGCCGGTCTCGACATCGATGCCTTTGCTCCGAGGGTCAGTTTCTTCTGGGGCATAGGGATGAACTTTTTCATGGAGGTCGCGAAACTCAGGGCCGCCCGTGTGTTGTGGGCTCTGTTCGTGGACCAGTTCGGGCCGAAGAACCCCAAGTCGCTGTCGCTTCGCACCCACAGCCAGACATCTGGTTGGAGCCTCACGGCGCAGGATCCGTACAACAACGTCATCCGAACGTGCGTCGAGGCGATGGCAGCGGTCAACGGCCACACGCAATCGCTGCATACGAACGCATTCGACGAGGCACTCGCCCTTCCGACCGACTTCAGCGCTCGTATTGCCCGCAACACCCAGCTGTTCTTGCAGATGGAGGCAGGAACGACCAAAGTCATCGACCCGTGGGGCGGGAGCTACTTCGTCGAACGACTTGCACACACGCTCGCCCTCAGAGCCATCGAGCACTACCAGGAGATCGAGGAGATGGGCGGCATGGCGAAGGCGATCGAGGCAGGAGTGCCGAAGCTCCGCATCGAGGAAGCCGCTGCTAGAACACAGGCCAGGATCGACAGCGGGCGCCAGGTCGTGGTCGGCGTCAACAGATACCGACCCGACGTCGACGACGACGTTCCTGTTCTAAAAGTCGAGAACGACCAGGTTCGACGGACACAAATCGCGAAACTCGAACGGCTCAAGGCAGAGCGCAACGCCGGTGACGTCGAGAAAACTCTTCACGCCTTGACCCGATCTGCAGAGTCAGGAGATGGCAACCTCTTGGCATTGTCGATCGATGCGGCGAGAGCAAGGGCGACCGTCGGCGAGATCAGCGATGCGCTCGAGAAGGTCTACGGGCGCCACGTCGCAGAGGTGCGAACGATCTCAGGGGTGTATCGGAACGAGATGGGCGAGACAGAGAACGTGAACAGTGCTCGAGAGGCAGTCGAGTCCTTCGCCGACGACAATGGGCGACGGCCGAGAATTCTGGTCGCCAAGATGGGCCAAGACGGTCACGACCGTGGCCAGAAGGTGATCGCAACCGCGTTCGCCGATCTCGGCTTCGACGTCGACATCGGTCCTCTGTTCTCGACCCCGGCGGAGGCGGCGCTCCAGGCCGTCGAGAACGACGTCCACGTCGTCGGCGTCAGTTCGCTCGCGGCAGGGCACCTCACGCTGGTGCCTGAGCTGCGCGATCGGCTCGCTGCCCATGGCCGAGATGACATTCTGATCGTCGTCGGCGGCGTGATCCCACCGGCCGACCACGACGAACTGCTCGCTGCCGGCGCCGCTGCGATCTTCCCTCCCGGCACGGTCATCGCTGAAGCGGCAGTCGAACTTCTCGAAAAGCTGAGCTGATCGCAGGTGTCGCAACCCTCTATCGATGCGTTGTACGACGGGGTGATCGCTGCCGATCGTTCCGCGATGGGACGAGCCATCACGCTCGTCGAATCAGTCAATCCAGAGCACCGCAACAGAGCACAGGAGCTGCTGACCAGGCTCCTCCCCCACGCCACCAGCAGCCACCGCGTCGGCATCACTGGCGTTCCCGGTGTCGGCAAGAGCACCTTTATCGACGAACTCGGTACGCGTCTCACCGCCACCGGGAGCCGGGTAGCTGTCCTCGCCGTCGACCCCACGAGCACCCGTACGGGCGGCAGCATCCTCGGCGACAAGACCCGCATGGCTCGACTCGGAGTCGATCCGAACGCGTTCATCAGGCCAAGCCCGACCGCCGGGACACTCGGCGGTGTCTCTCGACGGACCAGAGAGACCGCCACCGTCGTCGAAGCTGCCGGCTACGACACCGTGCTGATCGAGACCGTGGGTGTCGGCCAGAGCGAGACAGTTGTCGCCGAGATGGTCGACTTTTTCCTGGTGCTGATGTTGCCCGGCGCAGGAGACGAACTCCAGGGCATCAAGAAGGGTGTGCTCGAGTTGGCCGATTTGATCGCGGTCAACAAGGCCGACGGCGACAACCAGACCGCGGCCCGTCACGCCGCCGCTGACTATTCGGCCGCGATCCGCCTGCTGCAGCCGGCATCGCCGACCTGGACACCACGCGTACTCATGTGCTCTGGCATTCATGGGACCGGCATCGACGACCTGTGGTCAGCAGTGCTGGAACATCGGGCAGCGATGAACGCTTCAGGCGAGTTGGCCGACAAACGCGGGGAGCAACGAGTGCGCTGGATGTGGGCGACGGTCGAAGACAGGATCACCACCGACTTGAGGAGCGACCCTTCGACCGCAGAGACGATCGCCGGACTCGAACTCGCGGTCCGCGACAACGTCACGACCGCAACGGCCGGCGCCGATCAACTCGTCGCCTGTTTCAGATCGGGTGCTCGATGAACGACTCCAATCTCCTCGATCGCGCCAGAGCGCTCGACCTGGCCGACCCACTCCGCGAGTTCCGCGCCGAGTTCGAGATGCACGACGATCACACGCTGTACCTCGACGGCAACAGCCTCGGTCGTATGCCGAAGGCCGCGAGAGATGCTCTCTTCAATGCCATCGACGCCGAATGGGCAGGCGGGCTGGTGGAGTCGTGGGAGAAGTGGATCACTCTCACCCGAAGCTCAGGCGATGCTGTGGGTGCACAACTTCTCGGTGCGCCTGCCGGCACGACACTCATCGCCGACTCGACCAGCGTCAACCTGTTCAAGTTGGCTTCGGCAGCACTCGACTCGGGTATCGACAGAAAGGTCGTCGTCACCGACCGCCATGACTTCCCGACCGATCGATACCTGATGGAGAGGCTCGCTTCGGCTCGAGGCGGCACAGTTCGCTGGGTCGAGTCTGACCCAATCGAGGGTCTCGACATCGACCAACTCCACTCTGTACTCGACGACGAAGTTGCTCTGGTCTGCCTCTCTCACGTCAACTACCGGAGCGGAGCGATCGCCGACATGACTGCCGTCGCCGCAGCGGCCCACGAGGTGGACGCCTTCGTTCTGTTCGATGTGAGTCACTCGGTCGGATCGGTTCCGATCGACGTGGTCGCCAGCAACGCGGACCTCGTCACCGGATGCACCTACAAGTATCTGAACAGCGGACCAGGCGCTCCCGCATTTCTGTACGTCCGTCAGGATCTGATCGAGGCCTTCGATGCTCCTCTGCCTGGCTGGTTCGCCCAGAAGGACCAATTCGACATGGGCCCGAGCTTCGCTCCTGCGCCCGGCATAGACCGCTTTCAGGTCGGCACACCGCCGATTCTCTCGGCCACCCCGATTCCCGTCTCCGCAGAAATGTTCGAACGAGCCGGCATGGACCAGGTGAGAAACAAGTCACTCGCGCTCACCGATCTGCTGATAGAACTCTTCGACGAAAGGCTCACTGACCTGGGTTTTCGTCTCGGTTCGCCCCGCGATCCTTCGATCAGGGGCGGCCATATCACCGTCGCCCACGACGAAGCACTGGCCATCAGCGTCGCCCTGCGCCAGTACGAGAACGTCGTTGGCGACTTCCGAATGCCAGACGGCATCCGGCTCGCACCCGTTGCCCTCTACACCCGATTCGAAGACATCGCCGAAGCGGTGATTCGGCTCGAACGAATCATGAAATCCGGCGTGCACCTCACCGTCGATGCAAACCAGCGGGTCACATAGCCTGCATCAGCTCCAAGCACTGCGCTCCAAGACATAGAGTCGAGCCATGCTCGTCATCGCAGGAACCATCAGCCTCGACCCCGAGGACCGCGACGCGTTTCTCGAGAACGCAAAGGCCGCATCAGCAGGAACGCGCACCGAAGAAGGCAACCACGAATACGTCTTCAGCGCCGATGGCACCGACCCTGGCCTCGTGCACCTGTTCGAGCTCTGGGATAGCGAGGACCGTCTGCCTGCTCACCGCGATTCGGAACACATGGGAGCCTTCGGTGCCGCCAACAAGGGGCTGCGCTTCACCGGACGAGACATCATGAAGTACTACGTCTCCGACAGCGAACCGTTGTAGGGATCTGCCATGCAGACCTGGTCCATCGGTGACGTCACTGTCACCGCTGTCATCGAAGCCGAGGGCCCGACTCGAGGAACATTCCTGTTTCCGCAGGCGACGGCGGAAGCCGTCATCGAACATCATCAGTGGGCAATCCCGGAATTCGTCACTCCGGAGGGCAAGCTGCTCACTCGGGTTCAGGCGTTGTGTCTGGAAGCCGACGGCCAGCGCATCGTTGTCGACACCTGTGTCGGAAACGACAAGGTCAGACGCAACCCGGCGTGGAATCAACTGAACACGCCGTTCTTGTCATCGCTCGCCGAAGCCGGCTTCGAACGCCACGACGTCAACATCGTGCTGTGCACGCACCTGCACATCGATCACGTCGGATGGAACACGATGCTCGTCGACGGTCGGTGGGTGCCGACGTTTCCGAATGCAGAACACCTTTTCGTGCGGAGCGAGTTCGAACACTGGAATTCGGAGATGGTCGCCAACGACGGTGCCGACCAAGGCGGCGACTCCGTTCATGCCGACTCGGTCATGCCCGTCGTCGACGCCGGCCTCTCGACACTCGTCGACGCCGACCACCAGTTGACGGCATCCATCCGCCTCATGCCCACACACGGCCACACCCCTGGCCACGTCTCAGTGCTGATCGATTCCGTCGGCGACCGCGCCGTCATCACCGGCGACATGATGCACCACGCTGTACAGGTCGGCACGCCTCACTGGGGCTCGAACTTCGATGTCGACGGCCCCGCCGCTGAGGCGACGCGCCGGACATTTCTGGCCCACTACGCCGACTCTGATCGACTCGTCATCGGCACCCACTTCGGTGGTCCGTGCTCCGGGAAAATCGTGTCCGTCGAAGACGGATACGAGTTTGTCGCCACGGCCCGCGAGACGCTCTGATGTCTCGATCAATAGTTCAGTGTTCTGCAGACAAGGCTGCAAATACAGACTCACAACCATCGATGACAAGTTGATGGTCGGCCTGCGCGGCACCGAGCTCGCCGAAGTCTTCCCACTCGTGGATAACCATCCAGATGTGGCTGGGCTCCTTGCGGATCGCACGATCTTCCCACGGATCACGGCGGCACTCGCCGACCCCTTTCGATCGATGGGTGTCACGAAGGTCGTCGGGCCAGAAACACGCGGCATGGTGCTTGGAGCACTCGTCGCTGCGGAGCTCTCAGCCGGGCTGGTATGCGCCCGTCGGGCCGGGCACAACCACCCGGGCGCCGACATCGCGGTGACCTCCGAACCCAGTTGGACCGGTCAGAGGCAACAGTTCCAGATGAGGACCTTCGACCTGTCTGCCGACGATGCCGTCATCGTGGTCGACGATTGGATCACCACAGGGTCATCGTTGCGCGCCGTGGTGGCGGCAATCGGCCAGACCGAGGCCGCGTACCTCGGCGCGTCGGTGATCGTCGGAAAGGCGACGAGGGCCGTGGTCGAAGAATTGTCGGCGCAGACCCTGGTGCCGTTCGACTCGATCGGAAAAATATGACCACACCACCGAGCCTCCCGCTCGGTCTCGACGAACCGGTGACGCCGGCCTCGATCATCGAGTTCATCTCGTCAACGTGGCCGACATTTGCAAATTCCATGACCTGTCGCGCCGTCGGCGAAGGTTCCGCCGAGGTGTCGCGTCTCGTCGAACCTCACGAAATCCGACCAGGTCGGGTCATCTCGGGACCGGCCCAGTTTGCGATAGCCGACGCCGCTATGTGGTTCGCAGTCATCGGCGTCGTCGGGTTCTCTGCAGTCCCGGCGGTGACGTCAGAACTCTCGATCAGATTCCTCAGACCAGGCCTCGGGGACGAGCTTCACTCGACGGCACGGCTCGATTCTGTCGGCGCCAAGACGTTCGTCGGTTCCATCAACGTGTGGACCACTGACAAGAGCCGTCCGATCGCCGTGGCGCAAGGCACCTACGTTCTGCCAGCTACATGAGCTTCGAGCGCAAATAGTCTTTCGCCAGCTCCGCTGGAGCATTGTTGCCGTGATAGGTCCGTTCGGCATCTGACATGGTGTCCAGTGCCCTCAAGAGCCCGGTCTGCAACTCCGGACGGCCGTCGATTGTCTCGATCGGGCTGATGTAACTGCGGATCGTGAAAACGACAGCACCTGTTTTCGGTAGTCGCCGAAGCGTTTGGCGCTCGAACCTCAGGTGGAGGCAGATCGGGCCATCGAGGGGATGCCCTGGTTCGGATCTCAACTTGTCGCTGCCAACGACAAACCAATTCATCCGCCACCGCAACCTCAGGTCGAGAGCATGCACCACCTTGTCCGACGGGTCCGCGATCGACTCGTAATATGGCACCGGCGCATGGATTGCCCGCATCGATAGGCCGATCTTCGACGAGAGCAGCCAACCCTGGGGGAAACAAACGCTGCCGGCCACGAGCACCAACGACTCGCCGTCCAGGATGCATAGGTCCTCCTGAACGAGGCGCCCTGCGGCGTCGATCGGTTCCAGCGACCGGTTGCCGGACTGACCAGTCCATTGCTCGATCGCCATGAGGAGTTCTTCGCTGGCAGCAACTCCCCTCTCGAGACATGCAACCGAGTCATCGTGCACTGCCAGCAACTCGACTTTGCGTCGGAGCTGAGCTTCGTGGAGTTCGTCTCGGTGAAGCCACTCGCTGTCAGGGGCAAGTCGCAGACCGATTTTCGCTCTGCCGTCCTTCTGCATGAAAGGAGGATGGAAGGGATTCGTCGGGTCGAGGGGGTGCTGTACCACGCCCTGCACGGTATCCCGAAGTAATATTCAGCGATGATCAAGCATCCTGCCTTCGATTCCTCAGCTGGGTACCCGGCAATGGTGCGCGGCGAGCGCCCACATGCACATTTCACGCTTGAAGAGGAACTGGCGATGCGGAAGTGGCAGTGCGCTATCGGTTACAGAATCTTCGGCGGACTGCGTTGGGGGCAGATGGGCGACGGACATATCTCTTCTCGTGACCCGTTCGACCCCGATCACTTCTGGATCCTCGGCTTCGGTGTGCCGTTCAGGGAGGCCACGATCGATGCCCTGGTGAAAGTGTCACCGGAGGGCGACGTCGTCGAGGGATCTCTCGGTATCAATGACGCCGCGTATTACATCCACTCGCCTGTGCTCGCGGCACGGCCCGACGCCGTGTGCGCTGCCCATACCCACACGCCCTACGGAACGGCCTTCAGCGCCCTCGTCGAGCCCTTCAGAGCGGTCAGCCAAGAGTCCACGGCGTTCGTGTTCAACCAGTCGATCTTCGATGACGAGGAGCTCGACATCTACAGCACCGAAGGCGGTCATCGGATCGGTGAGGCCGTCGGATCGACTCGTCTGTGTTTTCTCCGGAATCACGGGATGCTGACCGTCGGATCCACCGTCGCCGAAGCCGTCGGCTTCTTCGTGATGGCAGAGCGAGTCGCCGAAGTCCACATCAAAGCTCCGCTCGCGAAGGCGATCAGTGATGAGGGAGCAAAGAAGGTCGGACAGATCCTCGACGACCCATGGGTCGGTAACGCCACCTTCGAGTGGCTCGCACGCGACCTCGTTCCTGATCCCTCCGTGGTCCACTGATGCATGCCTGAGATCACATTTCGGCGTTTCGTCAGAGCCGACTATCCCCTGCTGGCCGGGTGGCGGCGAGATCGCGCGTGGCTCACATGGTGGGGACCTGCCCGCTCTGTCGACGAACTCGAAGACGACTACGGCGCGTGTATCGACGGCACGGAACCGACGCTCATGAGTGTCGCAGCGATTGACGGCAGAGACTTCGCGCTCGTGGAGACCTACCGAATCGCCGACCAGGCCGACTGGAATGCACGGGTGTCCGTACCCGGTGCTGTCGGCATCGACTACGGCATCGGTCGAGCATCAGACCGAGGCAGGGGATTCGGCAAGAGCATGCTGTCGGCACTGGTCGGAGACGCGTTCGACGAGTACGTGGACTGCGACTGCATCGTGGCCGTGCCGAAGACCGCAAATGTCGCGAGCTGCCGAGCGCTTGAATCCGTCGGCTTCACGCTGATGCGAACCGAGAAAATCGATGGCGAATACCCCGGGCCAGGCACGAGCAGCATCTACAAACTCGATCGACTGGGCTGGGCCCTGACGAGATGAATCGGCTCGCCTACGATGAAGGGTGACAACTCCACGAGGGAATGAAATGGCCATGAGCAGCAGCACGATCGATGTGCGGCCCATCTCGGGTGCGGTCGGAGCGGAGATTCACGGCGTCGATCTGAGTTCGTCGCTGAGTGACGATCTGTTCGCCGAGATCTGCCAGGCCTACGACGATCATGGCGTGATCTTCTTTCGCGACCAGGAACTCAGGCCAGAAGACCACATCGCGTTCGCCGAACGCTGGGGCGACATCAACATCAACCGTTTCTTCACTCCTGTCGATGACTACCCGATGATTGCCGAGGTCAGAAAGGAGCCAGAGCAGAAGACCAACATCGGTAGCCGCTGGCATACCGATCACAGCTACGACCAGGTTCCGGCGATGGGTTCGGTGTTGTACGCACTCGAGGTTCCCACCAAGGGCGGCGACACGCTGTTCGCATCGATGGCAGCTGCGTACGACGCTCTTTCCGACGGGATGAAGTCGGCGCTCGACGGTCTCGAAGCCCACCATTCAAGCCGGCACGCATTCGGATTGAACGCCCGTCAGATGAAGTCGACACACGGCAACGACCAGGCGTACAACAACCCGGATCTCGCGACCCAGGACGCCATCCACCCGGTCGTACTCACCCATCCGAGGACGGGCCGCAAAGGCATCTATGTGAACGGCGACTTCACGACGCACTTCGTCGGATGGACGAGGGCAGAGTCGAACCCGCTGCTCGAGATGTTGTACAGCCATGCGACCGAACCAAGGTTCACGGGACGGTTCCGTTGGGAGAAGGGCTCCGTAGCGCTCTGGGACAACCTGGCCGTTCAGCACTGTGCAGTGAACGACTACCAGGGCGAACGTCGTCTGATGCACCGAATCACCGTCGAAGGCACCCCGCTGACCTAAGCGGCCGCTGATTCCGTGAAACTGAGGAAGAGCTCGCATGCCAGGTCGGGACGTTGCAGCACCGACCCGTGTCCGACGTTGGCCATCACTTCGAGTCTGGCGCAGCGAGTCATCTCCGCAACGCTGCGGCTCGAGGCAAGGTTCGGATCGTGATCTCCTGTGGCGAGCAGGACCGGCATGGAGAGTTGCGGGATGTGCTTGGCCAGGTCTGTCTTAAGAGAAGCGCTTCGAGCGGCCCGAAGATGTTCGAGGTTCTCGTGTTCGGCGATGCCTACCGGACGCTCGAAGCGGCCGATTCCGATCGCGTCCTGTCGTTGTAGCGCCAACCGCCGCTGCATCTTCTGTGCTTCAGGGTCTGCCACTTCGATGCTGAGATCGAACAACGCGGCGCGGTCTACCGAATGCGGGTACATCGCAGCATGGACGAGCGCCGCACGCGACCCCCAAGCCATCGCCCACGTGATCACCGTCTCGATCTCGAGCGAGCTGAGCATCCGGTCCGCATCCTGTGCGTAGCGCTCGAAGGTGAACTGATCGGCATCGCCGTGTCGCCCAACGCTACTCTTGCCTACCCCACGGACGTCGAAACACACGAACCGGAACTGGCCTTCGAGTCGGTCGCGAACGGTATCCCATTGACGAAGCGTGAGTCCTGCGCCGTTCCAGCACAGCACCGTCGGTGCATCGTCGGGCCCGGAGACCTCGACTTCGAGTTCCGCATCGCCCACATCGACTCGCATATGGCGAACCTACATGTCCGCGTCGGGGGTCTAGAAGTCCTCGTCGAAGGCGACTTCACCCGTCACACCCACTTGATAGGCGCTGACGGTACGTTCGAAGAAGTTCGAGAGTTCCTGGACATCTTGGAGTTCCATGAAGTCGAACGGATTCTTCGCGTTGAACTGCTTTTCGAGACCAAGCTGCACCATCCTCTGGTCGGCGACGAACTCGAGGTATTGCCGAGTGTCTCGTAGCGAGAGCCCGGCAACACCTTCCTTCAGAAGATCTTCGGCGAAGGCGTACTCGCAGTCGACGGCCTCCTCGAGCATCTGGGCGATGTCGGCCTTCAGTTCGTCATCGAAGAGGTCAGGCTCCTCGGCTCTGACGGTGTTCACCACCTCGAACGCGAAGTTCATGTGTGCAGATTCGTCGCGAAATACCCAGTTGGTGCCGGCGGCAAGGCCGTTGAGCAGACCTTTGCTGCGAAGGAAGTACACGTAGGCGAACGCCGCGAAGAAGAAAAGACCCTCGATACATGCGGCGAAGCAGACAAGATTCATCAGAAAGCCACGCCGGTCTTCCCTGGTCTCGAGCGAAGCGAGATGCTCTATCGAGTTCATCCACTTGAAGCAGAACTCGCCCTTCTGGCGAATCGACGGGATCGTCTCGATGGCGGCGAAAGCTTCGCATCGCTCGTCATGATCTGGGATGTAGTTGTCGAGCAGCGTCAGGTAGAACTGGACGTGCTGGGCTTCCTCGAACAGTTGGCGCGACAGGTACATCCTCGCCTCGGGCGAGTTGATGTGCTGATACAGGTTGAGCACGAGGTTGTTGGCAACGATCGAGTCACCCGTTGCGAAGAACGCAACCAGACGATTCACCAGATGACGTTCGGCGGGACTGATCTTGTGATCGAGGTCGGCCTGATCGTCCGAAAAGTCGATCTCTTCGACGGTCCACGTGTTTTTGATGGCGTCGCGGTACATGTCGTAGAAGACCGGATACCGCATCGGGCGCAAAGTCAGATCGAAACCAGGATCGAGAATGGCCTGGGTGCTCTTGACGGCCGACGAATCAGTTTCGTCGAAGCTGTCGAAGCCGATCTCTGGGTTCGAGTAGTTGTCGGCCAGCGCCATGAATGTGTGTCCATTTCTGGGATGAGTGTTGATTGCTCACGTCAGGAGCGAGCCAGTTCTCGGTTGTGGTCAGAGGGTGCCGTCGGGGTGGGACAACGACGCTCAGTTCAGTCGCAGGCTTCGCACGACTCGGGGTTCTCCAGAGAACAGGCAACAGCCTCCTCCTCGGAGAATGTCTTCTTCGTCGGCGGGTCAGCTGGGCTCAGCGGAGCCGTTGCGCTGCCCCCACCTGTAGTGGTCTGGTTGATGCGGGTCGCGGGACGGGACCGCATGTAGTAGGTCGACTTGAGGCCGGCTTTCCACGCGTAGAGGTACATCGAGCTGAGCTTGCCGATGGTCGGACTCTCCATGAACAGGTTCAGCGACTGGCTTTGATCGATGTAGGCGCCACGATCAGCTGCCATGTCGACCAGGCTTCGCATCGGCAGCTCCCATGCGGTGCGGTACAGCGCTTTCAGGTCGTCGGGCACTCGCTCGATGTTCTGGATCGAGCCCTCAGCCCGCTTGATCTCATTGGCCACGTCCTCGTCCCACATGCCTCTGGTCTGCAGGTCACGAACCAGGTACTGGTTGATCTGGAGGAACTCGCCAGACAGCGTTTCTCGCTTGAACAGGTTCGACACCTGTGGCTCGATGCACTCATAGGCGCCGCTGATCGATGCGATGGTCGCGGTCGGGGCGATGGCGATCATGAGCGAGTTGCGAAGACCATGCTGGCGAATGCGATCTCGTAGCACTTCCCATCGTTCTGGGTCGGTTGGCTCGATGCCCTTCCACAGATCGAACTGGAGCACGCCCTGGGCAGCCCTCGTCTCGTCGAAAGCTTCGTGTCGACCGTGTTTCATCGCCAGGTCGCAGCTGGAGCTGAGCGACCAATAGTAGATCTCCTCGGAGATACGGGTGCTGAGCTCCCGTGCCTCAGCACTGTCAAAGGGCATCTTCAGCTTGAAGAACACGTCCTGGAGACCCATCAGGCCAAGGCCGATCGGGCGCCAGCGAGAGTTCGAGGCCTGCGACTGCTGAGTCGGGTAGAAATTGATGTCGATGACCGTGTCGAGGTACGGCACCGCGGTCTGGACGACCTCAGCGAGACGCTCGAAGTCGAACTCGCCGTCACGCACCAGACGTCCGAGGTTGACAGAGCCGAGATTGCAGACCGCCGTCTCCTCGTTGCTGGTGACCTCGATGATCTCTGTGCACAGGTTCGAGAGATGCACGATATTGCCGGGTTGGCCGGTCTGGTTGCACTTCTCGTTGCTCGAGTCTTTGAACGTCATCCAGCCGTTGCCGGTCTGGGCGAGCGTACGCATCATGCGGCTGTAGAGCGTGCGCGCCGGCACCTGACGTTCGTAGATGCCCTGGCTTTCGGCTTCCTCGTATGCCCTGCGAAAGTCATCTCCGAACAGGTCGGTGAGGTGCGGGACCTTCGCCGGGTCGAACAGACTCCATTGCCAGTCCTTCTCGACCCGCTCCATGAACAGGTCAGGAACCCAGTTTGCGAGGTTCAGGTTGTGCGCTCGGCGCGACTCGTCGCCGGTGTTGTCACGCAGCTCGAGGAAATCCTCGATGTCAGCGTGCCAGGTCTCGAGATACACGCAGGCGGCGCCCTTGCGCTTGCCGCCCTGGTTGACCGCTTGGACAGAGCTGTCCAACGTCTTCAACCACGGCACGATACCGTTCGACAATCCGTTGGTACCACGAATGAGCGAGCCACGACTACGCACTCGGTGATAAGCGAGACCGATTCCGCCAGCGTGCTTCGAGAGCCTGGCCACATCGGTGTACTTGTCATAGATGGCGACGAGGTCGTCTTGGGGACTGTCGAGCAGATAGCACGAGCTCATCTGCGGGTGTTGTGTTCCGGAGTTGAACAACGTCGGGCTTCCAGGCAGGTACTCGAGGCTCGACAGCAGGCCGTAGAACCGAATGGCGTCCTCGGCCGACGACGACAGACCGCACGAAACACGCATGAGGAAGTATTGGGGCGTCTCGATGACGTCTCGACGTTCCGGGTGGCGCTGGAGGTAGCGGTCGTAGACCGTCCTGAGCCCGAAGAACTCGTAGAGCTTGTTGCGCTCCGGGTCGATGGCGTCGTTGAGCTTGCGAGCGTTGGTGCGGACGAATTCGAGCACACCATCACCGATGATGCCCTGCTCGTGCCCGAGTTCGACGGACTGGCTGAACGAGTAGACGTTCTGGTTCTGGACTTCTTTGTCGATGAAGGTGCTCAGGAGTCGGGCCGCGAGCTTGGAGTAGTTCGGCTCGTGGACGATGAGCGCAGCTGCTGTTCGGATGGACAACTCGTCGAGCTGGGTGGTGGTAGCGCCGTCGTTGAGGCCGGAGATGGTCCTGGTCGCGACACGCATGGGATCGACACCGGCCAGACCACCAGCACACCGTTGCACGGCCTTGACGATCTTGTTCACATCGACAGGTTCGTGGTGGCCGTCGCGCTTCTGGACCCGCATCATGTTCGCATCGTCGGCGACCGTCTCGTTGCCGAGTTCGTCCTCGGTTATTGCCACCCTCATCTCCTCTAATGCTCTTGACCCCGACTACCGCAACAACCCGCCGCAGGCTTGTGACCGACCGTCGAAACTGGCCGATTCGCCCTCCGGAGGCTCCAATATTACACCTGTGAAATTACATCCGCGTCTAGGATTATTAGCAGGTGTGGAGGCGCCGCGTGACCATCCCCTTCTGACCTCGGCATTTGGGCTGTGGATACCCGCATCATGACAGTTGCGCGCTATTTATCGACTCTCCGTGATGGCACCTACACGGTCCGTGGGTTTTTGGCGAACTGTGGCCTATCGCCGCGCCTAACCACGCGAAGTGGTCGGCGGACCTTCGCAGTGTCTGGCACCATGCATCTGGAACAGCGCGACACAGCCCTTCGGAGGCACCGTGGCCCTCAACGAGCAGTCCTCAATTGTTGTCGTAGGAGGGTCACTCGGCGGACTCAGATGTGTCGAGGCCCTGCGCCGGCTCGGCCACACAGGGTCGCTGACCCTGGTCGGAGCCGAAGAGCACCTGCCCTACGACCGCCCTCCCCTGTCCAAAGAGGTCTTGACCGGCGAAAGGGCCCTAGGAGAAATCGCCCTCACCGACAGCGAGAAACTGACAGAGCTCGATGTCGATGTCCGACTCGGGCAGGCCGCCACAGCGCTCGATCTAGCCGAATCAGTGGTCGAAATCGGTTCGGAAAAACTTTCTTATGGAGCAATCGTCATCGCAACCGGGTCCCATGCCAGACGTCTTCCTGGAACAGAAAATATTTCTGGCATTCACGTCATTCGGACCAACGACGACGTCGAAGCGCTCACGAAGGAACTGGTCGCGAACGCGAGTGTCGTCGTCATCGGTGGCGGTTTCATCGGAGCGGAAGCGGCGGCTTCGGCACGATCACTAGGCTGCTCGGTCACCGTGATCGAAGCCGCTTCGGCACCGATGTCACGGGGGCTCGGCGACGAGATGGGCACCGTCTGCGGCATGTTGCACACCGACAACGGCACCGCTCTTCGCGTGGGTGTCGGCGTCGAGAAGGTCATCGCCGAAGATGGACGCGTGTCTGCGGTGCTTCTGGAAGACGGCAGTTCGCTCGATGCCGATGTCGTCATCGTCGGCATCGGGTCGGTCCCCACCACCGAATGGCTGACGAACTCGGGACTCATCATCGACGACGGCGTCGTCTGCGACGAGACACTCGCCGCCCTCGGCGGTGGAGGCCACGTGTTCGCGGTCGGAGACGTGTGCCGGTGGTCGAACCCGTGGAACGGCGAAACCATGAGGGTCGAGCACTGGACGAACGCCGTCGAGCAGTCGTTCACCGTCGCCAAAAACCTGTTGGCCTCCGCCGGCGAGGCTGTGACCCACTCGTCTGTGCCCTTCGTATGGTCCGATCAGTACGGCCACCGGATCCAGATCGCAGGGCGCCCCGGCCCCGGTGATCGCCCGTACGTGGTCGCCGGCTCTGTCGACGATCGCTCCTTCGTCGCCGCCTACCGCAGAGGCGAATCGCTGACGGGCGTGATGGCCATCGACATGATCAAACCCTTCGTCACCGGCCGCCGTCTCCTCATGCAACACGCCACCTGGTCCGACACCCTCGCCGCCTACGCGCCCGCGCCCGAGTAACCCCACCTCGACCCGGAACCGAAGAGCGTGGACCTCACAACGAGGTCGCGAGCCCACCGCGTTGACGATCACCAGGGTCCCGTTCCCCTCGTTCAACAACAGGTGAACAAACCCACGCTGCTCCACATGAGCGGCACCCGACCGCGGGGCTGGATGGGGTCCAGGTGCGCTGGAGTGGGTTTGCTCGTGTGGGATGCTTCTGCGGTGGAAAAATCAGTCGTGTCGACCGACGCGCTTTCGATGGATTTCAAGGGACATCTGGCGCTCGATTCACTCGATGTCAACATCGGGTCCGGAGTCACAGGACTCGTCGGATCGAACGGCGCAGGCAAGACGACGCTGTTCAACATCCTGCTCGGCCTGATCACACCCACATCGGGGACAGCACTCGTCGCAGGACTCGACCCGATCAAACGCGGTGCTGCTGTCCGCGCTCGCATCGGGTTCTCACCAGAGCGCAACATCCTCCCTGAAGACATGCAGGCCTATGAGTTCGTGCGCCACCTTTCACAGGTCAGGGGCCTCCCTGCTGCCGAGGCCAGGAGCAGGAGCTCCGACGCTCTCTGGCTGGTAGGGCTCGGCGAAGAGCGACTCCGACCCCTCGGCACGATGTCGACAGGTCAACGGCAACGGGTGAAGCTGGCCCAAGCGCTCGCTTCCGATCCGACACTCATCTTTCTCGATGAACCGACCGACGGCCTCGATCCTGTGCAGCGAGACGAGATGCTCGAGCTCATCGGGACGATCCACGCCGACTTCGGCATCGATATCATCGTCAGCTCACATGTGCTCGAAGAGGTCGAACGAGTCTGCGACAGTGTGGTCGTGCTCGACGCCGGCCGCTGCGTGGTCACAGGCTCGGTCTCAGAGCTCATCGGCGTCATCGACACCGCCATCGAAATCGAGCTGGTCGAGATCCAGGACGACGGCTCGATTGCTGCGGTTGTCGCCTGGTTACGAGACGCTGGCCACGAAGCAACGCTCAACGGTCATGTGATTCGACTCACCGGAGAATCCGACGAGATGTTCGACGTCGCGCGCGACGCCATCGCCACGATCGGCGCACGGGTCAGACGTTTCGGGAGACACAGGACAAGCCTCGAGGAAGTGTTCCTCTCTGCATCCACCAAAATCGGCCGCCCTGCGCCCTACGCGATGAGCAACAGAGACGAGCAATGACGGACTCACCCGACGCGAATGCGGGATCAGCCCAGATCCAGGACCGCGGTTACCGGACCTTCGACGGCGAACGCAACGGAGTCGCCGCCGCCATGTGGACCACGATGGTTCAGGGACTGCGGAGTGTGCTCGGCATCGGGCGCCCCGCGAAGACGAAGATCCTGCCAGTCATCTGCGCTGCGATCGCGTTCGTGGTTCCTGGCGTGTTCGTCGGTCTAGCGGTGTTCATTCCATCGGAAATCCTCGACCCGAACGAGGTCGCGACATACGCGGACTTCTACAGTTTCATCATCGCTGCGATCGTGCTGTTCACCGGCCTGGTCGCGCCGGAAGTGCTCACCGGAGACCGACGGACCGGGATGATCGGTCTCTATCTGTCGACACCACTCACTCGCACCACGTACCTGATCGCGAAAGTCGGCGCCGTCGCCGTTGCTCTCTCGATCGTGACGATCGGGCCCGGCATGCTGTTGCTGATCGGCTACACCTTCGCCGGTGCGGGGCCAGGGGGATTGATGGACTGGCTGACGACGCTCGCTCAGATCGTCGCCGCCGGGGCAGTGATCAGCGCGGTCTATGCCGCCATCTCGATGGCGTTCTCAGCCATCACCGATCGAAGGGCGTTCGCGTCGGCCGGCACCATTCTGTGCCTCCTGGTCGCCACTTCTGTCAGCGCGTCACTGGTCGAGGGAGCAGATCTCAGCGAGAACTACCACCTGCTCAATCTGTTCGTCGCTCCGTTTGATCTCGTCGCCCACATCTACGGCGAGACCGACGGCCTCGCCTACGACCTCGCGGTGACGAGACTCATCCTCGGGAATCTTGCCTGGGTCGTGGCCGGGTTCGGGATCACGTGGTGGCGCTACCTGCGAATGGAGGTCACCCGATGAGCGGCGAAGCGATGATTCGAGTTGACACCGTGTCGAAGTGGTTCGGCAATGTCGTAGCAGTGTCAGAGGTCAGTTGTGAGATCAGCCAGGGTGTCACGGCGCTTCTCGGACCGAACGGCGCAGGGAAATCGACGCTGTTGCGAGTCATCGCCGGATTGACCAGACCTTCCAAGGGCAGGATCGAAGTGCTCGGTGCCGACCCCAGGGCCGACCCAGCGGTTCGGGGGCGCATCGGACTCGTACCCCAGCAGGATGCGTTGTTCGACGCACTCACCGCACGCGAGTTCGTAGAATTGGCCGCCGCCACCCACGGCATGGACGACGTGCGCGCCGCTTCCGATCGGGCCTTGGGCATCGTCGATCTCAGCAGCACCGACACGCGTCCATGCAAGGCCTACAGCAAGGGAATGCGGCAGCGCGTCAAGGTCGCCCAGGCGATCGTGCACGATCCAGAGGTCATCATTCTCGACGAGCCACTCACCGGTCTCGACCCCGTGCAACGGCGCGCTCTCATCGCTGTGTTCCGGCGTCTTGGTGAAGATGGAAAATGCGTTGTCGTGTCGAGCCACGTACTCGACGAAGTGGCTCGCATAGGCACTCGTGTGGTGGTCATCGCCCAAGGTCGCCTCGCGGCGACAGGCGACTTTCACGCGCTGCGCGAACTGATGGACGACAAGCCGATGAGCATCCGTGTTCTCGCCGATGATGCGAGAGCACTCGCCGGATCGCTCCTGTCGGTGAGCGGCGTCGTCGGTGTACAACTCAACAACCAGAACGAGGTCATCGTCGACTCGACCGATGTCGATGTGTTCGGGCGAGCTGTGGCACGGGTGGCCAGAGACACCGGAGTGAGGCTCCGACATGTCGACCCGCTCGACGATGACCTCGAGTCGGTGTTCCGTTACCTCGTGGAGCGCAGATGAAGGCCTCGATGCCGACAGTGGCGACCAAGCCCTCGGCTCCGCTTTGGTTGGTGTACCGGGTGCTCGTACGCCAGGTGGCGACCAGAGCGAGAGTTGCCGCGCTCGTCGTCCTTTCATCGTTCATGATGCTGCTCGGCTTCATCGGGGGGAACCATGATCCGACCCCAGATGACGCAGTCGGGCTCATCAGTACCCTCGGCCTCGCCGTGATCCTTCCCGTCGGTTCGTTGATCTTCGCCAGCGGCGCCATGGCAGACCTCCGTGAAGACCAGACGCTCGTCTATCTCTGGCTTCGACCGATGCGCAGTTGGGTGGTGCCACTCGCGGCGCTGCTCGCCGCGCTCACTCCTGTCCTTCCCGTGACTGTCCTGGCCGGAGCAGTGACAGCCGAGCTCACCGGGAACGAGAACTCGCTCACTCAGGCCACCGTGCTCGCCACCGCGATGGGAGCAGTTGCCTACTGCGGTGTCTTCGTCGCGTTCGGCCTACTCGTCAGACGCACCTTGCTGTGGGGCCTGATGTACGTTCTGATCTGGGAAGGATTCATCGCAGGAGCCGGACGCGGCGCAGCCCAGTTCGCCATTCGTTCCTACACTCGATCGATTCTGTCCAGGATGACGAAGGTCGATCTCAACCTCGCTGATTTCTCGCGAACGGCGGCTGTGGTGGTCCTCATCGCCACCGCTGCCGCGTCGATTGTTCTCGCCACCATCAGGTATTCGCGTATGGACGTCGATTGATGCAAAGACCAAGCCTTGCTGTCTCCATCATCCTCGGGTTGATTGTTTCGGCGTGCACCGGTGGAACCATCGATTCGAATCCACCGTCGACGTCGGGCCCTGCGGTGGCGACATCGGTCGACCTGCCGGTTCCACCAGGAGCGACGGTGTCGATCTCACTGGAGGAGCCCGAAGCGCTCAGCGCCCACCATGTGCTCTCGTCGGCCGCACTCGACGTCGCGGCAATGCTGCACACCGGTCTCACGACCCGCAGCAACACGGGCATCGCGGAGCCAGCGCTGGCCGCCAACTGGACCACGCTCGATCAGCGAACCTGGACTTTCAACCTCAAGCAGGGGATGCGGTTCAACGACGGAACCCCCATCACCGCGCAGTCCTTCGTCGATTCGTGGCAAGCACTGGCGATGCAGGAAACCAGGGCGCGTAACGCCTATCTCGGACTCACTGCTGGGATCAGCGGCTGGGGCGAAGTGTTGTCCGGTGAGGAAGGGCGCCTCATCGGCGCGGTTGCCATCGATTCGTTGAGCCTTCAAGTACAGCTGAACGAACCGTTCCCATGGCTCGCCGAACTTCTCGCTCACCCCGCGTTTGCACCGGTTGCAGCAAGCGAACTCGCCAATCCTGAGCTCTTCGCGCCCGTCGGTACCGGGCCGTTCCGAATCACAGAGCCATGGAACCCTGGCCAGGTCCTCCATCTGGCCAGAGTGTGGGGCGGCGGCGGGGCTGGCTCTGTGTCGAACTATCAGATCCACTTCTCGGGATCGCCGAGACATGCCGTCGAACTGATCGAGCAGGGCATCGTCGAGTTGGCCGTCATCGGCGATGCTTTCGCTCCGACGGGCGTCGACATCCGTGAGGTCCCCACCGACACGCTGATTTACCTCGGGTTCCCCGTGACGAGGCCACCGACCGACGAACCGGGCATCAGGCAAGGGCTGGTACACGCCATCGACCGCGAACGTATCCGCGATCAGATCATCGGCGACACGTCCATCGTGACTGACACCTACGCACCACAGCATGCTGCGGGCGCCAACCTCCTGCTGTGTACCCGCTGCGTATACGACCCCGACGTCGCGCGCGAGTTGCTTGCCGAGATCGAACCGCCACAGAACAGCCTGTCGCTCCACGTCGTGGAGGACACGCCAGGCGAACTCTGGGCCGACGCGATCGCGACGCTCTGGCAAGACGAACTCGGTTGGCCTGTGGCGGTGGTACGCCATTCGCTGCCGAATCTCATCGGGTTCCTCCAGGCCGGCGTGCCGGACGGCCCCTTCATCCTCGAGTGGACCTCTGAGTACACAGGGGCCGAATCGTGGTTCGCGCACCTGTTCGACCGCTCCGGCCTCGAAGACTTCACCAGATTCAGCGACAGGAACATCAACCGCTCACTCACAGCCCTTGCCGCCATGCCGGCGACGAGTCCGAACAGGACCTCACACCTGAAGGACATTCGGGAGGTCCTCCGCGACCGAGTACCCACGATTCCACTCGCTGTCACGGCGAGAAGGGTCGCGTTCGCCGACAGCATTGACGGCAATTCACTCTGGAGCGGATCACACCTCGGACTCGATCACCTCGTCTGGTTGCCCTGACGACGGCGGCGATCTCAGTCCGGGGTGACAATGGCGAAGCCTCGTTGGAACTGATCCAGCGCACCGAAGAACCTGGCGAGTGTCGAACCATCGCCGTCGATGACGACCCGTTCGGCTTCCAACGCCGCTCCGAACGCTTCAACGCCCCCGCCGAGAATCTCACCGAGCACTGCTCGGTTCATGGTGACGGTGACCGCGGCGTCGGGGTCCGCCCGGCCAGGGCTGTGCACCAACGCTCGCCGCGACACGCCGAGTACGTGTTGCTCTTCGATGTCTGGGAAGACCCAGTTCATCATGAACTCGTCGTCGCCGATCTCGTCTGCATTCAGGCGCACCCCGAGAGCATCGAACACCTGCTCGACGCTCAACGATCCGAGAAAGCCACTGATCCTTGCCGGACCGAGGTTGGGGGTTCCATGTCGAAGTTCCATGGCTCCTGTGAGATAGAAGTTCCTCCACGGTCCGGACTCGGCTTGGTAGCCCAACTGCTCGAGGGCGTCGGCCTGGAGCGACCTGGCGGCCTTGTTGTCGGGTTCGGCGAAGACGACGTGGTTCACCACCTGGGCGACCCATCGGTACTCACCTCGCTCGAAGTACTCGCGGGCTCTGTCGAGAACGGCTTCGGCCCCGCCCATGAACTCCACGTAGCGGACGGCGGACTCGACCGGTGGCAGCGGATGAAGATTCGCGGGGTTGCCGTCGAAGAACCCGAGATAGCGCTGGTACACAGCCTTCGCGTTGTGGCTGACGGTACCGTAGTACTCGCGCACGTGTGACTGGTCGGTGAACACCGAAGGCAAGGACAGCTGCTCTGCGATCTCGAGTGGGGTGTTGCCATGGTTGGCGAGCCGCATCGTCTGGTCGTGCAACCAGCGGTAGACATCGCGTTGTGTCTCGAGAAAGACCCGTCCGTCCTCAGCTCCCCAGCGCGGCCAATGGTGGCTCGCAAAAACGATGTCGGTGTCGTCCGCGAAGAGATCGATCGCCTCGTTGATGTACTTCGACCAAGCAAGGGAATCTCTGACCTGGGCTCCCCGCGGCGTGTAGACGTTGTGCATGTTGTGGCTGCAGTTCTCGGCCATGCACAGCAACCGCATGTCAGGGAAGTGGAAGTTCATTTCCGCCGGCGCCTCGGCGTCCGGCGTGTACTGGAACACGATCCTGATGCCGTCCACGACGAGCTCAGTGCCCGTTGTCTCGATGTCGACCGTCGGTGGGATGAGGCCGACAGTTCCGAGCGGTGTGGCCTTGCCGAGGCCGGCGTCGACATGACCGCGCTCGGATCTCGGCAGGAGGCCGCCGTACATGTATGCCGACCTGCGGATCATGGCTGGTCCTGCGATGACGTTCTCCGACACCGCTTCCTTCATGAAACCTGTCGGAGCGATCACCTCGACCTCACCCGATTCGACCTGCTCCTCGGTGATGACGCCGTGCACGCCCCCGAAATGGTCGACGTGACTGTGTGTGTAGATGACGGCTTTCACGGTGCGTTGGCCGAGGTGCTCGTTCGCCAGGGCTAGAGCCGCTGCCGCGGTCTCGGCCGACGTGAGCGGATCGATGACGATCCATCCGCTGTCGGATGCGATGAAGGTGACGTTCGACAGGTCGTAACCACGCACCTGCCACACTCCTTCCATCACCTCGAAGAGGCCGTGAACGCAGTTCAGCTGGGCCTGGCGCCACAAGCTCGGGTTCACGGTGTCCGGTGCTTCATCCTGATCGCGGATGAAGTCGTGTGCCTCGATGTTCCAGACCACTCGATCCGCTTCGTTGCCGATGAGCCCGGTCGGGTGTCGTGCGATGAGTCCTCGATTTGCTCGCTCGAAGTCGCCGTCATCATCGAAAGACAGCGCCGTAAGAGTGGTGGCGTTCAGCGCAGCGGTGAATTCGGTCGCCGGCTTCGGGGTGTCTTCATGATCTGTCACCTGCGCATCGAACTCGCGGACAGGCACCTGGGTCAAGCCGCTCTGAAACTTTGGGCAATGGCAACCGAGTCCGAGTTCATCGTCAGAGACGCGACCCCATGCGACTACGACCGGATCAACGAGATCTACAACTGGACCATCGTCGACAATCACGTCTCGTTTGACACCGAGCCATGGGACGTCGATCGTGCTCGACACCGACCACCTGGGTCGCGGGTACGGATCGATCCTGCTCGCAGCGTTGCTCCGTGGCTCTACATCTGAAGCTCGGATACCGCATCGTGGGTACGCTCACCGAGGCGGGAACGAAATGCGGCAACTACTACGACACCATGATTCTCGAGAGATGCATCTGACTCGCGGTGATGAATCCGACACGACCAGGCCAGGGGAACCACATGACCACAGCACTCTCATACGCGATCGGCTCGACCGAAAAGCCGATCCGCGACCTGACGCTCGGCGATCTGCTCGTCGAAGCGGCCGAGCACGCACCAGATCGTGTGGCGCTGGTCACGGGCGACCCGGATCCTGCAGCGCGTAGATCGTGGACCTACGCGGAGCTACTGCACCAGTCACAGAGAACAGCGCTGGCGCTCGCGGCGAGGTTCGACAAAGGCGAACGAGTCGCCATCTGGGCACCGAACATCCCGGAATGGATCATGGTCGAGTTCGGGGCGGCGATGGCCGGCGTGATCCTGGTCACTGTCAACCCGGGCTTCAGACCAGAAGAAGTCCAGTACGTGCTCTCGCAGTCCCGCGCCGCCGGAATCCTCGTGCTGCCCGACTTCAGGGGCAACCCGATGCTGAAGTCGGTCGAGATGGTGCAGCCGGAGTGTCCCGAGTTGCGCGAGATCATTCGTTTCGACGAATGGGACGAGTTTCTGGCTTCAGGTGACGCAGCAGACGTCGAACTGCCAAAGATCGACCCGATGGATCCGGTGATGATCCAGTACACCTCGGGCACCACCGGTTTCCCGAAAGGCGCTCTGCTGCATCACAGGGGTCTCGTCAACAACGGATCGGCAACGATCGAGCGCATGGGCATCGGCGACGGCGCAGTTCAGGTCACGACGATGCCGCTTTTCCACACCGGCGGGTGCGTTCTGTGCGTCATCAGCGGTGTGTCGGAAGCGGTGACACAGATCCTGGTCGAAGCGTTCGAACCCGGCCTCGTACTCGATCTCATCAGCGAATACGGTGGCAATGCCCTGCTCGGCGTTCCGACGATGCTCATCGCGATGATGGAGCACCCGAACTACGAGACCTCCGACCTCTCCGCGGTCAAGGCCCTCTGCTCGGGTGGATCGACGGTGCCAAGCCCGCTCGTGAAGCAGTTCGAAGAAGGGCTCGGCGCTCCATTCACCATCGTGTATGGCCAGACCGAATGCTCGCCTGTGGCCACCATGACGAGCCCGAGCGACAGCATCGAGGACAAGGCCGACACCATCGGCCCTCCGATGCCGCACGTCGAGGTGAAGATCATCGACCCCGAGACTGGCGAAACGCTCCCGTGCGGACAGATCGGCGAACTCGTCACACGGGGGTACCACGTGATGCACGGCTACTTCGAGATGCCTGAGGCGACCGCTGAGGCCATAGACGAACACGGCTGGCTCCATACCGGCGACCTTGCCGCGATGGACGAGAGAGGCTATTGCTCCATCGAGGGGCGACTGAAGGACATGATCATTCGCGGGGGAGAGAACATCTATCCGCGCGAACTCGAAGACCTGCTGTTCGCGCACCCGAGTGTCGGCGAGGTCGCCATCGTCGGCCTACCGGATGACAAATGGGGCGAGACTGTTGGCGCGTTCGTCAAACCCGCAGCTGGTGAGACCATCAACAAGACCGCACTCTTCGAGTACATGCGCGAACACCTCGCTCCGCACAAGACACCGAAGCAGTGGTTCGAGGTCGCAGAGTGGCCGCTCACCGGATCTGGAAAGATCCAGAAATTCAAACTCGCCGAGCAGTGGAAGAAGGGCGACTGGACCGAGCTCTGACGATCAGCGACGGCGGCCACGTCCATGAGGCGAAGCTAGAGGTCGAGCACGGCGCGCAGTGAGTGAATTCCCTCGTATAGGTGAGCATCGATCCCGAGCTCCGAAGCCGAAACGACATGACCAGCCGTGTCATCGAGGTACGTCACATCGACCGACGCCAACCGCAACCGCCGAATGACGTGTCGGAAGACTCGATGGTCAGGCTTGGCGAAGCCGATGTCGAAGCTGTTGAACACGTAGTCGAACTCGTGATTGATGCCCAAGTCGGTCAGTTCTGAGTCGATCGCACTCGTGCCGTTGGTCAGTATTGCCGCAGGAACTCCTGTGGCCCTGGTCGCTCGAACGAGCTCGATCAGTTCCCAATCGACAACTGCAGAGGCAACCTGCCATTCGGCGGCCGCCTTTGGCGACCCAACCCGATCCCCCACCGATGCAGCCCATTCCGAGCGCGACATCTCCCCTGTCGTCGCCGGCACCACCAATTCCGGCGCAAAAGCTGTTGCCAGCAAAACACCTGGCTCGAGATCGTGATCGAGTTCGATGCGTTCGACATCAGCGGGATCGAAGTGACGGATCACACCATCGAGGTCGAGTACCAGTGCTTTCACTCCTGAGAGCGTACGGCGCCGTAACATGCCAAGACACGCTCGAGGAGCCCGTGAAGACAACGACCACCGACCACGCAAAGGTTCTCGATCGCCATCGTCGCCGGCTGGCCGCAATCGCTGCCCACAATGACATCCCGGAGAACTTCGCGGCGCTCCTGGATCATGCGGTGGCTCGACCAGGCGACACGAGCACCCTGAACTTCTTCGATCAGGGCGTCTCGCTGACCGCAGCCGAGTTTCGCGACGAGGTGTACCGACTGGCCGCGGGGCTGAGCAACATCGGAGTTGCCAAGGGAACGTTTGTGGGAGTGATGATCCCCAATCGAGTCGAGTTCCCGGTCACATGGATGGCCATCGGTGTGCTCGGAGCAGTCATGGTTCCGGTGAATCCTGTGAGCACGGGCCCTGAGCTCGATCACATATTCCTCGATACCGAGGCCACTTATCTGATCCACCAGGCCGAGTTCACTGAAACAGTTGCGACCGCAACCGGATGGCGCGGGGCCATGTCCCCGAAGCTGGTCACCCTCGGTACCGGTCTTCTCGACGTCGATGCGGGGCTCCGAGACGCTGATCCCGATCTCACGACCTGGGAGGGTCTACGGTCAGCCGGCTCGCCAGACTTCAGGCCAGGCTACGAGGTGTCAGGCGCCGACCTGGTGAACATCCAATACACGTCGGGCAGCACAGGACTCCCGAAGGGGTGCATGCTTGCTCAGCGTTTCTGGTTGGTGATGGGACCAGGACGCGCCATCACCTCGACGGTCGACGTCACGAGCATCCTCGCAGCTCACCCCTTTTTCTACATCGATCCGCAGTGGCACCTCACGATGGCGCTGTACAGCGGAGCCGATCTGCATGTCGGCGAGTCGCTCTCAGCCAGCAGATACGTCGAACGCATACGCAAGTACGGCATCGAGTTCAGCCTGTTCCCCCGGCCGCTGATCGGCACGAAAGGATCTCCCGACGAGGCAGCCACGACGCTCAAGCTCGTATCTGCCATCGGAGCCGGCGCTGATGCGGTTCGCGACATCAGGGCTCGATTCGGCTGTATCTGCAACAACGCCTTCGGTATGACCGAGGTAGGAGTCGGACTGACGCTTCCTGAAGACCTCGACGACCCCGATGCCGATGGCAGCTGCGGCGTCCCCGCGTTGTACCGCGAGGCCCGTGTCGTCCGACCTGATGGAAGTGAGGCCGATGTCGGTGAGCCCGGCGAACTGTGGATGCGCGGCGACGGCATACTGCTCGGCTACCACAACCGACCAGAGGCCAACGCCGACTCCTTCGTCGATGGCTGGTTCCGCACCGGCGACCTCGCCACCATCGACGAGAAGGGTTACTACTGGATCGTTGGGCGCCTCAAGGACATGATTCGCCGCTCGAGCCAGAACATCTCTGCGCTCGAGGTCGAGCAGGTTGCGACCACAACCCCAGGCGTACAACTCGCGGCCGCCGTTGCCGTTCCCGACAGCTACAGGGGTGAAGAGGTGAAGCTCTATGTCAAGGTCGAAGAAGGGGCTGCAACCGACTCAGTAACGCCGGAGCAGATCATCGAGGTCTGCGAGACTGCGCTCAGTCCCTACAAGGTTCCCCGTTTCATCGAGTTCGTCGATGATTTCCCGTACACGGCATCGTCGAAGATCGACAAAACAGCGCTCCTCAGGGATGTCGACGACCTTCGCGCGGTTGCCTGGGACCGCGAAGCCCAGCCATAGCTGATGGCGTCGTGGACCGGAGATGTCGAGCAGCATCGAAGCATTCGGCAAGGACACAACGGCGTGATGGTCACCACGGACTCGGAAGCACTAATCGCTGGGACCGTTTGGCTTCCATTCGGAGAGCGCGTCCGACGCCTCCGTCGCAGAAGTCTGGCGAGCGCACCTCGTACCGTGAAAAGGTGACGCAATGAGCACATCTTCGACAGATCTCGCCATCGACACCGGCACCAAGCTCGGCAAGATCGGCCAAGCGTTCTACTTCCACCCCGACACGGTTGCCAGAGGTCAGGAACTCGGCATGAAACCATTCCAGTTCTACGGACTCGGGCGCGGTGGGGTTCTCGGAGACGTCGACAATTCCGTCGTGCACAGTGCCTTCGGCTACTTCCACCCGGCCATGATCGACCACGTCGTCGGCGGAGCCAGGGAACTCATCGGTGCACGCGAATGCGGCAGGGAGTACATGGAGTGTGCCCGAAACCTAGGCCGCGCGACATTCGCCGATCTCGAAGGGCTGGCCGAATTCTCCGAAGCAGCGGAAGCTCTGGCCGACATCATCGACGGGACGGCACTCACGCTGTACGTGGCGACAGCGGCAGAGCCGCTGTGCGCTGACCTTCCCGGAAGAGCCATGCAGCACGCGGTTGCCCTTCGCGAGTGGCGCGGTTCGGTCCACCTCGTGGCCATCGTCGGCTCAGGCCTCGACCCGGTCCGCGCCCACGTCGTGAAGCGGCCCGACGACTACGCCATGTTCGGCTATCGCGACGAGATGGTGGAAGCGACCGAACAGGAACGAGCAGCGCACGAAGCGGCGGAGGGCACGACCAACGAGATCTGTTCAGCAGCACTTGCCAAGCTCACCGATGAGCAGAGGACTGCCTACGCCGCCGGAGTAGACGCAATGGCAGCAGCTCTGGGTATCTGAGCACTGTGGCGTCACCTCTCGGATCCCACATGTGATGAGTCAGATCGGGCCACACGGTGTTGACCAGCCACAAGTGTTTGTCGATCCCGCGCGCCGTAAGCCGGAACTCCCTCGCATTTGCGATCACGTCGAGACGGTCGTTGTGGAACGTGGTGCTGTGGGTTCGCAACGAATCACCTTCGATCGCTGCGGACCCGAACTCCAGACGGCCAGAGTTCATCATCAGCGAGATGTCGTAGGGAGTCGACTGGTTGTTTCTGGTCTCCCTGATGACGCCAGTCTCGGCGTGCAGGGTCCTGCCATCGAGGCCCCTGGCGTGCTCTTCGTAGTGAAGCCACTCGTCACCGAGCCGAAACGTGAGTTCCTCGGTGAACTGTACGTTGACCCCTGTTGGGCAGACCCCTTCACACGGCGCGGCTGATCTGAAGCGGCCAACCCACCGAGCGAGTTCGTTCATGGCGTGGCCACGACGTCCTCACCACCGGATTGGATCCCGGCTTCACCCTCGTCTTCTGGTGGAAGAGTCGTGACGCTCGGGTCGCTCGGCGTCCCGTCACAGTTGTAGCCCTCCTCTGGCCGGTAGAGCGCACCGACGTAGTCGACAGCCATCTCGCCGTGCAGATACCACCTCGTTCGTTCTGTTCTCACCCTGCGACATTGGTCGTGGAAGCTGGTCGTCTGGCCTGTCTGCCGCACCTCGACGTACTTCGTCGAATACAGCGCCACGGTGATGGACGTGTCGGTGTAAGAGGTCCAGATCATCACCGCGTATGGCGTCGAGTTGGCGATGACCAGATCTGGTGCAGGCCAACTGATCGTGGCTTCTCTCCCGTACGGGTAACGGGTGAAGTAAAGCGAATGGGCCTGGTACGAGTCGAATTCGAGTCCTGCCAAGAACGCGGCGTTGAACATCGTCGTCGCAACCTGGCTGACGCCACCCCCGACATCACTCTTCAGCACACCCGCGATGATTGCTCCGCCTGGCACGAATCCGTTCGCGATGGTCCTTCGGCCAACGAGTTCGTTCATCGAAACCGATTCGCCTGGCAGAATCACGTGGCCGCGCAACAGGTCGGCGAAACGTTGGATGTTCCTCACCCTGCCTTGGCCAGCAGCGTGGTAGGTCGTGAACGTAGCCACTTCATCCCTGATCCCCAGACCGGCCACACTGTCGAGCACCTCTCGGGCCGAGAAGACCCTGACCGGCAGTTCGATACCGTCGGTACGGCCTGCCTTCAGGTTGTCGAGGAGCACCGAGAGCGCATGGGCCTCGCAACACACCTGTGCGAGTTGCGTCGACTCCACGAACGGCTTGCCGTTCTCGACCCTCCACACCGCCTCGTTCGAAGCTCCGATGTTGCCTGCAGCCAGCAGGTCGGCGAGGTCATCGAGCGCCTTCTCATGGTCGACCACCAGCATCGGCGTGCCGTCGGCTGCGAGTTCGGATGCAAACCACGTCGCCGATGTCTCTGCGGGAAGCGGCGAACTGAAGCTGTTGATACGGACCCGTGCGTTTGCCTCGATCACCGCGTTGGCCTCGTCGATCAACGGGGCGAAGTCGTCTGCGACGAGCCGCGGAGGAGCATCCTTCCACTGTGCATCGATGGTGACCGTCCCCACCGAAGAGGAGTTGATCGCATCAGGGATTCCCGCTGCCATGGCCTGAGCGTCGATCATCTGGCCGGGGATGCCCTCGATCACTTCGAGTCGGCCGGAGGAACCGTCGAGACGGGGTTCGGTCGCAGAAATCCTGATGAGGTCTTCACTGTTGATTCTGCCGGTCGCGCCATCGGGATCAAATTCGAACATCAGGTCGGCACTCGTCGGCTCGACGAACGATCCGAGCCAGCCAACAGGACCAGACGCTCCAGCGTGGGCGAGCACGCTCTGGATCGTTGCGTCGACGTCGATGTCAACGCCCAGTTCGGAAGCAGTCATCCAGACCGGACCAGATGCCGTTTCGACCCTTACAGGCCGCGCTCTGAACGAGACTGCGATGTCCTCGACCCTTCGCTTCAGGTCTTCCTCGCCAAGGCCACCGACAGCCCGACCGGCGATCGTGACGTTTCTCGGAACCTCTCCTGCGTGCGCGGCCGTGTCCGCGACCCAGACACCGACGAGGAGGAACACGAGCGCGAATGGACCGACCGCGACGATCGCCCATCGGGGCACGCTGAACAGCGGACGCACGTAGTTCGAGAGTACGCAAGCCTGCCCATTCCACCTGGTCATTCTGGGCCGATTCCTGCCAGAGCTAGCCTGGACCGATGACGCTCGGAGTCAGGCTTGCCATCGGCTGGCTCATGTTGGTCATCGTGTGCGCAGCGCTCGCCGACTGGATTCCTTTCGTCAAAGATCCGAACTATCTCTACGGTTTCTGGGGTGATGCTCCCAGAAGTGGTGGCCCGACCCGCGAATTCTGGCTCGGCACCGACGCCTCGTCGCGGGACACCCTTGCCCGACTCGTGTACGGAGCGAGAGTCTCGACATTCATTGCGGTCATCGCCGTCGGGTCCGGGTTCGCCGCAGGGGGCCTTCTCGGCACCTACATCGGTTTCGTTCGCGGCAAACGTGAGACGGCGGCCATGGCCCTCATCGACGTGATCCTCGCGTTTCCACCTGTCGTTCTCGTGTTGGTGACAGTTGCAGTCACGCGCCAACGCAACCTACTGGTTGTCTCCGGCCTGCTCGGGCTTGCCGCGATTCCTGCCTACACCCGCCTGGCACGGGCAAACGCGCTGGTCGTCACCAACCGCGAGTACGTCCGTGCCGCCAGCGCCATCGGAACGAAGCAGTCGAGAATTCTCCGGCGCGAGATCATTCCGAACGTCGCTCCGTCGCTCGTCGCCTACTCGTTGAGCGCCGCCGCGTTCGTGGTCACGTTGGAGAGCAGCCTCGCCTTCATCGGATTCGGAGTCGCGTCGCGTCTGCCGTCGTGGGGCCGGATGATGCTGCTCGCTCGCGCCGACATTCGCGTCACCGTCTGGCCCATGGTCTATCCCGCCGTCACCCTCGTCCTCACGATCCTCAGCTTGAACATCATCGGCGATTGGCTCAGGGAACGAAACGCGACGAGGGCGTCGATGTTGTGACCTCGACCCAATCGCACCTCCTGCAATGGTTCGCAGAAGCGGCCTTCACCGTGTCAGGACGACTGGCGAGGATCCAGGGTGGAGGAGCATCGAAAATTGTCGGGCTGAGAGGATTTGAACCTCCGACCCCTGGTCCCCCAGACCAGTGCGCTAACCAAACTGCGCCACAGCCCGTAGACGCCTTGGCGTCACGAAGGGATCACGATACAGGAGTGGCCGTCATCCCAGGCGCTCGAAGAGCCAGATGACGCCGAACACGGAGCGCCACAGCAGATAGCCGCCGGCCAGGACCACGAGAAGCTTGAAATGCCAGGGGGTGTGAGGCATCTCTGGGACCTCGACCAACACGTCGCCGCTGTCGCAGCCCGGACATGTGCCATCTTCGTCGAGACTCGACGGCGTGAGATATCGGTCGCAAGCATCGCACCAAGCCACCCGACAAGGTTATTGCCTAACGGGGCACTAGCCCCTGCGTCTGACCCGCATCTTGATGGGCGTCGGGCCGAGACCGAACTCTTCTCGAATCCTGCGTTCGAGATATCTGAGGTACGAGGCAGGAATGTCCTTGTTCGAGAACAAGGTGAACGTGGGCGGGTCGGTTGCCCCCTGGGTGGCGTAAAGAATCCGTCCGCCGTGCGGCGCGGGCTGAGCCGACTGCGCGAGTTGGATGATCTCATTGACCTTCCTGGTCGGCACCCGGGTCTGGTAGGCGTCGATGGCGGCGTCGATGGCTGGCAGAAGTCGCTGCACCCCCTTGCCGCTGAGAGCCGAGATCTTGAGAATGGGCGACTGGCCGAGGAAGTGGAGACGCTGGCCGACCTGATAGTCGACGTCGTCCTTGGCCTCGGCGCCGAGTAGATCCCATTTGTTGAGCAGTACGACGACAGGACAACCAGACGCGTCGACCCGTTCTGCAAGCCGCTGGTCCTGGTGAGTGACGCCTTCAGTGGCGTCGATGACGAGCAGGGCAACGTCGGACTCATCGACCGACTGCAGCGCTCTCACGAACGAGTAGTACTCGGTGGCCTCGTCGATACGGGCCTTACGACGCATGCCAGCGGTATCGACGAACTTGATCACTCCGACATCGGTCTCGACGATGGTGTCGACCGAGTCCCTGGTGGTGCCAGGCATGTCGTGAACGACAGAACGGTCATCGCCGATGAGGCGGTTGAACAGCGTCGATTTGCCCACGTTCGGTCGCCCGACAAGCGCGACCGAGGCAAGCACGGCATCGTCATCCCCATCGTCAAAGCCCACCGGAGGTTCTTCAGCATCGGTCAACGGTAGAAGAGCCATGACCTTGTCAAGGAAATCGCCGATGTTGCGGCCGTGCACCGCCGACAGCGGAACTGGCTCGCCGAGACCGAGGCTGAGAAAATCCCACATGGCGTATTCGCGCTCTCGGTTGTCGACCTTGTTGGCAACCAACATCGTCGGCACATCCATGCGGCGCAGGATCTCGCTGAAACGATCGTCGTCATCGGTGACACCTGCGGTGATGTCCACCACCATGAGGACGGCATCGGCGTCTTCCATCGCCTTCTCGCTCTGGCGACTGACCTTGTCGTCGAGATCGGAACCGCCTGGCATCCAGCCGCCGGTGTCCACGATCGTGAACGGTCGGCCGAGCCACTCGGTGTCCATCTCCTTGCGGTCACGGGTGACCCCGGGCCGCTCTTCGACGATTGCGGCGCGACGGCCGATGATGCGATTGAAGAGACTCGACTTGCCGACGTTGGGACGCCCTACGATGACGATGACAGGTAACTCGCTCATCGTTGCTCCAGTGCTGCTCTGAGGGCGAAACCGTGGGTCGCGACGATTTCAACCCTGCGTGGAAGATCGTCCGGCGTCAGGCCATCGAGAAAGCGCCCGCCGGTGAGACACACGTCAGGAAGAAGGTACCGGTCGCCTTCGGGTTCCGACGCGAGGACCCTCGACAGATCGGCTCCGACCATCAGGCCGGTGACGCCGATGTTGCCTCCGAAGAATTCGTTCGCGACAGGAACGACACGCACATCGGGACGATCGAGGACCTCGATCATGGGGCCGAGCACCCGTGCGCCGTAGGGAGAGGTGAGCACCGCGGTGTTCGCTTCTCGGCGCGGGCTCAACGACACACTGACCGGAGCCGACGCGATGGCCAAGCGGATCGGCTCGACTCCGGACCCGCCGAACGCGTCGGGATCGTCAGGCAAGGCGCCAGCAGTGAACTCTCCACCTGGACTCGGACCACGCGGCTTTGGGGAGTTCGCAGAGTCGAGTCGTGGAGCGCGGTAGCCGGCGGCCGGCGCACCGTCGACGGCGTGGAAGAAGCCGCTGCGGATACCGATCGACGACTCGGCCGATCCGTCGAACTCGGCCTCAAAGGCCCTGGCCATACCGATGCCATCTTCGTGCATGTCGAAATCGCCGTAGGTGGCGCTGTCGGGGAAGGGTCGATCGCAGAGCAGGTAGTACTCATCGGAGGCGAACACCATTCTTCGTCCGAGAACGTCCAGAAACGTCGCCTGCCACGACTCGACGATGTCGACGACCTGCTCGGCCTCGGCCGTTGTGTGCTGTCGCATCGTCGCCTCGTTGGAGAACTGGCTGACACCGAGAGGCACTACGGCGACCGAAACAATCTCTGGATATTCATCGAGCACCCCGCACAGCGTGTCATCGAGCACATCGGCGTCATTGACGCCGGGGCACACGACAATCTGGCCGTGAACTTCGATGTCGTGATCGAGCAGTACCCGGAGCCACCGCAGGCTCAGCCCACCTCGCCGATTGCGAAGCAGTTCTGCACGCACAACAGGATCCGTCGCGTGGATCGAGACGTAGAGCGGCGAGAGATTCTCTGAGATCACCCGCTCGAGGTCAGCTTCGGTGAACCGCGTCAGAGTCGTGAAGTTGCCGTACAGGAACGACAGGCGATAGTCGTCGTCCTTCAGGTACAAGCTACGACGCATACCCTTGGGTAGTTGGTAGATGAAGCAGAACGGGCAGTGGTTGTCGCAGGTCTGGACCCGATCGAACAAGGCGGCGTCAACCTCGACACCAAGCGGTTCGCCAGCCGCCTTCTCGATTTCGCAGGTCCGCTCGAGGCCGCCGGCGTCGATGACGATCTCGAGGTCGGGCTCGTCGACGAGCATCTGCCACTGGATGACGTCACGAGGAACCTCGCCGTCGATCGAGACGATCTCGTCGCCGATGCCCAAGCCGGCACGAGCAGCTGGTGAACCGTCGACGACAGCGGTGATTCTCGGGCGCGACACACCATCAAGGATACGGGCGTGCCACCTTGTCAGCGGCTGCGCCGGTAGCCTTGGGCCAAGATGAACGTCGAGAAGGTCCTGCTCGCATCACCACGAGGCTTCTGCGCCGGCGTGGAGATGGCCATCAAGGCATTGGCGTGGATGGTTCGGACCTTCGAGCCTCCGGTGTACTGCTACCACGAGATCGTCCACAACCGGCTGGTCGTCGAACGGTTCAGGTCGCTCGGCGTCGAGTTCATCGATGACATCGCCGAGGTTCCTGCCGGTCGGCCCGTCATGCTCAGCGCGCACGGCTCGGCACCGGAGGTCGTCGAAGATGCCCGCCAATCCGGAGGGTACGTCGTCGACGCTGTGTGCCCGTTGGTCACCAAAGTCCACCACGAGGTTCGGATCAGGGCCGGCAAGGGCTACCAGATCGTCTACATCGGCCATGAAGGCCATGAAGAGGCCGTCGGCACTATGGCCGTTGCTCCCAACTCGATTCATCTCGTCGAGGACATCGAAGCCGTCGACGAGCTGCCGAGTCTGGAAAGCCCCGTTGCCGTCCTGGCTCAGACCACGCTGAGCCACCGCGATTGGGCCGATGTGCTCGAGGGCGTGAAGGAACGATTCCCCGACGTGTGGACCCCCGGCAAAAGCGACCTCTGCTTCGCCACGACCAATCGCCAAGGGGCCCTGTCGGTCATCGCGGCGCGGTGTGACGCCGTCGTCGTCATCGGCTCGGCGAACTCGTCCAACACACGAGCTCTGCAACAACTCGCCGCCCAGTCCGGCTGTCCACGCGTGTTCAGGATCAATGCCGCCTGCGAGCTCCCTGACGATCTCGTCGGCCATGTCGGGGTCACCGCCGGGGCTTCGGCTCCAGAGGAGCTCGTGACCGAGGTCATCGATCGACTGTCACCACGCCAAGGCGTGGACGAGATCAGCATCACCACCGAGGATGAGTACTTCCCTCCGCCGCGCGAACTTCGCTCGCTCTTGTCATCGGTCGACCTGGCCGCGACCGTGACGCTCGGCGGATCGATGAGCGGTCGGCCCCAACTCGTCGACCGCGAGATCGCGGCATCCGACGTGCTCGCCGCGCTCAGCCGGTGACACCGCTCAACTAGTCGACAGCGCCATCCATCGGGTACGCCGCCGTCAATTCCGCAACGCCAGTCTCGACACGACGAGCGACCGCATCAACGTCACCATCGGTCGACATCACGCCGATGATGTCGGCGATCCACCGTCCGATCTGTGCGAAGTCGTCCCGACCGAGCCCGCGCGCTGTTCCCGCCGAGGACCCGAGCCGGATTCCTGACGTCTCTCGGGGCCCACGTTCGTCGCCAGGCACTCCGTTCTTGTTCACGGTCAGGCCGACCTCGTCGAGTTGATCCTGGAGGTCCTTGCCGGTGAAGGCACGGCCCCTGATGTCGACGAGCACGATCGGCGTGTCGGTTCCACCCGTCACCACCACGGCCCCGGCTTCGACGAGCGATGAGGCAAGCGCACGCGAATTGTCGAGCACCTGAGCGGCGTACACCCGGAACTCCGGTCGGGCCGCCTCGGCAAGACACACGGCCTTGGCTGCGACCAGATTCAACATCACGCTTCCTTGAACTCCGGGGAACACCGCCCGGTCGAGCGTTCTGGCGAGCGAAGCATGCTTCGTCAGAACGATGCCGCCTCTCACACCGCGCAGGCTCTTGTAGGTCGTCGTGGTGACCACGTCTGCGTGAGGCACAGGATCGGGATGCACGCCCGCTGCGACGAGACCGGCGAAGTGCGCCATGTCGACCAGGAACGTCGCGTCGATCGATGTTGCGATGGCTGCGAACTGTTCGAAGTCGATCGTCCTCGGATAGGCCGAACCGCCGGCGATGATCAGCTTCGGCCGGTGAGCGGCGGCGAGATCCGCGACCTGATCCATGTCGATACGGCCCGTGGCAGCATCGACGCCGTAATGCACGATGTTCATCCACTTACCGGACAAGTTCGCCTTGCTACCGTGGCTCAGGTGGCCCCCCGCAGAGAGATCCATCGACAAGATGGTGTCCCCGGGTTTCAGGAACGCCAAGAGGACCGCCAGATTCGCCTGACTTCCAGAGTGCGGCTGCACATTGGCGTGGGCCGCGCCGAACAGATGGCAGGCCCTTCCGATGGCCAGTTGCTCGATCACATCGGCATGCTCGGCACCTCCGTAGTACCGATCCCCCGGATACCCCTCGACGGTCTTGTTCACGATCGGCGAGGCCAGAGCGTCGAGCGTTGCCCTGCTGACGTGGTTCTCCGAGGCAATCAACTCGATGCCGTCGCGTTGGCGCTTCCATTCTGAAGCAAGCGCCGACGCGACTTCGGCGTCGGTTTCGACCAGGCCAGCCGAGAAGTACGTTCCAGGCTCGTACCTGGTCACCCGGCCGACTCTGGCTCGCTACCGGGGAGATACACGTTCGGGTGACCACACCGTTCCTGAGCCCTGTCGTACAGGCCCTGCAGCACCTCACGGAGTTCGTCGGTGACGGCAGTCACCGACCTCCGCGAGACGCGGCCAGATTCCTTCTTCGGGGGTGGCTGGACTGGTTCGCCCACAATCACGTGGATCTTGGCCGGGCGAATGAAGTTCCTGCCCTTCGGCATCGCCGACTCGGATCCGCCGATGCCGACCGGGACGATCGGGACACCAGTTCGGGCCGCCACGTACACGGCGCCTTCCTTCAGCGGGTGGGTACGCGGCCCGCTCTTGCGCTCACCCTCAGGGAAAAGGACAGTCGGTTCGCCGGCGGTGATGTGAGCAACGGTCGTCTGCAACGCTTCTCGATCGGCGCTGTCACGACTCACAGGGAACCCCCCGAGGGTCGACAGCAGCCACGCCGACCACTTCATCTTCCACATCGAGTCCTTGCCCATGAACCTGAGACGACGAGGGATGATGCACATCAAAAGCGTGTCCAGGTACGAGCGATGGATCGGCGCCAGTACGAACGCGCCGTCCTTCGGTAGGTTCTCCTTCCCTTCGATGGTGATCCGGAAGTAGACCTTGAACACGCCAAGCAGCGCATGCTGGGAAGTCCAGTACACGATCTTCGCGAATCGACTCTCACCTTCCCCGGTTGGGCGAATGACCTGCCTGTCGCTCACGAACCCTCCTCCTCCCAAGCGGCGCGGGTCAATGAAACCAGCTCAGCGACGATGTCGGCGACCGCGCGGTCGGATGTGTCGATGATGATGGCGTCGTCAGCGGCTTTCAGCGGGCTCGTGGTTCTGGTGGAGTCGGCGTGATCGCGCCGCTCGATGTCGGCTTCTATGTCCTCGAGAGTCTGGCCTGTTGTCTCCGCGAAGCGGCGCTCGGCCCTCACTTCCACCGAAGCGGTCAAGAAGGCCTTGACCGGCGCATCGGGAAAGACAACGGTGCCGATGTCGCGACCGTCGAGAACGGCACCATCTTGTTGCCCGACCCATTCGCGCTGGAGCCTCACCAGCTCGGATCGAACTGCAGGGATCGCAGACGTTGCGCTGACGATGGCTGTCACCTCGTGAGACCTGATCGCGGTGGTGGCATCCACCCCGTCGACCACGACCCTGTCGTCCATCTTGATGTCGACTCTGCGCGCCACATCGGCGACGGCGTCCACGTCCTCGACGTCGACGCCGCTGTCGAGAACTGCGTATGCCACTGCTCTGTACATCGCGCCGGTGTCGAAATGCCTCACGCCAAGCTCTGCCGCCAGCGCGGTGGCGACAGTCGACTTACCAGACCCTGCAGGACCGTCCAGGGCGACGACCTTCAGCATGCTCCGCTCTGGCCGCAGCGATTCGAGCACTTCCCAGAAGCTCGGGAATGTCTTGGTGACACATGCAGGGTTGTCGATGGAGATGCCCTCTGACACCAGACCGAGCAAGGCAAAGCTCATCGCCATGCGATGATCGTCGTACGTATCGACCACCGCCGGGCGTGTCACGCCGCCGACGAGCCGGAATCCATCCTCGGTCACGTCGGCTTTGATCCCCAGCCGATTCAACTCGCGGACAACTGCGTCGACGCGTCGGGTTTCCTTTCCCTGGATGAACCCGATTCCTCCGACCTCTGTCACGCCCGATGCGGTCGCTGCGACGGCGGCGAGTGTCTGGGCGGTGTCGGAGATCTGCGACATGTCGACAGTGACGCCTGCCAGCCGACCTGACACACTGACCTCGATCGAGTCGGTGCGCTTGGTCACTGTTGCGCCCATGGTCTCGAGCACGTCGACAAACCCGACATCGCCTTGGATACTGTCAGTGCCGAGCCCGAGCACCTTCACTCGTCCGCCCATCACTGAAGCTGCGCCGAAGAAGTACGAGGCAGCTGAAGCATCGGGCTCCACGACGATGTCAGTGCCCCGATAAGCGCCCGGAGCGACAACGAACTCACGCTCACCGCATCCGACATCGACGCCGAAGCGTCGCATGACCGAAGCCGTCATCTCGACGTACGGTCGAGACACGAGTTCTGTCGTCACCTCGATCGCAAGTCCTTCGGTCATCAGTGGCGCGGCGAGCAACAGGCCGGAAAGAAACTGGCTCGACACGTCACCTCGAAGCAGTACACGTCCACCGGCGAGACGACGACCTCGAATCTGCAACGGGAGGCGGTCAGGTTCTCCTAGCTCGGCGATATCGGCCCCGAGCGAACGCAGCGCTTCGATCTGATTGCCGAACGGACGCCGAAGCAACTGGTCGTCACCGGTCAGAACCCAGTTGCCCGGAGTTGCCGCCAGCACCGGGAGCATGAAACGGGAGGTCGTTCCCGACTGGACGGCGTCGATCATGACCTCGTTGTCGGGGTCATCCGAGGCACCCCTGCCGGTGACGACAGCCGAATCACCGGTCGACTCGACGATCGCGCCGACCGCTTGAATGGCGCCGAGCATCGCTTCAGTGTCTTCAGCTCGCAGGATTCCCGAAATCGAGCTCGAGCCTCTCGCTACAGCCGCTGCGAGTAGAACTCGGTTGCTCATACTCTTCGATCCTGGGAGGACGACGTCGGCATCGATCGGACCGTCGAAGGGAACGATGCGGCGCTGCTCACTCATTCGAGACTCCGGACTCCCGGCCGAAAGCCGCGGGCCATCAGCCCACCCCTGAACAAGTCGGCCGCATCCATGTCGACGACCATGATCATCACACCGAAGTCACCCTCCGGGGAGTGGGCGACCTCGAAGTCGAAAATGTTGACGCCGAGCTCTGCTGCGAGAGTGAAGATCTCGGCGGCAGCACCAGGACGATCCGGAATCGGTGCCCTGATCTCGGCCAGGAACTCAGGATCGGTCCCTCTGCCCGGCAGATTTGCCCTGGCCAACCTGGCTGCGTGCAGGATCTCGAGAAGGCGATCTCTGTCGACTTCGTCGACGATGGCCCTCACCTCGTGCAGTCGGTCGATGAGAGCGTCGAGTACTCCGACAATCGCGGTCCGGTTCTCGGCGCAGATGTCGGGCCACATGGCGGGGTGGCCCGCAGCGACCCTCGTCATGTCGCGGAAACCGCCTGCAGCCAGCCTCAGCAGGGCGCTGTGGTCGATGGAGCGCTCGTCGGCTAGCTGCATCAGCGCCGCAGCAGCAAGATGCGGCACGTGGCTCACCATCGCCACCATCTCGTCGTGGCGGCCCGGTGGCAGCGCAACGACGTCTGCCCCGAGCAAGCGCACTACCGAAGCGACCTTGGCGAAGGTCTGATCGTCGGTGGTCTCGGTCGGTGTCAACACCCACGCTGCGCCGAGGAACATTTCGGGATCGGCCCCGTCGAGGCCCTCTTGTTCGCTACCGGCCATCGGATGGCCGGCAACGAACCGGCGATCGTCGACGCTTTCCACGACAGGGCCCTTCACCGATGCCACATCGGTGATCACTCCCGTGGTGGTGACCAGCAGTTCCTTCACCACCTCTGCGACTCCACCGGCAGGCACAGCGACGAAGCTGATCTCGGCTGCCTCGTCGACGCCGACGGCACTGCAGTAACCCGCATCTGCAGCCCTGTGCGCCAGGGCCTCGTCGAGGTCGTGACCACTCACCTGCCATCCGTGATCGAGCAGAGCGCGAGCGATCGACCCTCCGATGAGCCCGAGACCGACAACGTTGGCACGTCGTCCGTCAGCCATGGGTCAGATCCGGTCGCAACGCGATCGCCCCGCGCAGGTACACGTGGCGAAGCTCTCGGCGGGGACGTGACGTCGACACATGCAGCATCACCCTGATACACAGCCCGAGCGCACCATCGACGGCCATCTCGGTGGCCCCCATCATCGGGACATCGGTCATTCCGACCGTAGCTCTCGCCGCGCCCGGCGGAAACATCGAATGCACATCGGGTGTGGCGGTGAACCATGCCGAAACCACGTCGTCGTCGACGAGACCGTTCTCGGAGTAGAGCAAAGACATCATCTCCTCCACACGCTCGAGCATCTGCTCTGAAGTGTCGGCGTCCAAGGTGGTTGCGCCGCGAATGGCCTGCACTCTGCTCACGGGCCGTGATCGTACCGAATCTCACCGGAGGATCTGTAGAGATCGGTCACTTCTGCGTGAGACAGTTCTCTCCACGAACCAGCGGCAAGGCCAGGATCACTGATCGGGCCGATGCGGGTGCGGACGAGACGCAGCACAGGATGGCCCACTGCTTCACACATTCTGCGAACCTGACGATTCCGGCCTTCATGAATCACCAACCGGACCAAGCCGTCTTGCAGCACAGAGATCTTGGCGGGGGCAGTGATGCCATCTTCGAGCTCGACACCTTCCCGAAGGGCCTTCACCGCGCCACGGTCCGGTGTTCCATCGACGTGAGCGAGGTACTCCTTGTCGACGCCGAACGACGGATGCGTCAGCCGATGGGCGAGGTCGCCGTTGTTGGTCATGATCAACAAGCCCTCGGTCTCGTAGTCCAGGCGGCCAACCGGGAAAACCCGCACATCGTCTGGCATGAGGCCGACCACAGTCGTCCGGCCCTGAGGGTCGTCTGAAGTGCAGACCACCTTCGCCGGCTTGTGCAACAACCGGTGAACCAGGTCTGGTCGCACCGGAACCGGTGAACCGTCGATCTCGACATGATCGTTGTCGACATCAACCCGCTGGCCGAGCGAGGCTTCCTCGCCATTGACCGTGATGCGACCATCTCGGATCAAGTCTTCGCAGACCCGCCGACTACCGACACCGAGCCTGGCCAGAATCTTCTGGAGACGCTCACCCTCCTGCGGGTTCGACATCGTCGCCTGAAGGGGGACTCTCGGTCATCACGTCGTTCGCTGCTTCGATGGCCATCACCATGTCTGCTGGATCGATCCCACGAGTCACAGCGGCGCGCGACATCTCCTGTTCTTCAGGGGTCTTCAGCCCGTTCTCGAGTGCCTCGACGACACTAGAATCGGGGACGAATGCGCCGAGTGGAGGCAGTTCGTCCAGCTCGTTCAAGCCGAGCTTCTCGAGAAACAATTCAGTCGTGCCGTACAAGACGGCCTGACCTGGCCCACTGTCACGGGCTATCTCAGCGATATAGCCCCGGGTCTGCAGGCTCCGCATCACACCGTCGACATTCACCCCTCGGATCGCGCTGACCTGGGCACGAGACACGGGCTGCTTGTACGCCACTATGGCGAGGGTCTCCATGGCGGCTGCAGATAGCTTCGCCGACTGGCCTTCGAGCACGTAACGCTCGACATAGGGAGCCTGTTCGGTCGTTGTCTGGAATCGCCATCCACCTGCCACTTTGGCGATCGTGAACCCGCGGCCCTGCGCTCCGTACTCAGTCGCGAGCTCATGGCAGAGATCTTCGACTTTTTGCTGACCGATCTCGAGTAGCTGTGCGAGCAGCTGCGGATCGACTGGTGTGTCAGCTGCCAAAAGCACCGCTTCGAGGGCTGCGACTGTCTCGCGTGAGGTTTCAGAGGTCACGAACTCACCCTTCGTAGACGTCGACGGCGAATTCGAGCGGGCGGTTGTCGCCCTCGCCGACCCAGCGGATGACGAGGTCACCGAAGTTCGCGATCTGGTCGAGTTCGACATGGCCGCTCTTGAACAACTCGAGCACGGCCAGGAACCGGACGACCACATCGAGACGCTCGACCAGCGAACCGGTGAGGGAGCGGAAGGTGATCTTGCCAGCCCTCGGAAGTTCTTCGAGCAACTCGGTGACCGCATCGGTGACCGAGGCTCTGATGGGGGCGATGTGATCGGTCTCGACCCTGACGACCGGTTTGGGCGCGATCGCAGCCAGAAACGCTCGACGCAGATCGTGGGGAACGACACTGGCGAGCAAGTCCGGGGCCAGATCGTGGAAACGTTCATCTGGTCCTGCGGTGCGAGCGAAAGACAGACCCGCATCATCGGCAATACCGCGCATCGCGGCCGCCGCATTCTTGAAAGTCTTGCATTCGAGCAACCTGGCCAGCAACAGGTCGCGTTCCTCCCAGATGGCGAGTTCGTCGTCGAGATCTCCATCGTCGGACGCCGGCAGCAGCCTCCGCGTCTTCAGCTCGATGAGTGTTGCAGCGATGAGGAGAAACTCGGTGGCGACCTCGAGATCGATCGACGACCCCCCACCTTCTGCTGCCACGAGCAGACCATCGAGTTCTGCCAGGTAGGCATCGATGATCGTGTGCAACGACACGTCATACAGTTCGACCTGCTCTCGAAGAATGAGATGCAGCAAAAGGTCGAACGGCCCCTCGAACACAGAGGTCTGAACGGCATAAGGCATATGAACCAGTCTACCCCCGCGAAATCACACCATCGTCATTCGCGAGATACTTGGTTGTATGTCCTCTCGCCGCAGCACCAAATGGCCCGCCGATCGGCGCTTGAGGGCCGATCCGACCACAGCCGACGAATGGCGAAGAGTGATCTCAGCAGAGCGCATGAAACGTCCATTACACACCGTTAGCCGCCTTGCGATGTCGGCCGGACGAGCATTGCTCCGCCGGCTCGGCTCACGACCACGACACGATGATGCGGCAAGAATTGAGGCTCTTTCCCGAACCGGCATCAGGGATGCACGAAGGTGGGAGGGACGCGCATCGCTTGCCGTAGCGCCTTCCTCAGCCACGTTCCGCAAGAGCGCTCCCCTCGTTCGGCGAACGGCCGCCAACCGCATCACAGGTGGCTTCATGAGAGGGTGGCTCCGAGTCGCTCCGAGCGGCATCGAATGGATTGCCGAGAAGGCGGGTGGGTCCACCCACGCCATCGTGCTCGGCTTCGACGACATCGCCGCGGTCGAACTCGAGCCGTTCACGCGACGAACCGCAGGTCTCACCCTCACGACCAACAGGACCGACGAACTCTGGCTGCTTGTCGACGACCGCAGGAAATTGGACAAGGTTCTGGGCGCACTTCGGTACCGTTCTTGAACGACCACTCCATATCACCGCACGACAAAGGGCACTCATGACTCGGGTCTTTTCGGGCATACAGCCAACAGGCGAGTTCCAGCTCGGGAACTATCTCGGGGCGCTTCGACACTGGGTCGTCGACCAACACGAGCACGACTCACTCTTCTGCGCCGTGGACCTTCATGCGATCACGCTTCGCCAGGACCCCGCAGAGCTGCACCAGAAAACGCTCGAGGCCATCGCTGCCCTGATTGCGGTCGGACTCGATCCGGAGACGTGCATCATCTTCGTGCAGAGCCATGTGCACGAACATGCCGAACTGGCCTGGCTCATCGAATGCACTGTCGCCTTCGGTGAACTCAGCAGGATGACGCAGTTCAAGGACAAATCGGCGAGAAGTGATGCACACATCAGCGCAGGCCTGTTCACCTATCCGGCCCTCATGGCAGCCGACATCCTGCTGTACGACATCGACCGTGTTCCGGTTGGCGACGACCAGCGGCAGCACCTGGAGTTGACCCGCGATGTCGCAGAACGTTTCAACAGCCGCTACGGCGAGACGTTCGTGGTGCCTGCCGCAGCCATCGCGAAGGTCGGGGCGCGGGTGATGGACCTGCAGGAGCCTCAGTCGAAGATGTCGAAGAGTTCGGCGTCGATGGCCGGTTGTGTTCAGCTCTTCGAAGACCGTGACTCGATCGTCAAGAAGTTCAAGAGAGCAGTGACCGACTCGGGTTCCGAGGTCAGCTTCGACGTCGAGAACAAACCAGGCGTCTCCAACCTCTTGTCGATTCTCGCCGCGGTCACCAACTCGGACCCGGAATCGGTGGCGAACGAGTACGACCGTTACGGCGACCTCAAGGTAGCCACCGCCGAAGCAGTCCTCGAAGTCATAGGCCCGATCCAGGACCGCAGGGCCGAGCTGCTCGCCGATCCTGCCGAGTTGTCACGCCTCATAGAGCTGGGCGCAGTGAAAGCTCAAGCTCTCGCCGGAAACGTCTTGGAGCGTGCCCGAAGCGCTATGGGTTTCGTGGCCAGGCCCTGACAGTCCCTTCACCACCTCATGTGAGCGAGATGCTCACGCCGAGATGGCAGAAGGCACCCATCAGGACCGCAGTGTGCCAGATCTCGTGAAACCCATACGTCCTCGGCCACGGATTCGGCCGCTTCCTGATCAAAACGATGCCGCCAACCGCATAGGCGGCGCCACCCATCACGATCCACATCACTGTGAAGAGGCCGACATCGCCGACGAGCCACGGCAACAGAAGCACCCCACCCGACGCCAACGCTGCGTACATCCAGCTGTGGAAGCGGTCCTGGCCGAGTTCGAGGCCCATTTTCAGGCGCGCCCCTCCGAGCGCGACCGCGCAGGCCGCAACGAGGACAGGAACACCGACCCACCGCGGAACCCCAAGAAGGCTGATGGGCACATATGACCCGGCAATCAGGCCAAAGATCGCCGCGTGATCGGCTCTCCTGGCCCGTGTGCGGCCGCGCTCGGTCGAACAATGCCGGTGGTAGATCGCGCTCGTAGAGAGCAGCAGCAGGAGCATCACCACGTGCGCGGCAAGCGCCGTAGCCGCCAATCTCCCTTCAGCGGCAAGAACGGCGAACACCCCGATGGCTGCGACCGGAACCACGGCGAGTTCGTGGCTCACACCTCGTAGCCTGGGAACGGTCGTCGAGTCGACGCCCAGCGCCCCTCCGCTGCCACCTGTCATGACGCGCGATCGTCAGCGCTTTGTAGCAGCTGCCCCACCTCGACGGGCACCGTCCACTCGGCCGACGGCAAGTGGTGCTGAGCCGCCCATGACCTGACGTGCTGATTGCTCCCAGCGGCTCCAAGGAGACTCGCTCCGCGAGCCGGATAGGCGAGATGTCTGCCGATGGCGCCAACCATGCCAGGCGCGCTCTGCATCGCAGCTGCGATTCTCGCCGGCAGCATCGGATCGATGATGGTTGCAATCACCCGGCCCGCGACCCCTGTTCCGGATTCGATCTTGCCGATGTCGTGCAACAACGCCGCAGGAATCGCCCAATCGGGCGTTCTGCCATCGACGCCGGCACCACAGCACTCTGTGAGCCGAGCCACTTCTACGGCATGAGCTTGATCTGTCGCTGTCATCCGATCGAATAAAGCCTTTTCGGCGCTGCTGAGCCGACCAGCGACCCACTCGAGATCGTTGGGTGTCGGTTCTCTTCCCCGCACCGTCTGAACGAATCTACGAACAAGATGACGGGACCGAGCCATCACTGTTGAGCTCTCCACAGGTCGACCGCCCACTTGAAAATGGGGTCGAGAAGATCCCTGAACAAGATCAATACGACCAGGAACACTGGAAGGGTGTACATGCGAACGCGGTACCAGACGGGGCGCCACCTGACCGGAAGTGTGAACTCGATCAGCGCCGATCCGTCGAGGGGCGGAATCGGAAGGAGATTGAACAAGCCGAGGACCACGTTGACCACCGTCACGATGGCCAGGACCCACCACAACACTGTCTCGGCCTCAGGCCTCGCGACGCGGAAGACCACGATCGCCAGTCCGGCAAGCGAGAGGTTGGTCGCGGGGCCGGCGAGTGCGACGAGCAACGGATCGCGTCGAGGCCGATTGAGGCGGGTCATCACGACCGGAACCGGTTTCGCGTAGCCGATGACGAATGGCGCAACCAGGGCGAGAAACAGCGGTAACAGCACCGTGCCGAATGGGTCGATGTGTCGCATCGGGTTCAAGCTGATGCGGCCGGCACGACGAGCGGTGTCGTCGCCGAGCATGTCGGCCACCCATCCATGGGCGACTTCGTGAAGGATCACCGAAGGAATGAGCACGGCGACCAGCGACACAGCGAGCGCTGTCTCGCTCACGCGGGAGTGGCTGACGGATGGCGAATCACAGTGCCATGTTGCCTCATCGGCGTGTGCTCACGGCATCACGCGCCTCTGGCGCGAGGGTGCGCTGCGTCATACACCTCGCGCAATCGCGTTTGGGACACGGCGGTATATCGCTGCGTGCTCGAGATCGACACGTGGCCAAGCATTTCCTGGACGGACCTGATGTCGGCGCCATGATCGAGCATGTGCGTCGCACAGGAGTGGCGCAGGACGTGGGGTGTGAGTTCCTCACCGGGAATTCCCACGCGATCGCCATGTTTCTTGACGACGAGCCACGCCCCTTGACGTGTCAGCCGGCCGGCCCTGGCGTTCAGAAAGACAGCGTCGGCGGCATCGCGCGACGAGACTCTTCCCTCGACGATCGCACCTCGGCCCGCTCCTGAGAGCCAATCGCGCAGCGCCGCTACTGCATGGCGGCCGAGCGGGACGACGCGCTCCCGGCGACCTTTGCCGAACGCTCGTACCAGGCCGCCATCGACATCGACATCGAACAGCGAGAGCCCGACGAGTTCTGAGATGCGAAGGCCGGTGCCGTACAGCGTCTCGAGCATGGCGCGATCGCGAAGCGCAAGCGGCTCTCCCCCGACCGGCGAAGCCAGCAGGGCCATGACATGTTGCTCCGAAAGCGCTCGCGGCAATCCTCGCGGCACCCTCGGGACGTCGAGACCAGCTGAGGGGTCGACGTCGACCACTCCCTCCTGGGCCATGAACCGGTGCAACGACCGGACCGCCACGGTTGCGCGGGCAACCGTGGACGGTGCCCTGCTGAGCTGCCGAAGGCGATCGATGAACGCAACCACGTCATCTTCGGTCGCCGTCTCGATCGTCGCGTGACGTTCGTCGATGAACGAGGAGTACGTCAACAGATCGCGCCGGTAGGCCGCTACGGTGTTCGCCGTTCTGCCTCGTTCGATGGCAAGCCAGCTCAGGAATTCATCAACAGCTGCCGAACTCGGTTGCGCCTCGTGCTCCCCCACGGCGCTACCCGGGTCAGGTCCTGGCGCGAACCATGAGCACGCCAAGCACGGTTTTGGCGTCGGTCAGTTCGCCGGCGTTCATCAACACGTCGAATTGGTCCGGACCGAGGATGACAGTGCTCATGTACTGCTCCTCGATGCCGTCAACGGCGCGCTCTTCGGCTCGAAGTCCCCGACCGAGGAACATCGTGATCTTTTCCGTCGACCAGCCAGGGGCCGTATGGATCACGCCGAGTTCGATCAGTTCTTCGGCGACGTAGCCCGTTTCTTCGAGCAGTTCTCGCGCCGCCGCGTCGATGGCGGTTTCACCCGGCTTGTCCATGATGCCAGCGGGTAACTCGAGCATGTCGGCGCACAGAGGGGTTCTGAACTGCTGTACGAGTACCACGCTGCCGTCGTCCAGAACCGGAACCACGGCCACAGCGCCAGGGTGGGTGACGCAGTCGCGGTCGAATCGCTCGCCATCTGGGCCCTGCCAATGCATGGTGGACATCTTGACCATGCGGCCCTGATACCTGACCGTCTCTCCGGTGTTCTCGAACATGGGATTCGAGGACATGGGATTCGAGGACAAGAGATTGGCTGGCGGGCCGTTCTCAGGGAGATCGTTTCTCGACATCGGACTCACCTCTCCCCATCGGCGATTGAGGACCGGAGTTGATCACCGATGTTCCGAAGGAACGTCGAGGTCGATCAGGTGCGGGTTTCGTCCTTCGCTACGGGCCAAGGCTGCGCCGATGAGCCCTCTGAACAGAGGAGCCGGTCGGTTCGGTCGTGACTTGAGTTCTGGATGAGCTTGTGTGCCGACCCAGAAGGGGTGATCGCGGAGTTCGACGAACTCGACGAGGCGTTCGTCGGGCGACAGGCCACTGCAACGGAGCCCTGCCTCCTCAAGACGGCTGCGGTAGTCGTTGTTCACTTCGAGACGATGGCGGTGTCGCTCGTACACCAGCAGCGATCCGTAGATGGCGGCGACGATACTGTCGTCGGCCAGCTTGGCAGGGTAGGTGCCGAGACGCATCGTGCCGCCCATGTCGGTCACGTCACGCTGGGCGTCCATCAGGTCGATGACGGGGTGCGGACCGTACGGTTCGAACTCGGTGCTGTTGGCACCTGCGAGACCGAGCACGTTCCTCGCCACTTCGATGGTCATCACCTGCAAGCCGAGGCACAACCCGAGACACGGGATGTTGTTCTCTCGCGAGTACCGAGCCGCCTCGATCTTTCCTTCGGAACCGCGCTCGCCGAATCCGCCGGGGATCACGAGGCCGTCGAGATCGCGAAGGCGGTCCTCGGCCAGGAGACCCTCGACCTCCTCGGCCTGAATCCATTCGATCTCGACCTTGGCGCCATGGTGATATCCGCCGTGCTTCAGCGCTTCGACGACGGACAGGTATGCGTCAGGAAGCTGCACATACTTCCCGATGATGCCGATTCTCACCGGCGTCGTTGCGGCCTCGACCCGTTCGACGAGGGCTTCCCACTCGCTGAGGTCGATGGGCATCTCGTCGAAGCCGAAGTGCTCGCAGATGATCTTGTCGAGCCCCTCCTCGTGCAGAACCAGCGGGATCTCATAGAGATTCTTCGCGTCTGCGGCGTTGACGACGGCTCGTGATTCGACGTCACACAGACGTGAGATTTTGTCACGGAGGCCCTCCTCGACAGCGTTCTCACTGCGAAGCACGATGGCGTCAGGCTGAATCCCCCGGCTTCTGAGTTCGGTGACCGAGTGCTGCGTTGGTTTGGTCTTCTGCTCGCCTGCAGGGCCGATGAAGGGCACGAGCGTGACGTGCACGTAGAACACATTCTGACGACCAACGTCGAGCCGGAACTGACGGATGGCTTCGACGAACGGCAGGATCTCGATATCGCCGACAGTTCCACCCACTTCGGTGATGACCACATCCACGTCGGCTCCGGCGAGGCGGGTGATGCGTGACTTGATCTCGTCGGTGATGTGCGGGATGACCTGCACTGTCTTGCCGAGGTAGTCACCCCTTCGTTCAGCTGCCAGAACAGCCTGGTAGATCGAACCGGTAGTCGCATTGCTGTCGCGACTGAGGCTCTCGTCGGTGAACCGCTCGTAGTGGCCGAGGTCGAGGTCGGTTTCGCCGCCATCGTCGGTGACGAAGACCTCACCATGCTCGTATGGGTTCATCGTGCCGGGGTCGACGTTGATGTAGGGGTCGAGCTTCTGCATCGTGACCCGCAGACCTCTGGCCTTCAGAAGTCGGCCGAGCGAGGAAGCAGTGAGCCCCTTGCCGAGGGAGCTGGTGACTCCACCTGTCACGAAGATGTGCTTGACCACACGAACTCCTTCAGCTGTTGATCGACCGAGTCCATTCTGACCGCTCACGAACTTCGGGGGAGGGTAGCCGCATCAAGCCGCGGACCGGTCGACCAGATCGAAGTGAACCCTGACCTGGGCCGACGCGACCTGTCACGATTTCAGCCGCCCGAGCGCGTCGATCCACCTCAACGGAGGCAAAGCTGCGATGACTCTGGAGAACGAGACGATCTCGCTGAGAACGTTCAAACCGAGGACGACTCCCATACCGACCCACAATGCCGTCGAGCCGAGAGAGACCACAGCCGACAAAGCAACCATTGCTCCCACGACATTCACGCCGGTGTCGCCGAGCATCATCTGTTCTCGCATCTCGAACCAGAGCAATCCGCATGCAGCCCCGACAGCCAGCGCAGCAGGCACGAGTGTGGGCTCGAGTCCGACGGTTACCAACAGCCCAACCGACACCAGCGAGGCGACCTTGACCGAGCGACCAGGCGCTCGATCGAACAAGTTGGCGAGGTTCGCACCAGCTGCAAGCAGCACTGCGTTGCGCAACACACCTGATGCGCCTCCCTCGGTGACAAGCGCAGAAGCCAACAACGACCACAGCAACCCACCGACCATCTTCACGAGCCCTGTGGTGACCCTCTTGTATCTCAGCTCGCGGAGGTGGCCGACAAGCCCTCCACCGCCGGCCTGGCCCCCGATGTCATCCAGGAAGCCGAGGACACCGAACCCGACCGCCAGCTGAAATCCAGCGAAGCCGACGGTGGCATCGAGCGTCTCGACGCTGACCGACATGAGGACGACCATCGAACCGAGTGCGCCGACGACCACGACAGGGACGCCACCGATGCCGCTCAAGGAAGCGTTGCGATAGTTCGACCTGAGGAATCGTTCGTTCGACAGCGCTGGACCAATGACGGCCCACAGCACCGCGGCGCAGGTTGCTGCTCCGAGAAACACCACGACAACGATCACGGTCGGACCCGTTTCCACAGCGAAACCACCACCGATGACGCCGTCCTTCGCAGGCCCACGCGCCCAGTCAAGGCTCTCACCACGTCCTTTCCTTGCCCGAGGCGATGCAGAAAGCCAGCGAAGTTTCGTCCTGTGTGTCGGTGGTCGAAGGCGGCCTCGACCTCGATGACGACTTCGTTGAGTTCGCACACGTCGAGCGTGAGCCCGACTTCGAGACCGAATCTCGGCGCCAACTCGACTTGGTCGAGCACGTCCTTGCGGATGGCTCTCTGACCGGACAGCGGCGCCGCGAACTTCTGGCCGGTCGCCCGTAACAAAGCCTCCCTCGCAACCCCGACCACGAGTCCGAAGCCACCACGGCCGGCAGCGTCAGGAACAACCGCCACCGTCATCGCTGCTGATCTGTCGACCACAGGACCGATGAGCGCGGCCGCGGCTTTGGCAGTGTCGCCGGTGTCGGCGTCGACCAACAGCACGACCTCGACGCCATCGATCGCTCTCACACCAGCCGACACCGCTCCACCCTTGCCTCGATTCTCGTCGAGCACGACAACGTCAGCCCCGGCGTTCCTCGCCACCTCGGCGGTTGCGTCGCTCGATCCGTCATCGACGACTACGACGGACTCCACCTGGGCGATCGAACCGAGGGCGTGGACCGTTGCGGCGACGGTGTCCTCGCTGTTCAGTGCGGGGACGATGGCAACGATCACGCCGGAGGAAGCTCTGCCAGCGCGTCGGGACTGGTTCCGAGGTGAAGCACTTCGCGTGTGTCGGTGACGACCAGGGCAGCCAACGTTCCGTTGAACGTCGCTGCGTGATCGACGGTGGCAAATGTCGAGCGGTAATCAGGGTTCGACCGGATCATCGAGACAAAAGATGTTGCATCAGCGTTGTCATCGAGCGGAGCAGGCTCAAGGGCCACGATCGTCACGTCGAGGCCCTCTTCGACCACAGCATCGAACAACGGAACGAAGATCTCCGAAGGATCGAGGTCCGCCTCGGCGTTCGACACGAGCACAAAGCGAGTGCCGTGGGCAGGAACCTGGTCGAGAGCTCCCGTTGCGGCGAACTCGTTGTCGTACACGACGAAGGCGGCATCGCGAAGCTGGGTGAGCACCGAATCAAGGCCACCCTGGATCACCGGAGGCGCTACCGACAACTCGGCGTCGGCGGAGGCGAGCAGTTCTCCCGCTATGTCGACGGCTGTCCCACCGAGAACGTTGCCGACGGTCTCGGGCGCCGGCGGGAAGAGCGCCGTCACCAGTCGCGTCTCAAGAGCCACACGAACGAGCGTCTCTGCGTCGTCGACGAGCCCGAGGGTCACGGCAACATCAGCCCGGTTGTCGCCGTCGGACAGGTTCAGGCGATCGGTGAGCCACAGAGTGCCTTCGTACTCCGCATCTGATCCGAGGATCGCAGCCCTGATGGTCTGGAACGCAGCGGGATCGACACCTTCAGCCGCGATGATCATCACAGGAACATCGGTGAGTCGCCCTCCGCCGAGCAACGGGATCGCGGCAACGTCCTGAGCGGCCTGGGCCGAGACGACGTCGGCCAACTCGTCTCTGGCGACATCGAGGTCGTCGCGCAGATTGTTCCTGTCTTCATCGATGTTGTCGACTCGTTCCTCGAGTTCGGCGACGACGACACCATCGATGAAGGTCGAGCCGAGCGCGACTCCGATGCCGAGCGCAAGGAAGATGCCGACGATCGAGACGATGTGATACCTGAGATTGATCACGAGAAGTTCAGCCAGAGCGTTCTGAGGACCAACCGGATCGGTTCAGTGACAATGGCGATCACCGTGATCGTGAACAGCGCCGACAGCACAAGCAACGTGAGGTCTCGCTTGCGGACCTGCGTTCGGTACAGGTGCGACACACCCTTGGCGTCGACCAGGATCGGAGCGACCTTCATCCTGGTCAAGAATGTCGAAGCCATGCCCTCTCTTCCCTTGTCGAGGAAGTCAACCAGGGATGTGTGGCTTCCCACCAGCACGATGAGCTCCGCCCCCTTCTCGAACGCGAGCTGCAGGGCGATGTCCTCTGAGGTGCCGACCGACTCCATCACTTTGTAATCGAATCCGAGTCGCTCCAACCGCTTCGTTCCCGGTGCCTCGCCCCCGGGATAGGCCTGGACGACCAGATCGGCGCCGACACGCAACGAATCCTGGGTGACCGAATCGAAGTCGCCGATGATGATGTCTGGCTTGTAGCCGTTCTCGAGCAACGCGTCAGCTCCTCCGTCGACACCGATCAAGATGGGTCGAAGATCCTGGACATAGCCGATCCTTCGGAGCGCCAGCATGTCTTCGCGGTAGTCGAGGCCCCGAACGACAACCAGCACGTGGCGCTGATTTATCTCGACGCGAAGATCAGGAACGGTCGGCCGCTCGGTGATGAGGTGGGGCTCATTGGCGATGTACTCGAGGGTGTTGGCGGCAAATTCGGCGATCTGGTCGTTCACCGCCTCTTTGGCCTGGTCGTAACGCAGCTCGATCGACTCGAGGTCCTGACGGACGCCGTGACCCATCTGTTGACCGTCGATGAGGAGGTCGTCACCCTCGACGGTGACCATCGAGCCTTCTTCGATGTCGTTCAGCGTCTCGGACCCGACCTCGTCCAGAAGTGGGATGCCCTGCTTGACCAGCGTCATGGCGCCGAGACTCGGGTATCGACCCGACATCGACGACGCCGCATTGACCACTGCGACCGCACCCGCAGCGATGAGGCCTTCGGCTGCGACGTGATCGATGTCCTGGTGATAGATGAGAGCGACGTCTCCGTCGTGGAGGCGTGGGATCAGATCCTTGGTTCTTCGGTCTCTGCGGGCGCGACCGCTGACAGCTCCATCGACGGCGGGGACAGCGCGGCGGCGAAGACGAACCATCAGCGCCTCATGTTTCCCGGTACGACCGGACGTCGTCGCCCATCGAGAGCAACTCCCCGGCATGTTCTCGACCCGCTGCGCTGTCAGGGCGACCCGCGAGCATGCGTGCCAACTCGATGACTCGTTCTTCGCCATCGATGTGACTGGCCGAACTCTGGACGCCGACGCCATCGTCGGTCTTTGTGATCACAACATGCTGGTCGGCAAAAGCAGCCACCTGCGGAAGGTGTGTGACCACAAGAACTTGGTGATCACCTCCGAGCTTGCCGAGAGCGCCACCGACCGCGATAGCCGCCTCACCCCCGATGCCGGCGTCGACCTCGTCGAAAACGAGTGTCTCTGGACCGGCCGACAACACGAGCCGAAGCGACAGCATCACTCTCGCCAACTCACCTCCGCTCGCGACCTTCGACAACGGAAGTGCAGCAGACCCGCTGTTCGCAGCGAACAGAAATTCGATGTCATCGCAGGGCTCTTCGCCACGAACGGCGACATCGAGCGTTGCTCGGGTGAGGGCAAGGTCCTCGAAACCTGCGGTGACTGCTTCGGCCAACGGCGCGGCCGCGATCCTTCTGGCGTCGGCGACGCGCTTTGCCTCGTGCGCCACCTGACGGCCGGCCTCATCGAGCGCCTCCTCGTACTCTGCTGCCAGTTCCTCGTGCCTGAGCAAGCCATCGAGTCGCTCCGAAGCGTCGGCCTCGAACTCGCGTACCTCGGCAACGGTGTCGCCGTATTTCCGGGTCAGGTCGCGGATGAGCTGGCGCCGGGCTCTGATCTCCGCTGCGCGCTCCGGGTCATCCTCGATGAGCTCGCCAATGTCCCTGACCTGGGACGAAACATCCTCGAGCTCGGCCTGCACGCTCCTGAGTTGTTCTGCCGCCGCCTCAAACGGGCGTCGTGATGCCAAGGCCGCGAGTGCTTCTCCGATCCTGTCAAGGGCCCCTCGCTCCTCGCTGAGAACTGTGCGCGCCACGCCGGCGGCCTCGATGTGACCGGCGGCATCGCTGAGCAGGTCGGCCTCACGTTCGAGTCGCTGGTCTTCGTCGTCATCGGCGAGCGCTGCCTCTGTCAGCTCTTCGAGTTGATAGCGAAGCAGGTCGATCTCGTGGGCCCGACTCCGCGCATCGCCTCCCAACTCGACAAGTTTCGACTTGACGTCGCTGAGATGAGCCCGAGCTGAGGACAGAGCTCCCAAGTCGATCTCGCCGTGCGAGTCGAGGGATCGACGCTGGACCGCCGACGACAGCAGCGACTGGTGCGCGTGCTGCCCGTGAAGATCGACGAGACGCTCCCCGGTTGTTCCGAGGTCGGCAGCGCTGACCATGCGACCGTTCGCGTAGGCCCGACTCCTGCCATCGGCAGGAATCACCCTGGTCATCACGACCTCGTCATCGCCGACGACGAATCTGCCCTCGATGACGGCTTCCTTTGCTCCAGGGCGGACGAGGCTGGGGTCGGTGCGCCCGCCCATCAGCAACTGGATGGCCTGGACAACGAGCGTCTTTCCTGCTCCGGTCTCGCCGGTGAGGGCCGTCATTCCCTCATCGAGAACGAGCGACAGTTCCTCGATGACGCCGAGGTCACGAACGGACAGTTCGACCAACACCTCAGACTTCCTCCCCGGGCGCATGTTCGCGTAGCCCGAACTTGGATTTCAGGACGGCATGGAAGCTTCGGCTGTCGAAGGTGACGAGCTTGGCCTCAACCGTCGATTCAGTGGCCATCACCGTATCCCCGTCCTTCAGCGTCGCGGTTGCTCTGCCATCAACTGACAACGTCGCGTCGCGGTCGCCGGTGACCGTGATGGCGATCTCGCTGACGGACTTGAGCACGAGCGACCTGTCGAACAACATGTGAGGAGACACGGGCGTGAAAAGCAGTGCCCTCAATTCCGGATCGAGAATCGGTCCTCGAGCCGAGAGCGAATACGCGGTCGACCCGGTTGCGGTCGCGACGATGAGACCGTCGGCGGAGTAGTTCGTGAATCGCTCTCCGTCGAAGTCCACGGCGAGGTGCACCGTGTGGCCTTGCGCCCGTTTCTCGACAACGCCTTCGTTCAACGCCGTCCACGGGCCAGACCTCTCACCGTCACGAGAAGTCACCACGAAGTCGATTCGCATACGCGAATCGACCCGATGCGTGCCAGCGAAGATGGCCAGCAAAGCATCCTTTGCACCTTCACGCTCGACCTCGGTGAGATAGCCGAGTCTGCCGCTGTTGACACCAAGCACAGGTACCCCGTGCTCCGCGACCAACGACACGGTGTGAAGCATCGTGCCGTCGCCACCGATGCTGACGGCAAGATCTGCCCCACGGCCGAGATCCCTTGCGTCAACCGCGGCGTCATCGAGTCCTACGAGGCCTGCGTGCTGGCGGTCCATCAAAACGCGATGGCCCTCGCTCTGCAGCCACTCACCGAGCTGACGGGCAGTTGCCGCTGCATTCTCACGGTGAGGATGGACGACGAGCAATACGGACTGAGCCTCGGTCACCGCCGAGCCTCCTCGCCGGCAGTGGCCGCCACGACGTCGGCAATGACCTGATCGGTCAGAGACGGGGCGCGACCGCGCCAACCATGAACCAGGAACTCTCGGTTGCCCTCTGGACCTCGTACCGGCGATGCCATGACATCCATGATGCCCACGTCAGCGGCTCTGCATGCCGCGACCACCTCACGAATCACGCGCCCCCAGACTTCGGGGTCACGAATGACGCCCTTGCCTCGGCTTGCTTCCTGCTTCCCCGCTTCGAACTGAGGCTTTACCAGCAGCACGAACTCGGCGTGTTCTTCCGCTGCCGACACAAGTGCGCCAATGACTCTGGTCATGCTGATGAACGACAGATCGCAGACCACCAAGTCGACGGCGTGGTCGACGTCACCACTGACGAGATGCCGAACGTTCGTCCGTTCTCGGTTCTCGACCCTTGGATCGTCCCTGAGCGTTGCCGACAGTTGGCCGTACCCCACGTCGACAGCGGTGACGTGGTCACACCCGTGCTGCAGCAGACAGTCTGTGAACCCACCGGTCGAAGCTCCTGCGTCAAGCGCGCACCGCCCCGCTGGATCGATCTTCCAATGCCGCAACGCGGCTTCGAGCTTCGCTCCGCCGCGGCTCACATACCTCGGTGGTGCACCCGCGAGTTCGATCGGCTCGGAAGCATCGACCATTCTCGTCGACTTCAGCGCCGGCGCTCCCCCAACGGTGACACGCCCGGCGGCGATCGCATCAGATGCCTGCTGGCGACTGGCCAGGAGACCTCGACGAACCAGTTCGGCATCGAGGCGGCGACGGCTCACCGCAGGACGCTACCACCCGATCCCGATACCTCGACCATTAAGGTTGCATCGTGATCCCCCTTCACGACGAGAACCCCACCCAGTCGTTGGCATGGGTCACGATCGCGCTGATCATCGTCAACGTCACTGTCTTCGTCCTCATACAACCCCGCGCTGACACCGGGAGAGGAATCGAGTTCAGCTACGAGTACGCGGCCATCCCGTGCGAAGTCGTCGAGGGTCGACCACTCAGCGCCGGTGAGATCCGAGCCACCTACGCCGGCGACAACAGTGCTTGCCAAGGCGAAAACCCCACCGGAGGAACGGTCTTCGAGTCGAAGCGACCGTGGGTCGCCATCGCTGCATCGATGTTCCTCCACGGAGACTGGCTGCATCTGGGGTTCAACATGCTCTTCCTGTGGATCTTCGGGAACAACGTCGAAGACCACCTCGGGAAGTTGCGCTACATCGCGTTCTATCTCGCAGGGGGCGTGGTCGCCACGCTGGCCCATGTCGCGATCCAGACCGCGAGCACAGTGCCGATCATCGGCGCGTCCGGTGCGATTGCCGGCGTCATGGGTGCCTACCTCGTCTGGTTCCCGAACGCGCGCGTCCGCACACTGCTGTTCTTCGGTCTGATCCTGTTCCTCCAGATCAGGGCTAAATACTTGCTCCTGGTATGGCTCGCTTCACAATTCCTCATCACCAACAGCGATGGCGTTGCGTGGATGGCACACGTCGGAGGCTTCATCTACGGAGTCATCGTCGCGCTTGCCGTTCGAGAGTCAATGGCAGCGCGAAGGGTCATGTGGCGAACTACCTACGCAGGCGATGATCAGGGTTTCTGGAACAACAGGCACGGCGGCAGGAGCGACAACCCGCTCCCACCGTACGAGGGGCCTGTCACCTGAGCCGCTGAGCGACCAACGTCGCAAGATCTGGTGATACGCAGTCCGGCTTCGGGTCACCGGACATGGCCTGCTCGACTGTGGTCACGCCAGACTCGACGAACGCGAACTCGAAGCCGAGCAATCGTGCCAGGGCTCCATCGGTCGCGGGGAGATCGCCGACCATCACGTGTCGTGCGAAGTTCTGCGCATCGCCTGCGGTGGTGCCGAGCCTGTGATGTATCAAGGCCGCGACTGGCTCATGCGGTTTGCCTGCCACGATTGGCTGGACCTTGCCCGCTGTTGCGATACCCGCCACGAGAGCACCGTTGCCGGGCAACAGTCGATCGGGTGTCGGGTAGGTCGGATCGGTGTTGGTCGCGATCAACCGCGCCCCGTTGTGGAGCGCGTGAGCGGCAGCGGCCATCTCTGCGAAGTCGAACGTCGTGTGAAAGCCGACGACGACGACATCGATCTCGTCATCACCATCGACACACACCCCGCCCGCGACCTCCACAGCCTCGACCACACCAGGGCCGGCGCACACAAACACACGCTCGCCATGCTTGATCAGACTTCCTGCTGCCATTGCCGATGTGATGACGGAGCCAGACGCATCGATGTCGACGTCGGCGAGTTTCTGCTCTGCCTCCGCAACGGTGAGCGCAGAGAAATTGGTCACGAAAAGAACAGTCTCACCAGCTCGTTGAAGCCTGTCGATCGCTTCCGGCGCGCCGTCTATTGGCTCGTGCGCGAGCCAGACAACGCCATCGAGATCCAGTAACCAGGCGATCAGACGGTCCAGGTGCCGCCGGAACGAAGCAGTTCGCCGAGGTCTCCGGGACCGCGCCGTGCCTGTTCGTCGAGCAACTGCTGTTGCATCCCGTATGCGTACTCCGGTGCATCGATGGCACGGAACACCCCAACGGGCGTCGGTTCGAAGGGCCCGCGCGCCAGACGACTGAGCATCGAAGCGATGCTCGGATCTGGCCTCGTCTCGTCGTGAACCATCAGCGCGGCCTCACCGACATCGGCGACCGCGACCACCTTGGCCTCACCGCCATCACTGATGACACCCATCTCGTTCTCGGCACCGAATCGGATCGACTCCCCGTGAGTGAGCTGAATCAGATTCGCGTCGCGATTCGCCTTCTTCGTGACGCCGTCAAATGCTCCGTCGTTGAAGACGTTGCAGTTCTGGAAGATCTCGACGATGGCTGCGCCCTTGTGCTGATGCGCACGACGCAAGGTCTCCATCATGTGCTTGCGATCCATGTCGTGCGTCCGAGCAACGAACGTGGCCTCTGCGCCGAGGGCGAGGCTGATCGGGTTGAAGGGGCGATCGACGCTACCGAACGGAGTCGATTTGGTGACCTTGCCGGTCTCCGACGTCGGGGAGAACTGGCCCTTGGTCAAGCCATAGATCATGTTGTTGAACAACAAGATCTTGATGTTCACGTTTCGTCGTAGCGCATGGATGAGGTGGTTGCCACCGATCGACAACATGTCGCCGTCTCCACCGACGACCCACACATCGAGATCGGGTCGCGTAACAGCAAGACCGGTTGCAATCGCCGGCGCACGACCGTGAATCGAGTGCATACCGTAGGTGTTCATGTAGTACGGGAATCGAGCTGCACAGCCGATCCCGGAAACGAAAACAGTGTCTTCTCGCGAAACACCGAGCTCCGGCATCAGGAACTGCACTGCAGTGAGGATCGAGTAGTCACCGCATCCTGGGCACCATCGGACCTCTTGATCGGTGGCCCAGTCTGCTTTTTTGGTCGTGGGGGCGTCCGTCATCGCATGTCCTGTTCCCTGCTCGCCACTCAGGCGCCCAGCTTCTGTTGAATCTCGGCGAGAATCTCACCGGAGGTGAACGGAACACCGTTCACCTTGGTCAGCTTCTGCGCATCGACCAGGAACTCAGCCCTGATCATTCGCACGAGCTGGCCGGTGTTCATCTCCGGGACGATGATCTTGTCGAAGCTGGCGAGCACATCGCCGAGGTTCTTCGGGAAGGGGTTGAGATGAACCAGGTGCGCCATGGCCGCGTTCAGACCCATGTCGCTGGCCCGGTGTATCGCCGCGGTGATGGCTCCGGCTGTTGAGCCCCATCCGACGATGAGCAACTCGGAGTCAGGGTCGCCGTACACCTCGACTTCGGGAATGTCGTTCGCGATGCCGGCGACCTTGGCGGCCCGCAAGTTGATCATCAACTCGTGATTCTCAGGGTCGTAGTTGATGTCCCCGGTCTCGTCAGTCTTCTCGATGCCGCCAACGCGGTGCATGAGGTCTGGCGTGCCGGGAACCGCCCAGGGACGAGCGAGTGTCTCTTTGTCGCGCAGATACGGAAGGAAGATGCCTTCGCCGTCCTCGTTGGTCCCGTTGAACTCGGTCGCGTGCTGGACGCTGATGTCCGGTAGCGAGTCGACGTCCGGCAAAATCCATGGCTCGGAACTGTTCGCCAAGAAACCGTCGGTCATGAGCATGACCGGAGTTCTGTATTTCACGGCGATACGGCTGGCCTCGATGGCGGCGTCGAAACAATGCGAAGGGCTCTTGGCCGCGACGATCGGCAGCGGCGATTCCGAGTGGCGGCCGTACATAGCCATCATGAGGTCGGCTGCCTCTGGCTTCGTCGGGAGACCGGTAGAGGGTCCGCCACGCTGCACGTCGACGATGACCAACGGCACTTCGAGGCTGACCGCCAGGCCGATCGTTTCGCCCTTCAGCGCGACACCGGGCCCCGACGTCGTCGTGAACGCCAGGCTTCCGCCGTATGCGGCGCCGAGGGCGGCACCGCACGCCGCGATCTCGTCCTCGGCTTGCAATGTCCTCACGCCGAAGTTCTTGTGTTTCGCGAGCTCGTGGAGGATGTCGGAAGCCGGGGTGATCGGGTAGCTCCCCAGGAACACCGGCAGCTTCGACAACTGTCCTGCTGCGATGCAGCCCCACGCGAGCGCCGTGTTGCCGTTGATGTTGGTGTATTCGCCCGATCGAAGTGGAGCCGGCTTGATCTCGTAGTGCGCTTCGAACAACTCTGCGGTCTCACCGAAGTTGTAGCCCGCCTTGAAGGCACTCACGTTCGCGGCAATCACCAACTCGCGACCGGCGAACTTCTCGCGGATCCATTGCAACGTCGGCTCGGTTGGCCGGGTGTACATCCACGAGATCAGTCCCAGCGCAAAGAAGTTCTTCGAGCGCTCGGCATCGCGGGGCTTCACTCCGTGCTCGGCAACAGCGAGCTTCGTGAGCTCGCTCATCGGCACCGGGTAGTACCGGTACCCGGCGAGCGTGCCGTCCTCGAGCGGGTTCGACGTGTAGCCGGCCTTGTCGAGGTTGCGCTGGTTGAAGGCATCAGTGTTCGCGATGATCACACCGCCCTGTACGAGATGATGCAGCTGCGATTTCAGCGCGGCAGGGTTCATGATGACGAGCACGGTTGGCGCATCGCCAGGAGTGTGGATCTCGTAGTCGGAGATACGGACCTGAAATGCAGAAACGCCGGCGAGGGTGCCCTGAGGTGCCCTGATCTCGGCCGGGAACTCCGGAAGGGTCGACAGGTCGTTGCCCATGACTGCTGACACGCTGGTGAAGCGATCACCAGTGAGCTGCATTCCGTCCCCGGAGTCGCCGGCGAAACGGATGACGACGTCTTCCAACTCTTGGAGGGGTAGCTCTCGATCAGCGGTATCGGTCACAATCTCTCCTGTGGGGATTGTCTCCTGGGGCTGGCCCGTAACGCCAACGCGATCGCTACGAGCCCGTATCAAGATACAGGTCATAGCACCCTGTCGCCCCTCCGACCCAAACTAGAACGGCGCCGATTCAGTAGCGCTGTCCTTTGATGCCGATCAGCGTGATGTCAAGTGCCTGATGCCTCGAAGATGCTGCCTATCGAACCGTCGAGCGCTGCGTCGAAACCGTCGTCGCTCAGTTGAGCAGAGAGGCCCTCCGTCAATGCCCGGGAGAAACTCGCGATCATGCCGATCTGGCGTGAAAGGCGACTGTTCGATTCGTCCCTCGAATAGCCGCCGGACAACGCAACCACCCTCAGGACCTTCGGGTGAGCAATGACGTCGGCGTAGAAGCCGTCAACTTCCGGAAGCGTCAGCTTGAGCATGACTGCCTGGCCATCGGCCAGATCGTCGAGCTGTTCCATGATCGCGGCCTTCAAAAGCTCCTCGGCTTCGGCCTTGGTGGCACTGTTGATGTCGACCTCAGGCTCGATGATCGGCATCAGTCCAGCGGCAAGGATCTGCCTGCCGATGTCGAACTGCTGAGCAACGACAGCGTTCACGCCAGCCGAATTCGCCTCTTGGATCACCGAGCGCATCTTGGTGCCGAACACGCCCTTGTCCCTGGCCCGCGCCAGGAGCGCGTCGAGGTCTGGCATCGGCTTCATCACCTGCGCTCCGTCACGAACGTTCTCGAGGCCCTTGTCGACCTTGAGGAATGGGACAACGCCTTTGACGTCCCACAGGTAGTTTGCAGAGCCCTGACCCTCGATGTCGCGATCCATCGTCATCTCGAACAGGATCGCACCGAGAACCCTGTCACCGTTGAACGCGGGGCTGGTGCAGATCCGTGTCCGCATAGCGTGGATCAGGTCGAACATCTCGGCTTCGCCGTCGTACGCGTCTTCTTCGACGCCATACAGCTTCAGGGCCTTGGGTGTACTGCCGCCGCTCTGATCGAGCGCGGCGATAAACCCACTGTCAGTCCTGATCTTCTCGAGTTGATCTGCTTTCATTCTTCGCCATTTCATGGGGGTCGTTGCCGTCGGATCACTGCTGTGATCCACCGATCATCTCACAGGTTCCGGCGGTCCAAGGCCCGGCGGTGGAAGTCACGGCAACGGAAACATCCGCTTCGCCTCACCGACATCCACCGAGCTTGCCGAACTACGCGTCGGGGGCCGATGCTGCAGTCCCGTCGACCATCGTGCACGTGATCTCGTAGCTGCCCACCGTGTCGACCGCCGACAGCCTCCGCCGCTTCGGAACGTTCGACAACATGCCGACTGATGACAGTGGCGGTCCCGACCATGAGGGGAAGCAACTGTCGCAGAGAACCGTATTCACGAGCTGGGGCAGCATCGATGGAGATCAGCGCAGGACTCGATCAGCCCAGCGCCGACAGGCGCTCGGCAACATCGGCAAACTGTCGATCGTGCGTTGACACCCGCTCGAAACCGCGGCGAGCGCGGGGCATATCGCCGGCTCGCTCGTACATGTCCGCCAGGCTGTACCACAGTCGCAGGTGATGATCGGATGGCTTCTTTGCCTTCATCGGACCTTGTTCGAGCACTCTGATCGCCCCGGCCAGGTCACCTTGGTCGGCATGAGAGCCCGCGAGCACGATCCGACCTTCCGTCATCACGTCGGCGTCGGGGTCATCGTGTCGAAGCTCTTCCCAGAGATCGCGAACCTCGGCGTGTCGTCCGAGTGCACGGGCGATGTCGGCCCTGATGGGGTGTTGTTCGGTGGAACCGGTCATCATGGCGAAGGCTTCGAGTTCGCGCTTTGCGGGTCGCCACCTTCCAAGGCGATACAACGCGAGACCATGCAGTTCGTGAAGCTCTGGCACGCTCGGGTGCCGCTCGACGATCGGGGCCAGGATCTTGCGGACATCGTCGAAACGTTCGTCTTGGAAGGCCGCAGCTGCGTCGCCGAGGCGGTTCTGCACTCTGTCGCGTTGGGACTGTGTGAGCCCGCTGAGCGAGGAATCCGTGAGGCGAATCTCGACGCGAGGGGAACGGCGGGGACGATTCCCAACAGCAGGGGCGCCCCGACCGTCGACTCGATGCCAAGCCACGGCGTCGTGATCGGGCTCACGGATGTGACGTAGCTCTTGAGGTTCTCCCCTGCCGTCGTCACGGCGAGCGGTGTCGGCACCTTTCCTGGCCAGTCGTCCCCACCCGTCGGGGCCCTTTGGCAGCTCACGAAGGGCTGGTCGGTCATCATCTTGCCGTCCCCGGCGGTGGCTGTCGTCATCGCGATGCCGCCGGGCGTCACTACCCCGATCGGACCGCTGACCCCTGCGTCCCCCACCACGATCGTTCTCGCCGCCGGCACGTCCCTGGTCGCCCCTGCGAGGGTCACTACGGCGACTGTCGCCATTTGCCTTTCGGTCGCCGGGTCCGCCGAACGAACCGCCTCGACTCGAAGCCCTCCGTGGTGCTCCACCTTTGCCGGCAGATCCACGTCGATTGCCGCCTGAGCGTCCCCGGTCGCCACTTTGATCTGCCATGAGAGTCTCATCGTACTTGTCCACCGACCGTCTTCGGTAAGTGCTGTTCGTGGCCCGGCCAACTTTCGAGTGAAAACGATGGTGGGCAAAACGAGAACAGGGACCGACCAGGCGGTCCCTGTTTCTTCGTAAAAATTCCGGCGGCGTCCTACTCTCCCAGGGGGTCTACCCCCAAGTACCATCGGCGCTGACGAGCTTAACTTCCGTGTTCGGAAAGGGAACGGGTGTGGCCTCGTCGCTATCACCACCGGAAACCGGTTGTAACCAGAGAGAGTCCCCTCCGGTCGCGATCTTGCATTTCTTTCGAATGTCGAGTCACCTCGAGCACTCCATAGCGAGCACGAGCACAAATCCAAGCCCTCGGCCGATTAGTACCGGTCTGCTGAACACATTGCTGTGCGTACACATCCGGCCTATCAACGTGGTGGTCTGCCACGGGCCTTACCTGGTTAACCCAGTGGGAAATCTCATCTCAGAAAGGGCTTCCCGCTTATATGCCTTCAGCGGTTATCCCGTCCGTAGGTCGCCAACCAGCCATGCTCCTGGCGGAACAACTGGCACACGAGAGCTACGTCCATCCCGGTCCTCTCGTACTAGGGACAGCTTTCTTCAAATTTCCTCCGGCTGCAGAGGATAGGGACCGAACTGTCTCACGACGTTCTAAACCCAGCTCGCGTACCGCTTTAATGGGCGAACAGCCCAACCCTTGGGACCTGCTTCAGCCCCAGGATGCGATGAGCCGACATCGAGGTGCCAA
>JABABU010000038.1 GCA_014238065.1 Actinomycetota bacterium
CCACTCGTTGTGAAATCTCGACGCTTCCCAGGTCAGACCCTGTTTCTGGCGAGGGCACAACTTTCCTTCTGACGCTTCCGGTGGTGGACACGAGGAGTAGCTCTCCGCCTCCCACTCACAACGAGCGGCCCGCCTCTCGTACGCGTTGAACCGCATCACCAGCTTCCGGATCGACGCACCGCCAGTGCGCCGCTCGACCAACTTCTCAAGCTGTCCCAGGCTGAGACGCGTCTGCTTTTGTCGGACCCGTTAGGTACGAGCCGTGATGTCACAGCCGCGCTCGGAGCGGTCTTCGGGAGCCTCAACGCTGTGACCAGGCCAAATGGTTGACGATGGATCGCGGGAGCGGGACTGATCTTGACCCCCAGAGCGTTGTTGGCCGACCGGTGACGACCTCACCTCGCACTTCTCCCGTTTGTCCGACGATCTCGAGCATGCCCGTGTTTGTGTCGATCTGATCTGTGGTTCACGACACACTATGTGATAATTATCTAGACAATGCCACGGACGGTGATTATCGTCCCGCTAGGGACATGGAGATAATTGTGGACATTTTGATTCAACTAAAGAGATCGCTTCGCGCAAGGCTCGCGATGGTCGCCGTGCTCGTTGCGGTGGCGCTGACAATGAGCGGCGTCGCGGTGGTTACCGACTCAAGTCCTGCAGGTGCGGTCGTCGGCGGCACAGCGGTCGACATTGACTACGCCTCGAGTGCCGGTTCCGAGGGCGTGTACATCACTCATTCCGACGGCACGATCGAGGCTCGCGATGGCTTGTCTCACTTTGGTGACAAACCGGCCTTGGGTGCCGGTGAGACCGTAATCGCGCTGTCGGTTCGACCGGCGGTGGATGGCTACTGGCTGTTCACGAACCTGGGGCGAGTGATCGCGTATGGCGCCGCCGTTCATTTTGGTGACGCCAGCGCCCTGGCTTTGGCTGCGCCGATGATCTCGGCGATCGCGACGCCTGATGGGTTGGGCTATTACATGGTCGCCGAGGACGGCGGGATCTTCACGTTCGGCACCGCAGTGTTTTACGGGTCGATCCCGCAGATCCTTCCTGGCGTTACTCTCGATGCGCAGGTCATTGGGATCGTGCCGTCACCGACTGGGCTCGGTTATCTGCTTGTTGCCGCTGACGGTGGAATTTTCACGTTCGGTGACGCCTTGTTCTACGGCTCTGTGCCTGGGGTGTTGCCTGGTGTCAGTCTCGACTCGCAGATCGTGGCCGTGATCGCACAACCTGCTGGCTATCTCATGGTGGCCGGGGACGGAGGGATCTTCACGTTCGGCACCGCCGCGTTCTTCGGATCCCTCGGCGGAACCGGAGCGAGCGGCATCGTTGGCGTGGCGGTAAAACCGGACAACTCCGGATATGTGATGGTCGACACCCAGGCGAACCTCTCACCGTTCGGCAACACGACCGGCCTCGGCACGATCGAAACGGATCCGGCAGCTGACTTGCTCCTGATCGAGAACTTCTGGCAGGACCTTTCGGACTCTTGGCTTTCCGGGAGGGCCAATGCCATCGCCTTCTATGAAGCAAACAACTACCCGGACATGGGAAGCCTCGTTTGCCTCGATTTTCGGCCGGCCGGTTACTCCGAGGAATTTATCCTGCACGTTGACACGGTGGAACCAGACCCGAACTGGACCATTTTGGGCGGACCGAGAATTGGGCACAATCCCGACGGGACCATCTACATCATGACCATGACGATCATCAGGAGTGAACACGGGATAGCCAGATTCGAATTCGTTAAGGAGGTCCACGCGACGATCTTGAATGGAGAAGTGAGATTCTTCTTCAGCTGCTGATTGCATCGAGGCCGGCGTGCTGAGATCACCGGGCTTTCAACGCCAAGCCTTGCCAATCTACGTCGCAAGTGCGTCCGAGGACTTGTGGGCCGACCCCACCGGGGAGGGGCTGGCTCTCGAAGCAGCTGCACCTGCATGGGACGTCATTGGAGCCTCTGGACGATCTGTGCTCGGTTGGCATGTCCGTGACGTCGGCCATGGCATTCACCGCGACGACTGGGAGAGCTTTCTGGACTGGGCCAGCGCGCACGTGGGCCGGGCCTGATGAAACCGCATCTGCGCTGAATCGTCCTTTTGCGGATTCGGCCGTCAGGCACGTGGATGACGCTGAGCAGGTTGTGGCGTCTATGGGTCAATGGGAGCTGGACGCTGCCAGCTCATCGGTGATCTCGACGGCGGCCCGTTCGCCTGACTCGAATGCTCCCTCGACGGAGGAGAGGTACGTTCCGTCCACGCAGGAGTCTCCTGCGAAGAGCACTCGGCCGCCGTGGATTGATTGGCCGAGCTTCGTGTAGTCGCCGCGGCGCGTCTCGCTGGTTTGGTATGAGTACACGCCGCGTGAGAACGGGTCCGTGCTCCAGTTCGAAGCCGCGGTCGCGAGTGGTGGTTCGTACGAATCGGGGAACATGCGCTCGAGCGCCACAAGCGTGTTGCGAAGAGCTTGCTCTGGGTCCTCGGCGCTCTCGCGGGCGGTCTTCGTTGCGCAAATCGACACGAGGCACGGTGTTGCTGCAGATCCAGGCCCCGCCCCCGCAGTCTCGGAGACGTCGATGAACGTGGAGTGGGGTGCAATCGGGTCAGGGATGCTGAAGAAGTGGAGCGGTCGGTTGGCCTTCGTGCGCCAGAACGGATGCTCGAAACACAACGCGACCTTCTCGACGTGGCCAACGCCCACGCGGTCGATGGCATCCCGCTTGGTTGGAGGCAGGGGAGGATCGAACGAGATCGAACCTGCCTTCAAGACCCCGATCGGGACGGTGACGATGACGTGGGAGCCCTCGAATGTGGTGCCGTCCGTCGTTTCCACGACGACCTGTGATGTCTCGCCGTCCTCGCCGTCAACACGAATCCGGGCGACGTTGTGGTCGAGGAAGATCACGTCGTCGGAGAGCGGAGCGCTCAGGACGTCGACGAGGTGGCGGTAGCCGCCGGTGACCATCACCGACGTCTTCTCCTTGTACCTGAGGAACTCCCAGTCGGCGCTGAACCCGTTGGCATGTGCTCGTTCGGCGGGCCCGCCGTTCAGGAGCTCTGTTGTGGTCTTCAGGAGGTACTCGTCGGCCCGTTTCGGCTTGCGGCCGAGGAGATGGCCGATGCGGTCACCGAGGTTCGCGAAACCGGTCGCGGTCGACCGTAAGCGGTGAACTCGCCACGCGAATCTTGCCATCGTCAACACCGTCCGCACGCGTCCCAGCCACTGTGCCTCGCGCTCGTCGAACGCTCGGGTGTTCGTCAGGCCGGGCACGATCGGCTCTACAGCGACACCGGCTACAGCGAGTGACTGGTACACCCGGTTGGTCTTGTGGTCGTCGATCCAGGCTGCGCCCATGTCGACCCAAGAGGTATCGGTTCCATCGACGTCAATGGTGTGGATCCGGCCGCCCAGCCTCGATCGCCCTTCGATGATGACGGCCTCGATCCCTGCCTCGCGCAACCGGTTGGCAGCCGTCAGACCAGACACGCCGCCACCGACGATGAGCACTCGCGTCGCGGTCACGTCGCCAGACCAACCGCGATGGTGACCGCCCCGAGGGCGACTGATACCCCGAACAGCGCCATGTTGATGCTCCGGTTGGGTGGTAGGAGATACGGCCAGACAGCAGTGAGGCCGAGAAGCAGTACAGCGAGGGCAACGATGACGATCCCGACCGTGCCGCCGAGGATCGCACCCCCGACACCGACGGCAGCGGCAGCGATGAGCGCGGCGAAGCCCACCCAGCCCCATCGCGGGACCTCGGCCATCACGATCTCGTGCTCCTCGGAGACGACATGTTCGCTGCCGAGTGCTCTCGCAGCACGAAAGCCGCTGTGCGCGGCGCCGGCGAGGAACGAAGCCCGATGTGTGTAGTCGCCGGTGAGGTGGATGTTGCCGACCGGATGCTCGAGGTGCGGGAGAACGTCGAGGTAGTACTCGGGCGACAGTTCGAGTTCGCCAAGCGGGTAGCGGGTCACCATCGTGTCGCGCACGAAGGCGTCGACATCGTGGTCCGAGAGCACCTTGCCGAGGTCGGCGACCACGAGGTCTGCGATCTCGTCATCGGGTTTGGCGGCGAGGTCCTGGATCAGCGCGGTCTCGTCTGGCGGGACCGAGACGAAGCAGTTGTAGATGACCGGGTCGTCCGGGCCAAGTTCCTGGTCGTAGGTCGCATCGATGAGGCCGGGAAAGATGGCCTCATCGCTCAGGATGCCGACCCACCGCGGCCAGGTGAACGCCGGGTCGAGGAAGATGCTCACGACGATGATCGGGCCCCACCTGACGGACTCGAGCGCCTCTCTCGTCGCGTCTGGGAGGTTCGCAACGGTGTCGACCACCGCGGCCGGCGGCGTGGCCATGACCACTGCTTTGGAGGTGACGACCCGCTCGCTCCCGCCTTCGCGGATCCGGGTGGTCACCGTGTCGCCGTGGTCAACAACTTCGAGGACCTCGGCTTCAGTCACGGCGCGGTCGCCGATGCGGCGCGCCAGTTCGTCGGTGATCTGCTGGGTGCCGCCTTCGGCGAACGACAGATCCGCGATGACGTCGAATGTCAGCAACGCGCCTATACCGCCCGCGGTGCGCGATGGCTTCGAGACGCAGGCGCCTCGCATGTACGTGTTCACTGGCCCGAGCACATCGGGCGGATATCCCTGCTGGAGTTCGGCGAGCGTCGTCTGCATGATCTTCTGCCAGCGTGGGTCGTCGGATGGAAGCCTGAACGTGTTGGTGGCGCGGTACATGGCCGATAACAGGCGAAGCCCGTGGAACAGGTTCTTCGGGCGGAAGAGGTAACCGAAGTCGTCGCGTAGCTGACCACCCATGTGGAGCGCATAGGGCGACGAACCTCCCGTGTGCGGCGTCCGTTGCACGCCAAGTTCGTCGATCAGTCGCACGAACGACGTGTCCTCCTCGTTGAAGAACTGGGTGCCGATGTTCAGCGTGGTGTCGCCGACCGTGGTGGTCTCGACCTTGCCGCCGAGCCGGTCGGTGCGCTCGAGGAGCAACACGTTCTGGTCGCGCAACATGTACGCCGTGACGAGGCCAGCGATGCCGCCGCCGACGATGACGACGTCGTAGGTCGGCGTGTTGTCTGTGGGCATCGGCGCTCGCTTGACCAGGTTGATAACATAATGATTATTACGTAACTGAAATTTTGTCAAAAGGATTCGTCGTGCCGAAGATCGTCGACCGCATCGAGCGTCGAACCTCGATCGCCGCCGCAGCAGCGGAGGCGATCGCCGACGAGGGAATCGAGGCCGTCACCATGAACGCGATCGCAGCCCGCGCCGGTGTCACGACCGGGGCGGTGACGCACTACTTCGCCGACAAGGACGAGGTCGTCATGGAGGCCCTGCTGCTGGTCGATGCGTCGATGCAAGCGCGGTTCGAGAGTGCGCTGGCGAAGGATTCGTCGCTCGTGGACGCACTGCTCGCCGCATTGCCCCACGATGCCGAGTCGCGGCGGGACTGGAACGTGTGGCGCGTCTTCAGCGACCGTGCCTCGCGCTCGGACTCGCTTCGCTCGCAGTACCGGGCATCGACGGGCGCCTGGCTCGACGCAACCGTCGAGACCCTCGCCGCCAGACGCGGATGTTCCGCCGGCGACGTGATGCTCGACGCCGAGGTCGTGATGAGCACCGTCGACGCCATTGGCGACGCCGCCGGCGTCGACCCACACAGCTGGCCAGCGTCACGCCAGCGCCAAGTCATCGAGCATCTCCTAGGAGCGCTCGACGCGAGCTGAGCGAAGTCGGTCGATCAACCGATTCCCGACCGTGGGTGGTTTCCAAGGGATCCGCTGCAGGGCCGACCTCTTTGCCGCTATCACCCCGACCATGCGGGCCTATGTGAGGTCGTCGTGCGCCGAGGCGTCGAGAGTCTGGGTGACGAGTTGGCTGACGAGTCTGCTGCTCCGTGGAACCGAAAGACGTTGCCAGCGCCTCAGTCTCTCCCACGTGTCCCAGCTCGTGTGGAGGTCGAGGAGTTCGACCGCTTCGGCCTTTGTGCTGCGACCGAGGATCGACAGCTCCGGCTCGAACGTGCGGGTCAGTTGCCGACGCAGGCGAGCGGCCAGTCGGGTCTGACCGATCCTGATCTGGGGCGACGCATGCATGTAGGCCAGCGCGGCGCGGCGTACCGGAGCGACAGTTTCGAAGAGTGTGGCTCGGTGAGCGACGAGGCCGACGATTCGGTCGGCGCAGTTTCCCGAGAACGGGCCAGCGACGAACAGTTCAGGGTGTTGGGTCTTCTGGTGCTCTGCCAGCGCCACCGCAATCGCTTCCCGATCCTGGAAGTGGTGGTAGACGGATCGTGTCGTCATGCCGACCCGAGACGCGATGTCTTCGATGGTGGGGGTGAGATTGTCCTCGGCGTACAGCGCGAGCAGCGCATCGATTACCGCTGCTCGGGTGCGCCGACTTCTGGCGACACGGCCGTCCTCGACCGTGTCGCTCACGTCGACTCCAACATCGACGCGAGGCCGTCCCGCAGATGAGTCAGCTCGGCGCCAACGCTGGCTCCGCCGACCAGATTGAAGCTCTCGTCATGGTCGTTGACGAGATCGAACAGTTCGCTGGCCTCGCCGGTGTCGGCGTTGATGGTGGCCCGCCATTGGCCGTCGGTGATGGCGCTCCAGGTGGGCCGCCCCGGCCGAATCCGGATCATGCTCACGACGTGGTCACGTGCCGCCGCGCCGGTGCCGGCCACGAAGGGAACCAAGGAACGCGACGGCGCCCCGTCGAACGGTGAGGCCTCTCCCGCATCGAGAAGGGTGGCGGCGATGTCGAACGCTTGGACCGGCGCGGTTTCGATCCGGCCGGCCGTCCCGGATGGTGGCCGCACGATCAGTGGCACACGGACCGACGATCGGTAGAAGTTCATCTTCGCCATCAGGTCGTGGTCTCCGAGCATCTCGCCGTGGTCGGCGGAATAGACGATCCAGGTGTTGTCGAGCTGTCCCGACTGTTCCAATTGGGCGAGCAGGTCACCGATGCGCTGATCGATCAGCGACACCATCGCGTAGTACTGACGGGCGCCGGTCAGGACAAACTCGTCGGTCAGCAGCTCGCTGTGCGAGTGCTTGCGGAGTCCGGTCAGATAGGTGGTCCATTCGTCTGTCGTCGGTACTGGCGTGGCCCGAGCGGTTCGTTCGATGTGGGCCTCGGCGTAGTGATCGGCCCAGATCGGGTCGCCGATGAGCGGCACGTGGGGCTGCACGAACGACAGCTGGAGAAACCAAGGTCTGTCGCCCGGTTGGTTGCCAATCCACCGCTGTCCTTCGTCGGCCAGGAAACACGTGAGGTCGAGTTCCTGGGGGAGGGGAGAGGTGACGCCGTTCCAGTGCTTGTCGCCACCGCGGAAGTTCTCTGTGATGACCTTCTGGTACGGCTCGAGTGCGTTGTGATCGCGCAGGAATCGCATGTAGGGCGTGTCCCAGTCGCCGAGGTGGACGTACCTGTCGAACTCCTCGACCACATGATCGAATCCGAAGCTTCCTATCCACTCCTCGGTGGGCGCTGGTGTCCCGGGTTCGACGCCCATGGGCCATGACGCGAAGTGTGTCTTGCCGATCGACGCCGTGGTGTAGCCGGCCTGTTGTAGACGTCGAGGGAAGTTGTCCCACTCGGGTTGACAGCCGCCGGCGAAGTTGCCGAGCACGCCGTGGTCGCTCGGGTAGCGGCCGGTCAGCAACGAGGCGCGGGCCGGCTGGCAGATAGGGCTCTCGGTCCAAGCGTGATCGAAGCGGACGCCCTCAGCCGCCAATCGGTCGAGATGGGGTGTGGCGACGATTTCGTTGCCGGCGCAACCCATGACGTCGGCGCGGTGCTGGTCGGCGTAGATGAACAGCAGATTGGGCTGTCGGTTGCTCACCAGGTCACTCGTTTCCACGAGGTGACTCCTTCCGGGAGAAGTCCGCAGCGGCCTCTTGCAACTCCGCCGCGGTCATGCATCGGCGCTCACCTTGTCGTCAGCTCAGATAATTTCGTAGTCTATGAAAATTATTTGTTAGGTTCAAGACGAGGCCTCAGAAGGCCCGGCGGCGACCACCTCATCTTCCCGCTCTTGGAGAAGTCGCTGGCCCCGCGGACGAAAGGACTCACGACGCCGATGGACATCATCTTGACCGGAACCGGATCGCCGCTGCCGGACCCCAACCGTGCAGGCCCGTCGACCCTCGTGAGGGGCGGGCGACACACATCCTCGTCGACGCCGGTCGAGGAGTCGTCGGCGACGACCTGACCAGCATCACCATCTGAGACCGGGGAGGACACATGACAGACTTCAAGGGAACAATCGGGCGCACACTTGCCGATTCCGAACCGCATTTCGAGGAGCGACCGCACCCTGGGAATGGTGAGCCGAATGTCGTGATCGTGTTGCTCGATGACACCGGGTTCGCTCAATTCGGCTGCTACGGCTCCGACATCGAAACGCCGAACATCGACGCCTTGGCGGGCGGCGGCCTGCAGTTCACCAACTTCCACGTGACACCGGTGTGTTCGCCGACCCGTGCGGCATTGCTGACGGGGCGGTCTCAGCATGCGGTCGGAATGCGGGGACTGTCCGGCTGGGTGACGGGATTCCCGCACTCGACCGGGCAGATCTCAGATGCTGCGGCCACGGTCGCCGAGGTGCTCCGCGACGAGGGGTATGCCACGTTGTGTGCAGGCAAGTGGCACCTGATGCCCGGCACCCACATCTCAGCGGCCGGCCCATTCGATCAGTGGCCGCTGGGTCGCGGGTTCGAACGCTTTTACGGGTTCCTGCCGGGGGAGACCGATCAGTTCAACCCGGAGTTGGTGCGCGACAACACCCACATCGACCCGCCGGCGACGGCCGAGGAGGGCTATCACATCTCCGAAGATCTGGTGGACCAACTTTTGCTGATGGTCAGCGACAACAAGGGGCTGCGACCGGATCGTCCGTTCTTCGCCTACCTCCCGTTCGGAGCGACGCACGCGCCTCACCAAGCACCGCAGAAGTATCTCGACAAGTACAGGGGTCGCTATGACGACGGCTGGGACGTGGTGCGTCAGCGCTGGTTCGATCGTCAGATCGAACTCGGGGTGATCGAGTCCCACACCACCCTTGCGCCCCGCAACCCCGGAGTTGAACCATGGGACGACCTGTCGGAGAACCAGCGGCGTCTCGCTGCTCGTTTGCAGGAAGCGTTTGCTGCATTCTTGGATCACACCGACGACCAGATCGGCCGGTTCGTCGATGGGTTGCGGGCCATGGGGGAATTGGACAACACCATCCTGGTGCTCCTTTCCGACAACGGTGCCTCTCAGGAGGGCGGCGCCTCAGGGACCATGCACGAGATGAAGCATTTCAACGGCATCGTGGAGTCGCCGGACGAAGCGATCGAACGGATCGATGACATCGGCGGTCCGAAGAGTCACACGAACTATCCGTGGGGTTGGGCTCAGTGCGGCAACTCGCCTTTCCGCTGGTACAAGACCCACACCCACGAGGGTGGAATGCATGTACCGATGGTCGTGCACTGGCCCGATGGCCTCGGCGCCGAACAGGCCGGGACCAAACGAAACCAGTTCGCGTACGTGTCTGACATCGTGCCGACCATCTACGAGATTCTCGGCATCACTCCACCTGACGTGTATCGCGGCGTCGAACAGATGCCGGTGACGGGCCACTCGTTCGCGTCGGTGCTCGACGATGCAGACGCTCCGGCGACGAACAGGTTGCAGTACTTCGAGTTCGCAGGAAATCGGGCCTTGATCGTCGAGCGCGACGGGGTGTGGTGGAAGGCGGTGGCGAGGCATTTCCCAGGTGCCGACTACGACACCGAACCGTGGGAACTGTTCGACCTGTCGGTCGACCCTTCCGAATGCGATGACCTCGCCGCCGCCCAGCCAGACCGGCTGGTCGAGTTGATCGACCTGTGGTGGCAGGAAGCAGAAACTCATGGCGTTCTTCCTCTGGATGAGAGGCGGCTGGAGCTGTTCATCCCTCGCTTGAACGATCAGTCGGTTCATCGTCTGGATCGTCGCTACGTGTATCGACCGCCCATGACACCGATCCCCACGAGAACGGCGGCTTCATTGACGGACACGGTCGTGGACATCACGGCGCGGGTCACCGCTGCGGCTGGCGATGAGGGGGTGCTGTTGGCGACGGGTAACGGGAACTCCGGCTGTGCGGTGTTCGTGCAGGACGGCCGACTTGTCCTCGATTACAACGCTTTCGGCGACCACACCATCGTCGAGTCGAGCATCGAGGTGCCGATCGGCGATTGCACTCTGGCGGTCCATCTCGAACGTGACGGCAGTGCCGGCTGGGTGGGGATGTCGATCGGCGGCCAGGCCTGCGGTCGGGAAACGATCCCGCTCTACCTGGTGACATTCACCTCGGTCGGCGTCAGCGTCGGCGAGGATCACCGCTCAGCGGTATCGGCCCGTTACTGCGCGCCCTTCGCCTTCACCGGCACTCTCCACGACGTCACGATCCAACTTCCGGGTGGTCGCGACGAGGGCGTCGACGATGCCACTGCGAACAGCGAGTGGTCTCGCCAGTAGTGCCAGTGCCCAATGCCGGTGTTCGAGCGGATCGGTGCCCGCCGTGGTCTTGTCGTCGGTCTTTGCGCCAAGGCATCGGGTCGCACTCAGGTCGCGGCAGCAGTACGAATGTGGTTGAAGGTCTCCATGTCGGTGTCCCTCCCTTTCAGAACTCGAAGACCCCCTTGCCGGTCGTCTGTTGGTCGAATGTGTCGTATGCCTCGTGTGCTTGGTCGAGGGTGAAGCGATGGGTGAACAGTTGATCGATGTCGATGTCCCGTTCGACGACGTAGCGGGCACAGTCGGCCTGCCCGATACTCGAGAATGTCCACGAGCCGATGATGGTGAGCTGGCGGCGCAGGATGTCGGGCGAGACATCGAGTTCGATCGTGCCACCTTCACCGACGAAACAGCAGGTGCCCCATGTCCGTGTCGAGCGAACCGCCTGGGCGCGCGCCGGAGCGGCGCCGGTGCAGTCCAGCGTCTTCTCGGCGCCTCGACCTCCGGTCAAATCCGTGATCGCCTCGACGGCATCGGTGGCGCCTCCGTCGATCAGTTCATCGGCGCCCATGGCTGCTGCCAGGGTGAGGCGTTCGCTCGACAGATCGACGGCGATCACCCGTGCACCCATGTGGTGTGCGAACAGTGAAGCGCTGAGACCGACCGGGCCCATCCCGAAGATGGCAATCGTGTCGCGTCCGGTCAGAGCCATGCGGCTGAGAGCGTTGAACGCGGTGCCCGTTCCGCACGAGATGGCCGCACCCGCAGCGAAGGACAATGGTTCGGGAAGCGGGACCATCGTGTCGGCCCTGGCGACCATGTACCGGGCGTGGGCGCCGTTGGCGGTGGCTCCGTAGACGACGAACCCGACGCTGCACAGTTGTTGCCATCCGGTACGGCAGTCGACACAAGATCCGCAACCGCTGTAGTGGTGGTTCATCACCCGGTCACCGACGGCAAGTGAGTCGACGCCAGAGCCGACTGCTGCCACGACTCCGCAGGGTTCGTGGCCGCCGATTTTCGGCCCGTCGGACACGAGGCCGAAGGTGGCCGGTCCGTCGCTGGCTCGATAGAAGTGCAAGTCGCTGCCGCACATCCCCGAGGCCTTCAACTCGAGCACCACCTCGCCCGGGCCGGGTGTCGGGTCGTCGAAGTCTTGTAACTCCAGGCGGCGATCGCCAAGAAAGACCAGCCCCTTCATGAGGCTTCGCCATCGTCGTCACGTACGTCGTTCACAGGTCTTCCTCCAGTTCTCTCACGGTCTTGCAGATTGCGTCGTTGTGTGGTGTGGGCACCCCCACGGTCCTTCCGTGGACGGGTACTTGTCCGTTGATGGCGTCGATCTCGCTGCGTCGCCCATTTTCGTGGTCCTGCAACATCGACGGTTTGGCGTCGGGCATACGAGCTACGAATGCGTCGACGTAGGCGACTGGGTCGTCGAAGGAGATGTTCACGCCGAGTGCTCTGGCAACGTCGTAGGCCTCTGTCGCACACCCGATCGCGACCGGTCGCCAGGAGTCGCTGGCGAGCAGTTCACCAACTGTGAGGCCCGACGCGAGGCAGGGTCCACCGAGCGCTACGTTGCAGATGAACTTCTCCCAGATGAGCTGCTCGATGTCCTCGAAGGTCTGCACTGGGAACCCGGCAGCGGACCACGCGTCGGCAACATCGAGCAGTCGGTCGGTGACACCACCTCCGAGTTCGCCGAGCCGAAGCATCTGCATGTCGCTCTGGTGTGCATGACCGGGTTCCACCATCGAGGCTCCGAATCCTTGAGCGACGCCGAGGATGAGAGCTTCGGGGTGAATGTGCTCGGTGATCCGTTCGGCTGCACCAAGTCCGTTCTGGATGGTGACCACCGACGCGTCGGAACCGAGAAACGGTGCGATCGAGCGCGCTGCCGCTGCCGCGCCGGCGGCCTTGGTGGCGATCACGTACATGTCGCACGATCCCGCTTCGGACACGTCGGTGCTGGCGTGTACGGCGACGGTGCGGTCGCCGGTGTACCCCGTGAGCGTGAGGCCGTCGTTGTTGATGGCATCGACGTGTTCGGCCCAGGTGTCGATCGCCCAGACCTCGTGGCCCGCCTCGGCGAACATCACGGCATACACCGAGCCGATCGCGCCGGTGCCGACCACGGCGATCTTCGCCGGAATCTTGGTTGTTTCAGTACCAGGCATCGTTCATCGAGCCCTTCTTGTCGGTGACGAATTCGGTCAGCGCACCAGCAACATCGTCGGCGAGCGGAGGTTCTTCGTAGTCGGCGAGCATTCGCTTCCACTTCGTGTTGGCCCTTTCCAGAACAGTGAGAGAGCCCTCCTCGCTCCATTGCTCGAACGAGGTCGTGTCGGCGAGGTCGGCCTCGATGTTTGCGGTCCGCATGTTGGCGTGGGTGTGCGCTGCAGCGAGAAAGGTTGTCCCTCCGGAACTCGCCAACTCGTCGTACGCGTCGTCGGCAAAACCGTTGCCGTCGAAGGAGACTCCCTGGACGAGTCGGCCCATTGCCTCACATCGCTGTGCGTCGACCACGAATTTCTCGAAGCTGATCGTCAGTCCACCTTCGAGCCACCCGGCTGCCTGGAGAACGTAGTTGGCGCCGGCCATCACCGCCGCGGTGCCGGCGTCGGCGGACTCCTGCATGGCCTGGCCGTCGAGTATTTTCGAGGAGGTGATGTGTCCGCCAGCTCGAACCGGCAGGCCCAGCCGACGAGCGAGCTGAGGGATCGCGGCGTTGGCCAACGTCGACTCCGGTGTGCCGTAGGTCGGTGCGCCGGTCCGGAGATCCATGGTGGTCACGAACGATGAGTACACCGCAGGACAGCCGTCGCGATACAGCTGCATGATGGCGACCCCCATCTGTACTTCCGCGTGCGCTTGTGCCAGTACTGCGGCCATGGTGACCGGACTCATGGCTCCAGCGATCACAAAGGGCGTGATGAGCGCGGGCTGGTTGGCTTCCGCATAGATGCGGAGGACGTCGAGTGTGCGGGCTTCAAACGCAAGGGGAGACTGCACATTGGTGCCAGCAAGCATGACGTGCTGGTTATCGACGGTTTCGTCGCCCAACACGATGCGGAGCATGTCGAGTGAGTCACGTGCCGCTTCGGGGGTCAGCGTGGCCCCCATCAGTGGCTTGTCGGTGAGGGTGAGCTGGTGAAACGAAAGGTCGAGATGTCGCTTGTTCACGGCAACGTCGGCGATCTCGCACACGGCCTGGCCGTTGTGTTGCAAACCCGGACTCATCTGTACCAGCTTGGTCAGGTTGGCGTGGTCGGAGACGGTGCCGTAGCGGCGGCCCCGGTCGAGGTCGGTCACGAACGGGATCGAGTCGCCAGGCCCGAACACCAGGTTGTTGCCGCCAAAGGTCACCGACCGCGCCGGGTTGCGCGCTGTCATGACGAACTCTGGCGGTGCCGTCGCGCACAGTTCTTGGCCCAGTCCGGCCGGCAGGTGTACGCGGCCGGCGTCCACCCTTGCGCCAGCAGCTTCGAATCGTTCGCACAGTTCGTCGTTGCCCGCCATGTCGACGCCAATTCTTTCGAGGAGCCGTTCCGCGTGTGATTCCACTGCGGCGACTTGTTCACCGGTCAGCACTTCGTAGGGCGCCAGCACGCGCACGTAGTTGGAGCGAGCTTCGGGGGTGACCGTCGAGCGATTGGGTCTTGATCGGCGGCGTCGCTGACCTGACATCTTGACAAGTATGTGCCCGGACCGCATGATGAGTCAACTAGGATTGAAAGATACTGTTCATCCAATAAATGTCATGATCATCTCGAGGAGTGCTGTAGCCCGATGAGTGCTGTGACCCGATGAAGTTCGACCTAGAGTCACTGCGCGCGCTTGTCTCGGTGGCCGACACCGGTTCGATGACCACCAGCGCGGAGATTTTGCACGTCAGCCAGTCAGCGGTCAGCTGGAAGCTGAAGCGACTGCAGGAACGGGCCGGGGTGGCGTTGTATCGACGCGAGGGCAGGACCGTGGCGCTCACCGACGCCGGGCAGTATCTGGCGTCCATCGGGGGAGAGATGCTCGCTCTCCATGATCAGGCCGTTGGGCAGTTCGAGTCGACTGGTCTTCGGGGGTGTGTACACATCGGCGCCACCGAACGGCTCGCGGCACCGCTGATCTCCGACGTTGCGCCATGGGCCCGTCGCAACGCGCCGGACATCGAGTTGCGTGTCAGGGTCGATCAGCCGTTGCGAGTGCTCGATCGCCTCGACGCCGACGAGATCGACCTAGCGGTGCTGTCCATACCCGAGGATTCTCTCCTCGACGCCGACATCGTGTTGTGGCGCGACAAACTCCAGTGGACACGGGGCAGAGGCACCGACTTCTCTGATGCCGCCCCGCTGCCGATCGTCACGTTCGGTCATCACTGCTCCTTCGCCGCACTCGGCCTGCGTCAGTTAGGCGCGGCCGGCGTCGCCCATGAGGTGGTACTCGAGGTCAACAGCCATGAAGGCATGCGCGACGCCCTCGCTTCAGGGGTCGGCGTGGCGCTCTGGAATCTTCGTGAGCTCGATCGTCGTCACGAACAGTGTGAGATGCAGCCGAACGTGCCCGTTCCCGGTGACGTCGTGGGTGTTGTGCGCTTCAGGCCCCTCGATGCGGGGACCGACCGCGATCCGCTCCATTCTGCGATTGTCGAACGCATTCGCGAAGCCACACTCGGTCAGAAGGATGCGGCATGAATACTGTCGAATCAAGCGAGGAGTGGGAACCGAACGTCCCGATCCCTGTGGCTCCCATGTTCGAATGGCCACCCAAGCTCATCGGCGTGCTGCGGTTCTTCGTCTGGAAGCAGTTCTGGCCGGGCGGCGTAATGTGGATCGGGCTCGCCTGGGCGTGCTGGTGGTACGCAACGCCGGACCTCGCGTCGATGGCCAACTTCGAGTTGGGCTGGATGGTGATCCTTTGGTCGCGCAACGCAGTGATCGTGACCGTGTTCGCCGGCAGCCTGCACTGGTGGTTGTATGTCCGTCAGGGCCAGGGAACCGCCACCAAGTTCAACAGACGGTGGCCATCGGGGAGCCAACGGTTCACTTTCGGCCACCAGACGTGGGACAACGTGTTTTGGTCCATCGCCAGCGGTGTCACTATCTCCACCGGATTCGAGGCTGTCGGCTGGTGGATGTTCGCAAACGGACATACGCCCTACCGCAGCTTCGCCGGTGACTGGCCGTACCTCATCGTGCTCACGGTGTTCACGTTCTACTGGTCGAACGCCCACTTCTACGCCAACCACCGGGCCCTTCACGTCGGCAAGCTCTACGACTGGGCCCACTCGGTCCACCACCGCAACCCCAACCCCGGGCCGTGGTCGGGCATTTCGATGCATCCGATCGAGCACCTCCTCTACATGAGCCCGCCCGTGCTCCTGTGGTTCATCCCCGGCCATCCCGTCGTGCACCTGACCCTGCTGTTCTTCAGCCTGTTGTCACCGATCCTCACCCACGCTGGGTTTGAACGGGTCCGACTCGGCGATTCCGCCAGCAATCGGCCCTCGTTCCTGTCTGGCGATTACTTCCACCAGCTCCACCACCGGTACTTCGAGTGCAATTACGGAAACACGCTCGTGCCATTCGACAAGCTGTTCGGCACGTACCACGACGGCACCCCCGAAGCCCACGCTGTCATGCGTGAACGCCAACGATCTGCTGACCGTTCATGACGTCCTGGTCTCGAACTGAAACGAGATCGCACTGGTCGGATTTCCCGATCCGACAAGGTCTGAAACGGAGCGCATCGAGTCCGCCGGCAATTGCCTGTGGATTCTCCTGAAGGAACTGGAGAGTGTTGGCTACGCGTCGTCAGAGCTTCCGGTAGGTGTGCACCTGATGCCGGAGATGAGATTCGGTCTCGGAGAACGGGAACGACTGGTATTGCGGTGAGGCGTCGAGCAGTTCCCACTCGCCTTGTCGCACGAGGTCAGCCAGTGCGTCACCGAAGCCCTGTTCTTCGAGTGCAACCGTCGACAGGGAAAAGATGATCGGCCCTCCAGACCGGATCAGCTTCGAAAGGCCGTCGAGAGATTCGGGCGGCGCGTGGCCCTGGGTGAACACACCCGCCGCGACGACGGCGTCGAAGCTCTCATCTGCAAGATCGATGTGGCCAGCGAGCACGAGGTGGTGCAGCGACCGGTACACCGACTTTCGCTCTGCGATTTCGAGCATTCCCGGTGACGCGTCCAGCCCGTCGATCGTGGTGTATCCGATCTGATGCAACACCTGAGCCATGTTGCCCGTGCCACAGCCGGCGTCGAGGATCTCGGCGTTCCAGTCGCTGATGTGACGTCCGACGAAGCCCGCAGCGATGGCGATGTAGGGATTGGCGCTCGTCCAGATGTGCTGGTCGTACTGCTCCGACCACGTGTCGTACAGCGCATCGAGCGTGTCCCGATCGCCTCCAGCCGCGTACACCCGCTCGAGCCAGGTATCGATCTCGTCCATGGGGCCCCCTCGTGTGGGGAGGGTAACCGACGCGCCCGGTGGACCCAGATCACGGACCGGACGTGATGCTCCCGCCTGGCTGCAAGAACGCTTCACCGACGCGACCTGCGCCTCGTATCAAGGCACCAGATTGCGGGGAGTATCACGAGTGTGATCGCATGGCTGATTCCAACTGAGCCATGACAGGGTCGACGTGGTGACGTCCGCGACGGCTACGTTGACATCGACCGCTGACGATTGTCGTTCGAGATTTACTGCGATGTCCGGTTCGATCGGTCGGATCGTCACTGAAGGTTCTTACATCACGGACATCGTGACAACCGAACTTCGCAAGTTGCAAAATAGTCGGCGAGGAACCCGTGAGTTTTTCATCCAAAGGCACTGTTCATCGTTCGACGGTGACGGGAGGTCGTGGCATGGTGACCTCGGCGCATCCGTTGGCCTCCCTTGCCGGCATCCGCATACAGATGCAAGGAGGAAACGCGATCGATGCGGCAGTAGCCACTGCAGCCGCCCTCAACGTCGTCGAGCCGTACATGTCGGGGCTGGGCGGCGACGGGTACATGCATCTGTACAGCGCCACTCACCAGGCACACGAGATCGTCGACTACATGGGGAAGTCGCCTCAGAACGCGCTGTTGGAACTTTTCGATACTGAAGAGAAGCATCTCAAAGGGCCGATGACATCCATCGTTCCAGGGGCATGCGGTGGCTGGTTGGCCGCGCTCGCGAGATTCGGCACGATGGATCCACTCACCGTTTTCATGCCGGCCATCGAATACGCCGAGCAAGGGGTTCCGCTCACGGTGAAGAACGCCGAGTTCTTCGAAACGGAAGCACCAAACCTTCTTGGGCAACCCGGCTCGGGTCAGGCGTACGTGCGCGATGGCCACTCCTCGCAGCCCGGGAACATCGTCGTGCAGGCAGACCTGGCGCGCACGTACCGACTCATCGCCAAAGACGGCGTCGACGCCTTCTACAAGGGCGAGATTGCTGAGCGAATCGTTCAGTACATGGCCGAGAATGGTGGATTCATCACTCATGACGATCTGATGGACTTCGCTGTCGAATGGCAGGACCCCATCCACATCGACTACCGCGGCTACAGGATCTATGTACCAGAACCGCCATGCCAGGCAGTTCAGTACCTGCAGCTCCTCAACATGATGGAAGCTTTCGATGTCGCTGAAATGGGACACAACAGCGCCGCGACCCTCCATCGATTCATCGAATCGGCAAAGTTGGCAACGGCCGATCGCATCGCGTACACCGGCGGAGAAAACCCTCCTACAGCCGGGCTGATTTCAAAGGAGTTTGCTGCCGAGAGGCGTCAGCTCATCACCGACAGGGCACAGCCAACCGGTGGAGAGCGATACAGCGGCCGGAGATTGCCGCACGAGGTCATGCCAGGTCATCCCCACCACTGGATGCAAGCTGAGTCTACAACTCACTTCGAGGCCATCGACGCCGAAGGAAACGCCGTCGCCGTCACGCAGAGCCTCGGCGCCGTCTTCGGCTCTGGCGTGGTCATCCCAGAAACAGGGCTTGCGATGAACAACTTCTTGCGCTGGATGGACCTCGATCCAGACAGTCCGAATGCCATTGGTCCTCGGAAGAAGATGGAGATGTGCATGTCACCGGTGCAGGTTTGGAAGGATGGGGCATTGCGTTTCATGGTCGGCACGCCTGGCAGCTACGGCATTCTGCAGACGACGCCGCAGATGATCATGAACGTCATCGACCACGACATGAACATCCAGGCCGCGATCGAGGCCCCTCGATTGAAAACGACTTCGCCAGGAACCATTGTCGACGTGGAGACGAGAATTTCGGGAGAAGTGTTGGCCCAGCTGACTGAGATGGGCCACGAACTCAATCGTCTCGAGGACTATTCGATGCTGGTCGGTGGCGGCCAAGGGATTCAGATCGACCCCGAGTCTGGCGC
>JABABU010000040.1 GCA_014238065.1 Actinomycetota bacterium
CATTGTCGACGTGGAGACGAGAATTTCGGGAGAAGTGTTGGCCCAGCTGACTGAGATGGGCCACGAACTCAATCGTCTCGAGGACTATTCGATGCTGGTCGGTGGCGGCCAAGGGATTCAGATCGACCCCGAGTCTGGCGCATTCATGGGTGGTGCCGACCCTCGTCGAGATGGGTACGCGATCGGCTGGTGATCCGAGATTCCGAGGCCTGCCGCGCCGTCGAATCGGTCTTCGATCCGCTGCCAGGACCCTGTCGCAATCAGCGATGAGACGCCCGACGAGACTCCGACGGTCAGAGCCTCGACCGGCTTCAATACTGTGCGGCACTCCGCAAATGCTCTCGGCCAGCGCTCTCAGGTCGACGAACTGTGCGGTATGAGTGACCTGCCTGCATTGAAGCTCGCTCTTTGCGGGCCTTCGACGAGACTGTCACCTCTGCCATGAGGAAGCCCAGTGCCACACACCAAACTTCACGCAAGGGTGATGTGATACGTGCCCACGCTGAGCTAAGCGCGTCGGCACGGCCACGATCACAGGTCACTACACGCATTGACATCCTCTCGAATGGTTCGCCCTGCCCGAACTGGACAACTCGGCGACAACAAGCAGTACCGCGTTCAACGACCGACATGGGTGACCTCGTAAGGTTCTGAGTGCCGTCACATAACGTCCGCTCGTTGTGGACATCACGATGTTCAACGTGGGAGGTCGAAGACCCGCCGATGTGTCTTCACCGCACTCTTACCAGATGGCCTCCTGAGGGCGGTCACCAGCATGGCCCGATCACAGGTTGATCCTCGACCGGTGGAGTGTGCTGCAGCCGAGAACTCAGAACGCCGGCAAGACCTCGTCGGCGAGTCGGCGCATCAGCGCTCTGCCATCGCCATATGGAGCGAGAATCAGCCGGTCGGCTCCCGCTGCATTCAGTTGGGAAACGCGATCTCGTAGGTCGTGAGCTGACCCGGCGAACCCACCCTCGCGTTCGAAGAGATAGTCGTACACCCCAAGATCCTTCGCGCGAGCAGCGGTCTCTGGCCCGAATTGATCGGAGCCACGCCACGCGCCCATCTCGGAGTGAAGAATCTTCAGTGGCTCGTGCAATTCATCAGGCACCTGCTTTCCGTCGAGCCCATGCTCGAAGAGGAAGTGCACCGACAAGCCGACGAGGTTCTCCTCGCTCCACGAGCGTGCGAGGGTGACGATCGGGTGCCACCAGATCTCGATCTCGGCCGGATCGCGACCGACCGACACTGCGCCGGTTGCCACCTGCTCTTTCACGAATGCGATGTTCTCGGGCCGCATGCCGAAGCCGGATACGACACCGTCGGCCACTTGCCCGGCGAGATACATCGACTTCGGGCCATGGCATGACATCCAGACCTTCGTCTCGGCGTATTCGTGGTTCGGCCACGCTGGTCCGAACGTCGCTCCGTCCCAGTCGACCTCGTCACCGCGCGTGAGGCCGCGCACAGCCATGATGTACGCGGCGACGTCGGACAGTCGAGCCGATGGTTTCCCGATCATGTGCACCGAGCTGTCACCGGTTCCAACGATGGCGAACGCTCTTCCAGGGGCCAACTCGTTTATGGAAACGAGCGCGGACGCGGCCGTTGACGGGTGACGAGTCACGGGGTTCGTGACGAGCGGGGTGATTCCGATGGTGTCGCACGTCGCTGCAATTGCCATACACATGGCGTATGACTCGCGAACGATGAGCGGCGAGTCGGGAATACCGACGAAATCAAAACCGGCCGCCTCGGCGTCGCGTGCCCACGCCACGACCTCCCCGGTCGACACATTCGGAAAGATGTTGGTGGCGAAGCGCACGATTTCAACCTTTCTGCGACCCACGTGTCCTATCACCGGGCGGCTTCCTTCGTGCCCGAGGCGACGCCGTAGTCCCGTCAGAGCGCGTCGTCGCCCATTTCTCCGGTACGGATTCGCATCAGACGGTCGATGGTTGTGACCCATATCTTGCCGTCGCCGATCGATCCGGTGCTCGCCGCCTTCTGGATCTCGCGGGCGACCCTGTCGGCGTCCTCACTTGACACGACGACCTCGACCTTCAGCTTCGGGAGGAACTCGACCTGATACTCGGCGCCGCGGTAGGTCTCCGAGTGGCCTCCTTGGCGACCGAAGCCACTGACGTCGGTGACGGTCATTCCGGACGAACCCGATGCCTTGATTGCTTCCTTCACGCCGTCGAGCGCGTGGGGCTTGATGATTGTGGTGATCAGATGTTGCATCGTTGCCTCCTCAGGCTCTTGCTGCCGCTGGCAAGGCGGTCGATGGGATTCCCGTCGCAACGAGAATGTCGGGTCCGTATCCGGGTGCCCCGTGTTCGCTCAGGTCGAGACCGGCTAGTTCGTCTTCGGCTGACACTCGGAGAATTCCCATGGCTCGCAGCCCAAGGAACAGTGCGCCGGCGGTGATCGACACGAACACGGCGATCGCGACGCCGCCGATGAACTGGTCTGCGAAGAGTCCGAAGCCGTCGCCGTAGACGAGACCACCGTCTTTCGCGAGGAGACCGGTCGCTAGGAGCCCCCAGAAGCCGCACACACCGTGGACGGAGAATGCGCCGACCGGATCGTCGATCTTGAAGTTGCGCTCGACGACCAACACCGACGGCACGACGATCAGACCGGCGACCAGTCCCGTGATGAGCGATCCCCACGCCGACATCACACCGACACCGGAGCAGATCGCGACCAGCCCAGCGAGCATTCCGTTGCCGGCCATCGACACGTCTGGCTTGCCGAGCAGCACCCAGCTGATCGCCATGGCCCCTACTGCGCCGGCGCATGCTGCGAACAGCGTGAGTACCGCGATCACGGGAACGGCCATGTCGGCTTGCAACTGTGAGCCCGGGTTGAAGCCGAACCACCCGATGAAGAGGATGAACACGCCGGTGATGGCGAGCGGAACAGAATGACCCGGAATGGCCCGAGGTTCACCGTTCTCACCGAACTTCCCGATGCGAGGCCCCAGCACGGCAGCGCCGGTCAGGGCGGCCACGCCACCCGTCATGTGGACGAGTCCCGAACCTGCGAAGTCCTCGAAGCCACGTTGCGCGAGCCACCCTCCTCCCCACTGCCAGCTTACGACGACCGGATAGATGAGGCCGGTGATGACGACCGTGTAGCCGAGGTACCCCTTGAAGTTGGTGCGACCGGCAACCGCTCCGGAAACGATCGTCGCCGCCGTCGCGGCGAAGGCTGCCTGGAACAGGAAATCGACGGGAACAGCCAGCGGATAGAAGTCAGTGGACGCGACTGCCTCTGCAGAGATGTCGAGCCCGGAAGTTAAGCCGTCGATGCCGAAGCTCGCGAAGCCGAAGACGTTGCCGATGCTGAAGTCGCCAGGGTAGGCGATCCCCCATCCGACCGCAGCGAACACGAGCACGCCGACGGACACGTCCATCAGGTTCTTCATCATGATGTTGGCGCAGTTCTTCGCCCTCGTGAGTCCCGCCTCGACCAGAGCGAACCCCGCCTGCATGAAGAAGACGAGCACGGCAGCGATGAAGATGAAGATGTTGTCCAGCACGACCGTCTGCGCGATGTCAGCACCCTCGCTGAACCGCGAGAACCGGTCCGCCTGCGTCTCCTGTGCCATGGCCGGAGCCGCCATCGCGACCAGCGACGCGACCGAGACTCCCGCTCCGGTGAGCAGTTTTCTTCTCACGGATCCTCCCACTTGTCTCACCGTGACGTTCGTCGCGGTTTCGGATGTGAGAGCACCGTATGGAACCGCGATTTCGGCTGTGTTGTCGTGGTGTGACGGCTACGACACGGCTGTCTGAACCGAATCTGACACGACGAGCATGTAACCGCGTGAACGAACTGTCCTGACGCCGAGACCGACAACGGCAAGTCGGCGGCGAAGGCGCACCATGTGCGTATCGAGGGTGTTGCGCGCCGGGTCGGCTCCCGGCCACGCGGCGCGCATCAGACAATCACGGCGCACCACCGCGCCCCACCGTTCGACCATTTCGTTCGTCAAACGGCTCTCGACCGGAGGAAGCACCTGCGTTCTGCCTCTGAACGTGACCAACCCGTCGGTGTCGACCTCTGGCGCGTCCTCCCTTTCTGGGATGGCCCGGAGTTGGAGCGTCGCGACGCGCGCTCTTACATCGGATGGGTGGATGGGCAACCTCACCCAGTCCTCGATCGTGTCTGGGGTCGGTGCAGGCGGCGCCTCTTGCGCGTCGACGAGGACGAGTCGCGGCACGCGCTGTCGGCGGAGTTGGTCCAGTCGATGACGTTCTTTGGGCCAACTCACGAGTGTCACGTCCAACATGAGAACGACAGTACGGCTGTCAGGTTTCACGAATGTTTCGGCGACTTTGACGAACCGAGAACTTCCCGGACGGATTGCTTCGCGAATCTCAGACGCTGAGCGGGCGCCTCTCACGTCCTTCCACGACGAGCCTCGAAACGGCAGCCCGAGCCCGAGTGGCTGACTGACGCTGACTTTCGTCGTCGTGTCGTCAGTAGTCGGTGTCGGTCGTCTCCCGATCAGTTGGCAGTACCGAGCGGACCCTCTGCGCCGTCGTCTGTGCCATCCACGATCGCACCTTGATGCCGTTCTTGTAGCGATCGCCCACCAAGCGGTTCGTCGCGTCTCGGAACTGTTCGACGATGGCTCTGGTGTCGGAGCGGCTGTCCGTGATCCGTACGGGATCGAACAACTCGAAACGCAGATCGGCTGGCGCGACCGTGCCGTCGTCGCGGAAGGTGGGACAGTCGATGCAGATCGCAATGACCTTCACATTGGGTGTGACGTAGCCCTCGAGGGTTCTGCGGTTGGGCTCGTGGATGTACAGCGTGTTGCCGTTGCTCGATGGGAGGTTGTGTCGGGCGACGAGCGACATGACGGTGACCGACCCCTCCGTGTCCCTGGCCGCTTCCAATACATGAAGCCCCGCTGAGTTCTTGCGCGCCCGATATTGACGCAGATCGTCACTCGGAGAACCGTCGAGGCGGGGCACGGTTTGGACCACGGCGGAGATGTGGCGCAACGTGCGGATCACGTCGTACGGTCCCCCTCCGATGTCGAGGCCCATGAGGCTGATCATCTCGCTGACGACCTGAACCGTGGTGCCTCTGTGGCCAAGCCCCATCCGACCGATGGTCTCTGCGACGACTGGGACATCGGTGAACTGGCCGTGATCGGTGACGACGAGGAGCGACTCGCCAGCATCAACCCATCCGCGCAACCCGTGCTTCGAGGCGTAGGAATCGAGCTCGTTGAGGAGACGCTCGTGACTCTCCCGCGTCAAGATCGCGTCCACGAGTGTCTGGTCGACGCCGCGGGTCGGGTCGTGCCGGTGCAGCGTTTGAGCCATGTCGAAGCGGGCATCGTCGAACTCGCGCACATGGAATGCCGGGAACCGTTTAGCGAGTGTGTGGCGATAGATGTCGTAGATCTCTCGCTCGGGGAGTCCGTCGAGCCAGCGGCCTGGTGCCTCGGGGTTTGAGGGCTGAGTCATGGTGACCACACGCTACGAGTATTCGCCAGGCTTCACGGCATTCCAGTCTCAAGTGAAGTGAAAGCGCCATCACGGAGGAAGGGCCGAGGGATAGCGACCTCGGCTTAGCGTGCATCAGGTCCAAGCGCTCATCGCCGGCCTGGATCCGTAGCGCACGAGCTTGGTACGAGGACGGGCTCGGTCTCGACCTCGCAGGGCTATAGGGCCGAGTCGCCGAGGTGAACGTCGGCGAGAAGGTTGATCGAATTCAGACGCTCCTCGATGGTCAATGAAGAGTGCACGGTGATGAGTTCGTCCACCTCGGCTTCGATGGCCAGGTTCACCAGATAGCGCTCGACCAGTTCGGGAGTTCCGGCTGCGGTGTAGTGCATCATCTGCGCGATGTTCTGACCTTGCGGCGAAGCGAGGACTTCATCGGCCTCGGCGTCGGTGAGTTCGCGTGGTACGCGCAGGAATCGAGCAACCCTGCGTCGGGCAACGTCGAGAAACTGGCGTTGTGCATCGTCGTCGGTGTCGGAGGCGATGACATTCACCCCAGCTATGACGTACGGCTCGGTCAACTGCTCTGAGGGTTTGAACTCGCGCCGATACAACGCGACAGCGTCGAGAAGATGGCCGGGTGCAAAGTGCGACGCAAATCCGTAGGGCAGGCCGAGCATGGCGGCGAGCTGAGCACCGAACAGCGACGATCCGAGGATGCACAGCGGGACGTTGGTGCCAGAACCGGGGAAAGCCTCGACCCCTGAGACACGGGAATCGCCACTCAGATACGCCTGCAGTTCGAGGACGTCCTGAGGGAAGCGGTCTGACGTCATCGGATCGACCCGCATGGCCCTCATCGTGACCTGGTCGCTACCTGGAGCGCGGCCGAGTCCGAGATCGATCCGGCCAGGGTGCAACGTGGCCAGCGTTCCGAACTGTTCAGCGATCACGAGGGGGGAGTGGTTGGGCAGCATCACCCCGCCAGCGCCGAGACGAATCGTGCTGGTGTGAGCGGCGACGTGAGCGATCAGCACGCTCGTTGCCGACGATGCAATGGAGCTCATGTTGTGGTGCTCGGCGTACCAGACCCGCTCGTAGCAACGTCGCTCCGCCAGTTGCGCAACGGCGACGCTGTTCTCGAAAGCGTCGGCCGGTGATTCGCCCCGGCCGACGATGGCGAGGTCGAGAATCGACAGTGGGATCGGCTTGCCTGGTGTCGCCTCTTCAGTCACGTTCGACAGCATGCCGGATGGCGACCACCAACGCGAAAGAAGCCGGTCTGAGGGACCTCACATCGGCTGGCGTCTCTGCACGGGCCATGCCCTCGAAGAGCCGACTGACATCGACGATGTCGGTGATCGGGATCTCGCCGTATCCGCTCAGCTGGTGCCGAACTCAGCTTCCCAGGAGCTGAGGAACTTGTGGAATCGCTGGTGCGCGTAAGGGATGAATCTGATCTTCTGGATTGGCTTCACCGCCAGGGGGAGCGCAGCCATTGCGTACATGTAGTCGGACAGCATGAGCGCTCGTCGGGTCTCGAGGACCAGCGCATCGAGCTCCTCCTGCCTGGCCGTCGTCGAATCGAACTTGAGGTTGTCGAGGTAGAAGCCGATGAACGAGCGCAGGTCGGTGTGGGTGAAACGCGGCGGCGTGATCTGGAAATGGGGTGGGTCGGCAAGCCCGTGAACCATCGCGGTCTCTGCGAAGAAGTTCGCGAAGTCGAAGGCGATGTGGTTCCTGCACGAGAACTCGAAGTCGAGCAGCCTGATGGTGCCGTCGTTGAGCATGAACACGTTGCCGTGGTAGGTGTCGTTGTGGCAGAAGACAGGCTCTCGGCCAGGGAGACATGCGAGCACTTTCTGCGTGGTCTCCGGGGAGTAGATCGTCTCGAGATCTGCACACATCTGCTGCTCGTCGACGGGAAACGTCGAGCGCTGGTCGACCAATGTGCTGCGGGCCAGCGGACCCCAGTTATCGGTGAGGAGTTCGAAGAACGTCGCGTCCGGAAGACCGTCGGGCTGTAGTTGATGGAGACCGAAGAGCTCGTTGGCGACGCCACGTTGGACGACTGGATCGAACACGTCATCGGCTGTGAGTGTTCGGCCGCGGTAGAAGGCTTCGATCCGATGGGTGCGTTCGTAGGCGAGACATTCAGCCGCGATGCCGGCTTCTCCGAGCATGAGGAACACTTCGCGTTCCTGTTCGAACGCGAGGATCGCATTCTCTTTGCCGGCCAGCTCCCGGTACAGCACGGCCGGCGGGTCTGCGGGGACCTGAGCTCGGATCCCGGATGTAAAGGACGAGAAGCCTTTCGGATCATCCATCTCCACGTCGCCGACCGACAACGCGTCCCATGTGGGAACAGCAGCCTGGCATCGCTCAAAGACGGTGGCTCGCGAACGTGCGTTCTGGACCACGTCGTCGTGACTGGGATCGACTTCGTTGTTCTCGGTTTTCACGATGTCTTCAACCCACAAGGTCCTCGCTGGGAGCACGAATGAGGCTAATCATCCCGACGGCTGGAGTGACGGTCGCCGTGATGGCAGCATGTCCGCCGAGGAAGGGTTTGCCGGATGGTTGAGATTCGTCCGATCTCAGGGCTGTGCGCATGGCGTGGAGAGAACATGGTCTCCTCCGACAGCTGGATTCGCGATCTACGCCCCGCCGACATCGCAGAAATCGAAGCAGCGCTCGTCGTGGTCGAGGACCGCGGGCTTTCGTGGGACGAAATCATGCCTGCCGATTTTCCGCTACCGGGAATGTCGGCCCTGTTCGACGACGTTCGTGACGAACTCGAGCACGGTTGCGGAATGTTGAAGCTACGGGGTGTTCCCGTTGGCAACTACAACGAGGACCAGCTGCGAAAGATCTACTTCGGGCTCGGTCAGAACATCGGCTCGCCCGTGCACCAGAACCGCCGTGGAGAAGTCATGCGCTTCATCCGGGACGAGGGAACCGATGTCGGTGAGAAGTACGGTCAGATCACCACCGCGACGATGGACGACGGCAAACCGTTCCTCTCTTCCTATGCGCGCACGCTGACGAATGGGGCGCTGCGGTTTCACACCGACCGCACCGATGTCGTGAGCCTTCTGTGCGTGAACCAGGCCGCCAGCGGGGGAGTGAGCACCATCTGCAGTTCGGTATCGGTCATGAACACGATGCTCGACCGCAGACCCGACCTGACCGAGCTGCTCTACGAGCCCTACTTCCGAAGCCGGCTCGGCGAGGAGGCTCGTGTTCCAGAAGACGTGTACCCACTGCCGGTATTCGCCCAACGCGACGGCAAATTCACGAGCCACTTCTCGCTGACGTACATCGAGGCCGCTCAGAAGACCGAAGTCGTTCCGAAGCTGAGCGGTGCTCAGGCCGAGGCAATTGACGTGATGCTGGAAGTGGCGGCCGAGCTTTCGTTCGAGATGATCCTGGAGCCCGGCGACATCCAGTTTTTGAACTCTCACGTCACGTACCACGGCCGTACTCCGTTCGAGGATGACCAAGAAGCCGGGCTCAGTCGCCTACTCATGCGCCTCTGGCTGTCGATGCCGAACAGCCGTCCACTTCCGATTGATCACGCTGTTCTGTGGCGCGACACCGAACCCGGACAGATCCGCGGCGGCATCTGCCAGATACCAGAATTGCAACATGGCGTCGACTGATCCTTCCGCTGGACCCCTTGATCTCTCAGAACCTGATCCGCATCTGAGCCAGCGCGTCGCCGCGGCGTACGACCGAGCTCATCGTTCCGAATTCACTGATGCTGTGGTCGGGCCTGCAGTCGAACTTCTTGCCGAGATCGCAGCCGGTGGCGCTGCAGTCGAGTTCGCTGTCGGTACAGGGCGTATCGCGCTTCCGCTGTCCGCTGTCGGAGTCGAGGTTCATGGCATCGATTTCTCTGAACCGATGTTGGCCGAGCTACGGGGCAAGGTCGGTGCCGAACGTATCGACATCGCTGTCGGCGATATGACAACCACGCGGGTTTGCTCAGATGCATCGCTTGTGTATCTGGTGTTCAACACCATCACGAACCTGCGAGCCCAGGCCCAGCAGGTCGAATGTTTCCGGAATGCTGCTGCCCATCTCGCACCGGGTGGCCGGTTCGTCATCGAGAACGACGTGCCGATCCTTCGGAACCTGCCGCCAGGAGAGACCCTTCACCCCTTCGACGTGTCGGCTGAACATCTCGGCTTCGACGAGTACGTCGACTACGTGAACCAGATCTCGATCTCGCGCCACTACTTCATCAACGGCGATCGGGTCCGGGTATCGGCCGGTGCGTTCCGCTACGTGTGGCCTTCGGAGCTCGACTTGATGGCACAGATCGCAGGAATGGAGCTCGAGTCACGCTGGGCCGATTGGCATCGAGCCCCGTTCACGGGAGAATCTCGATCGCACGTTTCGGTCTGGCGAAAGCCCTAGGTCTCGACACATGACGGCATGACGATGTGCGGGCCTCGAGGCATTGATGCGCTCAGAGCCTGACGATTGAAGAACGCAGGTCCAGCGCAGTTCGCGGAAACAGTTAACGTCACGCCATGGCCATGACTGAGCAGCAACGACGTGACGCAGCGGCCTCGCTCGTCGAAGCAGAGAACACCCGCAACTGGGTTCCTCCGATCACGACCACCTACGAGGGCGCCGGTGTCGAGGACGCATATGCCATTGGCCAGTACGTCACCGACGCCAAGGTCGCTGCGGGACGAATCGTCAAGGGCCACAAGATTGGTTTGACCTCGAAGGCGATGCGATCCACCACCGGCGCAACCGAACCCGACTACGGAACGATCTTCGACACGTGGTTCCTCGACGAAGGCTCCAAGGTCTCGATGAGCACCATGAATCGACCCATGGTCGAGGTCGAGATCGTATTCGTTCTCAAAGAGGACCTTGGCGGACCGTCGGTGAACGCGGTCGACGTCATCAGGGCGACCGACTTCATCCTGCCGGCCTTCGAGGTGGTCGACAGTCGCTACAGCGGCCGGGGCGCCGGCGTCGTCGACAGCATCGCTGATGCCGCCTCGTGCGGGTTCGTGATGGTCGGCGGCAATCCGACGCTGCTCACCGACGTGGACATTCGACACGTGGCCGGCGCGTTGTATCTCAACGGCGAGCTGGAAGAGTCGGGTACCGCAGCAGCTGTCATGGGCAATCCCGTCAACTCCGTGGCGTGGCTGGCGAGGAAACTCGACGAGTTCGGCGTCACCATGCTGGCAGGCCACTCGATCCTGTCCGGCTCATTCGTCAGGGCGCGCACGATCGCGGTAGGCGATTCGGTACTCGCCGACTTCGGTCCGCTGGGTCAGATCAGCTTCGGGGTTGTCGAGTAGCTGCCCGGGTTGGAGTTGTAGCTCAGTCCTCGATGTAGGCCACGAAATCGCAGCTGATCTGAGCTGGGGTTGCCCAATCGACCTTCATGTTGTGCCGGGCCGGCCTCGAGGCAGGATCAGGGAATCGCTCGAGCCACGGTCCATTCAGAGCCTTTCGGCTCTCCAGCGGATCCGCTACGTAGAACGTCATCTTCGCGACGTCGTCCCAGGTGCCACCTGCACGGTCCAGCATCTGGCCGACGTGCGTGAAGAGATTGTCGATCTGTCCCGCGAGCGTGTCCGGCACGTCGCGGGTCCCGGGGTCGAACGGGCCGACGATGCTCGACGTCACGTACGGACCAATTCTTGTCGCAGCAGGAATCGGATTTCCGTGGACGAGACTCTCGATGTCGATCGATCTGCGGGGCATCGTTTTTCTCCTTGTTGGCGTCCTTGCGGCGCCGCTCAGCTGTTGCGCTTCGCGAGCCATGCTTCGAACTCTGGACGGTTCTCGTCCGCGAGCGGGAAATAGCCGGTGGTCGGAGCGCCTTCTGCCACTCGCTCGATGGCGAACTCTTCGGCAATCTCCATCTTCGTCGAGGCGGCTGCGATCTCTTCCAACATCGCGGCGGGGATGACAACGGCGCCTTCACCGTCGCCGACGATGATGTCGCCTGGCATCACGGTGACGCCGGCGCATGCGATCGGAACCTGGTGCGAGAGAGGTGTGTGGAGACGGCCGAGCACCGCTGCATGTGAGGACTGGTGATACACCGGCATACCGAGGGCCTTGATGGCCGGCGTGTCGCGAAGTGATCCATCGGTGATGACGCCGACGCAGCCTCTGTACTTGGCTCGCATGGCGTAGATGTCGCCGATCGTTCCCGCGTCGGTCTCGCCTCTGGCTTCGACGATGAGCACCTCGCCCGGCTCGATGCTCTCTGCGGCCTCGCGCTGCGCGTTCGATCCGAGCAAGCCGGCGAGATCCGGGCGGGCAGGGACGTAGCGGAGCGTGTGCGCATAGCCGATCATCGACTGGCCCTCGTTCAACGGCTTCAACCCGCTGAGAAAACAGTTCTGGTACCCGCGGCGTTGAAGCTGGCTCGTGATCGTCGCGGTCGACACCGAAGTGAGGGCTGCCTTCAGCTCGTCGGTGAGCTCTGCTTGGCGTGGCGGGATGTCCATGGATGACTCTTCTCTGCTTGGCGTCGTGGCGGTTCGCGAGATCCTATGACGTGGTCGGGCTGTGGTCGCGAAGTGAGATTGGTGACTACTGTCGGACAGGCGTTGAGGCAGTTCAAGAGGGGGAACGAGATGAGCCTGAGGACGGGCGCGGAGTATCTGACGTCGCTCAAAGATGGACGCCGGGTGTACCACGACGGGCGCCTGATCGACGACGTCACCATCGAGCCTGGCCTCCGGAATACGGCGCTCACCATTGCCCAGTACTACGACATGCAGAACCGGCCCGAGCTCGAGGACCTGCTCACCTACGAGACGTCTGATGGCGAGAGAGCCCACCTGTCCTACATCGAACCGCGCTCGATCGATGACCTCCGTCGCAGGGCTGCCGCGTTCGGGGCTTGGGCAGAGGTGACCGGTGGACTCATGGGCCGGGCTCCCGACTACATGAACGCGTGCATCATGGCGATCGGCAACGCAGGTCACGTGTTTGGCATGAACGACGACCGCTTCGCGAAGAACGCGTACGACATCTATCTGCGCTGCCGACGCAACGACGTGTGTATGACACACACGTTCATCAACCCGATGGTCGATCGCTTCACGCCGATCGTCGATCAGGAGAAGTTCATCAATGCAGGCATCGTCGACAGGAACAGCGACGGCATCATCGTCACTGGTGCACGCATGGTCGGCACTCTGGCGCCTTTCGCAGATGAGAATCTCAGCTTCGGCGCGCCGGGGAACCTCCAGGGCTACGGCGACGAGATCTATGCGCTCGGGTTTCAATGCAGGGTCGACCACCCCGACCTCAAGTGGATATGTCGGGACAAGCTCGACGGCGAGCACTCGCATTTCGATCGACCGCTGACTGGCCGCTTCGAGGAGATGGACGCACTTGCCATCTGGGAAGAGGCCCTGATCCCGTGGGAAGACGTCTTCATCGCGGGTGACACCCAGACGCACAACATGGCACTGCCGGGTATGAAGTTCTTCCAGTCGCTCGGCCATCACGTACTTGTGAAGAACGTGGCCAAGACGCGGTTCCTCTTCGGACTTGCTCACCTCATGGCCGAGTCGTCCCAGATCTCGCAGTTCGTGAACGTGCAAGACCGACTCGGCGACATCTTGATGTGGCTGAACACGATGGAGGCGCTCGCCATCGCTGCGGTGGAAGGCGGCGAGGTCAACCCGGCCAATGGTCTGTTCTATGCAAACGAGAACGCCATTCAGGCTTCGCTGCGGCTGTACCCGGAGGTATACCCACGAATCATCGATCACATCATCCAGCTCGGTGGAGGCGGCTACGTGTCGCTTCCTCAGGAAGCAACGCTCGAGTTGGCCGAACTCGTCATAGACCGTTACTACAAGGGAGCGAGCCAGAAGTCCGACGACAAGGTGGCGCTGTTCAGGCTGGCGTGGGACATCTGCGGTACCGGCTGGGGTGGTCGACAGGAGCTGTATGAGCGGTTTTTCTTCGGCGACACCCAACGTATGAAGGGCATCAACTATCAGATGTACGACAAGGCAGACGCGGTCGACATGGTGGCCCGAATTCTGCAGCCGCCTCAGGATGCACAGCGAGTGGCATGGCCACAATGGATAGCCTCAGGGCTGGGAGGTAGTGATGGCTAAACGACCGGCGGGACCCGTTACACCGAGGGGCCTGAACCATCTCGTGCTCAACGTGCGAGATCTCGACGAGGCGCACCACTTCTGGTCCGACCTCCTCGGCTTTCAGCAGGTGGGCGAGCTCCACCAGCGAGAAGACGACCCTTCGCCGATGGTGATGCGGTTCTACAGCGGCGCCACCGACGACCTGAGTCACCACGACATCGCGTTGGTCGAGCGTCCCACGCTCCCACCGCCGCCCGAGAACTGGAGCATGTCAGCCGGTGAGTGCGCGGTGAACCACATCGCCATCACCTACCCCGACCAAGAGTCGTGGAAGCAGCAGGTCGAGTTCCTCCAAGATCAGGGCGTGAAGATCAACGTCCGCATCGATCACGGAATGACACACAGCATCTACATCAACGACCCAAATGGATACGGGGTCGAGGTGCTTTACGACCTGCCTCGTGAGGTGTGGGGCCACGACATCGATGGCGCATTGAACTACGCCAGGTTTCTGCCAACCGAGGGTGACGAAGTCACCGAAGAGACCGAATACGTCTCCGATTTCTCGTAGCGGACGGATATTCGATGAGCATTCTCGGCAACCGCGTCGTTCGGCGAGAGGATCCGGGTTTCCTGACCGGCGCTGCGACATACGTCGACAACCTCCAACTCGAGAACGCTGCTCATCTCCTGTACGTCAGGTCGACGCTGGCGAACGGCACCATCACCGAACTCGACGTCGAGGAGTCTCGAACGGCTCCCGGCGTGATCGCCGTGTTCAGCGGCGCCGAGATTGCGGCCGAGATGGGAACGACGCCGAACGTTCTTCCCATGTTTCCTGAGGAACTGAGGCGTCCGTACGTCGCCATCGATTCCGTCAAGCATGTGGGTCAGCCAGTCGTCGCGATTCTGGCAGAGACGATGGGTCAGGCCCTTGATGCCGCCGAACTCGTCATCGTCGACTACGACGTCCTTCCAGCTGTCGTCGACCTCGAAGACGCAATGCAGGACAACATCGTCTTGCACCCAGAATTTGGATCGAACGTGCTCGATCGCATGCCGGCGAGCGAGGCTGACTTCTCCGGTTGTGAGGTCGTCGTCGAGGCCCGTATCGACAATCAGCGCCTCACGGGAGCACCGATCGAACCCCGGGCCGGTGCTGCGTGGTGGACCGACGACGGTCGTCTGGTCCACTACTCGGCCTGTCAGGGAGCGCATCCGACGCGGGATCTGCTGGCCACGATCATGGGTCTCGAGAAGGACCAGGTCAGGGTCGTCGTGCCCGATGTCGGTGGGGGGTTCGGGGCGAAGTCCCGGACCTACCCAGAAGAGCTGGCGCTGGGCTGGTACGCCAAGAAAATCGGGCGGCCGGTGAAGTGGACCGAGACCCGCACCGAGAACGTTCAGGCGATGCCGCAGGGCCGTGGCCAACTGCAGTACGCCAAGCTCGGCGGAACCAGGGACGGCGAGATCACCGCCTACCAACTCGATGTCCTGCAGGACATCGGTGCATATCCGATCATCGGGGCTGTGCTTGCAGGGATGACGCGGCGCATGCTTACGGGAACGTACGACATTGCCAACGTCGGTTTCAGCGCCGCGAATGTTCTGACATCGAAGGTGTGCGTCACGGCATACCGAGGTGCCGGCCGGCCCGAGGCAACTGTTGCCATCGAGCGCATGATCGATCTGTTCGCCGATGAGATCGGGGCCGACGCAGCCGAGGTCCGCGCCAAGAACCTGGTGCCGAAATTCCTCGAGCCCTACACAACAGGAATCGGCACCGAATACGACAACGGCGACTATCCGGAGGCCCTTCGCCTGGCCCTTGCAGCCGTTGACTACGAGCAGATGCTCGCCCGACAGGCAGCGGTCAGGGCATCAGGCAGCTCGAACGTCCTCGGCATCGGTATCGGGATGTACGTCGAGGTCACCTCTGGCGGACCCGGAAGCGAGTTCGGGTCGGTTGCCCTTCAGCCAGATGGTCGCGTGCGCGTACTGAGCGGAGCCACAGCGTTCGGTCAAGGTCACGACACCACCTTCGCGATGATCGTCGCCGATCGTCTCGGTGTGCCAATGGAGCACATCGACATCGTGCAGGGCGATACTGATCTGGTCGACCGTGGCGCGCTCACCGTCGGCTCGCGGTCGATGCAACTTGCCGGCACGGCGCTTGCAAACGCGTCGCAGCGGCTCATCGACCGGGCGAAACAGCTCGCGGCCGATCACCTCGAAGCCGACGTCGACGACCTCACCTTCGATTCCGGTGCGGGACGATTTCACGTCGTGGGCACCCCGGCGGTGGCTGCGACATGGCTCGACATCGCTACGGTGCTCGACGACGACCTCCGAGAGGAGCACGATTTCAGCGCACCCATGCCCACCTTTCCGTCCGGTTGTCATGTCGCCGTCGTAGAGGTCGACACCGACACGGGTGGAGTCAATCTGCTTCGCATGGTTGCCGTCGACGACGCAGGGAAGATCCTGAATCCACTCATCGCCGAAGGGCAGATCCATGGTGGACTGGCCCAAGGTATTGCTCAGGTGCTGTTCGAGGGGATCCAGTATGACGAGGACGGCAATCTCGTGACAGCCAACTTCATGGACTACCTGGTGCCGTCGGCCGCTGAGCTACCAAGCTTCGAGTTGGTACATCTCGAAACACCGACGTGGGTGAATGAGCTCGGAGCCAAGGGAGTCGGCGAGTCGGGCACGATCGGTGCTATTCCCGCGGTCTACAATGCCGTGATGGACGCGGTGTCGCACCTCGGTGTGCGCCACATGGAGACTCCGCTGACGCCAGAGAAGATCTGGCGGGCGCTGACCGGCCGCAGCTGAACGTCAGTCTTCGGATTCGAGGACCTTGGTGAACTCTTCCGCGAGAATGTCGGTAAGCGGCTCTGGTGCGTGGAAGAGAAAGCCCTGTCCGAGCTGACAACCGGCCGCGCTCATTGCTGTCCACTGCTCTTCCGTTTCGATGCCCTCGACGATCGTGACCATGCCAGCCCCTTTGGCCATGGCAGCGATAGCCGACGCGAGTTCGGGAGCGCCCGGCCTGGAGGTTGCCTGCGTGATGACGCGATCGACTTTGATGTGGCTGAAAGGAACCTCGAGCAGCTGTTCCAGCGAGGCGTAGCCGCTTCCGAAATCGTCCATCGCCAGCCCGAGGCCGAGAGTTCGAAGCTGGTTCGCTGTCTCCCGCCAGATCGGCGATGAAGGAAGATGCTGCGACTCAGTGATCTCGAGGATAAGGCGCTTGGCCTCGACATCATGATGAACGAGAAGAGCGAGGATCTCTGCGGGAAGTCGACGGTGGTAGAGGTGTCGTGCCGAGATGTTGACCGCGAGGAAGTCTGACCGATCTCGCAGGCAGGGGGAGGCGAGGGCCTCGATGCCGTGGGTGACCATCGCCAGTCCGAGCGCAGGGCCCCTGCCCTGATGTTCGATGATCGGAACGAACACCTCAGGCGGAACCATGGATCCGTCTGGCTGCTCCCAGCGGGCCAAGAGTTCCAGCCCGACTGCCTCACCTGTTGACAGGTCGACGATTGCCTGGGCCCACGGCATGATCTCGCCTGATTCGAGGGCGGTGCTTGCCCTGTTACCGACCTCCAATTTCGTCTTCTCAAGCATTCGGAGTTCGTCGGTCATCTCGAGAACCTGGTGTTTGCCGAGCCGTTTTGCAAAGCGCAGGGCCGAGGCCGCCTCGCGAAACAAGTCCTCAACCGAGGACTGACCGGCAGGTACCATTGCGAGACCGATGCTCAACGATTGGGCGATTTCGAGGCCGCCGTGATCGCTCAGGTGGATCTCGAACTCGATGAGATCCTCGAAGTTGGCCGGTTCGCTGCCGGCAGCTACGAACTCATCGCCTCCGAAGCGGGCAACGATCCAGCTGGCGGGCAGATGTGCGTTGAGTAGCCTCCCGACTTCCACCAACACGGCATCGCCGACCGAGTAACCATGATTGTCGTTCAGATGCTTGAAGTCGTCGACATCGATGAACGCGCAATGCACTTCGCGGCCGCGGTCGATCAGTCGCTGGACAGACCCGATAGCAGCGTTCCGCGTCGCAAGTCCTGTCAGATCGTCAGTGCGTCGCCGCTCTTCGCTCGCGACCCTTTTGTGGATGAGCTCTGTGGCCACCTCGGACCATGCTTGACCGCCGAGGATGGAGCTCCCACACATGAGGAGCACTGCGGCCATCGGAAGTAGTTGGAGCTCGGTCGAAAATGCTACGAGGTAGCTGACCCCATATGCGAGCACCATCACGTCGAGCGACGGGGCATCGGTCTGACTGAGGAACAGTAGGTCGGTTGCGATCCCGTACGTGACCACGAACACCAGCACCCACACCACTTTCCCGTTGGACAGCTGGTTGTTGACGAGCCACGGAAGCGCGGCCCATACAACTGTTTGAACCCAGGCCAGGAAGTCGCGCGCACGGTCGGTGGTTTCGGACATCTCGGGATGTCGGCGCTGGAACGCTTCCCACGTGAACGAGGTGAGGATCATGCTGATTGCCCAGACGAGGAGGAGCGCATTCCGGTCTAAGTCCCACAGCGCTATGGTTGCCATGACCGCGACAATGGAATCACCGAAAAACACCAGCGCGCCGATGGCCTTGCCGTGGATGGAGAACAACTCTTTATGGGCCGAGTCGATCGCCTCGTCGCGATACCCACTCAACTCATTCTGAGCCATTGTTTCCCGCCGGTTGAAACGAAGCGTAGTCTTGGTATCGCTTCGGCAGCATCGTAGGCGCTATTGACGGGGACTACGAAGTTCACTGGCAGGCCTCAACGAGGGAATGTGAGACATGGCAACGTCCGTCACGATCACCGGTACTGGCTGTCCGATTCCCGACGCTGAGCGGGCGGGGCCAGGCGTGCTGGTTCGGTGCGACGAAATGACCTTGCAATTCGATGTCGGCCGGTCCACCGTGCAACGTCTCGCGGGAGCGCAGGTGTGGGTACCTGATCTATCTGCAGTGTTCATCACGCACCACCACAGCGATCACCTGACGGGGCTTACTGATCTGCTGCTGACCCGTTGGATCATGGACAGGACCGACAGAACTTGTGCCTTGCCGGTCATTGCTCCGAGCGGCCCTTCTGCCAACTGTGTGTCGGGCATCCTGGATGGATGGGAGGACGACATTGAGGTTCGCGCTGCACACGCGGGACGGTCGTCGCGACCTGCGATGAACCTCATTCCGTTCGACATCCCCGATCGTCCGACCGAGGTGTGGAGGGACGGTGACGTTGTCGTGACCGCTGGTCAGGTACGGCACGAACCGTGCCCGAACTCGGTCGGATACCGGATCGACACGCCAGATGGGTCTGTGGCGATCACCGGCGACACGGTCGTCTGTGACGAGGTCGCCGAACTTGCGGATGGCGTTGATGTGCTGGTCTATGAAGCAATGCGGTTCGCGTTCTTTGACGACCTACCTGTGCATCGCCGGTTCATCAGGGACTATCACGCAGACACACGTCTCATCGGTAGGCAAGCTGCCGCTCTCGGGGTGCCGAAGCTCATCCTGACCCATCTCATCCCAGGACCTACGACCGGCGCGGAGAGACAGGCATTCGTGGATGACGTCCGATCCGGCGGTTATGAGGGCGAACTGACAGTCGCCGACGACCTCTACACGACAGCGGTTGGTGAGGCGGTGCTCGACGTCCGAGAGATCGTTCAGGCCGAAGAACGCTCCTGAGCCTCGGTTCGTCAACGACGACCTGCCGAAGTACATGAAGAGCATCGACAGGATGATTGCCGGGTACCAGGCGAGCCTTGCACGAACGGCTCGGACCTCTGGCCTCGACAGGCTCAACTCGCGCTGAGCGTCATGAGGATTCAGGCGTCGTCCGATCCTCGAGCACTTGGGCGATCTCGGGACCAACGATGCCTTCGAACTCGGCCCTCAGGCTCACCGCAACCGCGACCTCACCGACGTAGGCGTTGGGGAGGTCGCCGTCGTGTCGGTGTTCGGTGCAACACCAGGCGAGAGCTTCGCCGTCTTCCCCCCAGTCCGAGCGTCGCCAGCGCCGCAGTGTTTTGGCGCCGTCGTTTTCGGTGTCGACGCGGACGGGCACCTGCCAGCAAATCGTGGGGCGCCAGTCATTTGGTGACTCGTCTTCATCCAGCGCCGCGATGTACAAAGCGCATCCTTCTCCGCCGCCGAAGCCGGGACGGTTGTGAAAGATGCACGCGCCGTTGACCACTCTGGTGGCGCGACCAGCGTTCGTGTTCTCGGGTGCGTCGCGTAGCACGCCGTGTTCGGCCGCATCAGCATGATTCTCGAAGTGCTTCGGCTCGAGCATCATGCCTAGCGCTCCGATGAGCTTTGTCTCGTCTTCGCCGAGGAGGTGAGCCCCCTCGCTACAACATCCCTGGGAAAGTTCTGGTGCCGGTCGATCCAGGATTCCTTGGCAACCGTTACCCCAGAGGCACTGCCAATTCGAATCGGTGAACGCGACATCGATACGCCAACGTGTGCCATCGACAGGATCGGTGAACTCTTCGAACCGTTCCGTCCCGCCAGCTGACATGGCCACGACTGTAGGGGAGTGCCGGCGTCGGTGATCGTGACTGAGGCAGGCACTACTCCTGGTTTGGGAACTCCGACATTGGGAACCCGGATTCGGACTCTCACCGGCATTCCGGACGGTGACGCGACATCAGCACGATCGGGCCGAGCGCCGTTTCGGAGTCGGCGAAGTTGACATCAACACCGGCAGGGACATCCACGGCACGACGACGCTTGGCGCGAAGTTGGTCAGAGAGCTCACGGGAGCGATGATCGCCCGATCCTGAAGCGACGAGCCTCCGGCGCGATAGTTTCCGGCGTGATGTCGCCTGCCAAGAAGATCGCCTTCATCGGCTCGCACTCAGTTCGAAAGACCAACGCTGTGCACTCTTTCGCCGGTGCGGTCGGCCGGAGTGGACGCAGCGTCGAGGTCGGTCGCGAAGTGGTTCGCTTCAGCCCGCTCGGGTTGAACGAGGGTGCGACGCCTGAAGCTCAGCTGTGGGCGATTGTGGCGCAGATTCGACAAGAACTCGAACTTCGTACGCAAGCCGACGTTCTCGTGCTCGATCGGGCGGTGATCGACAACTTCGCCTACTTCATGCGCGCCACCGGTGGCGAAGATCCCTTCGATGTCAAGCCGTTGGTTCGTAACTGGTGCGACACCTACGACCTCTTCGTCCGCCTTCGGCCGGACACCCCGTTGAAAGCCGACGGTGTTCGGAGTACGAACGAACGCTTCCGCAACGAGATCGAGAAGATTCTCGACCTGATCATCCCACAGTACGTCGACCCCGATCGACTGGTTGAGATCAGGGCATCGGAGATCACAGAGACGTTCGCGTGGGGCCCGCTGCTCGAGCGACTCTGCGGCCCGGAGACCGACGACGCCGATCCGAAGCCCGTGGAGTACAGCCCGACGTTGTGGGACTGAAGGGCGTCAGACGAGCGAACGTGCGGCGTGATGGCGCCAAGCACAGAGACGGTCCTTCGAGCTTCAGCTCGCGAGCTGCAATGCGATCGGTGCTGATCGTCCGTTCGTGGATGTACCCGGAAAATTCTCGACATTGTCGGCGATCGGGCGCCCGACTTTTGCATGCGACACTGGTCCGCAGAAGGGACTTTGGTCCACACTTGCTCGGTGATTCTTGTCGCAACGGTCGAGGGTGAACTCGATGCGGTGGCGTTGCGTCTCGCCGATCTCGAAGCTTCAGTGGTCGAGGTGAAGTCCACGAGTCCGCGCCGACGAGTCGTGCTTGCCGCTGCGACCGACGAGTGGGCAGCGGAGAAGATCACGGCAACTCTGCGTTCCGAGGGGCTGATGGTTGCGTCCCGACCTGATGAAGGTGTGCGCCTTGCCCGTTGGTCTCACGTCACACGCCCGGTCACCATTGCTGGCCGCGTCACTGTCGCGTTCGCCTGGTCGGAACACGATCAAGGAGGTCTCCCGCGCGTGATCGAACTCGGCTACGGCGGATTCGGTAACGCTCAGCACCCAACGACGCGGCTTGTGATTGAGGCGCTGGCCGACCGTGTCGCTAGGGGCGATCAGGTTCTCGATGTCGGGTGCGGCAGCGGTGTACTTGGACTGTGTTCGCTCGCGCTTGGCGCTGATCGCATGGTGGGAGTTGATCTTGATGAACGTGCGGTACTGGCTACCTCGCGACACGCCGTCGTCAATGGAATGGGTTCTCGCGTCGAAGTCACCGCTGGCTTCCTCGAGAGCATCGACGCCACGTTCGATGTCGTGGTCGCGAACATCGCAAGAGCAGGAATCGTCGAGTTGGCCGACCAACTCGTTGCCAAGGTGGCGCCTGGCGGATGGATTGCAGTGAGCGGAATCACACCATCGCAGTGCACTCAGGTGACCGAGTTCCTACGACCGCTGCGAGAAGTCGGACGCCGAGTTGACGGCGATTGGTCGGTTGTCGTTCTGTCCCGAACGTGATTCGAGAAACAGTCCGGGTTGCAACAGCGTAGGGTCGGCCCGGCCCGACTGAAGTGGCGAACTCCGATCGAAGTGCTGCTCGTATTGTGGCGGCGTGCCGACCGATCGCGACGAAGAGGGACCCATGGGCGACGTCACGATCCGTCTCGCCGACGTGCAATCCAATCGGCCGGCTGACCTGGCATAAGGTCACGGGCCATGGAGTTCTTCGACGCGGCTCGGCTGACTGAGCTATTGGCCTGGCCTGAGCTGATCGACTCGATCAGTGACATTCTTCATGAACCGGTGGCCGAATCGCCGGAACGACACGTGCATCCCGTCGCAGCCGACGGCAGCGACGACGACATGTTGTTGCTCATGCCCGCATGGATCCCCGGCCAGGCCATCGGCGTGAAGATGGTGACGTTCTTCGCCAGCAACACCGAACGTGGCCTCGCCAACATCAACGCCAGCTATGTGTTGATGGATGGCAAAACCGGGGTGCCCCTCGCGGTGATGGACGGCGAGGAGTTGGGCTCGCGGCGCACGATGGCAGCTTCGGCGCTCGCGGCTCGCTCGCTCGCTAGGACTGACGCAAGACGGCTGCTGGTGGTCGGAACGGGACAACTCTCGCCGTTCGCGGTTGCCGCGCACTGCGCGGTGCGGTCGATCACGCACGTGGAGGTGTGGGGGAGAGACGAGGCGAAGGCGGCTGATGTGGTTCGCCATGTAGCGGCTCTCGGCATCGAGGCCACGACTTCGGCTGATCTCGACGCCAGCGTGGCTGGCGCCGACATCATCTCGTCCGTCACGAGTGCTGGCTCACCGCTTATCAAAGGTGATTTGCTGCAGCCGGGGACTCACCTCGATCTCGTCGGGAGTTTCAAGGCCGACATGCGAGAGTCAGATGACGAGTGCGCCCGGCGGGCAACGGTGTTCGTCGACACGTTCGAGGGGGCGAGCCTGAGCGGCGACATCAGCCAACCACTCGAGGTGGGCATCCTGTCGCCTGCCGATCTTGTCGTCGACCTGAAGGCGCTGGCCACTGGAGCCCATCCTGGTCGGGTGACCGAAGCAGAGATCACAATGTACAAGTCAGCAGGATTTGCGCTCGAGGACCTGGCAGCGGCGCGTCTCGCGTACCGGCTCGCAGCTGCTGAATCGACTCGGTAGCGCCTGCGAGTTGTTTTCCAGGTCAGGTGACCGAACCTCGATCTCCGTGAACGCTTCCGATCATTCGCCGGCCACAGGATCAAGCTCTTCAGGTCGACAGCGACGAGCGGTAACCAGCTGTGATGTTGGCAGCGAGCCAGTCGGTGTCGTCGTGGCGCGGAAGCTCGTAGCTCGGCGGTCCCTTGCAGCTGATCCGGTACATCAGCCTTGCGTCCTTGGGGTCGTTGATGACCTTCTTGTGCGGAGGGGCGGTGTGCAGTGTCGAGAAGTTGCTCCAGATGGTGACGTCGCCGGGCGTGTGGACATGGTCGTACCTGAACTGTGGCTGGAGGCAGTGCGCTTCAAGTCTGTCGAAGAAGTGGCGGGAAGCTTCCGCAGACATCCCCTCGATTTCGGCAGGGGCGATCCGTCTGCCGCGTGATGCCCATACCGGGCTGTGCAACGACTTCATGCCGGTCCTCGGGTTCACCCGCACAAGCGGTATCAGCCAGCCGTCGTCACTCTTCCTGAAGCGCCGTCTGACCATGATGGTGTCGAGTTCGCATTGCTCGGTCTCAGCAAGCGATGCGTATGCAGCAGCGGTGTCTGCGTAGGCCGTCTCGCCGTTGAGTGGTAGCGCTTCACGCAGTTTCGCCAGCTCTTGGGACGAGTCAGGGTGATAGAAGCCCGGTTCGCGTGGAGGGTTCGTGACCCACGTGCCCAGACTGCTGTTTCGGGTACGTGGAACTTGCTGCACATAGAACATGCTGGTCGAGAGCGGTACGGGTTCGAACTCGATGTCGGTATGCCAGTGCTGGCCGCCTGCCGACAGTTCTACCTTGTCCCGACCCCCACCGGGAACGTTGGTGACGATGTAAACCGCAGGACTGTCGGCCCCATCCATGCACTTGATCGAGTCAGGGAACGCCTCACGCACAAGCGTCGACGTTCTCCGTTCGACTGGTTGCAACGAGGGAGTGACGTGGCGGTTGCCGTAGTTCGAATAGTTGTTCGGATGGGCGATAGGTGCCCCGAAATGATTTGCGATCCGCTCCAGATGGGTGACGACGAAGTCATGCTGGTCCTGGCTCGGGAACGTCACGATCTGGAACCGGTCGACGAGTTCGATGAGCATTTCGGCCTGGGTTCCGGTCAGTTTTCGTGAGAGATCCAACCCTTCGACGCGTCGGCCCATCCGATCGTCGGTGGTCAGGGGAGACACCCTGACCTCGGCACCGAAGAGCTGTTGAAGTTGTTCGATCACGATCGCCCCGTCAGCTGGTCGCGGCTAGGCCGACCTCGCCGAGGAGGGCTATCCTGTCGGGATTGTGGCCGTTGCCTGGGAGGTTGACGGTGATTCCGTCGACGCCCATGTCCATGCAGGCCTGGAGTCGCTCGCCGACAGTGTCGGCGTCGCCATAGATCAGGATCGTTCTGATCATCTCCAGAATGTCGTCGTTCCAGCCTTTCGCTTCGGCAACCTCGCGGAGATCGCTCTCGGCTTCCTCCATGGTGGGGGCAACGAGCGCCATCTGCAGCTTGGTGACCTTGATCTCCGAGCGGTCGCGGCCAAGGCGTTCGCAATGCTCGGCGAGAGCCTCGAGTTTTCTGGGAATCTCCTCGATGGCTCCACCGGACAAATTGGACTCGTCTGCGTACTGGGCGACCATACGGAGTGTCTTCTTCTCGCCGGAACCGCCGATCATGATCGGGATCTTCGAGATCGGTGCAGGTGAGTTGACAGCGTCGGTGACCTGATAATGCTTGCCGGTCAGGGTGACCGGTTGGCCGTTGAGCATCGGAACGATGATCTGGAGAGCTTCCTCGAGTTTCTCGAACCGATCGGTGAAGGTTCCGAACTCATAGCCGAGGGCGTCATGCTCAAACTCGAACCAACCAGCGCCGATGCCGAGCGTCGCCCGGCCTCCGGATACGTGATCGAGGGCGGTGATGGTCTTCGCGAGCAGCGTGGGATTCCGGTACGTGTTGCCGGTGACGAGTGCTGAGAGTCGAACCGATTCGGTGTGCTGGGCGAGTGCTGAGAGGATCGTGTAACACTCGAACATGGGCTCGGTTGGGGCGCCGATGCCTGGCAGTTGGTAGAAGTGATCCATCACGAAAACACGGTCGAATCCCGCTGTTTCAGCCGCCTTCGCTTGTGCGATGACGTTCTTGAACGTGTCCTCGGGAGCCATGCCCGGGTAGGTGAAGTTCGGAATCTGATAGCCGAGGCGGGTCATGTTGAACTCCTGCGGGTCGTTCTGCGCAGTTGGCCTGCTCAGAGACTGACAAATTTCGGTAAAAGTGTCAGACGAAACCCTGACACAATCGCCTGAATGTGTCAAGCTTTGTGCAGAAGGAGCCGACATGGCGAAGGATCTTGCAGCGACACGGCGGCAGACGATCCATGATGCCGCCATCGCCGAGTTCTCAGACCGTGGATTCTCTGCGACCTCGATGGCCAACATCGCGCTCGCTGCCGACATGTCACGGCCGGCGCTGTATCAGTACTTCAAGAACAAGACGGACATCTTCGCTTCCGCGTTCGTATCTCTCATCAACGATCATGTCGAAGCTGCCATCGGCGCCCTTGCCGGGCCAGGCTCGGTGGCCGAGCGGCTCGACTCGTTTCTCCAACGCTATGACGGTGACATGTGGCAACGACTGAGGGCATCGGCGCACTCCGACGAAATCCTCGAGGTCAAGAACGATGAGGTGATGAAGCAAGTTCACGCCGCGATGTCGCGCCTACGCGATGGGCTCGCCACCTATCTGCGGGACGTGTCAGCTGCTGGTGTCGATGACGCGAAACTCACTGGTTGGGTCGACGTCGTGCAGCTGTCGCCAAAGGGATTCAAGGCCGACCGCCCCCCGGTCTCGGTCTTTCGACGCCGACTGACGGTACTCGCTGACAGCGTCGCGGCCGATATCGCCGCTGGTCACTGAGGTCCTACGACTCGCAATGGCTCGACGGCGGGACGTCGATTGACGGGTTCTGGTCGAAGAACCCGAAGGGCACCAGGGTGAAGCCTGCGTATTCGACAGGCATGACCGGCCAGTCTTCTGGCCTCGGTACGTGGGTGACACCGAAGGTGTGCCACACGACGATGTCGGTGTTCTCGACCGATCGGTCGGCATCAACATAGTTCGCGAGGCCGACCTCGCCCGGGTGGAGGTTCGTGTAAGGACCTGCGCCTGCGTAGTGCTCTTCGGCGTGATACGGGGTGACCCAAAGGTTGTGGCGGGCGAAACCACCTCGTTGACCGGCCGGCGTATCGGCTGGTGGGTACATCGTGGGGGAAGCCTGGGGAAGAAGTTTGTACCCGACCGGCGTGCCGAACGAATTGAGCGAGCCCGGGTTGACGATGCGCCAACTTCTGCTCTGTGACGCATCGACGTTCCGCATTGCCTGCTGTTCAGTGGTGAGTGTCGTTGTCACCGACCGGAAACCTGCTCGGTATGGATGTCGGCCGGACGTGTCTGCCTCGACGTTCGTCTCGATAACCGAGTTCTCGGGGCCGTCAACTGCGGGATCGAGGCGGAAGCAGAACAGGTGTTGATGTATTGGCGACGTGACTGATGGTCCGACTTGAGGGGAGGTCTCGAGATCGGTGCCATCGTGAAGGGTGGACACGCCGATGATGCCGGTCAGTTTGACCTCGAGCTGGATCGTGCCGTCCATGTAGAAGTACCAATAGAACCCGTATTCGTAGTTGCCAACCGTGTGGATCATGCTGACCACGAGACGACGTGACCGCCTGACCTCCGGAGCGAGATCCGGCCTGAACTGGTTGGTGTGTTTCCAGAGGATGCCGAAGTCCTCTTCGTGGAGGCACACAGCGTTCTCGCGAACCATCGGCTTGCCGTCGGGACCGAGAAAGACTGCGTCGAAGTAGGTGATCTCTCCCAGACAATCACACCCGAGCGTCAGGGAGTTGGCCTGATGACCCAGCGCCGTCTCGCCCGCATCGAACGCGTGCTTCCAGAAGTGCAGCGGAGACGCATCGCCATACGGAACAAGCATGTCCGAGAGTGCTGCTCGATGAAGGATCGATCTATCGCGATCGCCGTCGCGGTACCTGACGTCGTGCAGTACAAGGCCCTCGATCGGGTGCACGGAGATGCGTAGATGCCACTTCTGCCACGTGATGACATGTTCCTCGACCTCGAAGCTCGGACCCTCGGGTTGGGTGATCTCGAGCGGCTTGAGATCGGTCCGGTGATCATCGACGAAGGCGGCAGCGTAGTCGCCAGACTCCTTGGGAATCGGGTGAACGCTGCCGTCGGAAGCTGCATGGTCTTCGACGATGACGCGACCGCTGTCGGAATCGACAAATGCCACGAGGCCCTCGATAGGGCGGGCGTAGTAGTTGTCGTCGGGGTGCTCGTGTAGGAACGCAATCGCGCGCAGGACTCGGCCGGTCGGCATCTCCGGAGGGCGGATACCCGCGAGCCATGGTTCGATGTGCACGAGCGAGAGGTCGTCGATGTCTCGCTTGGCCAGAGCGTCGAGCCAATCACTGTTCTTGCTCAGCGTCGCGGTGACCTCGAAGACGTCGGCGCCGCCGATCGGTGCCTGTCCATCGTCGATCCACCTGAAGTCGACGATCTCGACCCGTTCGACCTCGATGTTGGCCTCGAAGCTCATGCCCTTGGCTCTGTCGTGCCCGATCAGCCGCATTATCCGATCGATCGACGACCCCCTCGAGTACTTCGCGAGTTCGTGTCTCGATGGTTCTGCCGCGTATCCGGCAGAGAAGAACGTGCGATCGCTGAGCTTGTCATCCGATCGCAGAACGGCCACGGCTCGCTCGAGCTCGTCGGCTGTACATGGGTCGAGGGGGTGTGGCTTGTGAAACGCCGTGGGTGTCTTTTGGATCATCAGCTCCAGCGTCTCAAATAAACGGCCTCGATGGCGAACTTCTGAGGGAAGCGGCCTTCCGTCATCGTCGGGCTTGGGCGACGCCGACGAAACTGCCAGCGGCTCGATCGGGGTTGGCGTTTCTGCCGGAGTGAGTTCAGTCGAGCGCGTCGAGCACCATGGTGTGGAAGTGGTGGACCGCGTGCTCGGAGATCTCCGGCCGGTCGGGAATACAGATGAAGCGGCCCTGGTGGTAGGCGTGCGAACGCAATCCGACTTGCACGCTCTCGCACAGAGCCACGTCCTCTGGACCAAGAACACTCTGGAAGTACTCGGCTGCCTTGTGTGCAGCTTCGCCAGGACCCTCGGGGGTCCCGTACATCGTGGTCCGCTGCATCGTCTGTTCCGGCCCCATCGGATCGAATTGGAACAGCAACACACCGTCGATGCCCGGGAGGTGACCGATCGACACATTTGGCCACAGGAAGATGGACGCAAAGCTCTGAGGACCGGAGGTCACTTCGTAGGTCGAGTTTCCTTCGCGGCTCTTGCCCGACTGGATCGACCAGTTCTGGTGTGTCTCGTTGACGTAGGTGTCCATGTCGATGAGATCGACGAAAGCGGGGTGGGCCGGGTGGCAGTGGTAGCACTCGAGTAGGTTGTCGCCCACGTTCTTCCAGTTCGCGGCGATCTCGAACGCGAAGCTGGAGTACGCCGCCGAGGCTCCAGGGTCGGGACACAACCCACGAATGGCGTCCTCCGCTCCCGGGTAGACCTCGCTCATGGGTTCTGGGTTCGCCGAGAGGTTCACGAACAAAAAGCCGCAGAAGTCCTCGATCGCGATCTCGGGAAGGGTGAAGTCGTCGAAGTCGAACTCTTCCATGCGGTCCGACATCCTTGCGCCCTTCAGTCGGCCGTCTGTGCCGTACGCCCATGCGTGGTACGGGCAAGTGATGAGATTTTTGGCGGTGCCGTTTCCTTCGAGCAGTACATGACCGCGGTGCATGCACACGTTGAAGAAGGCTCTGAGCTCGCCGTCGGCGCTTCTGATCGCGAACACACGCTGGCCAAGAACATCGGCCGTTGTGTATTGACCGGTCTCGCGCACGCCCGATGCGTGCCCGATGCAGATCCAGCTCTTCCAGAAGATGGCTTCCTTTTCTTGCTCGAGCACCACAGGGTCGAAGTAGTAGTGCGCCGGCAAGGTGAAGGACCGCGTCGGGTCGGCGTCGAAACGGTCCACCGTTCTGTCAGGCCGGCGGTAGGTGTCAACCATGGGAGATCCGATCTCGCTTCTGTTGCCTCTCCATCGTCGCATGTGACGATCGACGGTGCGACGTCGGTCAGGTCAGCTGCATGAGGCCACCACCGTGTCACATTGTTTCGGTGACGATGACGTCTTCGATGAAGGTTGGGTGGCGTTCTAGGGTGGGTCGATGAGCGATGTCGTGGCCCCGAGGATCGGTGGATGCTTTTGCCGAAGCGTCCTGTGTCGCGCCTGGCTCTTCGGTGGCGTGTCGAATCGTCACTGCGAGAACTACCGTCGGCTGGGCGGCATCCCGCCAGCGCTGACGCACCACGAAGGAAACGGCTAGCTCGGTGCGGCAATGGTGGGTTGTTCCTGGCCAGATGGGTGGCTTCAGCGAACTCAGGTCGGTGGCGATCCCCGATCCAGGTCCGGGTCAGGTTCTTGTTGCGGTTGCGGCCACCACGATCAACCGTGGCGAGCTGATCGGGCGGCCACGCCTTCTCTCCGCGAACCCGAAGGCGCGGTCGGCGCCGAGCGGTATCGAGTTCGCGGGCACTGTCTCGGTGGTCGGTGCAGGCGTCGATGGTTGGTCGGTGGGCGACCGGGTGATGGGTAGGGGCTCGGCATGCCACGCCGAAAACGTCGTGGTCTCCGAACGAGCTCTCATCGCTGTGCCCGCCCGGCTCAGCCTCGTCGACGCAGCCGCGATCCCGAACGTCTTCGTCACTGCGCACGACGCCATCGTCACCGCCGCCCGTCTCCAGCCCGGCGAATCGGTGTTGGTCACGGCCGGTTCTTCGGGGGTCGGCACTGCAGCCATCCAGATCGCGCGCTATCTCGGCGCATCGAAGGTCATCGCGACGACGACCTCACCGAAGAAAGCTCCGGCGTTGTTGCGGCTCGGAGCGAGTGATGTCGTGGACAGCAACGGGGATGATTGGTCGACTGCGGTTCGAGACCTCACAGGAGGCGCCAACGTCGTGATCGATCAGGTCGGTGGCGAATTGGCCCGGCCATGCCTCGCGGCGATGGCGACCAGCGGCCGATTTGTCACCGTTGGTCGAAACGGAGGAAGCGAGGCGATGATCGATCTCGATCGGGTAGCACTCGAACGGCTCTCGATCATCGGCGTGACGTTTAGGACGAGGACGCCCGAAGAAGCCCTGGCCTGCAGCGAACGCTTCGTCGCTGACCTCTTGGCCGGCTTCGATGACGGTTCTTTGCTGCCCGTCGTGGATACGACGTTTGCACTCGACGATTTGCCGGCCGCCCATGAATACATGGCCAGCGACCAGCAGGTGGGCAAGATCGTGATCGTCACGTGATGTCGTCGCGTCTTGCTCCACTGCCTGTCCAGGACTGGGAGCCTGGGCTGCTCGATCGAACTCGCGCCATCCTGGGGGCTGACTACAACGCTGCGGCGAACGTCTACTGCACGCTGGCGAACGAGCCGGACCTCTTTGTGGCCTGGCTCCACTGGGGAGGGCACGGCCTCCGGCAATCGACGCTCGAACCGCGTGAACGCGAGCTGGTGATACTGCGAGCAACGGCCATCTCGCATGGTGAGTATCCGTTTACCCAGCACACTCGAATCGGTGCTGCGATCGGTCTCACCGGTGAAGAACTCATCGCGGTTCGTGCAGGCTCGACCAGCGAACTCTGGGACGTATCAGACTCGGCGTTGATCGCCGCTGTCGAAGACCTTCTCATGACAGGAACGATCAGCGACCCAGTTTGGGAGGCGCTCACTGTTGCGTTCTCGACGGTGCAGATCATGGATGTCATCGCGACGACGGCTTTCTATCGCCTTGCTTCCTGGATGCTGAACGTCTGTGGGACTCCGCTCGACTCTGGCCAAGAAAGCCAGCTGAAGTCCGTCACCTTGGGGGCCTTCGAACCGAGGATGGAGAGGTGTCGTCTGCGTATTCGGCCGATCGATCTTCAGTATTGGCCTGACGACTTGGTGGCGACCACCGCGACCTGGCCCCGTTTTTGCACCCGCGAAGAGCTGAGGCGAGCGAACGTGTACGGCACGCTCGCGAACCACCCTGCCCTGTTCGAGGCCATCGGGCCGTTCATGGCTTACCTGTTGGTCGACAACTCTTTGTCCGATATCGGTCGCGAGGCCGTCATCATTCGATCGTGCGTTCGCGACCGCGGTCGGTATCCGTATCGCCAACACGTCCGTATCGGCGCGCAGGCAGGACTCTCCGATGGGGACCTGAATGAACTCGTTGCCCCCAAGCCAGTGTTCGATGACCCCACTCTGGCGATTCTGGTCGAGATCACCGATGAGCTTCACGACACGAACGTGCTGAGCGATCACACATGGGAGCGAGCCACGGGCCGTCTCACCCGTCGTCAAGTTCTCGACACCGTGGCTACCGTCGGGTTCTACGGATTCATCAGCTTCGTGTTGAATGGTTCCGGGACCGAACTCGAACCCGGAGATGTCCATCTTCCGGACGACGTCCCGCTGAAGAGAGGTGATCGATGGATGTCGTAGAAGTCAATGGAGCACTCGGGGCTGAGGTCAGCGACATCCGCCTGGCCGAGGTGACTGACCGCGAATTCGCCGACATCCGCGACGCGTTCCACGAGTACTGCATGCTGGCGTTTCCAGGGCAGTTCCTCACGATCGACGAACACGTTGCCTTTGCGGGTAGATGGGGCGAATGGAGTATCAGCCCGTTCGTCCCCTACCTCGAAACTCACCCGTGCGTTCTCCCGCTCACGAATCGCGGCAAAGAGCACACTGTCACCGAGGCCTGGCACACCGACTCGGCGTTTCTCGCCCAGCCGCCGGCGCTGAACGTGCTGTCGGCGCACAAGGTTCCCATCGGGGGCGACACCATGTGGTCGAACCAGTATCGCGCCTACGAGCGGCTGTCCTCCGGCATGAAGTCACTCCTGGAAGGAGTTCGGGCCGAATACATCGGGACTGTGCTCGCTGCTCTCGGCGGTAGCGATGACGTTCCTTCGACGTACCACCCGCTTGTGCGCACGCATCCTGAGACCGGCCGCAAGGCGCTGTACATGACCAGGCCCGGTGCCACGATCTCTCGGCTCGAGGGTATGACGCCTGCCGAGAGTCGGCCGTTGCTCGACTACCTCTACGCCTTCTCTGCCCGGCCCGACAACGTCCATCGCCATCGCTGGAGCGATGGTGACGTCGTGATGTGGGACAACCGGTGCACGATGCACTTTGCGGTTCACGACTACGGCGACGCGGTTCGCGACATCCACCGCATCAGCATCAAGGGCGACGTGCCGGTATGACAGTCAACACCGCTGGGTTCCAGGTCGACCGTTTCACCGTGCTTTCGTGACGCGTACTTCCGACTGAACTGATCGACGCAAGATCATGGCTGGAGAAGCCGGACGGAGATGACTTCCGGCTGTTCGAACCTGCTGATGTTCGTGCTCCGAGTCCGGTGATGGACGACGTGGCTTCAGCGAGGGGCATCCTCAAATCGTTCGCAGATGCCCCTGAACAGCGTCATGGTGGCGATGTGGGGCGTAGCTTCAACGCCCGGCACCGGATTGCAACAGCACCCGACCAGAGCTCGGCCGATGACTCGCCTGTTGCCGTCGACATGGGCGTCGAGGAACCAGCGTCGGCAGCCGGAACTTCGAGATCATCGACTGGTCCCGCGCTGTCCCGTTGTGGTCGAGCCAACCTGTGTAGCGGAAGATGATTCGTCGATCGGCTCTCGACGGTGGGATTCTGTTGCGGTGACATCAACGCCCGCCGTCGGTTCTGAGGAACTCGAAGAACCGACTGGGGTTACACCGACCCGCCGACCCGACTCGAACAAACCGGCTCTGCGGCAGGCGTTGGGGGTGCTCCGCATCCGCCACTACCGGAACTTGTGGTTGTCGTCGTTTGTCTCGTTCACCGGCATGCAGATGCAGCAGATCGCGAGAGGAGTGCTCGCGTGGGACCTGACCCAGAGTCACGCTGCCGTGGGTTCGGTGTTCCTGTCGTTCGGTCTGCCGATGTTGCTGTTCTCGCTGGTGGGCGGCGCGACGGCAGATCGGCTGAACAAACGCAGCCTGACGATGATGACGCAGGGCGCAACCGGCGTTTTGGCGCTCGTGACGGCGCTGCTCGTGGTGAGCGATGTCATCACCATCGAATTGCTGCTGTTGGTCGGAGTGGTTCAAGGTTCGTTTTTCTCGTTCGGTATGCCGGCTCGTTCGCCGTTGATGGCGCTTTCGGTGCCGGCGGACGATCTGACGAGTGCCATGGCGCTGTCGAATGCTGCGATGAACGCCACCAGGCTCGGCGGTCCCGCTATCGCTGGCGGTCTGATCGCGCTTCAAGGTGTCGAGACGGCGTACTTCGTGCAGGCAGCGCTGTACGTCATCAGCGTTGTCATATTGCTCCGGGTACCACATGGTCTCGGTGCGCCGAACAACTCGGAGCGAAGGAGCGTCTTTCGAGAGATCGGCGCCGGCGTCGGCTATGCGGTGCATCACAAGATCCTGCGCCTCCTGTTGCTGATGGGATTCATCAGCGCGATGTTCGCGATGCCCTACGTGATTCTCTTGCCGGGTTTCGTCGAGGAGGATCTCGGTCTGGGTTCCAGCGCGTTCGGCATTCTGTCGTCGGTGACCGGCGTCGGAGCGCTCGTCGGGTCGTTGGTCGTGGCAGCCTTTTCGAATCACAATCGCAAGCCGCTCATTCAGTTTGGTTGTGGCATTGCCGGTGGACTCGGTTTGATCCTGCTCGGCGTTGGGTCGGACAGATTCGGCTATGCAGGCGCGCTCGTCGCCGTCTTGTTCCTCGGTCTCACGCTCACGACGTTTCAGACGCTGAACATGACCATGGTGATGGCCGCCACCGACGAGCAGTACTACGGGCGCATCAACTCGATGATGATGCTGACGTTCAGTTCGATGCCTGTCATGGCGATACCGCTGGGACTCGTCGCAGACGAGATCGGCGTGGTGAATTTGTTCGTGCTGCAGGGGCTTGTCGTCATGGCTGCTCTTGGCGTCGTGGCGGCGATGAACGTGAAGTACACGTTCGGTCCTCAGGCTGGCTGACCTACGGGTACTACGTTGCGTACATGAGCCACGAGAAGCGAATGATCGAAGCAGGAATCGAATTGCCAGACGGCCCAGGTCCTGCCGGACTGTACGTCTCGTGCGTGCACGTCGGCGATCTGTTGCACATAGGGGGACACGGCCCGTTTCGGCCAGAGGGCGGGTTCGTCACCGGCAAGGTGGGCGATACCGTCTCGCTCGAAGAAGCACGGCACGCTGCGAGATTGACGGGTAAGCAATGTCTTCGGTCTGCACGCATCGAACTCGGGTCACTCGACAGAGTCGTCAGGACGGTGAAGGTGCTCGGCATGGTGAACTGTGCGCCGGGCTTCAACAACACCCCCGCCGTCATCGACGGCTGTTCCGAATTGTTCCACCAGGTGTTCGGCGACGCCGGAATCCACACCCGGTCCGCAGTTGGCATGGCCGAACTGCCATTCGATATCAGCGTCGAGATCGAGGCCATCTTCCAAGTCGCGTAGAGCCGTGATGGCGACAGCGTGTCAGAAAGAAAACCCGGATCGGGCCGGTGATCAGAGCGGGCGTACCGACACCATGCCGAACAGAGCGTCGACCTCGTGGGCGATGAGAGCGAGCGAGCCACTGGCGGGTTCACTCGACCGACCTGGCGTCGTGTATTCGACGTTCCATGTCGTCGGCTCGGTGTCGCCTTGCTCCCAGATGCGGAAGCGGTAGGTCGTGGGCCCTGTGCCTTGGACATGGCCTTTGAACATGTACGTCGTCCGAGGTGTCATCGTGAACGAGTCGTCGGATCCGCGAAGGGTGTTCCGCTCGTCGTAGATCTCGAACCCGGGATCACGCAGTGGCTCATCCCGCCAGAAAAGGATAGCTCCGAAGGGTGTCGGGTTGATGCCGTCAGGTCGGAAGCCGACCTGCGGTTGGGCGCCCGGAACAATCGTGTCGTTGTGTCCGTTCCAGCGCATTGCAAATCCGAGGCCTGGCCCGTTGGACGAGCCGTCGTCGGCATCTGGATTGATGGACAACAGCACCACGGGAACCGTGACCTCGTAGTCGGTCCAGGTCTGATCGCCAATGGCGATGATGCGGTCGTACCCGTCGTCGATGTTGTTGAGCCATTGGCCGTGAATACGCCACTCGCCGTCGACGGGCTGGGCCACTGACCATGGGTTGGAAGCCGCCCACCATGACACCGTCATCGTCGTCGGCGCGGTGACGCCTGACGTCCACATCACCGTTGTGGCTCGGGTCGTTCTGTTGCCGGCGGCGTCCGTCACACGAATTTGGAGTGTGTTGACGCCGATGATGAGGTCGGACACGAGGATGTCGACGTTGAAGTGGTTGTCCCCGACTAGGCGTCGCAGGTCGGGTCCGAGCTGCATGGCGGTCCACAGGTCGCCATTGAGCCGGTACTCGATGGTCGCGATGCCTTCGGGGTCTGTTGCTTGTCCTTGGATGTTGATCCAGCGCTGCGGCACTCCGTTGTGACCGAAGCTCGGTGTCGTGTCGTGCCAGATGTCGACGGTGGCATTCTCGGCTGGCGGTGTCGTGGTGGGTGACGGTGGAGCATCGCGAAGCGGCGAGATCGCCACGACGGGATCTGAGAGCGTTCGATCGGCAATGGTCCTGGTGAATTGCAGGTTGCTGAACGTGAACACACCGCTGTCGCTCGCAACCATCAGGTACCCGTCGCCGTAGGCCACAGCGGCAACAACGAGAGCGTTGAGCGGGGCCCCGGGAAGGACCTGGGGGATCGAACCTGTGAACGGTGCGTCGCCGAAGGCGAAGAGTCCTCCGTCGGCTGCAACGAGCCAGTAGCCGAGCCCTGAAGCTGTGACGACGATACCGACGAGCGGTTCGTCGAGTTCGATTCCGGGGATGACTTGGGGAACCGACCCCTGAAATCGTGCGGTACCGAGTGCGAAGATCCCGCCGTCCGCGTCAAGCAGAAACAATCCTGTCGACCCTGTGGCCGAAGCATCTATGACCGGCGCGTCGAGGGCGATCCCTGTGATGTCGTTCATGGGCGTCGCGTCGCCGAGGGTGACAACTCGTCCCTCGGTGGTCACGACCCAAGCCCCAGCTTCCGAAGGCGTCATCACGAGAGCTGCAGCAGACTCGCCTGGACGCCACGTTGAAACGTCTGGTGAGGTCGGGGACCACATTGTTCCGGTAGAGGTGATGGTGCCGTTTGCGCTCAGCCGATGGACCCCGTTTCCGCCGTCGACGAGCACCACGTCGACCGTTGCAGGTAGTGGTGTGACGGAGGGGAGTGTGATCTCGCCGAGGTGGAGAAGTTCGCCTTGGCTCGAGCTGAGCACGTAGCCACTTGACGCACCACTCGCTGTGCCGGCTGTCAGCGGGAACAACGCGGCGAGCAGCGCGCATGTGACCAGGGTCGTTGACAACGTCTGAGACTGTCGGCCGAAATTGCCCATCATGGGAGTCCAATGTTGGCTACTCACGGTGGTGTAGTCCAGCCCTGGGGTGGAGCACCGACATAGTATCGAACACGTGACTGATGAGGCCGTAGTGAGAGCCGATCTGCAGTCATATTACGAGCGGGAGGCGAAGCTCGAGTTGCGAAAGGAACTTCGTAGCGGTCGGCTCGGTGTCCGCGAACGTTACCTCGAACTTCTGGCCGCGGAGGGACGAACGTCAGTCGTCGACTTTGGCTCTGGTCCTGGTCACGACGGCGAAGGCTTCGTTGCCGCTGGTCTTCGATTCGTCGGGGTCGACCTCGCCCACGGCAACGGTCTCCTCGCGGCCAAGGCAGGAGTTGCTGTCGTGCAGGGGTCGATCACCGCGCCACCGATCCGTCATGGAATCTTCGAGGCGGGATGGTCGATGAGCACGCTGATGCACCTGATGGAGCACCAGGTGACCGCCGCGATCTCGGCGATGGCCGGTGCGATTGGGCCCGGTGCTCCGATGATGCTCGGCATGTGGGGCGGTGAACGGGCCGACAACTTGGAAGAAGATCAGATCGATGGCGAACGGCGGCTTTTCAGCCTGCGACCGGTCGAACTCAACCGCCGACTGCTGGAAACTGGAGGAACCGTCGAATCGTCGGAGATCCTGCCGTCGCAGAACGGGCGCGAGTATCAGCTCTTTTTGCTTCGCGTCTGAACCGGAAACCGTCGGCGGATCTCAGCCGATGTCGTCACGGACCCTTCGCTCGATGGAACTACCGGTCAGCTTGAAGATGGTTGTGAGACGGCCAGGGTCCCGGTCGCTTGCACTCACGTTGCAGTCGCTCACGTGCAGCCGGTACGTGCGATCGACTGAATCGAGGGGGCGGACTTGGGCGAGTGTCCCGCGAGTAGAGTCATCGACGTTTTCGAGCTCGAAGGCGACCACGCTCACGCGACGTTCGTTCGGGTTGGTGACCCGAATCTGGAATTGCCACTCGCATCCTGCATCGACGGCGACAACATCCTGATCGAGAACTTCGACGTCGAGGTTGTAGGTCGTGGCGAGCAGGTTCCTTGTTGTCATGAACAGAGCCATGACCGTGACGATCGCAGCGCAAGTCAGCAGAGCCGTCTTCCACGTCAGGCCGTGCTTCACGGTTCGACCGCGAGTGATTTTGAGAAGAAACTTCGGTTGTTTGATCACCGTGATCAACGCTAGGCCGCTGATTCCTGAAGCGTCATCAGAGTTTCGACGGTCGGTCGGGTATCGGCCGAGGACCTTTGTTCTTGTTCGACGGAAGCTTGCTGACTGTTGTCTCCGCGATCCAGTAGATGAAGTAGAAGAGCGCGGCAACAACGCTCGGCACGACGACGATGAGGAATGCGTACGTCGCGACGAGACCCTGTTGTCGATCGTCGCCCCACAGAAGCATCGCCGCCAGCGGTAGCAGAGCCGCAACGATGAAGTACACGAGCGACGACCAGCCAAAGAGAGATCCGACACCAGACGCGCCGAGGATCCATACCCAGAGAGAAGTGATTCCTGCCACCGCCAACAACAGCCACGCCACGAGGCCGAGCCGGGCCATCACCCCGTAGCCGTCTGTCCGACCCAAGACGCCTTTGCCCCATCGTGTTCGAGCCGTTACGGCAGCCCACATGATTTGACGGCGGATCACGCTGACGCCGAGGTCGGTCATCGACGTAAAGAAGAGCCGGTCGGCAGCCCGTCGATCGGGGATTTCGGCCGGATTGTCCACCCCTGGTTGCACGAGTTGATCGTGCATCAACGCCGCGAGCGTGTGACGGCCATACCTTGACACGAACCACCGAATCATCCATGGGATGGAAGCAAGGTCCGTGCTGGCCAGGTTTGATCTCTCGATCTCGACGGTCACGGCATCGACGCCCTCCCTCACGAACGAGAAGTCCTCTTCGAGCTTGAATGTGTTCGCCGAGACCTGCCTCAGGGCGACGCCCTCGCCGTCACCCGTGAGCAGTTGCCCGCAGCTGTCCAGAAATGGCATGCCTCACCCTCCATCTCACCTGATGTGTGTTGGACTCACGGTCAGTCGAGCGGGTAGAACTCGATCTCGTCTTGAAAGCGTCGATCCTTTGTCTCCCTCATACTTGTCAACGATGGAACCCTACGAGATGACTCGCGATCGGCATCCTCTGGATGGTGGAGGACTGAGTTGACAAAGTCGTATTTCACGATCGAAGAGCGCGGTTTCATGCCTGGCGAACAAGCCGCAGGCCCGTGGTCGCCAGACATGCTCCACGGGAGATTCGTCGGTGGGCTCGCCGCCAGGGAGATCGAGCGAGAGTTCGTCGAGGACGGTTGGCGGGTGTCCCGCCTCACCGTCGACATGTTTCGACCAGGTGGAATCGAGCTAGTGACCATCTCGCCCCGACTCATCAGATCGGGTAGGAGGATCAAAGTGGTCGACGTTTCCATCACCGCTGGCGATCACACGATCGGCGGGGTCAGAGCGGTGATCCTCGCAGAGGGCGAGGAGCCTGAAGGCGACGTTTGGCATGCTCCGATGTGGGAATCGCCCGATCCTGAGACACTCGGCGGCATCCCGGAAGCCGATGCTGCCGTGCAGAGTTCGGTGTGGGAGTTCCGAGTACATCAGGGAGGAATCCGGTCAGGTGACCGTTCTCGGGTGTGGACCAACGACCATGGAGCGCTCGTCGACGGCGAGTCGATGTCACCTCTGGTCAGAGCAGCCGTGTCGGCCGACCTGGCCAGCCCGCTCGCCAACGGCAACGACGACGGCGTGGCGTACATCAACGCTGACTACACGCTGGCGATGGCTCGCTATCCCGTTGGCGCGTGGATCGGGCACGAAGCGACCACTCACCTCGCAAACAGCGGCATCGCGGTCGGAGCAACCACGATGTACGACGAAGAGGGACCCTTCGCAACGAGCACCACGACCGCGCTGGTGAATCCGGGGCTCAGCTGAAGGATCGGGGCGAGAAGAAGTGGCCCCAGTTTTCTGTCTCCCGTTGTTTCAGGTAGCAAGATGGGACAAGCAAGCGATCTGGGGGAAGCCGTGCGCTACTACTCGTGCGATTCACACGTCGTCGAAGCCGCAGAGATCTACGACGGTCTCTACGAACGGTTCGGCGATCGAGCACCGTTCATCGCCAAGGACCACGACGGTAAGCGGGGCACGTTCGTCGTGCTTCCGGGTGGTCCGCTTGCGATCTCGGTGGGTCGGCTCGGTATAGCGGGCGCGAGCCTGGACGATCCAGCGACGCACGAGCGGATCGCCATGGGGTACGAGGGCTTCAACCCCGGCGTGATGGATTCGTCGGCGAGGCTCCTGGAGCAAATCCAGGACGGCATCGTGGGCGAGGTCATGTACCCGAGTCTCAGTATGTTCACCTTCGCCGTTCCAGATGACGAGGTCCGCGACGCTGCGTTTCGACGACACAACGACTGGGTCCTCGAATACTGCTCGGTCGACCGCGACCGATTGATCGGCATCGGGTGTCTTCCGCTGCCTGACATCGAGCGCGCCATCGCCGAGATCGACAGGTCGGCTGAGCGCGGGGTTCGCGGCTTCTCCATACCAGCGCACATAGACCCGGCCAAGCCCTACAGCCATCCCGACTTCGATCCGTTCTGGGCCAGAGCTCAGGAATACGGGGTACCGCTGACGATGCACATCTTCACGGGTCAGACGTTCGATGGCGGGATGCCCGAACATTGGGGAACGCCGGGCGGTCATCTGAAGGGCTATACCCTCGCCCATACCACGGTGGTCAACAGCATCATCGATCTGATCTGCGGGGGCGTCGTCGAACGGTTTCCCGAGCTTCGGTTCGTTGCTGCCGAGTACGAGACGGGTTGGGTGGGGCATTTCAAGCAACGGCTGGACCACGCCGCCTACCGGACTCCGTGGGAGGTGACGGGCAACCTCACGATGAAGCCTTCGGAGTACTTCGACCGTAACTTCTGGGTGACTTTCGAAGACGACCTCGAAGGTATTCAGACGCGTGGCTCCATTGGCGTCGACAACATGCTGTGGGGGAACGACTACCCCCATCATGATTCGATCTGGCCACACTCCCAGCGGATTCTCTCCGACATCCTCGACGGCGTGCCGGAGGTCGACAAGGAGAAGATGGTCTGGGGCAATGTGATCGACCTGTACGGCCTCGACCCTGCTGCGCTACCGGCGTGACATCGAATCCAGCGGTGCCGGTCGCGGAATCGAACGCATCGACATGCGGTGGAGGTATCTCGACATGACGCTGCAATGGAAGTCGGTCACTCGAGTGCCGAAGGAGGGCCTGAAGGGGCGCTAGCCTCGCCGGATGCGGGAGAGACTCCAATACCCACCGAAATTCAAGGTTCCAGTCGGCTGGTTCTTCGGGTGTTTCTCCGAGGATCTCTCTGTCGGGGAAGCCATGCCGCTGGAGGCCGTGGGACAGCAGCTGGTCATTTGGCGTTCTGACGACGGCATTGCCCACGTACACGACGCGTTCTGCCCTCACCTCGGAGCCCACCTGGGTCATGGGGGCCGCTCTGATGGAGGGCGCCTCGTCTGTCCATTCCACGCATGGGAGTTCGATCCTGACGGATCCTGTGCCGCGATCCCCTACAGCTCCCGACTCAACAAGCAAGCCCGCCTCCGGAGATATGAGGTCGATGAGCGGAATGGTCTCGTGATGTTCTGGTGGCATCCCGCCGCCGACGTCGGCCCGTTGTGGCAACTTGGTCAGGTCACGGAGTGGGATGACGACGACTACACAGAACCGCAACGTCGACAATGGGAGGTCGCGGCTCCATGGCAAGAAATCGCAGAGAACGCGCTAGACCTCGCTCACTTCCCGTATCTCCACGGAACCGGCATGTTGCCGGTGCTCGACTCCTACGAAGCGGACGGCCCGCTGGCCAGGGTTCGGACGACCCAGCAGTATGACGAGCGTGCCGGCGGCGCCATGGGCCGGATCGACACCGATTCCTACGGTCCGGGCTTCAACATCGTGCGGTTCTCCGGCATCGTCGACACGGTCCTCATCGGAGCCGTTGCCCCCATCGACGAGATGTCCACGCGGATCACGTTCTCGTTCACCGTGAAACGGGCGTCGGCGGAAGCCTTCGGCTCCGAGGAAGCCGCGGCCGCGTTCACCGAGAAAGTCGGTGACGCTTTCGTGGCCGAAGTCGGTCGCCAACTCGAGCAGGACGTCGTCATCTGGGAGAACAAGGCACACATCCCTGTACCAGCCCTTGCCGAAGGGGACGGACCTGTCATGCAGTTTCGGCGGTGGGCCGAGCAGTTCTACGTTCCGACCGGTGCAACGGAATCGGCCCCATGAGTTCGCCACCGTCTGAAGAACTGGTCTTGTCCTGGTTCGACGAGTTGTCGAACTGGGGTCGCTGGGGTGACGACGACCGCCTCGGCACGCTCAATCACCTCACTCCTGCGAAGCGGGTCGCCGCCGCTCAGCTGGTGACCGAGGGCGCATCGGTGTCATGCAGCTGGGACATTCGCACCGGTCGACAGCCAGGAGCGACGGTCGAGTCACAGCGCTACATGCTCTCGACTGGCCTCGGGCTCGAAGACGAGGGCCGCAAGGGCTTGTTCGATGGTGGCAGAGCCGGGGGAGCCCAGGAGTACATCGGCATGGTGTTCCACGGGCTCGATGTCACCCACCTCGACTCGTTGGCCCACCTCTTCTGGGACGGGAAGATGTACGGCGGTGCTCCTGCTTCGCTGGTCTCGGATCGCCAGGGTGCATTGATGCATGATGTGCTCGCAGTACAGGACGGGGTCACGACCAGAGGCATATTGCTCGACATCGCCCGGTTGCGAGGCGTCGACGTGCTCGATCCGGACGACCACGTCTATCCAGAGGACCTCGAGGCTGCCGAAGAGTTGGCTGGAGTGCGCTGCGAACCGGGCGACGTGCTCTTGGTCCGCACTGGCGAGGGAGGGGCCCGCATCAGAGAGCGTCGTCGCTACAACGCCAACAAACCCCGCTCCGGTTACCAGGCTGCATGTCTGCCGTGGCTCCACGACAGGGGCATAGCGATGATCGGATCCGATGTCGCGCAGGATCCTGCGCCGTCTGGGTATCGCAGCATCTCGATGCCGGTGCACATGATCGGCATTGTTGCCATGGGGCTGTGGCTGATCGACAACTGTCAGCTCGAAGACCTGGCAGCAGCATGTGAACACCGATCCCAGTGGGAGTTCCAGTTCATGCTGTCGCCGATTCGATTTGTGGGTGTTACCGGTAGTCCCGTCAACCCGCTTGCGATTTTCTGATCCGGTTTCTGATCGGACCCACTGGTGCCAGCGATCGACACACCTCTTCTGATCGTCGGCCATGGCCCAGCTGCACTGGTCATCGCCAAAACGGCGAGTGGACGAGGATTGCCGAGCCTCGTCATCGGCCACGAACCGATCGACGCAGGTTGTGCTGTGGAACTCGGCCCGGAAGCGCTCGCGGCGATGGCGCCTCACGGTGTGCTCGAGGTACTTCGGCCATACGCCGCAACGCAGGACCCGTTCGCCATCGCTCCGCTTCTGTTCGAGCAGGGCCTGAAGCATCACTGCATTGCCGACATGCTCGTCACGATCTTCGACGAGATGGTCTACGAGGCATCCTCGGCTGTCGCCGGCGTGTTGACAGACGGACGACGCCGTTGGTCCGTCACCGCTGACCACATGATCGACGTGAGCGAGCTTCCGACCGAACTCAATTCAGCAATCGTCGCCGGAGCTGCGGCGGCGAACAGCCTGGTTGATTCCTTCACCGATCGTCGGCCGAGGACCAGTGGGTAGGATCAGACCGATGTCGCTACGTGAAGCTGATCCGACTGCTTGGCTCATCGCCTGCGAGCAGATCCGTCAGCTCGCCAGTCGCTATGCCGTGGCCATGGGCAGCCACGACGTCGATGCTCTTGCGGAGTTGTTCGTGCCGGACGTTCGAGTCGGGCAGAGCCGCACAGGCTCAGATGCCCTCCGCCAAGACCTCACGCGGCAGTTGGCGCCCCTTGGTCGTACCATCCTGCACGTCACCAACCACGTCATCGATGTGCAGGATCATGGGCACGCATCCGGAGTCGTCGGTACCAGGGCCGAACTCGAGATCGGCGGAGACTGGATCATCCAGATGATCCAGTACGACGACACCTACGAGCAGCGCGGCTCCGACTGGCTGTTCGTCCGACGAGTGCACCGACTCTGGTACGGCATGAAGAGCGAATCGTCGCCTTTAGGTCTGCCTCCTGCCAACTGGCCCGAGAACGCAGTCGGCATGGGCAACCTTCCTTCACCGTCGACCTGATGCGGTGGCCGCTCTGTCAGGACGGTAGGCGCGCACGCAACTCGAACTTGAGCACCTTGCCCGAAGCGTTGGTGGGCAGCGCGTCGACGAGATGCACGATCCTGGGCACCTTGTAGTTGGCCATGCGTGCCGAACACCATTCGATGATTTCTTCGGAGTCCGGCTCCTCCCCTGATCTTGCGACCACGAATGCATGTCCGACCTCCCCGAGGCGTTGGTCGGGAACGCCGACCACGGCGCTGTGCGCGATGGCTGGGTGTTGGAGCAGCAGGTTCTCGATCTCGGCGGGGTAGGCGTTGAAGCCACCGACGATCATCATGTCCTTCTTGCGATCGGTGATGTCGATGTAGCCGCGCTGATCCATCACCCCGATGTCGCCGGTGTGGAGCCAACCCTCGGCATCGATGGCTTCCGAGGTCGCCTGCGGGTCGTCGAGATAGCCCGGCATGACGTTGTAGCCGCGTACGATGATCTCGCCGGGTTCGCCTCTCGGAAGTTCGTTCGCAGCCTCGTCGACAACCCGAATCTCCACGCCGGGAATCGCAAGGCCGGATGTCGCCGAGATCGTCTCGGCGTCATCGCCAGGGCGGCACATCGACACGGTACCCGTCGATTCGGTCAGGCCATACCCGGTGAGAATCGTCGAGAAGGTCAGCTCTGAACGCATGCGATCGATCATCTCGACCGGCACGGCGGCTGCGCCGGTGACCGCGAGCCGCAACGACGACAGATCGAAATCGGCGCGCTGAGGGTGATCGAGGATCGACAGAAACAAGGTCGGCGGGCCAGGGAGCATGGTGATTGATTCCTTCGCGACTCGACCGAGCAGCGCTGATACTTCAAAGAACGGTTCTGGCACCATGGTCGCCCCCCGGATGAGGCACGCCACGATTCCTGCCTTGTATCCGAAGGAATGAAAGAACGGGTTGACGATCAGGTATCGGTCGGTGTCGGTCAAACCGACGATGTCGGACCAGGAGGAGAACACCCGGACGGTCTGGCCATGAGTGGCCATCACGCCCTTAGGGCGACCAGTGGTCCCCGAGGTGTAGATCACATCAGAAAGATGACTCTCTTCAACCTGTGGCAGAGCTGCCGCTGGCGCGTCGGTCAGGAACTCGGTCCATGACGTCGCCCCATCGGGCGTGTGACCGCGTAGGACGACGATCTGATCGACGCCGGGCAGCTCAGTGCGTTGCAGAGCACCGACATAGTCGAAGTCGAGGAAGTCGGACATGCAGAGCACCAGACGGGCCTGACTGCGGTTGATGATGTCGGCGGCCTCATCGCCCTTGAAGCGCGTGTTGAGTGGGACAACGACGCCGCCGGCGAGATGAACCCCTAGCATCGCAACGATCCACTCTGGAATGTTGGGAGCCCAGATGGCGATGCGATCGCCGCGATCGATCCCGGCTCTCACGAACGCCCACGCTGCGGTCGTTGCTCTTGCTTCGAGTTCGCCGAACGTCCAACGCACGTCATCTGTGACCACGGCCTCGCGGTCTGCGAAATCGAGGGCTGCCCTCGACAGCACCGCTGGGACGGTCTGACTCATCGAAGTTCGGTCCATGTCGGTTGGGTTCAGTCGTCGCTCTGCCCGGCGGGAATGCGGCTTCGTCCATTGGTTCCCCACCAGCTCGCCGTCAGAGAGAGGTCGGCCGGTCGAGGCTGAATCTCTTCATAGACTCGCTTGTAGCCGGTGTGGGAGATGTACCAGATCCCGTCGATCCTCCGGTACTTGTCGTGGTAGTACGCCGCCCCAGTGATCGTGATGCCGAACCCGGTGTCGACGATCTTGTCCTCGAGAGCCCAGGTTCCCTCGGCCTCATCTTGGGCTGTGATCTCGATCTCCGGGTGGTGGACCTTGTGTGACGTCAGCATTTCTTCTCTGGTCATGGACTCGCGCAGGAAGGCCAAGATCGAGTCACGACTGTCGAAGGCGTACGCGCCGCCCCCGTAAGACGCTGTTGCGTCCGGCGTCAGGGTGTTCTCGAGATCGTCGAACTGTTTCAGATCAAGAAATCGCAGGTACCGATACTTGAGCTGTTCGATGGCTCGGATCTGGGTAAGGTCGTCGAGCGTCATGGGCCACACTCTAGGTGTGATGTACGTCGCCCCTTGTTACGGTCCTCCGGCAACAGAATCTCGAATGGCCCGAGGAGGGCTCCGATGACGGCAATACAGCGTCGATTCGACGGCAGGGCGGTCGTCGTCACAGGCGCGGCGTCCGGAATCGGGTTGGCTGCCGTCGAGCGGTTGGCCTCTGAGGGCGCATCGATCGCGTGCGTCGACCGAGACTTCGTCGGTGCCGGCGCAGCCGCCGAAAACGCTCGAGAACTAGGCGCGGAAGCTTTCTCCTTGGAATGCGATGTCGGCGACGAGTCGGCAGTGGTCTCGACTGTGGGGTCGGCAGCAGAACGTCTCGGTCGGCTCGACGTCCTGGTCAACATGGCAGGCATCCTCGCGTGCGAGCACACCGACCAGACCAGCCTGGACTCCTGGGAGCAAATTCTCCGAGTGAACCTCACCGGAACTTTTCTCATGTGCCGAGAGGCCATACCCCACCTGCTCGAGACGGGAGGAAACATCGTCAACGCGGCCTCGACCGCTTCGCTGTCCGGCTACCCGTGGTTCGCCGCCTATGCAAGTTCGAAGGGCGGGGTCCTACTCCTCACCCGCAGTATCGCGATCGAGTACGCGAAGCGTGGCCTGCGGGCCAATGCGGTGGCTCCCGGTGGAGTCACGACTCCCATGACTGAGGGCCTCGATCTGCCGGCCGAAGGCGTCGACTGGAAGCTTCTGGCCAAGATGTCACCGCTCGATCGATTCCGCGGGCCAGAGACGGTCGCATCAGTCATCGCTTTTCTCGCGTCGGACGACGCGGCCCACGTCAACGGTGAGCATGTTCGCTGCGATGGCGGAACTCTGGCGTAGTTGCCGAGCGGTCAGCCGAGTTGGCTCATCACCTCGTCGCGGAACCTCCGCATGGCATCGATCCGTGTGTCGAGCAGGCTCCGCTCGCCGCCGTAGAAGTACCAGGGAGCCACCTGGATGTCGGTGACACCATCGATGGCAGCCAGGCGCCTGAATGAGTCGAGATCCCAGGCCTCGGTACAAAAGACGCTGATCTGGAACGCTTCGTCGGCGCGTTCAGACTCCTGGCGAAGCGACAGCAGTGTTGCAGTGACCTGCTCGATCTCGGCAAGGGTCGCTTGGGTCGAGATCCAGCCGTCGCATCGCTGAGCGGCGCGACGAAGGGCTGCTTCGGCGTATCCTGCACCGAGAATCGGGACCGGCTCGCTGGGTGCCGGGGAGATCATCAGTCGGTCGAAGTCGTAGTGCTCGCCGTGGTGCTCGACCCAGCGCGGTCCTCCACCGGCGCACACTTCCCGAACGATGTCGATCGCCTCGTCGACCCGTTTGCCGCGAGTCGACTTTGCGGTACCGGTGTACGCGAACTCTTCGGGGATCCACGCCAGGCCCACGCCGAGTGAGAACCGGTTTCCCGACAGCACAGCGAGAGAGCTGACTTCCTTTGCGGCGAGCAGCGGATTCCGCAACGGGAGTTTGTACACGTTGGTGTAGAAACGGATCCGCTCGGTCACAGCTGCCATGGCCGAGATGGCGAGAAACGGGTCGACGAAGGGCGTGTCGGCGCCCCAGAACCGCGATCCGTCCGCGGAGTACGGGTAATCGGCGCTGACCTGTTCGGGATAGAATACTGAGTCCGGTAGGGCGATCGCGCCGTAGCCCAACTCATCGGCGACTTGTGCCAGTGGGCCGAGCTGATCGGTGTCGGTCATCGCCATCGGGAGCGAGAAGGTGACGTTCTCGTTCACGACAACTGCTCCATCTGATCGATCCTGCATCGGCACTATGGTATTGGTCATGCAGCGCCCTCGACGTGCCAAGGGATCGTCGAGCGCTCTGCAGCCAGGCCGGATCGGGCCCCTCGAGTTGGCGAACCGGATCATCTTGCCCGCGATGGACATGAACATGTGTGCTGACGGCGTCATCACTGATGCTGAGATCGCTCACTACGTGGCCAGAGCGAAAGGGGGCGCTGCACTTCTGATCACCGGTTCGGGAGCAGTTGCCTATCCCCGTGGCGCGACCTCGAGGAAACAGCCTGGCCTGTCAGAGGACCATTTCATTCCTGGTCTTCGCCAACTGGTCGACGCGGTGCACGAGGCAGGGAGCCTGCTCTGCGTGCAGTTGTGTCACCACGGCAAGAACGCGCGCCTCGACATGATCGATGATCGCTCTGTCCTTGTTCCCTCGATTCCCGAAGGCCGGCCCGATCTGTCGGCGCTCGCCGACTGCACGCGTTCCGAACTGACCCAACTGGCCGCGACGACCGCCGGTCGGGCGCCAAGGTTCCACGAGGCGACCGAGGACGATCTGGTACTGGCCATCGACGACTTCGCTGAAGCGGCGCGGCGGGCTCGTGAGGCAGGGGCCGACGCGGTGGAGATCCACGCCGCCCACGGTTATCTCCTCTCGACATTTCTGTCGCCGACGGACAACCGCAGAACCGATCGGTGGGGTGGGTCGCTCGAGAATCGTGCTGGGCTCATCGTAGAGGTGACCGCAGCGGTACGTGCCGCCGTTGGCTCGGACGTAGCGGTGTTGGTGCGGATCAGCGGGCAGGAATTCGGCAGCGAAGACGCGCTCACGACCGCCGATGCGACCGCATCAGCTGTGCTGTCTGCGGCGGCAGGAGCTGATGCCATCCACGTCACCGGCTACGGCACCAACTCCTTCGCCAACTTCACCGATGGTCCGTTGCCGGAGAAGATCGGCGCCTATCGACTCCAGGCATCGGCCATCAAGAGCGCTCTCGACATCCCCGTGATCGCGGTCGGGCGTATCACCCCTGAACTGGCCGATGAGATGCTCGCTGCTGGCGACTGTGATTTCGTGTCCATGGGTCGGCAGTTGCTCGCCGACCCCGACCTCGTCCAGAAACTCCGCTCTGGACGCCAAGAGCAGGTTCGCCCGTGCATCAACTGCTACGTCTGTGTCGAGCAGAACTTCTTCGACGAGCCCCCGATCTGTGCGGTGAATCCTGCCCTGGCCGGGCATCTACCTCCTTTCGAGCGTGCGGAATCCTCACGAAGTGTCCTGGTGGTCGGAGGTGGTCCTGCCGGCATGGAGGTTGCCCGAATAGCGCGGGAGAGAGGTCATCGGGTGACCCTTCTCGAGGCCGGTACCCGACTCGGAGGCACGGCCTGGTTCTCGCAACTAACGACACCGACCAACGGCCCCCTCATCACCTGGCTCGAGCACGAAATTCGTCGACTCGGCGTCGACGTGGTGTTGTCGACTCGAGCAGACGTTGCGTTGGTCCGATCGCTTGCACCAGACGTGGTGGTTGTCGCTACCGGGGCCAACCGCGGACGTCCTGACGTCTCGGGGGCGGAGTTGCCACATGTCCACACAGGCGACGATCTCCGCGCCCTACTTCTCGGCGAAGGATTCCACGGCCAGCCGATCCGTCTGCGCGGCCTGGCCCGGTTGGCGAGGGCGTTCCGGCTCACAAGTGATGCCGGCCGGATACGGGAACTCACCAGGCGCTGGATGCCGCTCGGACGTAACGTGGTGATCGTTGGCGGCGGACTCGTCGGCCTCGAACTGAGTGAGTTTCTGGCTGTGCGCGGCCGAAACGTCACAGTGCTCGAGTCGAGTCGCCACGTCGGAGTGCCCATGGCGATGCCACGTCGCTGGACTGCTGTGCGACGTGCCACCGAAGTTGGCGTGACCGTCGTTCGAGGCGCCCGCCTGAACGAGATCACGACGAAGGATGTCGGGTACGAGTTGGGAGGAGCCGAGCATCGCGTCGTTGCTGACGAGGTCATCTTCGCCAGCGATGTTTGCCCCGATTCGATCCTCGGCGACCGTCTGGCCGGGCTTGACATCGAGGTGCACACGGTGGGCGATGCCGGCGAAGTCGGCTACATCACAGGGGCGATGCACTCGGCGTGGGTGACGGCCAGCAAACTCTGACCTTGTGGGTGTCAGGGGGCGGCGTCGCGGGGCATCGGTGCTGGGTGAGCAAAGGGTTGAAGTAGAGCGTCCGTGCCACCATCGACGAACAACACCTGCCCCACGACATAACTCGCCGCCGGTGCCTGCATGAAGGCGATCGCCTCTGCGATCTCTTCTGGCTCGGCCCATCGTGCGGCAGGGATCGGGATCAGGTCCAGGCCGCCTTTGCCATCAGGACCGCCGGGTAACGACTCGGTCATCGTGGTGCGCGTGACTCCCGGAGCAACCGCGTTGACCCTGATGCCAGCTGCCATCCATTCGGCGGCATGAGACCGAACCCAATAGGCGAGGGCGAGTTTGCCGGCAGGGTAGGCGAGCCACGATCGACCCTCGAAACGAGCTACGACCTCGTCCTCGGTCGAGTTCAGGAATGCCTCGGCGTGCCGAAGCTCCAGCCACGGGATCATCGTCGTGCTGTTCGATGAGATGAGGACCACTGACGCCTGGTGGCCGGCTTCGAGAGCGGGACGGAGTCCGGAAAGCAACGCCATGGTGCCGTAGAAGTTGACTTTGACGATCCGTGAGACGTCCGATCCGCTCACGCCTGCACAGGGGATGAATCCATCGAGACGGCTCCCGCTCAGTTCGAGCAAACCGTCGAGTGCCCTCCCGCGACCGTCGACCGTCGACAGGTCGGCGTCGATGTCGGATCCTGAAAGATCGACTCCGATGACGCGATGCCCGTTGCTCTCAAGGAGCGATCGTGTCGCTGCGCCGATACCACTGGATGTTCCGGTCATTGCGATGGTGCGCGACTGCGTCACATCAACTTTCCTTGTCGAGCAGACTCTCGGCCATGGCTTTGACCGCCTGATAGTCGACCTTGCCGACTGGCGTTCGGGGGACCTCGTCGATGAACATCACGGTCCTCGGGGTCTTGAAGTCGGCGAGCAGTTCCCTGCAGTGAGCTTGGAGCTCTTCGAGTGTCAGCGTCTCGTCTGTGGCCTGCACCAGCGCAGAGACCTGCTGACCCCACCGTTCGCTTGGAGTGCCGAGGACCGCAGCATCGGCAACCAGCGGGTGCTGCATCAAAGCTCCCTCGACCTCCTCGGGGAAGATCTTCTCGCCGCCAGAATTGATCGAACCTGAACCACGCCCGAGCACGCTGATTGAGCCGTCCTCTTCACGGCGGGCGAAATCGCCTGGAATCACCCACCGGCGACCATCGACGATGGGAAACGTGGCAGCAGTCTTCTCTTCGTCCTTGTAGTAGCCGAGCGGAATGTGGCCGGTCCTGGCCAACATTCCGATCTCGCCGACCTCGGCCTGTCCAAACTCCTCGTCGAATACCGTGACGTCGGCACCCATCATGAAACGCGGTGAAGAGTGGTCTTCTGCGTCGGCCCCGACACCGGTCGCCCCCGTTTCCGAGGCGCCGTAACTGTCGACCAACATGGCATTCGGGAAGGCCTCGCGCAGACGTCTGCGTACGCCAGGCGTGAGTGGAGCCGCACCGTTCGACACTGCGAAAATGTTCGGTACGTCGATCGTCGGCTTGCTGGTGTCGAGAAGACGGTCGGCGATCGGTTTTCCCATTGCGTCGCCGAAAACGCTCAGGGAACTGACACCGGTGCTCGCTGCGATCTCGAGCACTTTTTCGGCGTCGAACTGTCGCTCGCAATACAGCACGAAGGTGCCGCCGACGAGGTGGATGTTACCCATGGCCCACTGACACCCGCCGTGCATCATCGGCCCCATGGTCATGAGTGCCATCGGATTGTTCGCTGCGACCTCGGCGGTGAGATCACCGACCTCAGCCAAAGCTGCACCTTGGCGGTACGAGTTGAGTGCCCCGAGCACGACATCCTCGTTCCGCCACATGACTCCCTTCGGGAGTCCCGTCGTTCCGCCGGTGTAGACCATGTAGATGTCGTCAGGCGATCGTTCGGCGAAGTTCCGCTCGTTCGAAGCTTCGTTCACCGCCGCCTCGTAGTCGGGGCCGATCACGAGCATGTGTCGGAGTTCGGTGAAAGCATCGCGCACGGACTCGACGGCGCCAACGAACTCGGACGAGACCACGACAGCCACGCAGTCGCTGTTTCCGTAGAGGTGACGTAACTCGGCCTCGCGATAGCGGAAGTTGATGTTGACAGGCACAGCGCTGATCTTGAAACAGGCGTAGAAGGACTCGACCCATTCGACGCAGTTCCTGGCGTGGACTCCGACCTTGTCGCCGGCGCCGACCCCATTAGAGGCCAGGTGGTTGGCGAGGCGGGTCGCTCTGTCGTCCAGCTCGGCGTAGGTTCGTCGCTCCTCACCGGCCACCAGCGCCAGCCTTGAACCTGCGGCGTCGGCGAGCGTTTCGATGATGTCGGCGATCTGAATGTGCCGTTGTGTCATGTTGGTGCTCCGAGTATTCGATCTTGACGGACTCTATTCGAGCTCGATGACCGACTTGCCGATCCCGCTGCCGCCGTACAGCGAAACAAGTGCCGCTGGTGCTGACTCGAGTCCACGGCTGATGTTGGCCCGGTAGATCAGCGAGCCGTCGTCGAGCCAGGCCCGATAGTTCGACACGATCTCTGGGACCAGATCGAGATGGTCGATCGTGTTGAAGCCGCACATGGTCGCTCGCCGACTCATCAGTCGGTCGTGGTTGGCGAGAAGGTAGGGCTCCTCGGTGTCGTCGGTCGAGATGCTGCCGCACAGAGCAATGCACGCCCCATGGCCGATCCTCCGGAGTGCGGTGTCGAGGGTCGTGCCACCGACATTGTCGAACAGCTTGGATATTCCCTTCGGGAAATGCTCCTTCAGCCCCTGATCGAGGTCGTCGGCGCGGTAGTCGATGCACGCCTCGAACCCGAGGTCGTCCACGCACCAAGCGCACTTTGCTGCCGAACTGGCCGTACTGATGACTCTCGCTCCTGCTCGTCGCGCCAGTTGGCCGGCGAGGGACCCCACGAGGCTGGCGCCCGCCGTTACCAGCACGGTGTCGTCTGGTCGGACGTCGAGGATGCGGTGAACTCCGATGTATGCCGTCCAGCCCGAGTGCGAAAATACGGTTGCGGCTTCCAGAGGAGTGACATTCGGTGCAACGGGGGTCGCGAACTCGAAAGGACGTGTCGGGTCGGTGGTGATGATCGTGTAGTCCTGCCAACTCGTCATCGCCGTCACGATGGTTCCGACTGGATAATTTTCGAGGTTCGACTCGACGACCTCGCCGACTCCGCTCGCTCGCACGACGTGGCCGAGCTCAACGCCCGGCATGTATCCGCTCCCGCGCGCATTGAGCCACCCTCGGATCGCGGGGTCGATGGCAATGAGTCGGTTCCGAATCAGCGCTTCGCCAGGTCCTGGAACCGGGATGGGTCCAACGGTCTGTTCGAAACATGACTGCTCGACGGCACCATCGGGTCGTCGGACCAGCACGATCTGACGATTCGTCGACGGCATCATCGTCCCTAACCGACTCGGCGCATGATGCCTGGCGGCGGGGGGCCGTCGTCGGGAGCACGGTGACCCCAAAGGCTCACCCGGTCGTAGCTACCGACTTCCCAGGTTTCATCGTCGACAACCCGGCCGCCGGTGCCGTATTCGATGTCGAACCCAGAGGGGCCACGAACGTAGAACGATGTCATCAGATCGTTGGGGTGCCTTCCAAGGTCCATTGGAAGCAGCATGTTTTGCTTCTTCACGAGATCGAGCGCGGTTCCTACATCGTCGATGTCGGTCACCTCGAGCATGAGGTGGAACAGGCCTGCCATCCCCGGTACTGCAAGCATCGCCAGGGTGTGATGGCGAGCGTTGTGTCCCGCGCAATGGAAGAAGTTCACCTTCATGGGACCGGTGGTGATGGTGTCGCTCTGACGCATACCGAGGATCTCGGTTGCGAAACGTATACCGCTGTCGGCGTCTGGAACCATCAACACGACGTGCCCGAGACCCTGCTCGCCGGTGACGAACGAACCGACGAGGTCGCGTCCAGGCGTGAAGTCGTCACCTTCGGCGATGCCGTCCACCAACTCGTGCCGAAACCCGAAGGGGTCCTCGAACCAACAGATCCTGCCGACCTGCCGTTCGGCAGCCAGTTCCGCGTCGTCTTCGTGCACCTCGCACCCGAAGGCGCGAATTCGAGCCACCAGTGCCGTCAACTCGCCATCGATCACTTCCCATCCGAAGTAGGCGACATCGTCGACTTCCCCGTGGTGGATGGCGATGCGCCATGCCCGGTCGTCGATGCGCAGTCGAACAGGAGCTTCTTCGATCTCATTCGATCCATCGACGACCTCTGCTCCGAGAATCTCCGGACCGAAGCTCCGCCACGCTTCGGCATTCGGTGATACGAAGCCGGCGTACGCGAGGTTGCTGATCACTTGCTATGCCTCGACCCGAACCCGAACAGACCTGCGAACGCAGCGGAGTTGGAGTCGGGGATTTCGTCGTCTGAGAGCGGTGTGGCGATCTCAGAGACGGTGGGACCGATGCGACTTGCGACATCGACCAGCTTCGCGAGGTCGAAGCCGTATACGTCGGCTGCTGTGCCGCCGAATATGAGTCGGCACTTGTCCTCGGATACCTCTGAGAAGGTCGACCGCAGAGCCTCCCGCGAGTACGGCGTTGTGCCCTCCTCATGCGGGAAGTCTGTGCCCCACATGATGCGGTCGACACCGACAGCGTTGATGTAGCGGGCCTCATTTCTCGGCATGAAGCTGGCGCCGAGATAGCAGTTCCGCCCGAAGTATTCACTTGGGGTGAGGGACAACGAGTCGATGACAGCGGATCCGAACAGAGGAATCGTTCGATTGGCGCCGTCGGCCTTCATGCCGGCCACGACCACATCGAGCTGACCGAGCACTTGAAGGGCCCATGAAATGCCACCGCTCTGCTCGGTCCAGACCGCCTTGAGGCCAGGGAAACGCTCGAAAACGCCACCGAGAATGAGATGGCCGAGCGTGCGCCGGGTCCAGTCGCTGAACTCGAGCATCATGACGGCGCGGGCTGCAGGAAGGTCGGCGCCGACCCGAGGAGCGCCCGTGCCCGGGTGTTGATGGATGGGGAGGCCTGTCTCCTCGCACGCGGCCCAAAGTGGGTCGTAGCGCGGGTCGAAGTAGGGCCCTACCGGATGATTCGCCGGCACAGCTGGAATGTGTACGCCGCCGATGACACCTGTTGCGGCCGCCTCGAGGACGTCGGAGACCGCGGCTTCGATGTCGTGGGGCATGACCTGGATCAGGCCACGGCGACGATCCGGGAAGTCCTCACAGAACTCGACCAGCCATCGGTTGTGAGCCTGCAGGCCTGCGGCGCGTGGCGCGAGTTCCTCGGCGTTCCATGGCAGGTCTGCGATCGTGTGCACTGTCTCGAAGAACGGGGGGATGGTGTTGGGAAACACGACTTCGCCTGAGATGCCGTCGGCGTCGAGGATCGACATCCGAAGCGAGCTGTCCCAGTTCTGGTTGGCTGTTGAGTCGACGAGATCGTCGAACGGGCTCTCGTAGTTCGCGGCCCACACGTCGAAATCGTCGTGCCATTTGGCTTCGAGATAGTCCTTGTACTGCAGCCTGTCTGCGCCGGCGTGAGTGTCCGACGAGATCACGACGTACTGATCTATGGTGTCCCAGGTTCCCATTTTCAGGAGTCTAGCTGTCACCTCGGCGGTGGCTTGTCCTGCTCCTCAACCAGATTGAGCGCCGCGACGTAACCGAACGTGATGGCCAGGCCGATCGTCGCTCCTGGGCCCCAGTAGGCGCGGCCAGCCGGCGTGGCCACGCAGTTTCCTGCCCCATAGAGACCGGGAATCGGAGCGCCCTCGCTGTCGAGAACCTGAGCTTTTGTGTTGATGCGAGGGCCTCCGTTGGTGTCGAGCACGCCTGCACCGACGATCATGCAGTGGTACGGCCCAACGTCGGAGATGGGTGCCATGGTCGGGTTTGCGAGCCCTTCTCGGTTGCCGAGCGCCCATCCGAGCTCGAAGTCGGTGCCGCCCCTGCCAAAGTCGTCGTCGACACCGGCCAAGGCAAATTGGTTGAATCGCTCGATGGTTGCCGAGAGGTTCTCCACGAATTCCGCCTGGAGAGTCAGCCCGCCCGTTTCCGACGTCAGAACCTCGAGACGAGCGTCGATGAGTGACTTGAGCTCGTCGAGGGTGTCGGCTGTGATGACGTAGTCGACGCTGTGGCCCGGCCGCGGAACAGGATCGCGGAACGGCGAGAACGCGGTGTTCTCGGCAACCGCGTCGTCCCAGATCATGAACAGCAGAGTGTTGGGGTGATCTCGGGTGGTGGGGTTGTAGGCCAGATGAATCTGGCCTCGCTCGTTGTACGGAGCCTTTTCGTTGACCACGCGTCGACCGTTGCGATCGACCTGAATCATCGAGTCTCCGTGTGGCATCCACAACGAAGGCGGGGTCGGATGGCGGAGAGCTGGTTCGACAGCGACCTGCTTCCACCACGCCCGATCGAGGTTGGCCATGGTGGCGCCGAGGCCCTCTGCGATCTGTACGAAGTCGCCAACGGCTGAAGGGGTGGCGCAGCTTCCGAACACCCGTCCTGGGAGGTGTCGTCGTCGCAGTTCATCGTTCTGACCGAACCCTCCCGAGCCGAAGATGACGCCCTTTCTCGCACGTGCAAGCACAGTGCGTACCCCCGTGCGAATCTCGAGCGCAGCCACTTCGCCCTCTTCGTTCTTGACGACTCCGACGACACGGTGGTCCAGCTTGATGCCGACGCCGAGGGCCTCTGCTGTGGCGTGAAACTTCTCGATCATCGTCGGGCCGCTCAGGTCAGGCGCCAAATGGCGTCCGATGGGTGACTGGTTCTCTGGGAGGTGTCCGCCGTAGTCGGTGAACGTGATGCCGTACTTCGCTTCCTCCCCCACATCGGCAGCCAGGTCGAGCGCCCCCATGTCGGTGAGGTGGTCGATGGCCTCAGGCCCACGGTCGTAGAAGGTTGCGAGGAGTTCATACTGATCCCTGGCCAGACCGAGAGTTGGGTGATCGGCGTCGTAGAACTGCGGGAAGGCCAGACGGCAAAGAAACCGCAACGAATCCTCTCGCTGATCCTCGAGTCCGGCTGCGCGCATCGAGGAGTTGTTGGGGATCCAGGCAGATCCGCCGGATAGAGCGGTGGTACCTCCGGTGTGTTCTGCCCGCTCGAACAGGATGACCGCAGCGCCTTGTTGGGCTGCCGTCACTGCGGCTGCGAAACCGGCGCCGCCTGCGCCGACGATCAGCACGTCAGCGACATAGTCGAAGACGTCATCATCAGTGTCGAATTTCGTGTTGCTCACGAGGCCATTGTGCACGAACCGTCGGAGGCTGTGATAGTTGAAGGTCATGGCCGTCACGCTCGATTACGACTCGACCAGCCACACCATCGATGCGGGTGGCCTCAGTTTCCATTACCACGAAGCAGGTTCCGGACCTGTCGTGCTGCTGCTCCATGGTTCTGGCCCCGGGGTGAGCGGGTGGTCGAACTTCGCGGCCAACTTGCCTGTTTTTGCGGAGCACTTCCGCACCATCGTGCTCGACATGGGCGGATTCGGTCGTTCCGACCTTCCAGTCCTCGATCGACAGTACCCGGCAGTTGCTGCTGAGGGCGTGGCGAAGTTCTTGGACGCCATGGAGATCGAAGCCGCCCATGTGCTCGGGAACTCGATGGGCGGAAACGTCGCGGGTCATCTTGTCCTTGCCGATCCTTCCCGGGTCGACCGACTCGTGATGATGGGCCCTGGCGGCTTCGCGGTGAACACCTTCGGTCCTGAGCCAAGCGAGGGCGGTAAACGGCTGGGTGAGTTCATGAGGAAACCGTCCCGCGATGCGATGGTGGCGTGGATCGAGACGATGGTCGCCGACAGGTCGGTGATCACTGACGAACTCATCGACGAGCGTATGGCCAACGCCATGGCTCCCGGGGTACTCGAGCGGGTCGGTCAGATCTTCGGTAGTTTCTTCCGTTTTTCAGACCCGAAACCTCTGTGGGCAAGGGCCAATGAAATCAAGTGTCCGACGCTCATCACCTGGGGCCGCGACGACCGGATGTTGCCGCTCGAGGGGGCGATGTTCTCGTACCGGCAGATGCCAAACGCCGAGCTGCATGTCTTCGCGAAGTGTGGCCATTGGGCCCAGGTCGAACGCAAGACCGATTTCGAGCGTCTCGTGATCGAGTTCCTCACTCGCTGAGGTTCGGCCGGCGGGCGGTAGTGTCTCTGTCATGAGCAATGCCGACGGTCAACGCATTCTTCAGGCGGTCGGCGAGTCGCGTCCGGATTTCGCGGCACGAGCGACCGAAGGCGAACAGATCGGCCGACTGCCAGACCAGAGCGCGCAGCTACTGCGAGATCTTGGCATCATCCGTATGTTGCAGCCGCCGGAGCACGGAGGCTACGCGTGCGATCCCTGCGACTTCTTTGAGGCCGTCATGGCCGTCGCTTCGGCCGACCCTGCGGCGGGTTGGGTTGCCGGCGTGATCGGCGTTCACCCTTGGGAGATGGTCTTCAACGACCCGAAGGTCCAACAGGAGGTCTGGGGTCAGGATCCCGACACCTGGGTTGCTTCGCCGTACGCCCCGATGGGTGTCGCCACCGTAGTCGAGGGGGGATATCGGTTCACTGGACGCTGGTCGTTCTCGTCAGGCACCGACCACTGCGATTGGGTGGTGCTCGGCGGGTTCGTCGAAGGGAGGGTCGCCGAGAACGGGTTCCCGACCATGTATCACATTCTCCTGCCGAGGCAGGACTATGAGATCGACCACGACTCGTGGGACACGCTTGGTTTGCGCGGCACCGGATCCAAGGATGTCATCGTCGACAACGCGTTCGTACCAGAGCACAGGGCTTTGGACGCGACCGGTGTTTTGGACGGAAGCATGGCGAAAGAACTCGACCGGGACGAGGCGCTGTTCTCGATGCCGTGGTCTGCCATCTTTCCCGTTGCGATCACCTCAGCCGTGATTGGTATCTGCGAAGGTGCGCTCGCGGCCCACATCGACTACCAGGGCAGCCGTGTGTCGTTCGGTCGCAAGGCGTCGAAGGACCCATTTCAGATGTCGGCCATCGGTGAGGCCGCATCGGAAATCCACGCGTCGCGATCACAGATACTGATGAACACGAAATCGCTGTTCGATCAAGTGAGCCTCGGCAAGGAGATCTCGTGGGAGCAGCGAGCCACTGCTCGTCGTGACCAGGTCCGGGCCGGTTGGCGCGCAGTCGAGGCCGTCGACGAGATCTTCACTCGTTCAGGCGGTAACGCAACGCGTTCGGCGAGTCCGATCGCGAAGATCTACCGCGATGCCCATACCGCGCTGAATCACGCCATCTTTGCTCACGGACCGACGTATCAGGCCGCTGCGTTGGCGATGATGGGTGAACCGCCGGGCAACCCGGTGGCACTCCTCATCTGACCTATTGCTCGGCCATGGCCCGACGAGCCCCCATGAACAGATAGCAGAGCGAATCTGCCGGTATCTCCTCTGGCCGCAGCGGCACGTCGATCTCGGATGGCGTCGGGCCGTGTTCCAACGCGAGCGGGAGGAGTTGGTCCAGGTCGAAGTTGTACAGCGAAGCTGCATTGAGTCCGAGTAGCTTCCGGCGCCTGTCCTCTGGGATGTCGGAGAACGTCAGTCGAAGCGATTCGAGGTTGTATGGGAACGTACCTTCGCTGTGGGGATAATCATTCCCCCAGCAGATCTTGTCATCCCCGACGACGTCGATACCTGCCAGGTCGGCTGCGCCGGGAAAGCTGGCGCCATACCAGCAGTTTCGGCGGGCATAGAAGCTGGGTGGCTCTTTCAGTCTCCATTCGGATTGGTCATATTTGAGTTCTCCTATGGCTCCAGCCTGTACCCCCAAGTGGATGCGGTCGAGGGCAGCGAGGGTGTCAGGGACCCAGGCGCAACCGGACTCGGTGATGATGTATTTGAGACTTGGGAATCGTTCGAAGACACCGCTCATGAGCAGTGAGCGAAAGCCTCGCTGGCAGTAGAACAGGACCTCGGAGATCCACATCGCCTCGGCGACCAGCCCGGTGCCGTAGTCGGGCAGGCCCTGCCCGCTGTGCTGGTTCATCACCAGGTCGTGATCCTGAATGGCGGCGAAGATCGGATCCCACGCTGCGTCGTGCAGAGCCGGCACCCAGGTGCAGTCTGGCGGGACCAGAGGCAACAGCACGCCGCCTCGTAGGCCGGCCTCGGCGATGAATCCGATCTCGGCGATGGCGTCGTCGACATCGTTCGGCAAGATCAGCCCGACGCCGGCTCGGCGGTGAGGATCCTCGGCGCAGAAATCGGCCAGCCAACGATTGTGTGCACGGGCCCCCGCGAGGCGCAGTTCGTATTCGTGTGGCCGAGGCGGTTGGGCTGTGACAACGCTTTTCGGATAGAACGGCGGAACCGTGTTGGGAAACACGACCTCGCCGACGACACCCTGGCTGTTCTGGTCTTCGGTACGGACCTCGCGGTCCCAGTTCTGGAGCTTTCTTCGGCTGGTCCTGTCACGTTTCTCACCGGAGGACGAGTTGCGGCGCCAGTCATCGAACGCGTCGTGGTAGCGGGCTTCGAGGTAATCCCGGTACTGGCCGACGCTCGCACCAGCGTGGGTGTCGGCAGTGATCAGGATGTACGGGTCGTGGCTCACTGTCCTTCCTCGCCACCTGTCCTGTAGTCACCGAAGGGTTGGTCGCGTTCCTGGAGCGCCGCGGTCAGACCGCGATCGGACGCAGACGTCATGAAATCCTTCATGCTCTGCAGATGGGTGCCTAGAGCGCACAGCTCCGATCCGGCCCTGATGCCAGTGTGAAGGCCCATGATCTCCATCTGCCTGTGGACGACGCGCTTGTTGAGCTGAACCAGCTCAGCGGGGACACCACAGATGCGTTGCGCGACCGAGAGCACCTGGTCCTCAAGTTCCTCGGCCGGTACAGACTTGTTGGCCCAACCGAGCCTGGCTGCTTCGATCCCATCGACCGAGTCGCCGGTCAACATCATCTCCATGGCCTTTCGCATGCCCAGGAACCAGGCGTGGAAGTGGTTGTCGGCGACACCGAACCGTACGGCCGGGTACCCCATTTGGGCGTCGTCGGCGATGTAGACCAGATCGCAACACGTGGCCAGCTCGCTGCCGCCGGCAAGGCAGAAACCGTGGACCTGGGCGATGACCGGTTTTCCAAGTTCCCAGATGCTCATCCATCCGTCGATGACGTGCCGAGGCCAATGCCCGTCGCCGCCCGGCGTGTAATACGGCTTCTCGTGACCTTCGTTCCCGCCGCCGAGGTCGTACCCGGCCGAGAAACTCGAACCAGCTCCTCGAACCACCATCACCCGCACGTCGGGGTCCTGGTCGGCTTCACGAAGGGCATCGAGGATGGCCCCGCGCAGCGGATGATTCAGCGCGTTGCGCTTGTCGGGACGGTTCAGTGTGATGCGACGCACCATCGGAATCGGCTCGTCGATGAGCACCCAGTCGATTGTCATGGCGCGAGTCTGCCACAGCCATTTCCCGGTAGGTCCTGATGCCTACCGGAGGCCGGCTGCAGCGCCGGCTCTGCGCCCGAAGAACGTTGCGTCGCCCAGTGAGGTTCCGCTGACGTAGCCGGTTGCTGGGATGCCAGAGGTGGTACGTCCTGCCGCGTACAGACCTTCGATCAGATGCCCGTCGACATGGCGGACCTCTCCGTCGATCGTGGTGTCGAGGCCGCCGAGTGTGAAGGTGGCAAAGGTCATCTCGCCGAGCCGCAGGTCGATAGCGCCGATCGGCCCTGAAAGTGGCCTGACCCACTTCGGGTCTTTGTGGAAGGCCGGGTCGGTGCCGAACGCTTCGGCATGACTGTTGAACACGTCGACCGTGGCTTGGAGCACCCCTTTCGGAAGTTCCATCTCGGCCTCGAGCTCGGCGGCGTCGGCGCCGACCCACGACAGGCCGAGGCCGAAGCTTCGTGCAGCGTCTTCGTCGTAGCCCGCTTCGTCCAGCAGCAGAAAGATCTCACCGTCGTGCTCGGTCATCGCCTTCTGACCAATTCGCCCCGGGTAGCTGTCCTCGTTGATGAACCTCTGGCCGGTGCCATCGACGAGCAGACCGCGTACGAGCAGACGCGGATCGACGCTGATGGCGGCCTCGGCGCTGCTCATCCTGGCAACCGCGGCGCCGAGACCCTGGGCCAGCCTGATCGAACGGCCGTCATCGCCGTCGGTTCCCAGCTTGAGTCGCCCGAGTAGATGCGGGGCGTGCTCAGACAACATGTCGTCGTTGAAGACGAAGCCACCGGTGGCCAACACGACGCCGCGCCGGGCTCGAATGGCCTGTTCGGTGCCGTAACGGCGAGCGATCACGCCGGTCACGATTCCCGAATCGTCGACGACAAGCCGTTCGATGCTCGAGTCGTAGTTGATGCTCGAACCTCGTAGCCCCGCCATCTTGGCGAGGTGGTGGACGAGCATCCAACCTCCTCCCTTGACACCGGTTCGTTTGCCCGTCATCTGAGGAACGTGGCCCCTCGGGGCCGGCTCGGAAAGCGTGTTGAAGGGGTAGGCGTTCTCACCGCCGCAGTACATGAGTCCCTGGTCGCCGGAGGGCTCCCAGCCTGGTTCGTCGTACAGTTCGGCCTTGAACGGAACCCCGCAGCTGACGAGCCAGTCGAAGTGATCGACTGACCGGTCGCAGTAGATGTCGATCTTCTCGATGTTCGGTCCAGGCCCTGTCGCGGCGCGGAGGAAGGCGGCCATGGCTTCCGGGCTGTCGTTCACTCCGCATGCCTGTTGTAATGTTGTGCCCCCTCCCAGGTACAGGAGCCCGCCTGACTGGGCCGAAGCACCGCCCCACCCGCCGGTTCGTTCGAGGATCAACGTTTCGGCGCCCCGCTCGATCGCTCCCAATGCTGCGGCCAGCCCTGCGCATCCGGCGCCGGCGACGATCACGTCGGTCTCGACGTCCCAGACGGTGCCGGTGGGTTTCCGCGCTTGGGTGTCCGTCATCTCCGTTCTTCGCGAAAGCTGAGATTCGGATCCGGCTTCGGCTCTGGTGGCAGGCCGAGAATTTTCTCACCGATCGAGTTTCGCTGGATTTCGTCGGTACCACCTGCGATCGACAGGGCCGGGGTTCCGATTGCGAACGATGCAAAGGCCGACGATGGCGAATCGTCGTTTTTCAGCATGCCATGAGCACCCGCGAGGCCGAGTCCCACGTCGCGTTGGCTGCTCGTGAGACGTGAGACAGCGATCTTGTTCGCTGGACCCTGTAAGGAGCCCACCGACTGGCGGAGCCAGTGCAGGTTGGCGAGCGATTGACGGACGAGGGGATCGTCACCGCGCCCGGACCAATCGGTCAGTTCGGTGATCATCCGACCCACGCCGCGCCCTTGCCTGGACGCGGCCTTGCTGTCCTTCTGTCGCTGCAGCAATTCGCCACAGGTTGACGTGAGGTCGACCTTGCCGAACGGGCCGCCCTCGTGCGAGCCGGGGTGGTACGAGTTCTTCTCGAGGACCAAGAACGTGCGGGTGACGTTCCACCCATCTCCCGGGCTCCCGATGACGTCAGCGGCAGGCACCCGTGCTTCGTCGAAGAATACCTGGTTGAACGAAACTCCTCCGGTCATGGTGCGTAGTGGGCGGACATCAACTCCTGGCTGATCGCGTGCGATGAGGAAGAACGTGAGGCCACGGTGTTTCGGAACGTCCCAGTCGGTTCGGGCGAGCATCATGCCGTAGTCAACCTCGTTGGCCAAGGAGGTCCAGATCTTCGAGCCCGTGATCACCCACTCGTCGCCGTCGCGTTCGGCCGTGGTCGTCACTCCTGCGAGGTCGCTGCCGGCGTCGGGTTCACTCAGCATCTGGCACATCGTCGCTCCACCCCACGCCAGTTGAGGCAGGTACCGGTCGAGTTGCTCTTCGGTTCCGTGCTTCAGGAGGATGGGGACCATCAGCGATGGGCCGATGCCCGAAGGTGGCCCGAGTGCTCCGATGCGACGGCGCTCATCGCGGACGACCCGAACTTCGGCTGGTGCGAGACCGCGGCCGAGACGCTCCAAGGGCCAACCGGGGTATCCCCAGCCAGAGCGGCCGAGCGTTTCCCACCAGTGCATGACGGTGAGGTCCGGCGACCAATGTTCGCTGTACCAGTTCCGCGCGTGCGACCGGATTTCGTCAAGCTTCACGTGGCCACTTTAGTCCTATGTGTCTTCGCACTCGACCTGATCGTGCGACGACATGAACCCTGGTGACGGGACAGATCTACATCGGCCGGATGGCAGGAAACACCTCTTCCATGAACAGGCGGTCGCTGAGCGAGAGGTGGAAGCAGTCGACGCCGGCGTCGATGAACTCTTCCAATCGCCGGATCACGGTGTTGGGGCTCCCGATGAGGCGAGACGCATATCCCTCGTTTGTGTCGAGCAGCGTCAGCTCGTCGTCGGAGGCCTCCCACATTCCCTTGGCCCCTGACACGTAGTTCCTTCTTTGCTCGGCAACGGAGCGGTCGATGCCGGAAACCATGTCGTGGATACGTGATTGTGCTTCTGCGTCGGTCTGTCGGCACAGCGGAATGCCGAACAGAGCGAACCTGACGCGCCGGCCCAACGCTGCAGCCCTGTCTCGAACGTCGTCGATGATGGCTCCAATTTTCTCGGGCGTCCCGCCGTTCAGGAACATCCAGTCGGAGTTTTCGGCCGCCATCTGCCGCGCTGCATCGGACTGCCCTCCCTGGAACACCGTCAACGCTGTGGAGGTCGGGCGCGGCTCGAGCCGGAGTTGGTCCACCGCATAGTGCTCGCCGTCGTAGCTGAACTCTTCCGCTGCCCAGGCGCCACGGAGAATCTCGATGAACTCTTTCGATCTCCGATAACGATCATCGTGCTCGACGAGTTCTGCGCCATACATCGGGAACTCGATCAGGTTCCAACCGGACGTGACGTTGATCGACCACCGCCCTCCGGTGAGCCTGTCGATCGACGTGCCCCACTTGGCGATCGGACCCGGCAGAAAGAAGCCAGGGTGGATGGCGGTGATGAGACCGATCGTCGATGTTCGGGCTGCGTAGAAGGCGGTCATCGCGAGGCAGTCGAAGCTGCTGCCCTCTATTTCTGTTCCGGAGCCCCACCAACGTTGGGCGATCAGGGCATAGTCGACGCCAGCGGCCTCTGCCGCCACGACCGGGTCCACCATTCGGCTGGCGAGCTGGCTGCCGGACTCGTCGCGGATGGCGACGTTGCGGCCGCGAGTCTGCTCGATCAGTTGAGGTCCAGCCAGAACGGTCGGTGCGAAGAAGCTCGTGAGCGCCACGGCACCCAATCTGTCACGACTTGACGACGGGCACGGTGGTCAAGTCGTGAAGTTCCGGGAAGGCACGGACTCAGGTGAGCAGAAGTTTCTCGATGCGTCTGGCCGTGACGGCGATACCGACGAGGGCAAGGCCGACCAGCACGGCGATGTTCACGATGACCGAAGCGGAGAATTCGCCGACGTTGGCTGCCCTGATCAGGGCGACGCCGTGGTACAGCGGGCTGAGCTGGACGACCCAACTCCAGTCGCCGTACGACGACGGTGGATAGAACGTCGCGGAGAAGAGGAACAGCGGGAGTGTGACAGCTGGGAGGTAATCGAAGTCAGCCCACGACCTGGCGAAGGTCGTGCACGCCATGCCCACGGCTGCGAACGCGAACCCGATCAACACGCACGCGCCGATCGACAGCACCATCCACAGCGAACCGACCATGCCAAGCACGAGCATCGTGGCCAAGAACGCTGTCGAGTACAGAAGGCCACGGATGACGGCCCAGGTGACTTCGCCGACGGCGATGTCACCAGCTGACATCGGTGTGGCGAGCAACGAGTCGTACAACCTGGCTTGTTTCCACTTGTGGAACACGTTCATGGTCGAGTCGAACACGGCGCCGTTCATCGCGGATGCAGCCATCAGCCCGGGAGCGACGAACTCGTCGTAGGGCACAAGGTCTCCTCCGACGGCGACGTCGCCGACGAGTGCGGAGAGTCCGACCCTGATCGACAGTAGATAGAACAACGGCTCGAAGAACCCGCTGACGACCATCAGCCAACCTCGTCTGGTGACGACGAGGCTTCGCTCGACCAGTCGTTGCGGCCTCCGAACGTCGAACAGTACTGCCGGGATGATTCGCGTAGCGATGCTGATTCGCTCGGTAGCGGCAGGAGCGGTCATGGGTTCAGCCGTCGCTCGAACGTGACCACACAGGCCATCCAGCCGAGGACGATGTACGCGCAGAGCACGCCGACATGCAACAACCCTCGGCCCTCAGGGAGTGTCTGCAGTATGGAGCCTCTGGCCAGTTCCACTCCATGCCACAACGGCGTCACCCATGCAACAGGCTCCAGCCAGTCAGGCAGTTGCTCGATCGGGTAGAAGGCTCCCCCGAACAGAAACATCGGGATGATGATGAAGCGCAGTATCGGTGGGAACGAGTCCGGGGTCGTCCGTGAACTCGTCCACGCCGCCAACGGCACCGCGAATGCGAGCCCGGTGAGAACGCCGGCTGGAACCGCTCCGATGAGTCCCCACGACCTCGTCTCGTCGAAGAAAGCGAGCACGACAGCGACACCGATTGCGCCGACAGTAGTTTTCGCGGCGTAGAAGATGGTGAGCCCGGTCGCTACATCGCGCGGGGCGATGGGTGTCGAGGTCATGGCCCGATAGGCATGCGACCACTGGAAGCCGTCCATGGTCGGCCAGAGGGCTTCTTGGCTTGCAGTGAACATCGCCATTGTTGCGATCAGCGCCGACGAGTAGAACGCGAAGTACGAGAACCCATCGAGCACCGCCGCCGAGTTTGGCCCCTGGTCGACCAGCGCTCCGACACCCAAGCCGATACCGAGTAGGTAGAGGACCGGTTGAAAGAACGCGCCAACCAGATTCGACTTCCAGATCCTGCGGTAGAACACGAGGTCTCGGTAGGCGACACGTAGCGCCGGGGGAGTGGACACGTCAGTCGACCAACGTCCTGCCAGTGAGCCGAAGGAAGACGTCCTCGAGGCTGCTCCTCCGAACGAGAGCGCTCTCGGGGATGATATTTCGCTCCCGAAGCGTCGCCAGGGCTCCCTCTCCGTCGTGGGCGTAGACGAGCAGTCGGTCGGGAAGGATCTCGACCCGTTCGCCGACCTGGCTCACCTCGCTCACGTGTTCCTCGTTGTGGCCACGCCCGAAACGCATCTCGAGCACCTCCCGCGTCGCGTAGGTCGTTATGAGGTTGCGTGGCGATCCCTCGGCCACGATTTTGCCGCCGTTCATGACGACCAGCCGATCACAGAGTTGCTCGGCCTCATCCATGTAATGGGTCGTGAGGACGAGTGTCGCCCCGCGCTCCTTCAGTTGGTACAGCCGGTCCCAGAGCACGTGACGAGCCTGGGGATCGAGGCCGGTGGTCGGCTCGTCGAGCAGCATCAGTTCGGGCTCGCTGATGAGCGACCTGGCAATGCTCACGCGCCGCTTCTGGCCGCCGGAGAGTGGGTCGACGGTGTCGTCCTTGCGTTCGGTCAGCTGGACGAACTCGAGCAACTCTGCGGCCCGTGCCCGCGCCACGTCCCGAGGGATGTCGAAGTACCTGGCGTAGATTACGAGGTTCTCGAGAACCGTCAGTTCGTTGTCGAGTTGGTCCATCTGCGGGACGACCCCGATGCGGGCCCGGATGGCTCGGCCGTCGGCTGTGGGACTCAGACCGAAGATCTCGAGCCTGCCACTGGTGGTCGGGGACACGCATCCGATCATGCGCATGCTCGATGTCTTGCCGGCTCCGTTCGGGCCGAGGAACCCGAATGCTTCGCCCTGCTCGACGTCGAAATCGATCTCGTCGACTGCGACGAGGTCGCCGAATTTCTTCACGAGCGATCTGGCGGTGATGAGTGGTTCGTTCATGAGGTGATGCTCAGGGTCTCTCGGATGAAGGCCGCGGGTTGTTGGTCGAGGGACACGGCGACGAGAGTCCCGCTGTGGACCAGTAGTGTGGCGCACGATCCGAACGCGTCGCGAAACGCGATGGCCCAGAATTCTTCGTATCGAGGACCAGAACTCGGGAATGCCGGCAGCTCCTCGCCGGTCGGTGTCGACGAATGATCTTCTATGGCTGGCTCAGATGAGGGCGCGGTCGACTTGGTCGGTCTCCAGTTCGGGCGCAGGGAGCCCTGCTTCACCCTCGATGTCGATGGTCGGCAGCAGCCTGTCGAGCCATGCAGGAAGCCACCAGTTCGCGTCGCCCATGAGCTTCATCGAGGCAGGAACCAAGACCACCCTGACGACGGTTGCGTCGACGAAGATCGCAGTCGCCAGTCCCAGGCCCATCATCTTGATGACCGGATTGTCGCCGAGCACGAATCCCAAGAAGACCGAGATCATGATCAGCGCGGCCGAGGTGATGACGCGAGCGGTAGTTGCCAGACCGTGGATGACGGAGCTGTCGTTGTCGCCTGTCTCGAGATACTTCTCGCGAACCCTCGACAAGAGGAAGACCTCGTAGTCCATCGAGAGGCCGAACAGGATGGCGAACATGAACATCGGAATGAATGACACGATCGGGACGGTCGCTTCAAGTCCGATGAGGCCCTTGCCCCAACCCCACTGGAACACCATCACCAGGACGCCGTACGCCGCGCCGATACTGAGTAGGTTGAGCAGCGCAGCCTTCAGTGGTACCAGCACCGAGCGGAAGACCAGCATCAGCAGCAGAAATGACAGCGCAATCACGGCGGCGACGAAGAACGGAAGTCGTCCGTTCACCCTGTTGCCGATGTCGGCGAAGCTCGCAGTCCGACCCCCGATGTGCGCCTCGGCTGGACTGGCGTCGAGTACCGGTGGGAACACATCGGCCCTGAGGCGTTTGATTGTCTCGACCGTGTCCTGGTCCTGCGGCGATGTCGTCGGGAACGCCAAGATCGTCGCGACACCGGCTTCGGTATTGACCTCGGGCGGTGCCAGACCGGTCACGCCGGCATCGGCAGCGACAGCTGCCGCCAGCGGTTCGACGATCGAAGGGTCCTCGGAGATGTCGATGGCGATGATCAGTGGGCCGTTGATGCCAGGCCCGAAGCCTTCAGCCACGAGGTCGTAGGCGCGGCGCTCGGTCCTGCTGTCGGGCAGCGTCCCAGCGTCTGGTCGGCCGATCTGTAGCCACAGCACCGGCGCGGACAAGGCCAAGAGCATGGCCACCACGCCGATGATGTAGGGCCACGCATGGCGGGCGACGTGCTCACCCCAACGCTCCCAGCCAGAGCTGACGGCCGGCGTGTCGTCGATGACGCCGCGACGGCTCCTGCGGTTGATTTTGTGTCCGGCGAGGCCGAGGAAGGCTGGCAAAAGGGTGACCGAGCTGATGACCATGATCAGTACGACTGCCGAAGTCGCGACGCCGGCCGCGGTCAAGAACCCCACCCCCGCGAAACCGAGCCCCAGGATGGCGATCAATACGGTTCCTCCCGCGAAAACCACGGCCTGACCGGCCGTCGCAACAGCTCGCCCCACCGACTCTTCGACCGTCATGCCGCGAGCCAGGTGCTCCCGGTGACGAGTGACGAGGAACAGCGCGTAGTCGATGCCTATGCCGAGGCCGATCATGCTGGCCATCTGTGGCGCCCAGCTGGGGATGTCGACGAGGTGCGCGATGAGCGACATCGACGTGATGCCGAGCGCGAGACCGAAGATGGCCATCCCGATCGGCAGACCCATCGCGATGACCGACCCGAACGCGACCATCAGGATGATGATCGCTGCGAGGATCCCCAACATCTCGCCGAGACCGGTCTCTGGCTGTTCGAAGGCGTTGAAGAGGTCGCCGCCGAACTCGACCTGAAGTGAGGAGTCGAGGCGCAGTTCGTCGCCGATGTCTTTCAGTTTCTCGAGGTCGTCGGCATTCAGTTCCTCGACCTGCGGATACTGGACCCGGATGATGGCGATGGTGCCGTCGGCCGACACGAGACCGGCTTTGACGGCTGTCTCGGCACCGTTCTGGATGGTGCCAGCAGTATCCGAAGCGTCGAGTACCTCTGGCAGGGCCGACAGTGCATCCTGCACCTCGAGCAGATCGGCACGAGCTTCGGCAGAATCGAAGAACGTGGCTTCTTCCTCGAGCGGTGTCATCACGGCATGAACCGTGAGTCCTGCGCGACCGGATTGAGCGTCAGCCAGTAAGTCGACTGCGTCTTGAGAGTCGAGCCCGGGCACGCTGATGGAATCTCCGAGATCGCGCCCGAACGTGGCTGAGCATGCGATGATGACCACAGCGGCGACCAGCCATGCTCCGATCACTCTCCTTGGATGACGGGCCGCCAGGCGCCCAAGTCGGTACAGCGCATGTGACATCGTTGGCTTCTCCTCGCCGTCTCCATGCGAAACGCTAGGGCGGGCTGAACAGCTTCACAATTGATGAGGTCGCTCGCCGATCAGGCGTTGCGAAGACCACGATCTACCGACACTTCGGCTCGAAGAACGAACTGCTGAAAGCGGCACTCGACGACACTACGCCTGTGCCGAACACCCCAGATCGCGGAAACCTCAGGGACGACCTTCGCGACTACCTGGCCATGGTTCGTCCGATCTTCTCGGACCGTAACCTGCGGGCCACTCTCTTGGAACTGATCGCAGCACGCACGAGGGACCCCGAACTCGGACAGTTGTACATGTCGATGGTGGAGCGGCGATCGGTGCCGTTGAAGACCATCTTCGAGCGAGCGAAACTCAGAGGAGAGATTGCGGCAGACACGTCGTACATCGATGCACTCGATTTCATGGAGGGACCCCTCGTGGCCCGCTCACTGATCGAACCATCTCGGCTGGACGATCTCGATCTCGAAAGGACCGTCGACCGCATCCTCGGAGCGCTCAGAGCGGAGGCAACCGGAGGAGCAGATGAGCGTTGGACGGAACGGTAGCCCCGACGACCGCTTCGAGAGCTCGAGTCAGCTGCGCTCATCCAGCGAGAAACCGCTCATGAACGCCCATGCTGCCGCAGCCGTGTCGATGTCGGCTTCGATGCCGATGTAAGTGATGTGGCCAGCGCCCTCGACCGTCAGTAGCGACACGGTTGCACCCTTTTTGCAGTCGTCGTAAGTGGTGTAGGTGCTGCCCGGTTCAGGGCCGGCTGAAGTCACTGCGTCTCCAACACAGTCGTTGAGTATCGACCACTTCTCGAGGTTCGGCAGTGCTCCTCCGAACAGGCTCGCGAACGCATCCGCACCATCTGCGCGATAGGGCACCACGGCATCGGCGGTGCCGTGTATCTCGAGAAGGGGTACCGGCGAGTAATCAGCTGGGGCTTCGACGAGAAGGTAGAGCGACATACACGACCCGGCCGCTACCAGGTCGCTGGCCTCGACGGCGAAACGCTGCGTCATAGCGCATCCGTTCGAGAGCCCGGTGCTGTAGATCCTGTTGCTGTCGACGTCGTGGTCGTGGCTGACGTCGGCGACCAGCGCTCTGAGAAAACCGACATCATCGATGTCGCGGACAGCGGCTGGTGGGCAGCAGCGGCGGCCAGCGTTGAACGAGGCTCCCACGCCGCGGGGCCACGCGACGATGAAGCCATGAGCCCGCGCCAGCCCTGCGAACCCCGAGATCAACTTCTGCGTTGTCGAGTTCGATGTCCAACCGTGCATGTCGATGACGAGAGGAGACGGACCACTGGCCGAGACAGGCACGAGCAGGTCGTAGCAGCGTTCGATGTCGTCATGTTGCAGGCAGATGTTTCGCATCTCGAGGTCGGCCTCGGTTCTCGGCGCCGAGACGACATCGTCTGGTTCGTCCATCGCGACGTCTGAGCACGAAGAAGCAGCGATTGCGACTGCGATGAAAGTGGTGAGAAGAGAGCGGGTCGCGATGGCCGAAATCTATTCGACCGGTCCCGGATAGTGTCGAGAGCCATGGACCTCGGATTGCTGGTGTTTCCTCACGAAGGGTCGATGAAGCCCGGTGCTCTCGCAGCTGCCGCCGAGGATCGCGGCTTCGAATCGATCTGGTTTCCTGAGCACAGCCACTTACCGCTCGCATCCTCAAGGTGGCCAGGAGGACCCGTCATCCCCGATGCGTATGCCAAGACGATGGACCAGTTCGTCTGTATGACTGCCGCCGCGTGCGCAACCGAGATCATCAAGGTCGGATCCGGTATCTGCATTGTTCCGCAGCATCACCCTGCATGGTTGGCGAAGCAGGTTGCGACTCTTGATCACCTGTCGAATGGCAGGGTGATCCTTGGCATCGGGTTCGGGTGGAATCCAGCAGAACTAGGGGATCACGGTGTCGAATACTCGGCCCGGCGCGATGTCACCCGCGAGGTGATCGAAGCAATGCAGGCTCTGTGGTCTCAGGATGTGGCCAGCTACGAAGGCGAACATGTGAGCATCAGCCCATCGCGAGCGTTGCCGAAGCCGATCCAACAACCGCATCCTCCGATAGTGATCGGGGCAGGGGCAGGACCGAAGCTCTACTCCGCAGTGGCGTCCTACGCCGATGGGTGGGGACCCATGAACGGCCGCGATGAAATTGTCGAACACCTGGGCCCGCTTCGTAGCGCTGTCGCAGCCGCAGGAAGGGACGCCGACGCGTTGGACATCACGGTCTTCAACGGACCGCGCGACGCGGCGTCGCTGACCGAGCTGGACAACCTTGGTGTGACGCGCGTCGTACTTGGCGTGCCGACCGAGGGTGAGGACAGGGTGCTGCCGATCATGGATCGATACGCGGAACTGTTGTGAAGCTCGCGAGTCTCAGCGCTGGTGGTTCTTCCGATCGACCCGTACTCGAAGTCTTCGCACGGGGTCGGCATGACCTGTCACCTCGGAGCAACCTGATTTCGGGGACCGCGGACGCGGTTTAGGCTCGGAGCACCCGAACCCGGAGTTGATTGACATGTCTGACACCCACCAGGTCCTCCGGTCGACGGTGACCGCGGACGCAATGCTCGAGGTCGTGATCGAGACCGAACCGATCCCCGTGCCCGACCCGGGAGAAGTGCTCATCAGGATCGACGCGTCGCCGATCAACCCATCGGATCTCGGGATGCTCTTGGCGGCGGCCGATCTGTCGGCTGCAAGCGGCACCACCGGAGATCGGCCGACGCTCACGGCGCCGATCCCCGAAAGCGTGATGAAAGGGCTTGCCGGCCGGGTCGGGACTCCGATGCCTGTCGGCAACGAGGGTTCCGGCGAGGTCATCGCAGCCGGTGCAGGTGATCTCGGCGAGTCGCTGATCGGAAGGATCGTGGCGGTTGTACCTGGCGGTATGTACGGCCAGTATCGGGTCGTGCCCGCAGAGGCTTGTCTGTTGTTGAACGACGGAACGAGTGCCGAGCAAGGTGCTTCGTGTTTCGTGAACCCCCTGACCGCGCTCGGCATGGTCGAGACCATGAGACTCGAGGGGCACACCGCGCTCGTTCACAGCGTAGGGGCATCCAATTTGGGGCAGATGTTGCAGCGAATCTGTCTCCACGACGGCGTCGATCTGGTGAACATCGTTCGGCGCGAAGAGCACGTCGAATTGTTGAAGAGCCAGGGCGCGACGTGGGTGTGCAACTCGGCTGATGAGGACTTCCTCGATCAGCTCACGAGCGCGCTCGTCGAGACCAAGGCCACTATCGGTTTCGAAGCGATCGGTGGCGGTGACATGGCGTCGAACATCTTGTCGTGCATGGAACGGGCGCTGAACGTCGGCGAGTTCAGTCGATACGGCTCAGCGACCCACAAGCAGGTGTACATCTACGGCGGCCTCGACCGCAGCCGGACAACTCTGAACAGGAACTACGGCATGGCGTGGGGTCTTGGAGGCTGGCTGCTCACGCCGTTCCTGATCAGGGTCGGGGCCGACCGCGGCAACGAGTTGCGCCAGCGTGTCGCCGACGAGATCGACACGACGTTCGCCAGCCACTACACGGCTCGCATCTCGCTCACTGAGGTCGTCGATCCTGACGTCATGCGTGCCTATGCAGCGATGGCGACCGGCGAGAAGTTCTTGGTCACACCCAACGTCTGACTCAACATTTCGAATGGCGGCGGGATCTAGGGTCGTGACATGAGATACGGGATCAAGACAGCACCGCAGCACTGCACGTGGCAGGACATGCTCGACATCTGGCGCCTCGCCGACGACATAGAGCTTTTCGAGTCCGCGTGGAACTTCGACCACTTCTATCCGCTCGTCGGCGATACGGACGGCCCGTGCATGGAGGCGTGGGTCACGTTGTCGGCGCTCGCCCAGGCGACGAGTCGGATCAGGGTCGGCGCGATGGTGAACGGCATCCACTATCGGCACCCAGCAGTTGTAGCGAACATGGCCGCGTCGCTCGACATTGTTTCCGCGGGACGTCTCGACCTTGGCCTCGGCGCTGGCTGGCATGAAGAGGAGTCAGCGGCCTACGGCATCAGGCTTGGTGGGCTGAAGGAACGGTTCGACAGGTTCGACGAAGGTGTGGAGGTTGTCGTGAAGATGTTGTCGCAGGAAACGACCGATTTCCACGGTGAGTTCTTCCAGATCGCCAGCGCTCGATGCGAGCCGAAGGGCCCGCAGGTGCCTCACCCGCCGATCGTCATCGGGGGTGGCGGCGAGAAGCGAACTCTCAGGACCGTCGCGAGATGGGCACAACACTGGAACCTGCCGTTCGCCACGCCAGAGTCGTTCGTTCAGAAGAACGAGGTGTTGATGGGGCATTGTGCAACCGTGGGGCGAGACGAATCGGAGATCACGCGGTCGGTCCAGATCGCACTGCATGCCGATGCTGATCCGGCCGAGGCGGCAGGCGAGGCGGCCGCGTTGTTCGAAGCAGGAGTCGAGGTGGTCATCTACACGATGAGGACGCCATACTCGGTCTCGATCGTGGAGGCCCTCGCTGCGGAACTGGCCCGGACCTGACCATGCCGATCACCATCTCGGCCATCGACATCTATCCGATCAAGTCATGTCGTCGGGTTTCGGTCCACACAGCTGCAATCGCAGCCACCGGTCTCGAGGGTGATCGTCTCTTCCAGGTCGTGAGCGAGGACGGCAGCTGTGTGACTCAGCGCCAGCACCGCGTGCTCGCCACCGTGTCGCCGCTCATCACCCCGACAGGACTGTCGGTCTCTGCACCTGACCATGGCGCCATCGAGATTCCTCAGCCGCGCCAACTGGACACAACTGCTTCAGCGTTGCTCGGCGACCAGGTCCGTGTTGCTGACTCCGGTGATGAAGCTGCTGCTTGGTTCAGCGCCATCGTGCAGGCTCCGGTGAGGCTCGTGGCCATGACCGAAGAGTCCAACCGTCAGATCGGTCTACCCCAAGCCGTCTCGTTCGCGGACGCAGGACCAATCCTCGTTGCCAACGAAGCGTCGCTGGCCTTCTTGGTCGAACGCGCGTCAGAACCCTTTGGTATGGATCGGTTCCGGCCGAACATCGTCGTGACTGGTGCCGATGCATGGCTCGAAGACACATGGCAATCCATCGCGATCGGGGATTCGGCGCTGGCGCACATGATGGCGTGGCCCCGATGTGCCGTCCCGCAGATCGACCAAGTCACCGCCGGGCGCCGCCGCGAACCAGCCAGAGTTTTGCGATCGCACCGCTGGTGCCACTCGGTTCCCGATGCGCCTGGTCACGTGAGGCGAGCTGTGGAAGGCAACGCGCTCTTCGGAGTGACGTTCACCTCGCTCGACGAGGGCGCTGTGATCTCGGTGGGCGACGAAGTCGAGGTCATAGAAACCGGTTCTCCGCTGATCGCCGCTCCGCCCAACTGACTCCGACGCGGTCGGCCGCATCGGAGGAAGTCGTGTTCGCCATTCGATCGGCACTGGCGGCTGTAGGTCAGGAATCGCAACCATGTCTCGCATCGTGTTGACGACGGACCGTCGACGATGGACAGTCAAACCTGTCGTGTGGGGTTGTCGATGTGGGTCATGTCGCGTGCCCGCCACCTCCGAGAACGAAGCTGCGGCAGTTGATGTGGCCATCACGTCGTTGGCAGCGGCGCCACAGAGAGACCGATGACGTCGTGCCTGTCGATCAGGTTTGCGACGAGACCTGACGAGATCGCGGCCTCGACGAAGCGTTGGAGGAACTCGTGTCCCTCCGGCGGGCGCGATCTCGGGGTCCCCATGGCCTGTTGGACCGCAGCGAACTGACCGTCGATGATGCGCGCTCCTGGGATACGTTGCACGTCGGTCAGGAGCCTGGGGAGGAGACCTGCGAGGGCGTCGAGGTCTTGTTCGACGAAGACGTCGAACGACCCTCCAAGGCCTTGGCCATGGACGAGTTCTGCGTGCTGGAGGTTTGCTTCGAGCCAGAGATCGTAGGCCGCGCGTGCCGCACTGGCGATGCGCATACCCGGTTGATCGATGTCTTCGACCGTCATCGCATCGGAGCCTGGTCCCACCATGTACGTCGACTGGATCTCGCAGTAAGCGGTGGTGAACGCGATCGAGATGGCTCGCGCCGGTTCCGCTCCGATGAGTCCGATGTCCCACGTGTCATCGGCGCCCGAATCGGCGACCTCCGCTGGGGAAGTCATCGGGAGCAGGTCGAGGTCGACTTCGAGCAGCCTGGCCAGGGTCCTGGCCATGTCGGGCGAGACTCCGATCGGATCGCCGGCTTCGTCCTCGCCGGTGACGAGCAGGAAGTTGCTCAGGTTGATCGCAGCTCGCAATGTGCCGGTTGGGGCCAGCGCCTCCACCGCACCGCCATTCGGCTCCGGCAACTGCACGGATTGGCTCGGCACATCAGACATTCCGCTCAGTACAGCACGTTCGCCGTCATGAGCCCTAGGGCTACAGGCAGAGATCGCCGCTGACGCCTCTTGAGCAGATGAACGTCAACTCGATTCCTTGCGCCTCGAAGTCGCCCGGAGCCACTTCGGATCCGAAAATAACCAGTCGGTAGCCGAGGAGGGCATCATCACCGATGTCGAGGACATCGACGGTTGTGACGATTGGTTCTTCGCCGAACGGAGCGAGGGCGGTGGTGATACGTGATTCGGGCTCTGTCGATGCGTAGGTGCCGGCGACGAGTGCGACGAGTGCGTCGAAGTCGGCAGCGGCCGGGGGTGCTCCGAGCTCAGCTACGACGGCGGCCAGCACATCGCCGCTTCCACCTAGGTACCCAAGGAATCTGCCGCTGGCCCAGCCCGTCAGGCCGTTGGCCTCGATCTCGAACCAGATGGAGCTGGTGAGCAGACGATTGTTCCCGGTTGCGATCACGTCGTCGCGAAGCGGCCCCAAGGTCGTGACAATCAGACCTGACACACCTGGAGTGTTTCTGACGTTCAACACATCGTCGTGTCGGACGCCGACGACTGCCATAACTGCGCCAGGACCGGGTCCGAAGTCGGTCGGAACGCCGGCGAGCTGTGGGGCGGAGGTCGTCGAGGAAGCTGTCGTGGTCGTTGTTGCCGTGGTTGTTGTCGTGGTTGTTGTCGGAGCCGTTGAAGTGCTCCCGACCGAAGTCGATGGTTGCGCGGCCGCTGATGTCGTCGTCGGGGCGGTGACATCGATGGTCGTCGTCGACTCAGATCCACCTACCGATGTGGACGAGGTCGCAACGCTCGTTGGAGCTGTGCTGACGGTGTCAGCACATGAGGCTCCGATCAGCCCCATCAACACAACGACGATTGCTGTCTTCAACCTGAACATCACAAGTCCTCACCTATGCCGACTCACGATCTTGCCCACCACGCTGGTGGCAAATCTCGAAGCAGGTGTATTGGGGACCTGTCGGCAGCACCAGAGTTCAGTTGCGTTCTGCCTGCAGCGCCCCTCGCCGAACCTTGCCGGCGTCGTCTCTCAGTGGTTCTTCGACGAACTCGAACGTTCTCGGCATCTTGTAGGTCACCAGCCGATCTGCGAGGAACTCGAGCAGTTCCTCCTTGGCAACTGGCGAGGTGGCCTGCACGATGGCGTGGACGCGGTTGCCCTTGTCCTCGTCGGCAAGTCCGATGACTGCCGCCGACCCGACAGCAGGGTGAGCTCCGAGGGCTGCTTCGATCTCGGCCGGGTACACGTTTGCTCCTCCGACGAGGATCATGTCCTTGCGGCGGTCGGCCAGGTAGAGATAGCCATCTTCGTCGAGCCAGCCAATGTCGCCGACGCATTCCCAACCGTCTCGCTCCTCGGAATCGGCGCCGATGTACCTATATGTCGGGGTGTCGCGACCCGTGGCCCGCATCCACACGTCGCCGACCTCACCAGGGGCAAGATCGTTGCCGTCGTCGTCGCAGATCTTCAACTCGCCGGAGATCGGTTGACCGACCGAGCCGCGATGCTCGAGCCAGTCAGTGCCGGAGATCATGGTTGAGCAGTGGCCTTCGGTGATGCCGAACAACTCCCACAGGACCTCGGGTCCGATCCAGTCGATCCAGACTTCTTTGAGCCACGGCGGACATGGTTCTGCGAGGTGAACCGCACGCTCCAATGACGAGAGGTCGTACGCGAACTTGATGTCGTCCGGCAGCTTCCACATGCGCTGCATCATCGTCGGGACGAGGTAGATCGACGTGGCCGCGAAGTCCTGGATGGCCGCAAGAGTCTTCTCGGCGTCGAACCGGCCGAGCAGAGCGACCTGACCGCCTGACAAGAGGGTGAGGCACGCCCAGCTGAAAGGACCGTTGTGATACAGCGGCCCGGGAACGATCTTCGTTCCGCCACGCTTCACCCCGAGATGAACTCCGAGCGATGGCACTTCCGTGCCCGCCACTGAGGGATCGCCGGAGACGATCAGCTTCGGCATTCCCGTCGATCCCCCTGACGTCGGAGCCTTCCAGGCCGGGGAAACCGCGTCGGGAAGCGGCCCGTCGGAAAGTGATTCCGGTGGCGCAAAACCGATCGGCAGACACTTGCGGCCTTCCCGTTCCGCGCCGATCAAAATGGCAGGATCCGCGAGTTCGATGATGGCGTCGAGTTCGAGGGTCGGAAGGCGAGACGAGACTGGTTGAGGGGTGGCGCCGATCTTCCAGCAGGCAATGACCGATGTGAGGAACTCGATCGAGTTCGGTTCGGCGATCGTGACGAAGTCTCCGACGTTGGCTCCGAGGTCTGAGAGATGACGCGCCAGCCGGTTCGTCACCGCATCGAGTTCGGCGTAGTTGAGTGTCGATCCTTCGAAGGTGATCGCTGGTTGCCCAGGGAGTTCTGATGCGAGACGGCTGATTCGCCGCGAGTAGCTCTCGGTCTCCGACATGTCCCGAACGTAGCCTCGTCAGTCGAACAGGTCGGAGTCGGTTGCGATGATCTCGTCCCACAAGGTCTGGAATGACAGCCAGCCGAACTGCTGTGAGCCAAGCGCGGCCTTGATGCCAGCAGCGGCGTCAGGCGGCCATTGTTCCGGCATACCTGCTGCTTCGGCCAACAACTGAACGTGGCACGCCTTGTCGAAGCTCATGAACCACCACGCTGCCTCATCGACCGAGGCGCCGGTGGTGAAGATGCCGTGCCCGACCTGTATGCCGACCTTGTTGTCTCCGAACGCTTCCGCGAACGCATCGGCTTCAGCGGCGTCCATGGCAACTCGTGGTTCGCGGATGATCGCTTGATCGTGGAAGAACACAGCGGTGTCCTGGGTCAGCGGATCGACAGGCCTGCCAAACGTCGACCACGCGGACCCATAGGTCGAGTGTGCATGGCAGACGGCCGTCGCCTCGGGGCGCGCTCTGTGGATCGCAGAGTGGAGCAAGAGTCCGACTGGGTTCACGGGACGGTTGCCGTAGGTGAGGTTGCCTTCGTGGTCAGCCTGGACGAGATCGGAGACCTTCATCTGGTTGAAAGAGACTCCTACCGGGTTGGCCCAGAGGCGGGTGGCGTGTTCCGGATCTCTCACCGTGACGTGGCCCAGCAGCCCTTCGGAGAAACCCTCCCGGCCAAACAGGCGACAAGCGCCGGCGAGTCGTTCGAGCCTGTGCCTACGTTCGTCTTCGACCCTCTCGAACACCGGAGGAGTTCGCGTCACGAACCCCTGTGGAGGTTGGGCCGTGTTGGTCATGAACTCACAACTCCTCGCTCTTCGGACGCGCGGACGTTACTGCGCGCCGATGGGCGAGAACGAGCCACACCTCACCGTCCGCATGGCATCTGTCACTGTACGAACGGTTTGGGTGCGAGCGCGCCTGTCTCAGATTCGTCGAGGGGTGCCTCTCTGGCGCGTTCGATGGCTTCTCGATCGACGGCTCGGAACCGAGTGTCCGGCGCTACGCCACGAACACGGGATCTACGACCCGGACCACGAGAAGCCTCGGAGCTGAGACCGACCATCGGTGTCCACGTCAGATCTCACGAGGTCGACACCTCGAGTACGTCGGCAGAGGAGTGTGCCGCGTTGAAAGCCGAGCTACCCGCGAGTGGCGAAGCTCCGATCGTGTTCGCACGTATCGCGACTCACAGCTGATCGAAGGGCTCTGCGTATCGGTAGGTGCCCGTCAGGGAGGCGTCATGATGTGTCAGAGCTCTGCTCTGGAAGTGCGGACCCCAGGCCTCTTCCGGTGGCGCGATGCCGATGTCCGAAGCGGGAGTGAACCCGAAGCGGCAGTAGTAGGCGGGGTTCCCGAGCAGAACGATCATCGGCTCGTGGCGCGCTTCGGCCGCTCCGATGGCTGCATGCATCAGCGCTGATCCGATGCCGTCGTGTTGCAGGTTCGGTTCGACGCCGATCGGACCTAGTCCAGCCACAGGGGCATCGCCCACGAATCCTGTGCTGCACACGACATGGCCGACAACCCGCTCGTCGATCTCTGCCACGAAACACATCTCAGGGATGCAGTGGCCTCCGGCGCGGAGGGCAACGGCAAGATCAGCTTCCGCGATCTGGCCGAACGCGGCTGCCTGTAGTTCGTGGATGCGGTCGGCGTCTCGAGTCGATTCGAGTCGGATGAGCACGACGTCACCATAGGACTCGCCGATCTGGGTAGCGTGCGAATTCGTGAACCGACATCTGGCGCAGCTGAATATCGGTCGCTTGGCGAAACCCCTCGACGATCCAGCGATGGCCGAGTTCGTCGCGGCGCTCGGCCCGATCAACGAGATCGCGGAGGCGACGCCGGGGTTCGTGTGGCGGTTGACCGACGACGAGGGACAGTCATCGAGCTACGTGCCGATCCCGGGAGTCGATGATCCATTGATCGCAGTGAATTTCTCCGTGTGGGAAGGACTCGAGTCGATCGAGCACTTCATGTACAAGAGCGGTCACGCCGCCTATCTCCGTCGACGGCGTGAGTGGTTCCAACCGATCAGCGAGGCCTTCACCGTCTGTTGGTGGATCGAGTCAGGCACCGTCCCCGACCTCGGCGACGGCTATCAACGACTCCTTCACCTCCGCGAGCACGGCCCAACCGAACGTGGATGGCCCCTGAACACGCCCGTGGATTGAGTGTGACGAATCTCATGACCGGGTAGCCGAACTTTTCTGAGCCCGGCGTCGAGGCCGTGCGTGAGGCCCATCTCCGCCAGGTGGTGCGCGATGCTGACTCCGACGATGACCGTGCCGGCGCGAGCGCAGATCGATCAGCCGTGCACCGACATCGAAGAGTCGGAGTTGATCTCGCGGTTACGGCTGAAGAATCCGATGTCGAGGTCACATCCTGTGTAGACGCCCTTCACCACGAGCGGGTCTGCATCGTGGTCATGGCCGCCCTCAACTGCAACGACGAGCTCAGCCATCATGTGAGCGGCAACGCCGGCGTTCTTGTACTGGTTGCCGCTGGTTCCGATAGCGACATAAAAGCCGTCGAGGTCGGTCTTGTCGTAGATCGGCAGCCAGTCGTCGCTCACGTCATACAGATCGACGACACCCTTCTTCTCGTGCGGCACACCGAGGTCGGGCATGCGCCGGTTGGCCCGAAGCACCTGGGCCTCCCACTGTGACTGCGTGAGTGTCTGGTCGTAGTTGTCGGGGTCGACGAATTCTCGTTCGTCGCACCCTGGGTCTGTGCTGCCGATGAGGATGTGGTTGCCGGTCTCTGGTCGGAAGTAGATGCCGATGTCGTCGTCGGCAGCAACCACGCCGTCGGCCATGAAATCGAATCCCTGCGGTGCAGGCACGTGGTGTACTTCGTGGCGCAGGGCCTTCGTCTTGATGTTCATGGACTCGTACACACCGGCCATCTGGTTGATGAGGTAGCTGTGCGGACCAGCGACGTTGATGACGACTGGAGCTGTCACCTCTCGACCGTCGGCGAGCCTCACTCCGGTGGTTCGATCATCGGAGGAGTTGATGGCACTGACCTCTGCGTTGAACCAGAATTCGCCGCCCTCGGCCTCGGCACCGCGTTGGAGGTTGTGGCACGACAGCTGTGGATCGCTGATGTAGCCAGCGCCCGGCGTGTAGTAACCGCCGGCGATCGAGCCGTGCGCGTCGTCCCAGAAGTGCTCGTCGTCTGGTCGTTTCGGTGGGCCGAAGAGACCGAGATCGAGAATGGGAAGCTTCTCGCTGAAGTCGTCGAGGTCCCATTCCTCGAATGGAATCTCGAGCTCGCGCCACAGCTCCGCGACCCGTTCGGTGTGGTCGTCCTTGCCGGTGCGGATGAGAAGCTGGCCGCATTGGTGAAAGTCGATGAGCCCGAGTTCGTCCTCGGCGCCGATGTAATCGGTCCAGTTGGCCCAATACTGCTGGCCCTCCCACGACACCATCACCCCCTCGACCGTCGAGTAGCTGAAGCGGATGATGGCGCACGAATTGATCGTCGACCCGCTGCCAGCGCTCGCGGCTTTGTCGATGCTGAGCGTTCGCCAGCCTCTGCGCGCCAACTCCAGGGCCGTTGCGCAGCCAATGACCCCAGAGCCGATGATGACGGCGTCGTAGTCGTGAGAGGTGTCTGTCATGACCGAGAAAGTAACAACGTCTGGGGGCTGCCGCTACGGTCTCGATCGGGAGGATGGACCTGGGGGCGCTATGAGAGACCGCAACGCCGAACGTGGCGGCTACTGGCCTTCGCTCTGGCCGGTGGAGTGTGGCGGTAACCGGCGGCAGAAGGCGGCACACGGAGCCCTGGATGCAGCCACAGGCCACCCACTGGTCACCACAAACCGGAATGGTCGCTGGAATGTGATGGTGGTCCTCCGCGAGCCGGGCGAGGTTTTTCTTGCGGGGACGATGGCCGCGTTCTCCGGGGCTCCACCGTATGGGTGGGTGCAGCGACTGGACGCCGAGTCGATGGAGCCGGCCGCCGACACTGGCGAGCTGCCGTGCGGTGACCACGTGTGGTGTGGCGCGGTGCTCGTTCACACCAATGGCGACCTGTACAACGTGAACGGCTCGTTCGTGCACCGTGTCGACGCGGACTGCAAGGTGGTGCTCGAGCGCGAATTGCCGGCCGATCGTGCCCACAACGGCTTGCTTGCTCTCAGTGATGGGTCGTTGGTGACGAAGGACCTTCGCCTCGAGGGTCAAGGCCGATCGACCATCACCCGGCTGGATGCCGAATCGCTGGAACTGCTGGGTGATCCGATTGAGCTTCCCGAAGGTTCGATGGGCCGAATCGCCGCCGACATCAACGCAGACGGCGAGTACGTCTACGTACCTGGTACCGAGCACCTGATCAGGGTGTCCGTCGACTCAGAGGGCTGGTCGGTCGACGACGACTATGCGCCGCGCTATCGAAACGCGGGCACCCAGCAGGGGCTCGCTTGGGACTCGTGTATTTCCGACGACAACGCCTGGATCATGGACAACGGCGACATCCAAGGTGTCCGTGCCATCTTCGGTCAGCATCCGAATGGTCGCTTCGGCGACGTTCCGCCGCGACAGCTGAGCTGGCAGCATCCCGCTCCGTGGACGGGCGCCCAGAGGCTTCTACGCGTCGGACTCGACGATGGTGCTGTCGCCGCTGTCGCTCCGTTCGATCGGCCAGGTGGCGGCATCATCGCGCCACCTGTGCACGTTCCTGAGCATCGGGTCACCATCTGTTGGGATTCGATCAATGGCGGGCTGGCAGGGGTGTTCGAGGACGACATGAGTGTCGCGTGGCGCCACGATGACATCAGGCCGACGATGCAGCCCGTGGTCTTCCCCGATAGCGGTGAGGTGGTCATCAACGACTTCGTCGACGGCAGGGACGACCTCATTGTCTTCGATGCCGCATCTGGCGATGTGGTGTCGCGGGTCGTCACCGGTTCGACCCTCGCCAACGGCATGTTCCTGACACCGGGAGGGGAGAGGGACGTGTACTACTGCTCGACGCTCACCGTCACCCGGGTGCAATGGGCGTAGTCACCTGTCGGCGGGTCGACTCGACGTCGAGCCAGCGAGCGGCGAACGCGCCGGCGAGCGCAAGGCCCGCAGCAAGTAGGAATGCGTTCGGAAGATTGTTACGTCCGACGTATCCGGCGAGTACGGCTCCGAATGCTCCGACGCCGTCCATCAGGGTGAAGGCCATGCCGAGGTTCGTGGCCTCTCGTTCGCCCGCCAACTCGACGGCTGAGGCGAGCACCACCGACCTGATGGCGGTGAGGACACCAGCGACGCCGATCAAGCCACCGACGGCGAGCCATTCGTTACCGGCGAACCCGGCGACTCCTGCGAACCCGGCTCCGATGATCGAGCCGGCGAACATGATCGGCCTACGCCCGACGCGATCCGACAGAGTCCCGACCGCGGGCTGCATGAACGAGCCAACGGTCAACATCACCGCGAGCACGACCCCGGTGTACAGCGCGCTGCGTCCGAGGTCCTGCTGCAAGAACAACGGCATCATCGCCACGACGGCCATGTAGGCCATGTTGTAGAGCACGACTGTCGCTACGAACGCCTTGCCGTTTCGAGTCCGCCATGGCCTCAGGAGTGCCCCGAGTGAGTTGTCGCCGGGTGGTGATGGCTCGCATTCGCCCAGACGTTTCGACACCGAGATGAAGATCACGCCCATGATCAGCGCCGGAACCACCGACAGTCGGAGTGCGAGGCGCCAGTCGGCGAAGGTCAAGATCGCGCCGACAGCGACCGGCGCGAACACCTCTGCTCCGAGCGTTCCACCCATCGAGTGGATGCCGAGCACCTGTGCCCTTCGATCTGGGAATCGCTGGACGAGCACCCCTGAGGCGATGGGATGCCACGCTGCGTCGCCGAGTACTGCCACGGCCAGCAGCGCCGAGAGGATCCAGAAACTCGGAGCGAACGAAGCCACGAAGTAGCCAATGGCGACCCACCAGAACGTCAATCCGAGTAGCGGTCCGCGCCGGGTGGTTCTGTCGGCAGCCAGACCTGCCGGTATGTATGCGAGCGCCGACCCGAGTCCGTGGATCGTCAGCAGCCATCCGACTTCAGTGGAACCGAGGTCTTCTGAAACTGCGACGGCTGAAGCAATGAGCCAGATCGATCCGACCGCCCAGTCATTCGACATGTGACCCATCGCGAAGGCCCCGAGAATGAAGCGCCTGTCACCGTCGGTCCTTGCGTTGCTCACGTCGTCGATGCCGTTTCGGCGAGGTCGTGCGGACCATGCTTCGGGGACCCATGCCCATCGCGTACGGCATCATCTCGGAGAGCAGTCGCGATGGCCTCGGGCAGATTGTTTCCGTTCAGCGTGAGGGACGCATCGGCCGTCAGGTCTCGGGCCTCGAGTGTCCGAGCAATGGGGGGCGACATCGCGTCACTGTATGCCCACCCGCCTCTTCCCGGCTCAGGACGAGCTCGTTGGCTGTTGCTTGGGCCGGCGTCGTCGCCTCGGCGCGACTTCTTCGAGACGAACCGGGTGTGCGAGAACGGTCACGACCGCAGCTACTTCCAGCACCAAGTCCCACCCGTCGCTGGGTGACGGTGATCCTCCGCTACCGGGGGTCAGTGGCGTCCCAGGGAACAGCGCCAGAAAGCCAATGGGTGATGCGTTCTTCTTGATCATTCTGGTGGAGGTGGCGAGGGGGAGTGGCGAAGGTCGAGTAGGGAGTGCACCGAATGACGACGCGCTCCTCCTTTTCGGCCATGGCCTGAACGAACGGCATGGCGTCGTCACCGAGCGCCGTTCCCGACATCCGACCGCCGACCGCCAGCATCACGTCGGCAGTGAGGCTCGGGTCAGTGTCGACAACGGCATTGCAATAGACCTGCAGGTATGTGAGCGGCCACTGCTCGTCGAGCACGCACAGGCTGACCTTCGATGAACGTTCGACAGCCCTTGCCTTGGCTCTGTCGGCCATCGTCGACACCAACAGTTCGCCGTCGGAGGTGGGGATGTAGTACACGACCGACATCGCAGGGCCGTCCGACTGCCTCGCGTAGCCGAACATGCATGTCCGGTGGGTGAGCACGAATTCGCGTCGCTCAGAAGGGAGCATGTCGCGGTCGGTCGGGGCGACGAACCGGGTTTCCGCTATCGGGAGAAGATGGACCATGCCGCAGAGTTATAGCTTCACGATGACGCCGCTACTGCAGTTAGCGTTTCGAGTCCTTTCAGCCGACAGAGATGAAGATCAGGGCAGCGGCGCCGGCGACGAACCCGACTCGTTGGCTCACCGACGATCGTTCGCCGTACAGGATCACTCCGCCGATGATCGTTACGGCGAAGGCACTCTGGACGAGCAGCCCTGCGATCGTCACGTCGCGCTGGGCTGAGAGGGTGAACAGAGCGATGCCGACGCTCGCGAGCACGGCAGCGGGAACGATGAACTTCCAAGTGTTGGCGTAGGGGAGGTGTGGTCGTTTCATGACGAGACCTCCAACAGCGAGCGTGGCTGCTGCGATGAGGCGGGTGGCGAGCGCTGGCCATACACCAGCGTCTTGGCTCGTGAATCCGAGGAGAACCGCCATCACACCGAAACCGATGCCCGACCCGATGCCGAGTACGACTGCGAGCCGGTTCTTGTCAGCGGTTGTCGGGTCCGGGGCCCATCCGATGAGCACGATCGCCGCAAGTCCGACGATGATGCCGATCACGGCGATTGTCGAAGGAGCACCGTCGACGATGATGCCGACGCTGACAGGAACCGCGGCACTGACGACGGCGACGGTCGGGGCGACGATGCCGATCGATGTCCGTGAGTAGCCGGTGTAGAGCAACAGCAACGCCAATGCGCTGGCGAGTCCTGCGACTGCTCCGATGGCCATGTCGCGGGCGATCAAGTCGCCGTCGAGCACCACGCCGAGGACCATCAGACCAGGAGCTCCGAACAGCAGCATCCACATACTGGGAGCGAGAACCCGACCGGCTCGGCCTGCCAGCGAGCCGAAGATGTCAGCCACTCCGATCATCAGTCCTGACCCGAGTGCTAGGAGAATGGCCATGACGCTGGCACTGTACCCGCGCGCAGCCAAGCAGGGTCGATCGCTCAGACGCACCCTCCGAAGATGATCGAGGGGCGATTCGGTGCAACGATGTGGGTGCCACCGTCGGCGCGAGGCTCACGATGACATGGAGAAAGACACATGGTTGCAGCATTTGCCAAGGGGCCGGTCGAGCCGGTTCTGATCGAACAGACCATCGGGGCCAACCTCGAGGACACTGTCGCCAGGTTCGGTGACCGAGAGGCGTTGGTGGTATCGCATCAGGGCATCCGGCAGACCTACGAGGAGTTCAACGCCACCGTCGATCGGGTGGCCAAAGGCCTCATGGCCATGGGCGTCGGCGTCGGAGAGCGGATCGGCATGTGGAGCCCGAACTATGCCGAGTGGGTTTACATCCAATACGCCACCGCAAAGATCGGAGCCATTCAGGTCAACATCAATCCGGCGTACAGGACCAACGAACTCGAGTACGCGCTGAACCAGTCGGGCTGCCGCCTGTTGGTCACGATGACCGAGTACCTGACCTCCGCCTATCGCGACATGGTGGAAGCGGTGAAGCCCAACCTGTCCACTCTCGAAAACGTCATCTACTTCGACACAGACGACTGGAACCGGCTGCTGGTCGGTGGCGAGTCGGTCACGGATGAGGCGCTGGCGGACCGCGGTGCCTCGCTTTCACCACACGATGCGATCAACATCCAGTACACCTCGGGTACCACCGGTTTCCCGAAGGGCGCGACCCTCAGCCACATCAACATCTTGAACAACGCAAGGTTCGTCGGTACCGCGTGCATGTACGACGAGACAGACCGGGTCGTCGTGCCCGTGCCCTTCTACCACTGCTTCGGAATGGTCATGGGCAACCTCGGGTGCACAACAGTCGGCGCGACGATCGTCGTGCCGTGCGCGACCTTCGACCCAGAAGCGGTGTTGCGCGCCTGCCAAGACGAGTCGTGCACTTCGCTGTACGGCGTACCGACGATGTTCATTGCCGAGCTCGGTCACCCCGAGTTGGCTTCGTTCGACCTCAGTTCGCTCCGAACTGGGATCATGGCCGGCTCACCGTGTCCTGTCGAGGTGATGAGTCGCGTCATCGGCGAGATGAACATGAGCCAGGTCACCATCGCGTACGGCATGACCGAGACATCACCGGTGTCGACGCAGACCAGCGCCACGGACTCGGTCGAACACCGCGTCTCGACTGTCGGCCGGGTGCTGCCGCACGTCGAATCGAAGATCGTCGATCCCGAGACTGGGGCCACGGTTGAACGGGGAGAAGGGGGCGAATATTGCACACGCGGCTACCACGTGATGCTCGGCTACTGGAACGATGAGGCCAAGACCGCAGATGCAATCGATAGCGACGGATGGATGCACTCTGGCGATCTCGCCACGATGGACGAGGACGGCTATGTCAACATCATCGGGCGCATCAAGGACATGATCATCAGAGGCGGCGAGAACCTCTACCCGAGGGAGATCGAGGAGTTCCTCTACACGCACCCGGCGGTGGTCGACGCCCAGGTCATCGGGGTCCCCGACGAGCGCTATGGCGAAGAGCTGATGGCGTGCGTGCAGCTGTCCGATGGCGAGTCGTTGACCGAAGACGCGTTGCGCGACTTCTGCCGCGGCAAGATCGCCCACTTCAAGGTGCCGAGATACATCTCGTTCGTGACCGAGTTCCCGATGACGGTCACCGGCAAGGTACGCAAGGTCGAGATGAGAGAAAAGGCCATCGCCGAGCTCGGGCTCGAAGCGGCGGCGTCAACAGAGACGGCCTGACGGCCAGGAGGAACTCCGCGTGGATCTTCAGGGAAAGGCCGCGATCGTCACCGGCTCCGGCACGGGTGTCGGGCGCTCAACAGCGCTGGCGCTGGCCGAACGTGGCTGTGACGTCGTCGTGAACTACAGCCGATCGGAATCGGCTGCTGAACAGGTCGCTGCTCTCGCGAGAGATGCCGGCGTGAAAAGCATGGCGATAAAGGCCGACGTCTCCGACGACGCTCAGTGCCGGGCAATGGTGGCCGAGGCCGTGGACAGTTTCGGTCGCCTCGACGTGTTGGTGAACAACGCGGGGACCACGTCGTTCATCGCACACGACAACCTCGAAGCAATGACTGCTGAGGCCTGGGATCAGATCCTCGGAGTGAACTTGAAGGGTCCGTTCTTCATGGCCAGGGCCGCCGAGGCAGCGCTCAAGGCCGATGGTGGGGGTCATGTAGTCAACGTGTCGAGTGTCGCCGGTGTCTACGGCACGGGTAGTTCGATCGCGTACTGCGCGTCGAAGGCAGGTCTCAACAACCTGACTGTCACCTTGGCCAGGGTCATGGGACCTGAAGTTCAGGTCAACACGGTCTGCCCTGGATTCATCGATGGCGAATGGCTACGAGGTGGAATGGGAGATTCATTCGACGCGATCAAGGCTCGCGTCGAGGGCAACGCGCTGCTGAAGGCGGTCTGCACACCGGACGATGTCAGGGACGCGATCCTCGCGTTCGTCAGCGGGTCGAAGCTGGCGACCGCTCAGATCATGGTGGTCGATGGCGGTGCAGCTCATCGGATGTAGTGCCAGGCCGCTCTTTCTCAGCCAGAGCGAACCCAGACGGGAAACCCCCAGGGAGCGGTCCAGGGGGAAACCTGTGCCACTCCCTGGCGAGTTGTTCCAAGGCGAGCACTCCCAGGAGGGGATGCACTCTTACGATCTCGGTAGTCTGCACCATGAACTCTGAACATGAAAGAGACATATCTTTGTAGATATGTCCAACTTTTGTCATCATTCAGCGGATTCTTCGAAAGGTGAGGCAGATGAGGCTTGATACCGAGTCGCTCAGAGCTTTTGTATCAGCACTCGAGTTCGACGGAATGACGAACGCTGCCGACGAGCTTGGTGTGAGCCAATCGGCGGTCAGCTGGCGTATCAGGCGCCTCGAAGATCGGGTCGGTACCGACCTGCTGATTCGCGAAGGGCACAGCCTTCGCCCGACCCAAGCGGGTTCGGATCTTTGCGCATATGCCCAGACCATCATCGAGGCCCACGACTCGGCGGTTCGCATGCTCGAAAGCACTTCGCTCGAAGGAACCGTCCGACTTGGATCGAGCGACGACCATCTCGCGGAGCGTGTTGCCTACACGCTCGGGAGATTTCGCCAGGCGCATCCGCTGTCGAGGGTCGAGTTCCACATCCATCATTCGCTCGTCCTCGACCAGATGTTGGCTGCTGATCTTCTCGATCTCGCGTTGTACTTCGTGCTCGAACCCGACGTCGAGCCAGACGACGAGGTGCTTACGGTCGACGATCTCGTGTGGGTCGTCGGTGAAAATGCCCCGAAGGAATTCGACGTCGTGCCTGTTCTGTCGTTCGGCGAGGGATCGGTGACAGCGCGGACCACGGTCACGACACTTCGAGCGGTTGGCATGGACTACAGCGAGGCGTTCACAGGCTCGAGTTTCCCGAGCATCCTCTCGGCGCTTCGGGCAGGGCTCGGCGTGTCGTTGATCGACAGAGCCAACATGACCGATGGCATCGTCGAATGGCCGGTTGCTGCCGATCTTCCCTCCCCACCGAATATCTGTCAGGTGGTCCGCCTCGGGTCTGGGTCGGTGTCAGAGCTGGCGAAGGAGCTGTACACGGACATCGTCAGAGAGTTGGGTACAGGTCTATCTGTCGACGATGAAGACAGCTGATGGGCTACTCGTGTGTGCTGTTCGACCTCGACCACACCTTGTTCGACTCTGACGCGTCCGAGCGCGATGCCTACTCGGGTGCCGTCGGTGGTGCGGGGGTCGACGATCCGAGTTCGATCTTCGAGCGCTATGTCGAAATAAACCGCGGGCTGTGGCGTCAGCTCGAAGCAGGAACGATTGATCTCGAGCGGCTCAGGGTTCAGCGGTTCGAGGATCTCGCAGAGCACGCCGGCATCGAATATGACGCGGCACTGGTCGCGGATCACTACAGCGAGCTCCTTGGCTCTTGTGGTCAGCTCTACGAGGGCTCGCGGCCACTGCTCGATCAGCTTCGTGGGCAGGTTCAGCTTGGCCTCGTGACCAATGGGGTCTCATCGACTCAACGAGCACGGCTCGCTCGTACTGGCATCGCTGACGTGTTCGACGCGGTCGTGGTGTCTGGCGAATTCGGATCGGCGAAGCCAGGTCGAGCCATCTTCGAGGAGGTGTTCCGACAGCTCGGTGAGCCGACCCGAGCTGAGGTTCTGATGGTCGGTGACAGCCTGTCGTCCGACATTGCGGGAGCCGCTGCCGCCGGCGTGGACTCGTGCTGGTTCAATCCGCTCGGTGTCGTCGCCGATGCCGAATTGTTCACTCACCAGGTTTCGTCGTTGGGTGACGTCGCGCTGCTGGCCCTCGGCTAGGAAACGCCACGGGTGAACATGGGTTCTCGCATACGAAAGCTGAACCGGTCCTCTCCGAATCCGGGGACTTCAGCCGATAGCGAATCATGACGCTGTTGGTCGAGCGGCCTTGACGCAGGCGCGTGTCGTTTTCATGCAGCGCTGAAGCAGTTCACGGTCGCGGGGACGAGACGGAGTTGCCGCATCCGATGTCTTGGCTGCGGCGCCACGAAGCGTATGGCGGGTGAGCCTCTGAATCCTGGGGCAAGTGAGCACTCGAGTTGCCCGGTCACTGAACCGACACTCTCGCCGCCACCAGAAATGTTACGGTTTCATGACGACGGGGGAGACAGCCCGTCACCGACGATCCCCACCGGGAGGTCCCGCAGTGACGGGTCTACACACAGGTCGTCGGCGTGGCGTGGGCCGCCGCACGCACGTTGTCCAGCACCATCCACCGCCATGGTCACCCAGAACACACCTGAACATCGCGGGCCTCCACCAGGCTCACGAACGCCTGAGCGGGCTACTCGGTCGACTGCTCGCTCGGCTCGGCCACAACCAGAAACACGCTCAACGCGTGCCTGAAGCCGATCGGCGGAGGATCGTGAGGAGTTTGTTCCACGAAGGGCCAGAGTTCAGGTACTTCGCATGGCGATTCTCGTCTCTGATGTGGATGTCGGTGACGATTGCTGTGCTCGGCTTGCTCGCCGACAGCACAGCTGTGGTGATCGGCGCCATGTTGGTTGCGCCGCTGATGTCACCGATCATGGGCTTCGCGGCTGCGTTGGTGATGGGTTGGCCGATGAAGGCGCTTCGCCAGGCGATCGTTGCCGCCGTCGGAGCCATGGGCGCGATCGCTCTTGCCGCCACCGTATCGGCTGTGATCCCAGGCGACCCAGTTCCGATTCCTGCCGAGATTCTGGCGCGCACGTCGCCGAACCTGCTCGATCTCGGCGTCGCCATGGCCTCAGGGGCGGCTGGTGCGTATTCACACGTGCGCCGTCAGGCGAGCGATGCGATCACCGGTGTCGCTGTCGCCGTTGCTCTCGTTCCGCCACTCGCGGTCGTCGGCGTCACCGCACAACTGCGGGAAGCCCAACTCGCCACCGGTGCGCTGATGTTGTTTCTGGCCAATGTGGCCGGCATCGCGATGGCAGCGAGCATCACTTTCATCGCGTGCGGGTTCGTACCTCCCGATCGGCTGCTGTCAGGTAATGCGGCCATCGCAACCGGTCTTCGCTGGGTCGGGGTTTCGGTTCTCGTGGTCGTGCTTCCGCTGAGCATCGGAAATGGTCGTCTCACTCCCGCCGATGATCCACACGAGGCGCTCCAGCTGACCATCGAACAATTCTTCGCTGACTCGAGCACCGGCAATGACCTCGTCGACCTTTCTGTCGACAGGTCGGGCGGCGCACCGGTAATCGACATGGTGATCGCCGGCACAGCGCCCTCCCCGAGCAGCGCAGATGATCGCTCGTCGAACGAAGAGCTCGCTGATCTCCTTGCCGAGGTCCTCGGCGAGCGAGTGATGGTGAAGGTCAGGATGCTCGAGACCGAGGACACAATCGTCGTCGGGGACGAGAACAAATGACGACTGCACGTCGAATGGTGGTTCGCGCTCCGCCTGGTGAGGTTCTCGGAACTGGACGAAGTGGCTCGCCCTCTGCGGGGCGACCTTCGACTGATGGTGACACATTCGCTCGGGTTTGCGGCCAAGGTGTCGGTAGGTCAGCATGCGAGACATGAAATTCGGATATCTCTCGTTCAACCATGCCGAAGGCATCGATCCAGCGACGCTAGCGAAGGAGCTGGAGGCTTCTGGATTCGAATCGTTCTTGCTCCCTGAACACACTCACATCCCCGCCAGCAGGGCGACGCCCTTCCCGGTTCCAGGTGGAGAGCTTCCTCCTGCCTATTACAGGATCATGGATCCGATGGTGTCGCTGATGGCAGCTGCCGGTGTGACATCAACGCTGAAACTTTCCACTGGGATATGTCTGCTCCTCCAGCACGACGTACTCGACCTGGCCAAGACAACGGCGACGCTCGACGTGTTGTCGGGAGGCCGATTCACTCTCGGGGTCGGTGTCGGGTGGAACGAGGAAGAGCTTGCGAACCACCGCAGGGATCTCGAGTTCAAGCAGCGATACTCGGCGATGCGAGAGCGCGTGGCAGCCCTTCGAACTGCATGGTCCGAGGAGGTGGCCAGCTTCGAAGGCAAGTGGGACAACTTCGAGCCGTCGTATATCTACCCGAAGCCCATCAACGGCACGATCCCGATCTCTCTTGGCAACGCTGGTCCTCTTGGTATTCGCCACGCCGCCGAATACGCGGACGAATGGGCCCCGATCGATGCTGGCATGTTGAACGTCGACGGACGGCCGAATGTGCCAGGTGCCATCGAATTGTTCCGTCAGTTGGCGACTGATGCTGGCCGTGATCCCGACACGATCCCGATCACCATCCACGCCGGCGGATTCAGCGAGAAGCGTTTCGAGAGCTACCGCGAACTCGGCGTCGAACGTCTCGTGTTGTTCCCACCGAAGCCGTCGATTCTCGCCGCAGAAGACACGCTTCGCCATGTCGAGAAGCTCGCTGAGTTCATCGACCGATTCAACAGCTGAGCACCACAGACCGTCGCCGGTGACGGGATTAGCCTGCACCCATGACGAGTTCTGATCTCAGAGAAAGACATCGCCGCGCCCTCGGCGCTCACACACCTCTGTTCTACGAGCAGCCGGTGCATCTGGTTCGCGGCGAGGGCGTCTGGTTGTTCGACGCCGACGGCACGCGCTACCTCGATGCGTACAACAACGTCCCGTGTGTCGGCCACGCGAATTCGAGGGTAGCTTCCGCGATGGCTGATCAGGCATCGACGCTCAATGTCCACAGCCGCTATCTGCACGGCGGCGTCATCGATTACGCAGAACGCCTCGCGAGCCTGCACGACGACTCGCTGACGACAACCGTCTTCACCTGCACGGGAACCGAGGCCATCGAGGTGGCCATGATGACGGCGAGGGCAGCCACTGGGCGACGTGGCATCATCTCCACCGAAGCGACCTATCACGGGAACAGCACCGAGGTTCGAAAGCTGAGCGACATCGGACGGCGACTTGCCGCCGGCGCGGCACCGGACCCCACCATCGGAGCGGTTCCCGTTCCAGATCTCGCCTCAGGGGATCTCGACACTCACCTGGACTTCCTCGGCGAGGCCATTGAAGCAATGGCGGCGTCCGAGCAGGGATTCGCCGGGGTGCTGATGTGTTCGTTGCTCGCGAACGAGGGTCTGCCTGAAATCCCGAATGGCTACTTCGCGGCAGCGACCGACCTCGTTCACCAGGCGGGCGGCGTGATGATCGCCGACGAGGTTCAGGCAGGCTTCGCGCGTTCCGGAACGTGGTGGGGATACGACCGTTCGGGTTTTGTGCCCGACATCGCGGTCATGGGCAAACCGATGGGGGCCGGATTGCCCCTTGCCGCCGCGATGTCGAGTGAGGAACTCGTCGGTGCGTTCCGACGATCGACACGGTATTTCAACACGTTTGCCGCGAGCCCCCTTCAGGCGGCCGTCGGTATGGCTGTGATCGACGAGATCGAGGACCGCGGCCTGTTGGCCCAGGTGAATGACGTCGGCGGCTACCTGCTCGAAGGTGTCCGTGCCATCACCGACCGGCCAGCACAGATGGGTGGCATCAGAGGAGTCGGGCTCTTCGTCGGAATCGATTGGCTCGACGAGCACGGCCAACCCGACGCGAAGGGCGCGGTCGCGATTGCCAACCAGATGAAGTTGCGGGGCGTCCTGATGGGCCGCTCTGGTGCGCTCGACAACTGTCTCAAGATGCGCCCCCCGCTGGTTTTCGAACGTGAGCATGCCGACGTCGTGCTCGAGGCATTCGGTGACGTGATGTCGTCCGTCGCGTGAGTCTCGATGTCGGAGAGGCCCGCGACGTAGCGCTGCGTGCTCTCGATTCGTGGGAGTTCGATGTCGAAAACTTGTCGCTGCTGAAACTCAGCGAGAATCAGACGTTCCGCATCGACACGCGGTCTGGTACCAGGTTCGTCGTGCGGGTTCATCGGCCTGGCTACAGCTCGGTGGCTGAGCTCGAATCCGAGCACATCTGGATCCGCGCGCTCGATCTCGAAGGCTTCGGAGTACCGCAGCCCGTCCCTGCTTCGAACGGCTCCGGATACGTTGAGGTGTCATCAGTTGACGGGCCTCGTCAGGTCGGTGTGATCACCTGGATAGACGGCACCTCGATGGCCGATGTGCTCGATGCAACCGAAGAACTCGCGACGGCCACGAGTATGTTCGAACAGCTTGGCGCGCAAATGGCCAGGCTCCACAACCAGACCGAAGCCTGGGTGACTCCTCCGGTGTTCACCCGTCGGCGATGGGACCTCGATGGTCTCCTGGGTGACGCAGCGCACTGGGGGCGATTCTGGGCAGTGCCGCAGCTGTCGGCTAGCGAAGCTGAAGTGCTCGACGAGGCGAGGGCAGAACTCCGACAGCGTATTGGCTCCTTCGACGCGAGCCCATCGAGCTTTGGGCTCATTCACGCCGACCTGCACGCCGAGAACGTTCTGGTGTCGCCGAGCGGTCTCGTGATGATCGACTTCGACGACAGCGGCTTCGGCTGGCACATGTACGACCTGGCTGTAGCGATGTCGTATCAGATCGGAACCACCGAGTTCGACGCCGTGTTCGCGGCAGCCATCAAGGGCTACCGATCGGTCCGTGACCTCGGCCACGACCAGCTCGCAACAGTTCGTGACTTCCTCGTCATGAGGACGCTGGTAACGGTCGGCTGGATCAACGACCGACCTGAACTCGAAGGATACGAGCACATCGGTGACGTTATCGACCGAGCGGTCAAGAGGTGTGAGCAGTACCTCGCGGGAGGTCAGATCAACCGATGATGTGGGGCGAGTGTGTCGCCGACAATGGTTGCTGCATGTCGATCACGTGCTCGAGCTGTTTCGGGGTCAGTCCTGGTACTTCGAGATCGGGTTGGCGACCGCGGCCTATGTTTTGCAAATGACCGACACCGACGTCTTGCTCGATGACACTGCGAGGAGAGCACGCCGATATGTGTCCTCCATCGGCGGTCGAGCGGTTGCTCCGTCTGCGGAGGCCCTCGATGCGTTGTCTCGATTCGAGGAGCCATTGCCCGTTGTCGGTCGTTCGGCCGAGGAGACGATCGCGCTTCTTGACGACGCAGGATCACCGGCGACGCTGGCATCCACGGGCGGTCGCTACTTCGGGTTCGTGAATGGAGCGACGCTGCCTTCGGCTCTGGCGGCCTCCTGGCTCGTGTCGAGTTGGGACCAGAACGCAGCACTCCCTGTGATGTCTCCCGCCGCAGCGAAGATCAGCGACGTCGCGCGTCGCTGGCTCGTCGAGGCGCTCGGGCTTCCTTCGTCGACCGAGGCTGCGTTCGTCACCGGCGCCACCGTCGCCAACGCCACGTGTCTCGCTGCGGCCAGAGACCGACAGCTCGCGGCGGCCGGTTGGGACGTGCCCCGCGACGGACTGTTCGGTGCGCCTGAACTCACCGTTGTCGCCGGAGCTCAGGCTCACTCGACTCTGCTCAAGTCGCTCTCGATGGTCGGTCTCGGACGAGAGCGAGTCATTCGGGTCCCTGCCGACGACCAGGGCCGACTCATCGCTTCGGAGTTGCCGGACATCGATGGCCCGGTCGTCGTGTGCGCTCAGGCCGGCGAAGTGAACACGGGCGCGTTCGACCCGTTCTCCGACATCGTCGAGTGGGCGCGCGAGCGCTCGGCATGGGTTCACGTCGACGGTGCGTTCGGGCTGTGGGCCATGAGTGATCTGAGTCGAGCCCACCTTGTCGAGGGTCTCGCCCATGCCGATTCGTGGGCGACCGACGGTCACAAGTGGTTGAACGTCACCTACGACTGCGGCATCGCGTTTGTCCGAGATGGTGATGACCTCCGCCGCAGCTTCGCGTCGGTAGCCGGGTACCTGCCACCAGATGGTGGTTACGAGGCGATGCACCACACACCACAGTCGAGCCAGCGGGCGCGCCAGGTGGAGGTGTGGGCTGCGTTACGAACCCTTGGAGTCGATGGGCTCGCTGCGCTCGTGACTTCCCTGTCGGATCATGCGGTGCGAATCGGATCAGCGCTTGATGATGCGGGGCTCACAGTGTTGAACGACGTCGTGCTCAACCAGGTGCTCGTCCGAGCGGATCATGACGATGCGACCGTCGAGTTGATCGCCGCGATTCAGGCCGACGGCACGTGCTGGTGCGGTCCGACGTCGTGGGCGGGGCGGCCCGCGATGCGTGTCAGCGTGTCGGGATGGGTCACCACCTCCGATGACATCACACAGAGCATCGACGCGATGCTGCGGTGCGCCCGCCAGGTCGGAGCCATCGACTGAGCCGCTAGCCGACTGCTCCGGTCATGAACCTGCCGAGTGCTTCGAGCCGACCGGTGGGCCCACCCGGCGCAGTGATGTCGAGGAGGACGTGCTCGACGCCCAATGCCTCCCACGCGCCGAGGGTGTCGGCCATTTCGGCGGTTGAGCCCTGTAACGACAGTTCGGGTCGCATCGAGGCGGCAGGGTCGAGGTAGAGGCGGATTGAGAGCGTGAGTTCAGCGGGGTCTCGACCCGCTTCTGCTGAGAGTTGTCGTATCTGTGCCCACGACTCCGCGACCACGTGCTGCGGCTGAAATGCGGCGTGAAAGCAGTCGCCGAAACGCACGACTCTGCGAAATGCTGCCTCTGTAGAACCACCGATCCAGACCGGCAGCTTCTCTTGGACCGGTTTCGGCTCGAAGGCAATCGGCGGGAAGTCGTAGAACCGGCCGTCGAACGAGGGGTTCGGTTCACTGAACAGGCGGCGGAAGATCTCGAGCTGCTCGTCGGCCCGCGCTCCACGGTGGTCGTACGGCATCCCGAGCACGTCGAACTCTTCTTTCATCCACCCGACGCCGGCTCCGAGGATGGCTCTGCCTTCCGACAACTGGTCGAGCGTTGCGATGAGCTTGGCGGTCTGGATGGGTGGTCGGTAGCCCATTATCAGCACTGTCTGGCCAAGCTTCATCGTTTCGGTGCATGCCGCCGCGAAGAGGAGCGTGCCGATCGGATCGAGCCAGGCCATGTCGTTCGGCGGAGGGAACGATCCGTCGTCGGTGTACGGGTAGCTCGATGTGATCTCGGTTGGCCAGGCGATGTGATCGCTGACCCACCCCGAGTGGACGCCGAGTCGCTCGGCTTCGGCGCAGAATTCGACGAGCGCGCTTCTGGTGGCACCGCGACCGAGTTGAGGGAGGTGAGCGCCGATCTGCATGCCCCGAATCTAGAGCAGGTGCGTGCGACGCCGTTGGTAGACCGAGGAGACCAGGGACGAGATGACGTTCCACTTCTTCGAGGATCTCAGAGAAGTGCCGGTGATCGCACTGGAACACGGTGTCGGCTCTGGCGCCCCAGTTTCTGATGACACAAACAGCGAGCCAACAGCAGCAGCGGTCTGACGTCTGTGGCTACGCTCTCGCGCGTGAAGGACGAGGGTCATTCGATCGAGGCTGCGCTGCAACTCGGAGGCGACGCAGCCAAGATCATCGAGTTCTACGCGGGGTGGGCCGTCGACTACGACACTGATGTCGGTGGCGCTCAGTACGGCGTCGCCGATGCCATCGTCGACTTGCTGAACGCTGCCGGCAGCGAACTGTGGACTGGCTTCGACCGGACTGAGGTGAGCATCGTCGATGCGGGATGTGGCACGGGACTTGTCGGCGCTCGCCTCGCTGCCGATGGCTACAGGAACCTCTACGGCGTCGACCTGTCGGTCGAAATGATCGAGCAAGCCCGTCGACGCGGTGTGTATAGCGGTTTGCAGGCTGGGTTCGATCTCACCGCGCCCATCCACGATCGTTGGATCCGCGCCTACGACGCAGCCATCGTGGCAGGAGTCTTCACGTTCGGCCACGTTGGCCCCGAGTACTTGTCGAATATGGCCGACCTGGTGCGAAGTGGTGGGCTTCTGCTGATCAGTTCGCGGGCGGCGTACCACGATGAGACGAACTTCGATGCTGTCATCGCTCCGGTGATCGAGTCGGGCCGACTGCGTATCGCGAGAGAGCGGCGGAACATCTCCTATACCCCGGACAGCGTCGGTCACTACTTCGCCTACGAGGTCACGCACTCGCCGGTGTAGGTTCGACCATCACCGTGAGGGCCAGCAAGACGGCTGCTGCGCCGAACACAGACGCGACCGCCATCAGCGTCGCGAAACCCGATTGGATGTAGATCGTGGTGGCGACGAGCGTGATCACCGCTCTCGACACTGAGCTCACGGTGAGCCCGACTGCGATCATCCTGGCTCTGTTGTCTGGCGCGAGTTCGGCCATGAGTGGAATGGCCGACACGATGGCGTATTCGAAGCCGAGAAACGCAAGTACCAGCAGCAAGAGACCTGTGGCAAGTGGAGGCGTCGGGAACAGCGCTAAGGCAGTCGAGGCCGCTGTCATGAGAACACCACCCCCGAGCATCGACGTTTTCTTGCCGAGAACGTCGGTGAGTCGAGCGCTTCCGAGAGTGGCGATGACCTCGACGGCGCCGACCGCGATCACGGCGAAACCCACCTCGGCTGTGTTGAGATTGTAGGTGTCTTCCAGCCAGAGGCCGTGGCCGAGAAACAGGAACTGGGCCGAAGCAGTCATGGCGCCGTTCATGGCGAGGGCTCCGACGATCGGCGTGTTGAACGTCAGCTTGTTCCTGACCGGTCGACGGTGCTCACCTTTCGAGCTCAGTTGGCCCATCAGCCCAGCGATGACTGGCACGCACGCCACCGCGAGCACGAAGAACGGAGCCCGCCAGCTGAGACCCTCTATGAGCAGGCCAACGAGAGGCATCCCGATAAGCGATGTTCCGCCCCAGCTGAGCTCGATCAAACCGGTTGCCCTACCGCGTCGCTGATATGCAACCTCGTCGCCGACCCATGCCTGCTGGCTGATTTGGTACGCGGTCCGTCCAACGCCGAACACCAGCATGCCGACCACGAATGCAGCGCCACCGAACAACGACAAGGAGATGCCGCCGAGCACGACGATCCCCGACCAGGTCATGATCCTGCCGGTGCCGTGACGGTCGACAGCCGAGCCGCTGATCGGCGCGGTGAGCGACGTGAGCTCTCGTGCGCTCAAAATCCGGCTCATCGACTCGACCGACATTCCGGTACCTCGAGCGAAGGCAGGGAGGAATGTGTAGGTCATCCGCACGACGACGTTGATCAGGAATCGAAACGCCACCATCCAGGCCAGAGCTCTGCGGACCTCTGGCCTGAAGCTCTGCGGTGTCTCCATAGGTCGCAGGTTCTATCACCCGTCGAGATCCTCGGAGGCGTGGCGAACGCGAGCGGTCGGTGTCGCGCTTGGCTTCTTTGCCTTCGTCGGCGGTCAGAAGCATCTCCGTCGCGTCCGTTCCTCAAAGAGGAGCAGGCCCCAGAGCGCTTCAACCTCTGCTTCGCGGGATGCGTCTGAGAGATCTGAGCCGGTCGGTCGGCCTGTTCGGTAGCTTTGCCACATGCGTTCAATTCATCACTATCTCGATGGCCAGATCGTGCCGTCAACCAGTGGCCGTACCGGCGATGTCTACGACCCCGCCACAGGCCTGGTACAGGCCAGGGTCGACCTTGCGTCGATCGGAGAAGTTGAACTCGCCGTCGCAAAAGCGAAGCAGGCGTTCCCTGCGTGGCGCGACGCGTCGCTCGCTCAGCGCACCCAGGTGATGTTCAACTTCAGGGAGATCTTCTCGGCCCGCCGAGAGGAACTCGCCGCCATCGTCAGCAGCGAGCAGGGCAAGGTGTTCTCTGACGCAGTTGGTGAAGTCATGCGGGCGCTCGAGAACATCGAGTTCGCGTGTGGACTCGCCACCCACCTCAGAGGTGAGTTCTCGCCTCAGGTGTCCGGCGGCGTCGACGTGCACAGCATCCGCGAACCCATCGGCGTGGTCGCCAACATCACACCGTTCAACTTCCCTGCGATGGTTCCGGCCTGGATGTTCTCCACCGCCATCGCATGTGGCAACGCCGTCATCTGCAAGCCGTCGGAGCGTGACCCCTCGGCCGTGATGAAGATCGCTGAGTGGATGTCGGAGGCCGGTCTTCCGAACGGCATCTACAACGTGCTACACGGCGACAAGGTCGCCGTCGACGGGCTGTTGCATCATCCCGATGTCGCGGCGATCAGCTTCGTTGGATCGACTCCGATCGCGAAGTACGTCTACGAGATTGGCACTGCAGCAGGTAAGCGTGTACAGGCGCTCGGCGGGGCAAAGAACCACATGGTCGTACTGCCCGACGCCGACATCGAGATGGCAGCGGATGCTGCTGTCAGCGCTGGCTACGGTGCAGCTGGCGAGCGCTGCATGGCCATCAGCGCAGTCGTCGCCGTCGGCGAGGCAGGTGACCAACTGGTGGAGGCTGTCGCCCATCGCATCCCAGGCATCAAGGTGGGTCCTGGTACTGCTCCCGACGTCGAGATGGGGCCGCTCATCACCGGCGAGCATCGCGATCGTGTCGCGGGCTATATAGGTGGAGCAGCCGCGGCCGGCGCAACAGTCGTCGTCGACGGGCGCGAAGCCGATCTGCCGTTGGAGGGATTCTTCCTCGGCCCGACGTTGATCGACCAGGTCACGCCGACGATGGATTGTTACCTGGACGAGATCTTCGGCCCCGTCCTGTCTGTGTTGAGGGTCGACACATTCGATGAGGCAGTCGCCATGATCAACGCGAACCCGTTCGGTAATGGCACTGCGATTTTCACTCGAGATGGCGGCGCAGCGCGCCGATTCCAAAATGAGGTGGAGGTCGGAATGATCGGCATCAACGTGCCGATTCCTGTACCTGTCGCATCGCACTCATTCGGGGGGTGGAAGTCATCGCTGTTCGGCGACACGCACATGTACGGGCCGGAGGGCATCAGGTTCTTCACCCGCGCCAAGGCAATCACGACCCGTTGGCCAGATCCAGCCACCAGCGCCATCGACCTGGGTTTCCCGCGGAACACCTGATTCTACCGATGAACAGGTGGGCCGGTGTTCTGCTCCTAGTGCTCGGCGCGATGTTGCTCAGCAGTGCGCCGGCCTCTGCCACGAGCCATGACACATATGTCGATCTCGATCTCGACGGGACCGAGAGTGGACTCTGGTTGACAAGGGCTGATGGAACCGTCGAGGTCAGGGGTCCTGTTCCGCACTTCGGTCATCGCCCAGGGCTGCTGTCTGAAGAGCACGTGGTCGCGCTGGCGTCCACACCGGACGGGGACGGATACTGGCTGTTCACGAACAAGGGCAACGTCTTCGCGTTCGGAGCCGCGGTGCATCATGGCGATTTCGGTCACCTCGCCCTCGCCGGCGACATCGTTGACGCAGTAGCGACAACTGATGGCGGCGGCTACTACCTGATCGGAGCCGACGGAGGCATCTTCACTGCCGGCAACGCCGTCTATCACGGGTCGGTCCCCGAGGTACTTCCTGGCGTGCAACTCGATGCGCCCATTGTCGCCATTTCGGCTACGCCAGGCGGTTACGTGCTAGTGGCCGGGGACGGCGGTACGTTCACTTTCGGTACAGCGGACTACCACGGTTCGATTCCGCAGATTCTTCCCGGCGTCTCGCTCGCATCTCAGATCGTCGGGATCGTCCCGGGTTCGTCCGGGTATCTGATGCTCGGCGGCGACGGCGGAATCTTCAACTTCGGTACAAGCCAGTTCCACGGGAGCCTGTCTGGCGTCACGGCAGACCGTGTCGCTGCAGTTGCCGTGAAGAGCGACCTGTCCGGGTACCTGATCCTCGATGACACGGGAAACGTCTGGCCGCTCGGGGACGCCCGAGAGGTCGGTGTGGAGACGTTCACCGGCTCGGGGGCCGGATCGGTTCCGTTCTCGTCCTCTGATCCGATGATCGTCCAGGTGGAAGCACCTGGGGGTGTCGAGTTCATTCGGGTCCATGCCGTCGACGACGTCGGAACGCTGCTCGATGTCGTGGCCGATGACCTCACGCCGAGTTCAGGGCATTACTTCGTGCACAGTCCTGCAATCCGCAGTCTCGATGTCATCACCACAGGTTCGTGGGTCATTCGGATCATGCCGATCACCTATGCGCTTCAATGGCGACCAGATGCGCCGATCTCGGGCACGACGCCTGATGTCATCCGAATGATCAAGCCGTTACCCGGTTCGACGCTTCTCGTTGGATCGCCTGAGGATTTCATCAGCGTGCATGTTCGCGACTCGGACGGCATTCAGGTCCGACACATGGGAACCGGTGGCGGGGCCGGATTCGCCAACGCCGTTCTGCCGACATGGAGTGGTCCTTCGATCCTGAGCATGACGATGGGCAACTCATGGAGCTTTGAGGTCGTTCCACAGCAGGCACCGCGCACTGTTGACGTCACCGGGGACTCGGTGGCGATCACGATGGAGATCAACTTCCCGAACGCGATGGTGAATCAGCTGACGGTCCGCGATTCGGCTATCGAGGGGTGTGGCGTCATCGATGAAGGCTCGATGATCAGCGGTAACGTGATCCGCCGCGGGTTCTCGGTGTGTTCGAACTTCGCTTCGCGCTGGGCAGCCAGCGTGTCTGCGCACAATCCGGAGATCACCCTCGTCGTCCTCGGGGCATGGGAGGTGTTCGATCTCTACCGGCTTGGCAGCATCATTCCGTTCGGCTCTGTCGAACATGACGCGATCCTGGCGGGAGGTATCAGCGAAGGTGTCGAAGCGCTGCTCGCGACCGGCACCGAGGTCGCCTTGATGGAGGTGCCCTGTCAATACCCGCGGTCAGGCGGAGGGCTTACGCCGTTGCCGGAGCGTGGCGACTTCACCCGCACGGCACACCTGAACGACTTGCTCAGAGCCGAGGCCGCTTCACACTCACAGGTGCACTTCATTACTTCGCCGCCTGAGTTCTGCGACGACCCGGCCATCGGTGACAACCCCGCCCTTCGCTGGGACGGCACTCACTACGGTCCCGCCGGAGGCACCTTCGTCTGGAACCACATCCGCGACCAGCTCCTCGGACTCCCATAGGCGGGTGCGGCCGGGCGAGGTTGCTTCTATAGGCCTGCCCAGAAGTCGTTGAGGGCAGCGGCACCGGCGGCTGGGTTCTCGATCATCCACCAGTGGCCGACACCGGAGAGCACGGTCATGCTGGCACCGGAACGTTTGGCGGTGTCGCTGGCCATGGCCTCGGTTCCGACATAACTGTCATTCTCGGCGAAAATCACGTGACCAGGTCGTTCGCTCATGACCGAAAGGTCGGCTCCCATTTCGCGGAGCGCGGGCTGGGCCGCGCTGCGATAGAGGCTGAGGATGCAACGGCCCATGTCGGTATCGACGTGCTCGGCGACTGAGCCCGCGATCGCGTCGGTCATGCCAAGATCCTTGAACATGGCGACCCTGTCCTCCAGCGGGGCATCGGTCATGCCAGCGACTATGGCCTCGCCGACCCCTGGCGTCTGCCACCCCTGAGCCATGTCGTGCCACTCGTAGTCGGGGTGCGCGAACCCGGCACAATCGAGTGCCCATGATCGCAGCAGATCTGGCCTCGTCAACGCGACCCCGAAGGTGTGACCGGCTCCCCAGTCGTGGCCCACGAGGTCGACGGGTTCGCCGATTGCTTCGATCTCGGCGACGGCCCAGGCGAGGTAGTCGTCTCTGGTGCCTCCCCAACCCTCGGGTGACGGTGCACCGAACCCGGGGGGCGACAATCGCACGACGTCGTCCCTGTCGAGTTCGGGGATCAGAAGATCCCAGATGGCGGCTGTTTCCGGGTTTCCGTGGATGAATACCGCTGGCATGAAGCGCTCCTTTGATGTGCTTGCCGTTCTACACCCGACGAAGGCCTCGCCACGCGTAGTCGATGCCGACCTCGTCGGCGACTCCGATCTGTTGCAAGGCGTTCTGGAATTGGCGGTATTCGCTCATCTCGTCCCAGGGGCGAGGGATCTGATGTTCGTAGAAGACTCCGAACTTCATCGGTATGCCGCCGCTTGGATCGTGTACAGCTCCGAGTATTGACCGCTGTTAGCCATGAGCTCCTCATGACTTCCGACCTCGACTACTCGGCTGCCGTCGAGTACGACGATGAGGTCCGCCATCCGAACGGTAGAGAACCGATGGGAGACAAGAATGGTGACGCGACCGTCGGTCAGCACCTCGTCGTCACGTGCCGACTGTGCGTACTTCTCGAACAAAGCGTGCTCTGTCTCGGCATCGAGAGCTGATGTCGGCTCGTCGAGTACGAGCACCAGAGGGTCAGTCCGCATGAACCCGCGGGCGAGGGCAAGCTTCTGCCACTGCCCGAAGCTGACCTCGACGCCTTCCTCCCAGGTCGGACCGAGTTGGGTGTCGAGTCCGTAGGCGAGCCGGTCCACGACGTCGTCCGCCCCAGCCCGATTCACGGCGTCTTTGACGGCTGGCCGATCGTCGACCCGTAACTCGTCGCCGATGCCGACGGTGGTCTCGGCGCGAAGCTCGAACCGGAAGAAGTCCTGGAATGCTCCGGCGAGCTTCTGTCGCCAGTCGGCAGTCATCATGCGATTGATGTCGGCACCATCGACGAGGATGCGACCCCTGTCGGGGGCGTACATGCGGGCCAAGAGCTTCACGAGGGTGGTCTTGCCTGCCCCGTTCTCACCGACGATCGCAACGACAGCACCAGACGGCAGTTCGAACGAAACATCGTCGAGGACGACCTTGTCGGTACCTGGGTAGGTGAACGTCACGTTCTCGAAGACGATGGCCGACTCGATTCGGTCGGGTATCTCCGCGTCAGCGTTCTCGTCGATCGCAGCCGCGTAGTCCTCGAGCCAGCCGAGACGGCGCGACGAGTCGAGCCAGATGCCACGGAGGAATCCGAGCTCGCCGACGGCTGCCCCGACGTACATGGATAGTCTCGACCCGGCCGCCAGTACCAGGAGAACCGAGCCAGGTGACGCCTCGAGGCCGGCTGCGACGAAGACGATCGCTCCGACATATGCCGAACCGAAGACGGCCCAGGCGAGTGCGTGCCACAGCGCCGTTGTCGTGCGTGCCGCTGCCACGGGCGCATACCACCGGTCGTAGGCCTCGCTTCGCTGCTTCGTCAGCTCTGCGCCGTTGCCGGTGAGCCGCACCTCTTTGCCGGGCGGAGCCGTGGTGCCGAGCATGAACAAGTGGCGCGAGAGACGGTTGTGCACAGCGACCGACTCCTCAACGCGGCGTTCGACACCTGGCCGCCAGGTCGCGGTCCACACCGTTGGGAGAGCGAAGACGACGAGGACAGCGAGCACGGGATGGATGGTCATGAGCAAAGCGACGGTGATAGCGAGTCTCACCAGCCAACCGACTGTCGAGAACAAGGACATGAAGAGGTGGTCGAGCGCGAAAACCTGGTCGCGGAGAACGCTGAGCCGATCGAGATAGTCAGGTCGTTCGTGATGCTCGATCGTCGGAACGCTCGCTTGCAGGTTTGCAACATGAGCTTCGAGGGCGATGCCGATGCGATCTCTGAATCGCCGTTGGGTCCTGTCCAGGATGACCTTCAGGAACCAGGTCAGCATCGACGATGCAGCAAGGCCGAGCGCAGCCGAGATCACCTGTGTGCGGTCGCCATCGATGACGCCATCAGCGAGCAACGCGAGCCACAGCGCAAGCAGTGCGTCGGGGAGCGCAGTGAAGATTGTCATCGCGAACGACACCAGCAGCAGCTTCGGTTCGGCCTGGTAGCCGATCCTGACCGTCCGCCACAGCGCGTTCAGCGCTGGAGGCATGTCATCAGCTGAGCGTGTCATAGACCACCTCCTCTCCCTCTTCGTCGACTTCGACGAACCTCGAAGCCTGCAGTTCGAACATGGTCTTGTATCTCCCGCCGTGGGCGATGAGCTCGTCGTGGTTGCCGAGTTCGACGACTCTTCCTTCCTCGAGCACACAGATCTGGTCGGCGAGGCGAACGGTCGAGAATCGGTGCGACACGAGAATGGTCGTGCAGTGGTCGGTGGTAGCGAGCACTCTCTCGAAGATCTCCGACTCACCCCTGACGTCGAGCTGGGCTGTCGGCTCGTCGAGCAGCACGAGCCCCGCTCCTTGGCGTACTCCGCAAAGTGCTCTGGCCAGGGCAACTCGCTGCCATTGGCCACCCGAGAGTTCGGTCCCGTTCGGGTAGCCCTTGGCAAGAATCGTCTCGAGGTCGGCCAGGTCGGCAGCGCCGGCGTCGGCAAGGGCAGCGATGATGTCGGCCTCGTCGGCTCCGTTCGGCGCGACGTTGTGACGTAACGACCGCTCGTACCGGATGAAGTCCTGAAACACAGCAGCGACCCGCTGCCGCCAAGAGTCGACGTCGATGTCGACCAGGTTCTGGCCGTCGATACGTATCGCCCCCCCGTTGTCGTCAGGGTCGTAGAGGCGGCACAGCAGCTTTGCGAGCGTCGTCTTGCCTGCGCCGTTCTGCCCGACGATGGCCAGCGAGGTGCCTGCAGGAATCGTGAGGTTGAATCCATCCAGCACCGGAAGTGTTCCTGCTTCGTAAGTGAAGGACACATTGTCGAACACGATGTCGCTGCCGGGTTTGTCCTCTGCGGAGACGGTGCCGATCTTCAGCGCACCGATGGGTGCCATGGCTGCTTCGAGTCGTACCACGGCGGCCGCAGGTGCAGCCGAGCCGTCGAGGGCCCAGCTCAGCCCGCCGAACGCGATGGCGCTGGCACCGATTGCTGCTTGCAGATAGATGACGACTGCTGCGAGCGAGATGTCGCCGTCGAGTGTTGACTCCGCTAGACGCCAGAACACGATCGCATTGGCTGCTGAGACGATCACGAGACTCGTGATGACGGAGCGTTCCCTCAGGCGGGTCGCCTGCCACTGCAGTTCGTAGAGCCGGTGCCGACGGTCGCGGAACCGTTCGACGACCCATCCTGCGAGGCCGAACAGCCTGATCTCCTTGGCCGAGGGAGCGTCGACCGCGAGACGGTACGCATAGTCGGCGTGCCGTTGGGCTGTCCTCACCTCTTCGGTATTTCGGTCGCGCCAGACTGCGCTCTCTTTCAGGAGCCAGTGCGTTGAACCCCAGCCCAAGATCAGCACGATCGGAGCCCACCACGCGAATCCGGCCAGAAGGGCGGCGGCTGCGATGCCGGCAACGAGTTCGACCAGTCCGCTCGCGATGAAGTCCATCGAGATGCTGAGCGGTGGGCCGGTGATACCGAGATCGAAGTCGCGTGCCATGGTCAGGTCGTTGATGAGCGCAGGTCGTTCGAGATGAGCCATGCCTGCTGGCTTGACACAGGCGTCCATGAGCCGGTCGTTCATCCAGGTCGCACACCGATTGCCGAGGTTCGAGCTCACGACCTGGTGCATCGGGGTCAGGACCTGGAACCCGACGAACACGACCCCAACGAAGATCAGGGGGCCGGTCAACGAGGCCTCGTCGTTCACCGCGCCAATGAGCAAGCCCATGGAGATGGCGAATAGCACCGGCATCAGACCACGGAGAACGAGCAGGGCCCACCAGCTGATGGCGAGTGCAGGGGCCGATCGATACAGGGCCCCGAAGAACTTCCATTCCTGACGTTCTCGCAACCTACTCACTGCTCAACCGTTCCTCCGAACAGCCCTCTCGTGGGAGAAGACCTTAGGCCTTCCGCGTAACAGGGTTGTCGTGACCGCTCCGGATTGGGTCGAACCTCAGCTGCCGAGAGTCACCCCATCGAGATCGTCGGCGACAGTCAGATCTCCGTCGAATCCTGCGGCCCTGATGTCATCGACGAACGCCTGCTTGTCAGCTTGGGTCTTCGGTGGAGGAATGAGGTGCGTGAGGAGAAGATGCCCAACGCCGGCCCGGGCGGCCATGGCTCCGAGTTGCCCGATGTCGGCGTGGTACGCCGCGATCTTCTCTGGATCCGAAAGGATGCCGATGAGGCCCTGCGGCCTGATGACCTCGCAGACGGCGACGTCGGCGTCGCGGCACAGGGTCTCGAGTCCTTCACAGACTCTGGTGTCGCCGGACACGGCCACGACCGCTTCAGCTGTCGTGATTCGATATCCGACGGCAGGTGTGACGGGGGAGTGTTCGACCAGCGTCGACTCGACCACGACGTTGCCGAATGTCGCCACCATCTCGACTGCTGACGTTGCCGTGAATCGATGCACATCCGGAAGCGGGTCTCGGTTCTTGTAGTCGGCGTGTGCCACCCGCATGGCGACTTCGTCGTGCCATGCATCCATGACGCGGTCGGCGATCTCAGCAGCCATGCCGTCGGGCGCGTACACACGAAGGCGGGGAACTGTTGCCTGGTGGATCTCCATCCACCTCGTGGTGAGGACGTCTGCGAGCCCGAGCATGTGGTCGCTGTGGTGATGGGTGATGAACAGCGCGGTGAGGTCGGAAATGTCGAAACCGGATTCGGACATCCGCAGTCTGGTGGCCTGGCCGGCGTCGAACTGCAGCGACACCTCGCCACTCCGGACCAGAACGCCTGGTCCCGCTCTGCCTGGCGTGTACAGCGGCGTGCCGGTCCCGGTGACCGTGACTGTTGTCGGCATGGGCGACATCTTCCCAGAGTTGAACCTTGACGCGAAACGGCCCCGACCCAATGGGTCGGGGCCGTCAGCGAATTTGGTCAGCTCAGGCGCGGAGTCCCTTTCCGATAGCACTCACTACCGCGTCCTTGACCGGGATCATCCCGTAGATCACGACGCCATCGATCACCCAGCTCATCCACTCATTACGCATGCCGCCGGTGAAGGTTGCCACGAGGTGGATGTCGAGAAGCCAGACCAGGCCGACGGCAGCTGCCGCATCAAGGTGACCACCGATGACGGGCAGGTTCCTGATGGCTGTGAGCCCAGCGGTTTCGATGATCGAGTTCAGAATGGCCATGACGCCGCCCAACGCGATCGCCATCACCAACAGAGCCGCAATGGTGTACATAGGTTCATTTCCCCCAATGGCCAGTAAAGGCCGATCTTTCGAGGCTCCGACTAGAGCCTGGACGACCACGAACGGTTTGCTCGTACGTCGATTGTCTATGTGACACCCATATGACCCTAGAAATCAAACTTTGATTACAATTTGGGAAAGAAATATTTTTCGCGTTCGTAACGTCTTCTCGCCGATCGGCATGGCCACGAATGGGCAACCGTCAGTGATGTGACGAATTTTCGGCTCGGAATTGCGTGAGCGCGAAGACGATCGCTGCCGCCAACGCAGCACCGGCGCTCATGACCGCACCCCAGCGCCGCTCGCCAGTCGTGTCGGCAATGAATCCTGCTAGGACCGGCCCCAGCGCGCCTGCCGTCGACGAGACGGTGGTGAACAGGCCCATCGTTGCTCCGAGCGTGTTGCTCTTGAACAACTCGTTGGCTCTGATGCCCTGCAACGGACTCCATGCTCCGATCCCGAACCCGGCTACCACCGCGAACAGCAACGCCACGGGCGTCGTGCCGGCGACGATGAGAATGAAGCCGCCAGCCGCGAGTGCGCTCATGGCGGCGATGACCGCTCCTTCCGACCCGACCTTTGCCACGAGCGGCGACAACGGAACCCGCCCCAATAGCTGGCAGAAGCCGCGGACTGCAGCAGCGGTCGCGGCCGTGGTCAGGGGCAGACCTGCGGCAACCATGACGGGAACCTGGTAGACGAGCAGCGTCGTGAACGAGATTCCGGCGAGAGCGACAGTGATCGTAAAGCCTCTCGCACGCCCGGGTCGCCAGGTGTCGGCAGCGACATCACGCAACGTCGGCCGGGGCCCTGGTGTCGGATCGGGTGGAACCGATGCGCCGAAGGCGGCGAGCAGCAAGGACGCCACGGCCGTCGCTCCCAGCACTCGGATCGATACCCGCCAATCGGTTCGTTCGACCAGGAAGGCGGCGAACGGCAGATAGATGGCTGACGCGAGCGCGCCCCACACAGTCAGAACCGAGATGGCTTTCGTCGGGGCGGCGGGGCTCGATCTCACCGCCGTGGTCATGGTCACGTGATAGAAGCCGAGCGCGCCGAAGGCTCCTAGTGAAGTGGCGGTTCCGACAAAGAAAACTCCAGTGTTCGTGGCGTATGAGGTCGCGGTGAGGCCAACACCACCGATCAGGGCTGCGACCACGAACACCGGTCGACTTCCGAGGCGGTCGAGCAACCGGCCACCGAAGATCGAGCCGACCCCGATGACTACCACGCCTGCCGAGAACGCGCCTGCGACCGCCGTCTCGCTCCACCCTGTATCGCTGAGGATCGGATCGAGGAGTACGCCGAAGCTGTACCACCAAGCGCCGTACACGCAGATCGTTTCGATGCCCAGGAGCGCGATGGTCTTGTGGTTGACGCGCTCCTCGGAAGGCATCCACTGAAGATAGTGCGCCTGCGTTTCGTGCCGTTTGCCATCGTGGCTGTTGCGTAGTGTTGCCCCACCCGAAGATCCGCCAGTGAAGAGGGTGAGCAATGAGCGTCTATCCGAAGTCCATGGTCGTTGCCGCACAGCCAGAAGCGGTCGAAGCAGGTGCGGAGATGTATCGGCAAGGCGGGAATGCGGTTGATGCCGCCATCGCGTCTGGTCTCGTCGCCGGTGTGGTCGATCCACAGATGTGTGGCATCGCCGGGTTCGGTAGTTTGCAGGTCCAGTTGCCCGATCGAGGCGTGCACGAATGCATCGACTTTCACGGTAAGTCGCCGCTGGCAACCAGGCCAGATCAGTGGGAGCACCTGCTCGTGGGAGAAACCAGGGATGGCTTCGGTTTCATCGTCGAAGGCTACGTGAACGACATGGGCTACCAGTCCATCACGACACCTGGAAGCTTGATGGCCTACTACGAGGCCCAAACGGCCTGGGGTGCTCTCGATTGGGTCGATGTGGTCGAGCCGGCCATCCGGTGGGCTGAGTCCGGCTGGGTTGTGCGGCCTCAGGTGTATGGCTTCTGGACTGAGGGTGCGACCATGGGACGGGCTTCCAACGTCGATCGACTTGCCGTGACCGATGCCGGTCGCCAGATGTATTTCCGGTCCGACGGCTCGCTGAAGCGAGTCGGTGACGTGGTCGTGAATCCTGATCTTGCCTACACGCTGAGAGTTGTGGCTACGGAGGGTGCTGACGCGCTCTACAACGGTTCGTTGACTGACAGGATTACGACCGACATGGCTGCAAACGGTGCAGTTCTGACCGACGAGGACCTCGCCGCGTACTCGACGACCCGGACCGAACCGCTCACCGGCAACTATCGAGGTCGTACCGTGCACACGAACCAGCCGCCAGGCGGAGGAGTCATGGTGCTCGAGATGTTGAACATCGTCGAGAACTTCGATCTCGCGGCGCTGGGTCACAACTCGGTCGACTACGTCAGGACGTTGACCGAGGCGATGAAGTTCGCCACCATCGACAAGGACGCCCATGTCGGTGATCCGAACTTCGTCGATGTGCCGATGGCGAAGCTGACTTCGAAGGATCACGGTGCTGAGCTCGCGGCGCGCATCGGCCGTGGCGACCGGGCCGTTGTCGAACGGATGTCGTCGGAGCCGAAGGACACGACCCATGTCGTCACCGTCGATCGTGACGGGAACGCAGTGACCATGACTCATTCACTCGGTATGCCGTCTGGTGTGATCACGCCAGGCCTCGGGTTCATATGGAACGGATGTATGGGTGTCTTCGATCCGCGACCAGGACGTCCTGGTTCGCTTGCGCCAGGCAAGAGTCGGTTCACGTCGTTGTGCCCGACAATCATCGAGTCCGATGGTCTGCTCGACATGGTCGTCGGCGCTCCCGGAGGTACCCAGATCGCGATGGGTGTGACGCAGACGATTCTGAACTCGATCGACTTCGACATGCCGATCCTCGAAGCCGTGTCGGCGCCTCGAGTGTCGGGGACCAGCACCGCTATTGACGTGTGCAGTCGTATCCCGTATTCGGTCGAGCAGGAACTGGTGGACGATGGTTTCGAAGTGATCCGCGATCCGCACGGCTTCGCGTTTGCGCGGGTCCACGCCATCGAGGTGGCCGAGGGGGCCCTTCGCGGTGCTGCCGATCCCGGCGGTGATGGAGCCGTGCAGTCGGTCGGCTGACTCGGTCCGGTGGTTGTTCGAGCTTCGTGGATCTCACGCACGATTGGCCCACGTCGGTGTGGTGCACGTTGAAGAACACCGCGCATCGTTACGTTCGTAATGGCACAGCCTGGGCGAGGTACTACGAGCTGAGCGCTGCAATCGTGGGACGCTGAGCGACTGCCCTCCCTCGACCTGTCAACCGCTGCAGTTCCTGGCGCCGACTCCTGACATCTCGACGCGGATGCTCAGCACAGTTTCGGTCGCCTGGAGCCAGACGACCGAGGTCCGGGGCCCGCAGCGATGTAACTTCGGGCTGCTCGAACCGATAGATCTGAGTTGTACATGTCTGAACTCATCTGTGCTCGACGGCCTTCGCATCGGCTGGGCGTTGTGCTGCTCGCCGGATGTGTCTTCGTGGCCGCGTGCTCAGATGGCTCCGACGCCGGTGATGAGGCGTCGACGACAACCACCGGTGGTGAATCAACGTCAGTCGAGGTCGGTGACCCGATCACCACCACGGCAGTCCCCGTCCCCGACGACCGGGAGTCGGACGGCACCGAGATCGTCGTCCCCGATCCCGACGGCACGCTCCTCGACATCGACCCGGCTGTTCGCGTCGGTGTACTCGACAACGGGCTGACGTACTACGTGCGGGAGAACGACTCGCCCGGCGGTCGTCTCGAACTGCGGCTGGTCGTGAACGCTGGGTCTCTGCAACAGGACGTTCCTGATTCCGGTCTTGCCCACTTTCTCGAGCACATGCTGTTCAACGGAACGACGAACTTCCCAGGCAACGAACTCGACAAGGCCATGCAGGATCTCGGTCTCGCCATCGGGCCCGACGTCAACGCCTATACGAGCTTCGACGAAACCGTCTATTCGCTCTCGGTTTCCACGGCCAGCACTGCCGACATCGACCAGGGCTTCGACATCCTCGCCGAATGGTCCGGCGAAGCCACTCTTGACCCCGATGACGTGGTCGAGGAGCGCGGCGTGGTCAGAGAAGAACGACGCGCCAATGCCGAATCAGCCGGTGGTCGCCAACTGGCGGTGTTCCTCGACGCCTACACGCTCGGGTCCGATTACTTCAACGCCTCGCCGATCGGGTCGGCCGAGAACATTCTCGCCACCACCGCCGAAGATGCCCGCCGGTACTACGACCGCTGGTACCGGCCCGACCTCATGGCCGTGATCGCGGTCGGCGATCTTCCCGTCGACGTGCTCGAGAACGAGATCATCGAACGCTTCAACGATCTCATGGCCCGCGGTGACAACCAGCCTCGACGCGATCCATCGACGCCGCCGGTCGACGAGATCTGGGTCGACGTGATCCTCGACGAGGAGACAGCGGCGCGAAGAATCTCACTCGACTACTGGATCCCGAGCTGGGACCCGTCGACGATCGGAGGTGAGCGACTCCTGTTCCTCGAACAGGTCTTGGGCACCATGATCCACGACCGCCTGAACGACGAGGTCGATCGAGGCCGACTCGATGCCATCTCACCGTTCGCCCAACCGTTCGGCTTCACTCGCCATGTCCGACTTCTCGGGTTCAACTTCGGTGGCGATGATCTTGCTGTCGCGACCGAGCAGATCATCGCTGAACTGCGCCGCATCGAAGTCAACGGCTTCAGCCGCGATGAACTCGACAGAGCGAGACAGCAGTATCGCGGCCTGCTCGATCAACAGCTCGCCGGGGTCGGAACTCGCCAGGACAGCGATTACGCCGACGCCTACGTCGCGCACTATCTGTCCGGCTCCGAGATCGACGGGGCCGATGCCACCCATGAGCGACTCAACGACGTTCTCGACCGGCTCACCGCAGAGGAGATGTCCAACCACTTCCGGTATCTGATGAGTATTTCAGCGCCGCTGCTCGCAGGCCTTGGCCAAGCCGCTGAAACGATGCCGTCGGTGGAGGAGCTTCGCGCCGCTCTCGATCGTGGCCTCGCAGCCGAAGTGCAGGTCGATGAGGGGAATGGCGACGGACGCGAAGTGGTCGCGCTGATGGACAGGCCCGATCGCGTTCAGCCGGTGTCGGTCGATGAGCTGCGCGATCTCGTCGCATTCCAGCTGAGATTCGAGAACGGTGCGACGGCGATGTTCATCCACAGCGACATCTCTGAAGGCGCGGTCGACCTGTTCGCACTGTCCGATGGTGGCTGGTCGGTGTTGTCGAACGAAGACGCTCAGTTGGCTGGTCTGGCCACGACCGCGGTCGAACAGAGCGGCCTCGGCGAACTCGATTCGGTTGATCTGAACCGATTCCTTGCGGGCAAGGTGGTCTCACTCACGCCGTTCATCGACGAGGTGGACGAGGGTTTCGTGGGCAATGCCGCTGTCGACGACCTCGAGGAGCTGTTCCAGCTGCTGCATCTGTCGGTCGTCGCTCCACGCGTCGACGAGGCTGCGTTCCGCTCGGCGATCGAGGCCATCGAGACCGGTGCCAGGGGAGCCGACTCCGATCCGCAGACGTTGTCGATCATCGAACTGTTCGACGCTCGTTACGGCGGAAGCGAGTGGCCACGGATCGTGCCCGATCTCGCTGCGGTCCAAGCCGCCAGACCGGATGACGCGCTCCGGGTTTACAGTGACCGGCTCGGCAAGGTCGACGATCTCGTCGTCGCTGTCGCAGGCGACGTCGACGATCTCGTCGTCGCTGAACTCTTCGAGCGGTACATCGGTTCTCTGCCGTCCGGCGAATCAGACATCCACGTCGACCTCTGGCCCGACCCACCGACGACGGTGATCGAACGAAGCGTCTCCGCGGGCGAAGGAGCCGCTGGTGCTGGGGTCGACTTTCTGTTCAGCTCGTCAGTCGACGTCGACGAACGAACGACCCTCATGACCGAGATCGTGAACAACATCATCCGGTCGAGGTTGTTTGACTCGGTGAGAGAAGAGCTCGGAGCCAGCTACGGTGCCAGCGTTTTTGTCTCGGCAAACGATCGGCCGGACGAGGTGGTCGAGACTTTGGTCCTGGCGAGTGGTGACCCCGATCGACTCGATCTCATCCGTGACGCGGTGCTCGAGGCAGTACTCGACCTCGGTCGCAACGCTCCATCGGTAGAGGAGTTCGAGCGGGCGAAGGGAATCTTGGCTTCCGACTACGAGCTGGTCGGCAACTTCGACCTCATGACCACCCTGATCGAGACCGCACGCGGGCGAGGGCTCGACCCGTTCACCCGCCGTGAGGCTTCCGAAACGATCTCCGGAATCACCAGGGACGAGGTGGCTCTGTTCGCACAAGAGTTGTTCTCTGGCGAGGCGTGGATCGAGGTCAGACGCGGCTGACGTTACCCAAGTCGCAGTGGATCACGTCGCTGCTTCATCGATGAGACCGGTGTCGAGCACAGTTCGCGGACGGCGTCCCAGCACGTATTCGGGCGGCAGGATGTCGCCGACCTCCGGCATACCCTTGGGCTCGGTGTAATAGCCGAGGGCGTAGTTCGGCATTGTGTATCCGAGAAGCTCCTGGAGGTGCGGATCGAGATCCTTCGCGATCTCGGGAGGACACGACAGGAACTGGTTCTCTTCGGTCCTCAGCCAGCCAAGGCAATAGGTGATGTTAATCCCGACCCTGTCGACACCCGACTGATTCTCGCCTCCGCCGTGGATCACCGACCCGCTGTAGAACAGCACCGACCCGGCGGGCATCTCGGCCTGACATATCTCGCCGGGCTCGGCACGGCGGTCGTCCGGCCATGCAGGACTCCCCGGAACGAGGCGTGTCGCTCCGTTCTCATTGGTGAACTCGGTCATGGCCCAGATCGTGTTGAGCTGTGGTTCGATGCTCTTCGGGATGTAACCACCCCACGCGAGCCGATCGCGATGGAGAGGCTGTCTGCCTTGGCCGGTCCGGATGCGGATCACCTGGGTGAGATGCAGTTGGATCTTGTTCGTGTAGGCGGAGAGGAACTGCTCGGCGACGGAGATGGCGAGGTCGTCACTGACGAGTTTCCTGCACTCCGGTGACCGTGCCACCAGGGCACCGGTCCTCGTCGTTGCCCGGCCCGTGAAGTCGTCGCGTCCGTTGTTGGTCTGTTCGATCCATGGCGAGAGTTCTGCGTTGACGGCATCGACCGTGCCTGGGTCAAGGAGATTCTCGACGATGGCGGCGCCGTCGATGGCCACCGTCTCGACGATCTCGTCGACCGTTGCGGTGTCGACGCTGAATCGAGTCACTGACGTCATGCCGATCCTGCCCTTCGTCCGGCTTCCTTCGACGAGGCGCGCATTGCGCCGCCTTTCTCCCTGAATCCGAACTGGCTGTGGTTCTCGCGCGTGTGCTGCGAGTCGAGCACGTGCGCGAGGTCGAGATGGAGTTCCCTGCTTGGATCGGGCCGTCGAGCCAGATGGCAGGCAGAGTTCGGTCCGATCCAAGCGACGGTCGCTAACTCGGCCGGCTCTTGCTGTTCCTCGACGAACCAGAACTCCAGCTCAGGGAGGGTCTCGTCTTGATGGCGCCGGACAAGGCCAGCGCCATCAGTCGTCGCTGCAACCGTGATCATGTCGCTCGGTTCGTCCACAACACCACTACTAGCATTCTTGGCTCCACTCCGTCGCAGCGAGTCAGGCACGATGTCGTGAGCGACACGAGTAGATACATCGAATGCGGTGATCTGACGGACGACTGGCGCCCTCATCATCTTCGCTGCCATCGGTGCGATGATCGCCACCACGTCGGTGACGGTGCTCGAACGGCATCGACGTGCGATTCTTGGACTGCCGGCAGTCCATCTCCGGCAATCGTTCATGAGATCGCGGCTCGACGCCGGTCCGCGGTTCCGCGAACAACTCGGCGACAATGAGTCTCAGCACGACGACTGATCAGGAGGTGAGCCATGACCCGAGTTGGTGACTACGAACTGTTGGAGACTCTCGCGAGTAGTAACCACGGCGTGTTCTACAAGGCCATTCCTCCGGGTCGCCTCGGAATCGGCGACGAGTTCGTTGCCCTCAAGGTGATGGAGCAGCACTCGACCGACAACGAGTTCAGGCGTGTGGCCAACCAACTCCGCGTATTCGCGTCGGTCGACAGTGAACGAGTCGTCCGCTTGCTCGACGCAGGGCAGCAGCACGGCAGGTTGTTCTACGCGATGCGTTGGCATCCAGATGGGTCACTTGCCTCACCGGCTTGCGTTGTGAGTCGGGCCGGGTGCGTTCGGATCGTCGCCGACGCCGCTCGTGGGGCACACGCCCTTCACGAAGTTGGCGTTGTTCACCGCGACATCAAACCTGCGAATATCCTGATCGACGGCCAACAGGGATTGCTCTCCGATTTCGGTCTGGCCCAACTGATGACACCGGCCATGACGACCACCGGTGTCGGGTCAGTCGATTCCATCGAGTTCATGGAGCCAGATGTGATCTGGGGTGAGAAGGCAGCCCGATCATCGGACATATGGTCGCTGGCACTGACACTCCATCAGGGGGTGTGTGGCCAAGGCGCGTTCGGCGAAATTCCGGAGTCGAACGTCTTCGACGCGTTCAAACATGTCCTTCACCAGCGGCCCACTCTGTCCGAGGTGCTTGGGGAACGACTGAGACCGGTCGTCGAAAAAGCGCTGTCGGAACATCGATCGGATCGCTACCGAACTGCGCTGGAGTTCGCGGAAGAACTCGACAATCTCGAAGGGTTGGACTGATGACAGAACAACGGATCGCAGCCGTGCCAGGAAACGGACTCGTCTACCGCGATGGTGACGTCGTGCTCGTCGTCGGCGGGAACGAGACGCCCGACGATACGCTTGCCGAACGCCTCATTGCGGCCGTGAGCGGCGTCGGCCACGCGGCCAGCGTTCGAGCTTTGGCTCGACTTCTGCTCAGCGAGCCGTCACCTCCCCCGGTGGCCGTCGTCGCTATCGACGGCCGTACCGCGTCGATCTTCGCGTTTGGTGACCTCGACATCGTGGCCGGCGAGCAGCGACTGAGCTCCTCTGGTGCGGTACTTGGCGTGAACGAGCAGGTCGACACCACCGGGGGTCTCGCCGTGATCGCGGCCGGGACCTCGCCACCGGAGATTCCATCGTGGGCTTCACTCAGATCAGGTGCGGTCTCAGGTGCTGGAGTCGTCGTCACCGGCGGGGCTCCTGCGACGGCCGCGTGGCCGGCAGAGGGAGAACTGGCTGATGGGACCTTGAGCGAGCCAGATGGTCCTTCCGGGGTCGAAGACGGACCTGCTCCAGAGCAGGTCAGGGGTGAGTTCGAGATTCCCGTTGTCGACGAACCAGAGGGTTTCGAGGTCATCAGCCTCGAACCAGAGCCTGCTCGGCGAGAGCCACTTCCGATTGACACGGGTTCTGACGCCGCGGATTCCGACGACAGAGATGCTGTTGTCCCAGGCCCTGTGTACGCAGTGCCGGTCGAAGTGCTCGGCGTCAGGTCGCCACGCGGTCACTTCAATCACCCCGAGGCGCGCTACTGCTGGCGCAGCGGTGTGAAAATGGGCTCGGGCCGCACCAAGGCGCTGGTCACAGGGGTGAGACCACCCCTTGGAGTCGTCACCTTCGACGACGGTTCGACCTACACGGTCCAGTGGAACACCGTGCTCGGCCGAGATCCCTTCATGGACGATACCGTCCGGGCCCAGACCGCTGCACCGCTGGTGATCGTCGATGACTCACAGAGCGTCTCTCGGCGACATGTGTTCCTCGAGTTGGTCGACTGGGACGTCCTCGTCAGCGACCTTGGCAGCCAGAACGGCACGTCGATCAAGGCCGTCGACTCACCAGAGCGACTTCTCGGGACAGGTGAGCGAGTGGTGATGCGTTCAGGTACGACCATCAGGTTTGGCAATCGGTCGTTCGTCTACGACGAACATCACGTTCGCTGAGAAGTTGTTGCTCACCGTGGTCCGATCGGGTGAGCAGCTTGAATGCGTTGTCGGGGTGAAACCACCTCGATGACCCCGATAGTCGACGGCGCAGCCGATCTGAGCGAGCCCATCTTTGCCGTCGGTGAGGGTGCCGGTGTTGCCTCGGCCGATGGTTCCTCTGCCCGGTCGCCATCTAACAGTGGGTGGGAACGGTGCAATTCCGCGGGGGAACGATGCTAAGTCTGTGGCGGTGAACAGGCGGGGCACCAGCAGAGGCGAGCGAGGTTCTCTCGTCGTGTCGCACGCAGTCGATGCCGGTCGAATCAGATCAGTGAACGAGGACAGGGTGTTTGTCGATGAAGCGCTTGGCCTGTTCGTCGTGGCCGATGGGATGGGTGGGATGCGTAACGGCGGGGAAGCTGCAGACATCGTCCTCGAGGTCGTCGCCAACCTTTTGACGGCCCGATCGGCCGACGAATCGGTCATCGTTGCGGCAATAGTGAGCGCCGATGAAGCAGTGCGGACGGCGTTGGGTGAAGGGTCATCTGGTTCGACTGTCGTCGTCGGCCAGACCACAGAACGCCATGTCGTCATCGCTCACGCCGGGGACAGCAGGGCAACAATGCTGCGTAACGGCAGGCTGATCGCGCTGACGGCCGATCACAATCTGGCCGCGGTCTACGTCGAGTCGGGCCAACTCAGCGCCGACGAAGCTCGGAGTCACCCGAGTTCGAGTCGCCTGACGAGTTACGTGGGAATGGGTGTTTCGATGACCGTCGAAGTCGATCGTGTCGAGATCGAACCTGGTGATTGGGTGATCCTTGCCACCGACGGGCTGAGTCTGATGTTGTCCGACAACGAGATCGTTGCGGTGTTGTCAGGGTCTGAGCCTGGTACAGCTGCTCAGGCGTTGGTGGATGCCACGCTCGAGGCCGGTGCGTTCGACAACGTCGGCGTCATCGTTATGAGCGCTTCGGAGTAGCGCGGACGAAATCGAGGGTCAGACCGAGAACTGCTCGGTGAGGATTCGCTCTGCCAGCCCCAGTTCGGCTTCGTAGAGCAGCCGGATGCTTGTCGATTTGTCCTCGAAGATCTCGACAGTGTTGACGTCCTGGGCCTCAGCGTGATCGGCGGCCGCGGAGACCGGTCGCTTCTGTCGCTCGAGCACTTCGATCGCGATCTTCGACGTTGCAGGAAGGAGCGCTCCCCTCCAGCGGCGCGGCCTGAAGGGGCTGACCGGTGTCAGCGCCAGCAACCTGGCGTCGAGGGGGATGATCGGACCGTGGGCCGAGAGGTTGTACGCAGTGCTTCCAGCAGGTGTCGCAACCAGCACGCCATCGCAGCTGAGTTCTTCGAGCCGCACGACTCCATCGACGACGATTCTCACCTTGGCGGCCTGACGTCCTTGGCGTAGCAGCGAGACCTCGTTGAAGGCAAGGCCTTCGACGACGCTGCCGTTGTCGCAGGTTGAGATCATCTTCAGCGGGTGAAGCTCGACCTCGACGGCCTTGGCCAACGTGTCGTGGAGATCGTCCTCGTGGTAGGGATTCATCAGGAAGCCGACACTTCCCTGGTTCATGCCGAAGATCGGTGCACCGGTCTGCATGAAACGGTGCATTGTCTCGAGCATGAAGCCGTCGCCGCCGAGCGCCACAATGATCTCCGCCTGTTCCGGCGGACAGTTGCCATAGCGAGCCGAGAGCGAGTTGAGCGCAGTCAGCGCCTGAGGCGAAGCACTCGCAGTGAAGTGCAACCGCGGAACAGCGTCGGGTTCGTCGGAGGCGACCTCGCCCGTTCCGATCACCGTTGTCTCGTCACCGATTGTCACGCAGGACAGTTAACCACCATGCGAGTTGCGAACAGGGGGGCCTCGGATGTCATGCTTCTTGCTGTCGAGCCCGCGACCGTGGAGAAACGATGAACTTCAAAGAGATTGTCCATCGACGCAGGAGCTCCCGGGCGTTCCTCGATACGCCGGTTCCCGATTCGGTCATCACCGACCTCCTTTCGCTGTCGGCTCGGGCCGCATCGGGTGGCAATGTCCAGCCGTGGAAGATCTTCGTCATCAACGGCGAGGCGATGGTGCGATTCCGCCGGTTCCTGTCGACCCGCGAGCCGGAGCCCGCCGGCTATCAGATCTACCCGCCTTCGTTGTGGGATCCGCACCGCACGGCCAGGTTCGAGCTCGGCGAGCAGATGTACGCAACGATCGGTATCGGTCGAGATGACAAACCGGCGCGGTTCGCCCAGATGGCGAAGAACTTCGACTTCTTCGGAGCGCCGGCGGCGTTCTTCTGTTTCATCGACAGACGCATGGGTCCTCCTCAGTGGTCTGACGTCGGGATGTTCCTGCAGACGTTCATGTTGGCTGCGACCGACGCCGGACTCGACACCTGTCCTCAGGAGGCGTGGACGAGCTACACCAACGCAGTGACCGAGTTCGTGGGCGCCGATGATGACCTGTTGTTGTTCTGCGGTATGGCGATCGGGTTCGAGGACCCTGACCACCCAATCAATTCCCTCCGCTCCGAACGTCTTCCCGTCGCCGACTTCACCACCTTCGTGGAGTAACCGCGTTTGGTAAGTGTCCGACCCCTTTGAAGAGGCGGGCCTTGCGGTGTGCTCCTCAAATCGCAGCGTGACAGGCCTCCAAGGCCCATGAACGACCCCAGAGGGACGGCACGCCGAGCCGAGGCAGGTTGGCCAGCACCGAGCCGATACAGCGAGGTTGCGCGTCACGCCGTCGGCTAAGATGAGCTACTTCCGACGTGTGGCAAGGTTCACCTCAGCCAACGTGCCGATCATGACAAGGAGAAATTGATGCCAACTCCGCAGCCCGCAATTCTCGGCGATCTCGAAACGCACCAGTGGTACGTGCACATGAGCCGTACCGAAGGAGCAGATCTCGGGGTCATCAAGGCCGCACTTGCTGCGACCCGCGCCGATGCTGCCGATCAGGGAGTCAACCTCTGCCTGCTCTTCGGCCCGACGCTGCTCGCCGATCTCACTGACGACATTCCTGACGATTTCCAAGCCTACCCGGGCTACACGTCGCCTGATGGTTCGAAGACGGCCAAGGGCACCCAGGAAGAGCTTCTCCTGTGGGTTCACTCCGACAGCAAGGACCTGTGCTGGGAGGTTCAGCACACGTTCCGTACCGCCGTCGCTGGTCACATGGCAGTGGCTCGCGAGACGATCACGTGGGTATACAAGAACAGTCTTGACCTCACCGGCTTCATCGATGGCACCGGTAACCCCGAGCCCGGTGATCAGCACGACCGCGGCATTGTTCCCGACGGTGAAACTGGCGCTGGAGGAGCGTTCTGCATAGCGCAGCGTTGGGTGCACGATCTCGACTATTGGGCCGGTCTCTCACTCGAGGATCAGGAGAACACCTTTGGTCGCACGAAGGCTGACAGCACCAAACTCGAGGTGCAGGTGCCCACGTCGCATCTCAGCCATGTCGAGTTGAAGGATGGCGCTCCTGCCGGCACCGAGGGTCCTGCGAAGCGGGGCGAAATGGTCCGACGTTCGACGCCCTACGCGTTCCACGACGGCACCGTAGGCCTCTACTTCATGGGTTTCTGCAAGACGCAGGCTCCGATGCGTGAGCGCATGGAGGCGATGTACGGCATGGGCGGCGAGGCACTCGATGCCATCACCGACTACTCGACGCCGGCCTCGGGTTCGTACTACTTCGCCCCATCGGTCGAGACGCTGGACGCGGCGTTGTAGGGGCGCATTCGTTCGCGCTTCGTGCGACACCTGAAATCACGAGCGGCGCCGCCCAAGAGGCGGCGCCGATACGTTTTTGTGATCTGAGGCGGCATGGCCTCAAATTGATCACGATCAATGATGGCGTCTCCGTCGTGGACGGAGCGTCAGGGTCGACTACAGAATCGAGTCGAAGAGTCCGCCGATGCGGCCACCGAGGGCTGCGCCTGCAA
>JABABU010000037.1 GCA_014238065.1 Actinomycetota bacterium
AGTCGTCGTCATTGGTGGCGGTCCTGCCGGTCACGAGGCCGCGACGGACATGGCCCGTTACGGCGCAGAGGTGACGCTGATCGAGCGAGACGTGCTCGGCGGCAGCGCGCACCTGCACGACTGTGTCCCTTCGAAGTCGATGATCGCGACCGGTGGCGCGATGTCGTTCGCCAAGCGCGTCGGAAGAATGGGTCTTGCCCAGGTCGAGCCGGAGATCGAGGCATCCACCCTTCGGGACAGAATCGTAGCCATCGAGTCTCGGCTCGAGAGTTCGGTTCGCGCATTGTTGGATTCGCTGTCGGTCAGGATCATCAGCGGAACTGCCCGTCTGACAGGTCCCCATTCCGTCATTGCCTCGACCGAGGACGGCGAGATCGACCTCGCTGCCGACGTCATTGTTCTCTGTACCGGGTCACGACCGAGACTCCCGGACTGGGCTCACGTCGATGGCGAGCGTGTGCTCACGACGCGCGACGCATATCCACCAGAGCAGATACCCGACCATCTTGTTGTCGTCGGTTCCGGCGTCACCGGTGTCGAGTTCGTGCACATGTTCTCCGCCCTCGGCTCCGATGTGACATTGATCGTCAGCCGTCAACAGGTTCTCCCTCAGAAGGACCCCGAGGCTGCGGCTGTGCTCGAAGCAGACTTTCTGCGCAGGGGAGTGAAGCTCTACAAGGGTGCGAGAGCCATCGGTATCGACCGACAGGCTGATGAGATCACTGTCCGGTGCGACGACGGTCGCATTGCCAAGGGCAGCCACGCGTTGCTCGCGATCGGATCTAGTCCCAACTCTGAATCGCTTGACCTCCAAACCGCAGGGGTCAGCGTCGACGAGTGGGGCTATGTCATCGTCGACCACAACCTTCGGAGTTCGGTCCCACACATCTACGCGGCCGGCGACCTCAGCGGACGTCTTCCCCTGTCATCTGTTGCGGCCATGCAAGGCCGCAAAATCGCGGAACATGCCATGGGAATGCACGTCGGAAGAGAGCATCGACATATCGACTACGACAAAGCCGCATCCGCCATTTTCACCGAACCAGAAATAGCTGAAGTCGGCCTCGCCGAAGCCGACGCGTTCTCGTCCGGCCGCAAGATCAGGGTCACGAAGGTGCCGTTCTCGTCGAACGCGAAAGCTCTCATCAACGATGATCCCCGCGGGTTCATCAAGATCGTGTCCGATCCTCACACCGGTCATGTCCTCGGTGGATCGATCGTGGGGCGCCACGCAGCAGAGCTGATTTCTGTGATTGCCCTCGCAGTATCAGCGAACCTGACGGTCCATGACATCCACGAAGCGTTGTTCGTCTACCCGACTCTGTCCGAGAGCCTCAGCGACGCTGCGGAATGAGCCTCAGCTGATCTGGGTCAGGTGAGACAACTCGGAGTCGACAGCGACGCGTTCGACGCAGACCCGACAAAGACTGTTCGGTATCGCTGGCGCGGCTGAACGGGCCGCTTCGGATGCAGTTCGCGATCAGATCGGTGATTGCGAGTTCTCCTCTGCTACTCGGACTCAATGATCGCGTCATTGCCGGACCATCAGATCCGTCCTCGACCCGAATCCTTCGCCGTGGCCCGCTGCCAAGCAACTCCTTGAATCGAGGCAGATCACGGGGTGTCGAGATCACCATGATCTGACCGATACCGGCCATCATGAGAGCGGCTAACGGCTAGAAAACTATTGGTTTGCCGTTGACGGGTCGGATTTGTCTGCTCGCGACCTACGTGAGCGAGCGCAGTCGCGTACACGCTCCAGCTTCCAAGGCGATCCTTGCCCATGGGGCTCGCCGGTCGCGAACGCCACCGATCAGATGTCTTCTGGATCCGATGTACCGTGGCGCCTATGACGACGACGGATGGCGAGCCGCTACACATCCCGCTGAACGAGCTCTACGACACACTGACGCACCAGATCATCGCTGAAACTGTCCGGCCGGGGACCATCGGCATCGATGTCGGAGCACACATCGGCGAATTGCTCCGCTCGATCGTGGCAGCAGCTCCCGAAGGTCGCCACGTGGCCGTCGAACCGATACCGGGACTGGCTGCAGTCTTGCGTGCCGAATTCCCGACTGTCTCGGTGCACGAGGTCGCCCTTGCCGCCGACTCGGGGGTGAACGTCGAATTTCATCATGTCGTGTCCAACCCGAGCTACAGCGGCCTGTTGGAACGCCGCTATGACCGACCGAACGAGACAGTGGAGCTGATCCAGGTCAAGACAGCAAGGCTGGATGACATCGTGCCGGAGCACGAGGTGGTCTCCCTCATCAAGATCGACGTCGAGGGGGGAGAACTCGGCGTCCTGCAAGGATCGTCGCGGATCCTCTCGACTCGGCCTGTTGTTGTGTTCGAACACGGACTTGGCGCATCCGATCACTACGGATCTACCCCGTCCGACATCTGGCAACTGTTCGATTCTGCCTCGATGCGCATCTCGCTGCTGGACGCGTTCTTGTCAGGAGGGCCCTCCCTGAGCGAGGAGGAACTGAATCGGCAGTTCTACGACAGCGTGAACTACTACTTCGTCGCTCACGAGTGAGCTGACAGCGTCGAGCTTTGGCTCAGGAGATCACGACGACGACATCGCCGGCACCCACCGTGTCGCCGGTTGCGACATTGATCCCAGTGACTGTCCCTGCCTTGTCAGCCGCGATGTTGTTCTCCATTTTCATCGCCTCCAGAACAACCACCGGGTCACCCTCGGCAACCTGGTCTCCAACCCCGACGAGGATCTTGACGATGGTGCCTTGCATCGGGACGGCCACCTGACCCGACGCAGCAGCGCTGGGACCGCTCGAGGCGCGACGGGCACGCGTCTTGGTGGCTGATGCTGCTCCGCCGACAGACTCCGGTACCCACGCGCTGACGTTGAAACGTCGTCCGTTGACTTCGACCACGGCGTCGCGACGGACACGATCTTCACTGTCTGGGTCTGTGTCGCCCGGACTGTCACTCACTCCGGTCAGGTCGAGTGTCTCCTCGACCCACTTGGTGCTGTGGATTCCTGAGACGAAGTCGGCATGGTTCAGGATCGCGAGGTCTGCTGGAGCGGTGGTCGCCACGCCTTCGACCTTCAACTCGTGCAGCGCGCTTCTCATTCTGGAGATCGCGACGTCTCTGTTCGTTCCCCATACGACCAGCTTGCCGACGAGGTTGTCGTAGTACTGGCTGATCTCATCGCCGGATTCGTATCCGCCGTCCCAGCGAATCCCGTGTCCTTGCGGAACCGTCAACGCAGTGATGGGTCCTGGTGAAGGCAGGAACTTTCCTTCTGCTGGATCTTCCGCGTTGACCCTGACTTCTATGGCATGGCCGTTGGCTGCGATGTCGTCCTGAGTGAAGCTGAGAGGTTCTCCTGCTGCGACACGGATCTGTTCTGCGACGAGGTCGATCCCGCTGACGAGTTCTGTGACGGGATGCTCGACTTGGAGTCGAGTGTTCATCTCGAGGTAGTAGAAGGCGCCGTCCTGATACAAGAACTCGACTGTTCCCGCGTTGACGTAGCCATTGCCGGCTGACACTGCGACGGCGGCTTCACCCATCGCCGTCCTGACGTCGTCGGGGAAGTTCGGCGCTGGGCTCTCTTCGATCAACTTCTGATGTCTGCGCTGAGCGGAGCAGTCTCGTTCTCCGAGCCAGACCGTGTTGCCGTGGGTGTCGGCCATGATCTGCATCTCGATGTGCCGAGGCCAGGTCAGGTATCGCTCGATGTAACACTCGGATCGGCCGAAGTACGACTCGGCTTCCCGCTGGGCGCTCTCGAGGGCAGCCTCAGCCTCAGCAGCTTCGGTCACGACCTTCATGCCCCGGCCACCACCGCCATAAGCGGCCTTGATCGCGACGGGCCAACCGTGTTCGGTGCCGAACGCGACGACTTCGTCGGCACTCCGCAGAATCTCGGTTGTTCCAGGGACGCCCTGAACGCCGCACTTCTCTGCTGCGTGTCGAGCGGAGATCTTGTCGCCCATGACCTCGATGGCTTCCGGCGGCGGGCCGATGAACGTGACGCCCATCTCGGTGATGGCCCGAGCGAAGTCAGCGTTCTCTGAGAAGAATCCGTATCCGGGATGGACTGCTTCTGCCTTCGAAGTCGTGATGATGTCGAGAATCGCGTCGGTGTTCAGGTAGCTCTCTGCCGCTGTCTGACCACCGAGCGCATAGGCCTCGTCGGCGAGTCGTACGTGCAGCGAGTCCCTGTCGAGCTCGCTGTACACGGCAATACTCTTGATGCCGAGCTCCCTACAGGCACGGATGACTCGAACGGCTATCTCGCCCCGGTTGGCGATGAGGATCGTGGAGAACACCAGCGTCCTTTTGCGTTGATTCGGCGAGTTACTCGCCTACGGACAAGAAAGTATTCTGCCACGAACAGGGTTGCGGAACCTCCTTGCGGTCGGCGTGGCTGTCGAGGAATACGATCGTTCAATGCCACCACCAGGTGATTGGGTCTCGTACGAGAACGCTCGACCGATCGAAGGAACCAGGTTTCGGTTGTGTGAGGTCACTGAGATCGACAGCACCAATCGGGCTCTCATCGATGCCAACGTGCGAGGGGAACCGGCCTGGCTCGCCCTCATAGCCGGCCATCAGACGCATGGGAGGGGCCGCCGGAACCGAACGTGGGATGCCCCTCCTGGGTCTGGGCTGATGATGTCGGTACTGCTCGAACCTCCTGTCGACACCGCCTCTGTTCACCTTCTCGCCACCGCGGTTGGTCTGTCTGCGGTCGAGGCGTGCAGATCTTTCGGGGCCGGGGCCCAGCTCAAATGGCCGAACGATGTTGTGATCACTGGACCCGACGGCTCGATGGCGAAGCTGGCCGGTGTCCTCGCAGAGTCAGTCGTGCTCGGTGAAGCCGTGAGCGCCGCCGTGGTCGGAATCGGATTGAACCTGAGGCCTGTGCCTGGACGTGATGCCGCGCTTGGTCGAACGATCGCCGTGCTTGACTCGATGACCCCAACTCGAATCGAACCGCGTGAGCTCGGGCTGCTGATTCTCCACCAACTCGAACGTCATGTTCAGCTCGTGTACGACGACCCAGCGACCCTACGGGCCACGGCTATCGGGGAGTCGGCCTTGATCGGCAGACGTGTACGTGTCGAACTCGATGGCGAGACACTCGTCGGTGTGGCTGTTGACGTGGATGTTGCTGGGTGCCTCGTCGTCGAGAGCGCCGGTCGACGACGAACTCTGACAGTTGGCGACGTCGTGCACGCTGGGGTTGACTGATAGCGATCCCGTCTACAGAACACGCATGGCTGGTGCGCGTTCGTCCGCACGAGTCGAAGTTTTCAGATCGTTGTGCCGACCTGAGGAACGGTTCGCCGACCCCGCGCCAGTCTTCGAGCGTGACTGCCAATCGTCGACGTGTCCTTGTCACAAGAGCCGCAGGTTTCGCTGACTCCGTCAGTGGCGCCTCCTGGCCCGACGGCAAAGGTACGCTGACCTTCAGCGATGGACCTCGGTCCGCAGTCGCCGATCCACACCATGTCCCAACTGCAGACCATCTGGAACCACCGACCGCTGGTGGCAAACTTCGCTCAGAGAGAGCTGAAGTCTCGCTATAGGCGCAGCCTGCTTGGCTGGACGTGGTCGCTGATCAACCCACTGTCGACCATATTGATCTATACGCTGGTTTTCAGCACCATCTTCAGGGCCACGCCGCCTCCGATGGGCAATGGAACCGAGAACTTCGCGCTGTACCTCTTCAGCGGAATTGTCTCGTGGAATTTGTTCGCAACGATGGTCACTGGGCCGATGGACTGGCTGGCCGGTGTGGCCGATCTCCTACGCAAGATTCGATTTCCGCCGGACGCCGCCATTTTCGGGGGTGCTTCGTCCGGGGCCGTACAGACACTGATCGAATCTGCGGTCTTGCTCGCCGTCATGGCTGTTGTCGGGAACAGCGCCACGCAGATGATCCTGCTGCCGTACGTGCTGTTCACCACGATGATGTTCGGCCTCGGCATCGGATTTGTCCTGAGCATCGCAAACGCTCACTTTCGAGACGTGAGACACCTCGTGGCGGTCGTTTTGAACATGCTCTTCTTCCTATGTCCGATCGTGTACCCGCCCAGCCTTGTACCTGAAGAGAAGTGGGGAGTCCCGCTGCTCGACATCGTTTCCTTGAACCCGATGTACCAATACATCGCAGCGACGAGAGACAGCACATACCTAGGTGAATGGTCGTCGTGGCTACGCCTGGGTTCGATCGGGGTCGTTGCCGTTGTGACCTTCGCTGCCGGGTGGTCCTACTTCGTGAAAGCCTCCGTTGACATCAGCGAGGAGCTCTGATGTCATCCGCGATCGTCGTCGAGAGTGTCTCCAAACGATTCAATTTGCGAAGCGAGAGGGCGACGTCGCTGAAAGAACTCGCGGTGAGCCGACGAAAGCGGGCTGCCGACAATGGGTTCTGGGCTGTGCGGGACGTATCGCTCGAGATCGCGGAGGGATCGACGTTCGGGCTCATTGGTCACAACGGATCCGGGAAATCGACGCTGTTGCGACTGATGGCAGGTATCCATCAGCCGACGAAGGGGTCCGTGACGGCACGAGGCCGCATCTCGGCACTGCTCGAGCTCGGATCTGGTTTCCACCCGGATCTCACCGGAAGAGAGAACGTCTACCTGAACGGGGCCATGCTCGGGCTAGCGAGGCGTGACATGGACGCCAACATCGACGACATCGTCGAGTTCGCGGGTTTGCAAGGGTTCATCGATCAGCCAGTGAAGGTCTATTCGAGCGGGATGTATGTCCGGCTCGGATTCGCCGTCGCCGTCCACGTCGATCCAGAGATTCTGCTCGTCGACGAAGTCATGGCTGTCGGTGACGAAGAGTTCCAACGCAGATGTCTCGATCACATGTACCGACTTCGACGCGACGGCGCGACGATCGTATTCGTGTCGCACAGTCTCGGGTTGGTCCAGATGATGTGCGAGGAGGTCGCCTGGCTTGACCACGGTCGACTGATGGAGGTCGGCCCGAGTTCTCAGGTCACGCAGTCATACCTGTCGCAGGTGAACGCCGAAGAGGCCGGGCGCCGAACCGAAGAGATGATTGCCCACGACGAGTCGCGAGCCGTGGAGCTGACAGGTGAACACAGCGGGTCGGGCGAATTGCGTGTCTACCACCTCGATCTCCTCGATCCGAAGTGGTACCCGATGCCTCACGCAACATTCGGCGAGGAGCTTCGAATGCGGCTGTGGTACGACGCCAGAAGCGTGGTGCGGCATCCGAACTTCGAGTTGGACGTCTTCCACGAGAACGGGACACATGTCACCGGATTCTCCACATCAATACTCGGTCTCGACACCGGCACATGCGACATCGGGCAGGGCTACGTCGACCTGGTGATTCCTGAGCTGTCCATTCACCCAGGCTCGTATTTTCTGGCGACGCGGGTCACTGACGCCGAGGGTTTGCACACGTTCGACGAAGTGGCAAGGATCGCCGACTTTCACGTCGTCGGAACCGGCACTCGCGAGCGCGGCATCGCGAGAGTTGTCGGCCACTTCGAGCCTCCAGTTGCACACGACGTAGGCCTCTGAGGACAACGTATTCGTCAGAGAACGTCCAACATTCGCCGAGCGAGACGGTCGCCGATGGCGGACCAGTCGTACTCGGCCTCGACGACGGAACGGGCGCGTTCGGCCGCGGCGATCGCGTCGAGCGACGAACCATCGACGTCGAGTGCTTCAGCCACGGCTGATCGGAACTGGTCGAGTTCTGCGATGACGCACAAGGCCGGATCGAGTTCCGGAAGGCCGCGGGCGCCGATCGGCGTCGAGACCGTAGGCAAACCGGCGCCGAGATACTCGACCAGCTTGAGATTCGTTCCAGATCCTGCCGACATCGGGTTCAGTCCGACGTTGGCTGCTGCGAGCAGGACACGTTTTGTCGCGTCGCTGACGACGCCGAGCTGAAGAACGTTCGGAGGAACGACTTCACCGACGATGGCATCGCAATGCGAGCCGACCATCAAGAACAGTGTTTCTGGCATCTCCGCTGCGATTGTGTGGATGTCTCTGGCCGCGTCGAGGTTCGGTTGGTGCCAACTTCCAAGAAAGATGGCGAGCCGCGTCTCCACGTCAGCACCCATGGAGTGCAGCCATCGGTGCCGTCTGTCGACTCGAGTTGAGCCGATCGATCGGACGAGGCTGGACAGGTCTGCACCGTTCGGTGCTAGGTGGGCCGGTGGAACCACGCCGTAGTCCGACACGAAGCGCTCGGCATCTTCCTGCGAGCACACCGCCACGAGTTGGCTGAGCTGCAACGTCTTCGCTTCGACGTCGCGAACAAGCTTGCGTATTTCATCACCTGCCGGAGTGTCAGCGATCATCGAGTCCTTCAGCACCGATTCGACGTTGTAGGCGTCATAGATGACCGGAATCGACGGCGTAACGATCTCGAGCGCCGGCTGCATGTACGGGTGCGCCAACATGAGCAGATCGGCACCGTCGAGCCGTCGACGCAGCTCGACCAGGTAGGACGGAGTGAGGTCGATGCCAAGCCCCCCATAGAGGTCAGAAACGGGAATACCAGCCGCAGGCGCAGCTCGCCATTCGAAGTCTTGGTGAGCCACCGAGCGTGGGACGGCGATCTCGGTGAACCCATCGCTGCTCGTCCGCTCCCAGTGGCCTCGATCGGGTTGCTCCAGCGACAGCAGCTCGACGTCGAAGTGACTGGTGAGGCCGCGATAGAGGTTGAGGGCTCTGAGTTGGCCTCCTCCCTTGGGATCGTGAGCGCTGAATGTGTTGAGGATCAGGACCCGGGGAAGACTCCTGCGAGCGACTGGCTGATTTCGCGGCTCGAGAAGGGGAGCGTGGCGAAGCAGCGATCGCACCAGATCGGGCCAGTTGATGTGGGAGACGTCGGCTGTCGCTGCTGCGCCGAGGTCATCCGCGAGGGCTGGTGCAACGGCGAGGTGGTTGATCGCAGTCCCGATTGCCTGCGCGGTCGCTTCGACGACGAACCCGTTGGCGCCGTCGTGGACAAGTTCTCGGGGACCGCCACTGTCGATGCATGTGATGACCGGTGCACCGCTGGCCATGGCTTCGAGTGCGATCAATCCGTAATCTTCGTCCTGGGGGATGAACGGCACGGCGATCGCTTCCGAGTACAGCCTCGAAAGTTCCTCGTCACTCACGCGTCCGAGCAACTCGATCCGGTCATCGTTGCTCGCCAAGGTCTCCAGTCGAGTGCGCTCCGGGCCATCACCTGCGATGAGAAGACGAGTGTCGGCTTGGACGTGTGACATTGCTTCGATGAGCAGGTGAAGACGTTTCGGCTTGTCCAGTCTGCTCGCGGTGAAGAAGAAGTCAGATCTCGCTCTCCGGCCGGGGCTTACGGTCGTCGGCGGGAGCATGACTTCCACCTGGGCACTATGAGGGAAGTAGTTTTCTCTTCCGGCCACCGTCGCCGAGATGGCTGCGTAGCGTCGGATGGCACGAGGGGCCATCCCGATGCGGTCAAGGGTGTGAATCAGTGTGCGGCCAAGGGGAGAAGGGTGGGTCAGAGCCGGATGATCCACACCGAGCTCAGATACAAGAGCGTCGAATCCATCGAAGATGTCGGGCAACGCGGCGCGGTCGTTTCGTTGTTGAATACCGGCGCGGAACTTTTCAGCGAGGTCGTCTTCGCAGTGGTGCGGCCAGTCGGACGGGTAGGTGTCGTAGAGCCCCCTCAGCGGGTGAGCCATGTACACGACATGGTGAGGATGCTCGATCATCCATGCCGGGTACTTCGACGTGAAGACCATGTCGTATTGGGAGACGTCGAGCTCGGCAAAGTGCCGGTAAGAATCCATCACTTCGTGAAGGTCAGCTTCGGGAGAAGGAACCGAGACGAGCTCAGCTCGATGATCTGTCGCAGCATTGATGTGGTCGACGATGCCTTCCCACAATCGCTCGAAGCCGCCAGAGACAAACGGGACTGCCTCCGGCACGATCGCCCCGATCAACACGACATCACTCGTTCGATACCGTCGAGAAGCTGGCTCGCAGCGCGCTGCCACGTGTAGCGCTCAGCTGAACGCAGCGCAGCTGAGCCCATTTCTCGCGTGGCAGGAAGATCAGACATCAGTTGTCGAACAGCCTCTGCGATTGCCGCCGGATTGGGCTCGGTGACGACACCTGTGGTGCCGTCGTCGATCATCTCGACGAGTCCTCCTCCGTCGCTGCAGACGACGACGGGCTTGCCATACGACATGCCCTCGAGCAAGGTCAGTCCGTAGTCCTCGTTGTGGGCCGGAGCCACGATGACCGCCGCTGACCGGTATGCATCAGCCACCTGGGCGTCATCGAGCCATCCGCTGATGCAGACAGGGCCGTCGGCTACCTGGCGTGATTCCTGGCTCGTACCGGCAGGTGCGTTCCAAGGTTCGGGTTCGCGAGGAACGTCGGCCATGAGATCGGCCACATAGCGCCTCACGAACGGAAGTCTCCCTCCGGTTCCCACCAGGCGAGCTGAGGCGCCGAAACCCTCGAATGCGGCGGCAGCAAAAAGCTCAGTTCGCTTGGTGAACTCGCTTCGGCTGACACACAGCACGTCGGAGAACACGTTGCTTGGGCCCGCCGCAGCGTGGTGTGGACCTGCGAGGAACTTCGACATTCGCGATCGATCAACATTGTTGAATGTTTCGAGTCGCCCGGCGACTGTCTCGGACGGCACGAGAAAGTGGCTGATGGTTCCCAGATGTGGTGTGTCGAGTTGGCGGATGAGTTCACTCGCCGAGGTGTGGACCTCGGGGTCGCCGAGTCCGGCTTCGATGTATGGCCCCTCGAGATCGTACGCAACACGTTGGTGGTGATAGAAGACGGCGAGTTTGCGCGGATGATCGACAGCCCATGATCCTGGTTGTGTCGTGATCACCAGATCAGCGTCGGCGACATTGATCCTCTCGAATCGTTCGAGCAGTGATGCATAGGTGAAGAACTCACCAGCGCGAGCCCAATGTTCGTCGCTGACCGCTACTCCGCGGATCGTCCTGCCCGAATCAACACCGGGAACAGTTGCCACGGCAACGCGGTGGCCGGCGTCCTCGAGCATTGCCACGATGCGGCCGATGACGAGTTCGAATCCCCCCTTGATGCCCCAATCCGGCTTCGTGATGGTGATGTTCATGATCGAGGCGGCGTCACGCCCCGGAGGCGGCTGCCCCGGGCTTCGTCGCCAGTACGGCGAAGTCCCTGGGTCCGTGTAGCACCCAGTTCATCCACGCCGTCATGTCCGACGTGAGGGGCTCGTCAGATGCCGGTTGTGGCACGTCGAGCCCTGGATTCAGGAATCGGGTTTCGACTTCACAGAAGCCCGTGTGCATCACGAGGAACCGAAGCAGGTCCGGGTGCAGGGGCCGAAGATGGGTCGGGTCGAGATAGAAGGAAGCTGCGCCGACCATCAGATTCGTGGGATTTGGGGTCTCGAGCAGCACCATACCGCCCGGCTTGAGAGCGACGAATGCCGATTGCAGAAGGTCGAGCAGAGTATCGACGTCGAGATGCTCGGCGACGTGGAACGCGGTAACGGCGCCGAGAGAGCCGCTGGGGATGCCCTTCATGTGTTCGACAGCATCGCCGTGCCGAATGTCGAGCCCGAGCGCTGTGCCCTGGTCGACGAACGCTTTGTTCGTGTCGACGCCATACGCGGAAATTCCATGTTCGGACAGGAGTTCGAGCCATTCGCAACGACCAGGGCCAACGTCGACCACCGGTCCGTGCCTTCCGAGACGCTCCAAATCGACCTCGTATGTTCTGAGCGTTTCCTTGACGTTGGCCCTGCTGCCTCTGAAGTGTTCTTCGAAAATCGAGTAGAACTCAGCGGAGCGCGCCGCCGAGACTTGCTCGAGCGTTCGCGAGACTGGTTCGTCCGCCCGTTCGCGTATCGAGCGAAGGGTCAGGTCCAGGCGAGCCCGAGCCTCACTGAGATCTGTGTCGATCCTCGAAGCGTGTCTCTGGAGCGAAGCAATCGATGCGAGCGCGCCCACGACCGATTCGCCGAGCGGCCCTGACTGCTCGTCTGCGGCGATGACCTGACCGCGGATACTGGCGAGGTCGTCGATGATCGTCTGCTGCAATTGGGCCATCTCGTCGAGAATCACCTCGTGGCCGGCGACTGTCGCTCTGATGGCGGCGTTGATCGATTCGACTCCAGCGGGGCGAGCGTGAATGGCGCCCCAGGTCTCGGTCGAGTTCGCTTCGAGAGCGTCGAGCCTCTGAGCCAAACGTTCTGCAGCCTGGTCCGAAGAGCCAAGGGCATCGATGATCTTGGCGTTGAAGTCGGCTTGTTGGAGGGTCGAGGGCCAGATCGTCTGGAAAATGATCGATTTCGCCCGTTTGAGCCGTCCGATGGGTGGCGTTTCTGCGATGTTCGCCACGAGTGAGGCCTCGTGTAGGCGTTCCCTGAATGTCTGCTGATAGCCCTTTTCCGTCGCTGTTTGTGCAGCGACAACCGCCTCCATTGTGTCGATCACGTCGTCGTCGGCCACGCCACACCTCCGGTAGGTCCGTTTGTGGAGAGTACTCGTGCTACGGGTCGGTGTGGTCCGCCTTCAAGGCCGCGAACGCCTCGGCTGCGGCGATCGTGAGCGGGCCAGGTGCGGACCGCAACGCGATCCCGTCCACGTGAGCGATCGCGAGCACATCGCGGGTCGTCGAGGTCACGAACGCCTCGGTTGTGTTGTGAAGTGCTGCCATCGGCACATCGATTTCGTCGACGTCGATGACCTCGAGGAGCAACTCCCTCGTCACGCCGGCGAGACAACCGGCACTCAGTGGGGGAGTGACCAGCCGGCCCTCGAACTCGATGAAGATGTTCGTGCCGGTGCCTTCGCAGAGATTGCCGCGGGTGTTCGGGAAAATCGCCTCGGTGGCTCCCACCGCCGAAGCGCGTCGTAAGGCAAGGACGTTCTCTGCGTAACTGGTGCTCTTGACGCCGGCTAGCGCGCCCAGGTCATTGCGAGCCCACTCGACCGTGACGATGTCGGTTGTTGCGTCCCACGTCTTGCCAGGAGCCGTCGCGATGATGACGGTCGACGCTCCTTCGTAGCGGCCGCTACCGAGCGGCCCGTCACCAGCGCTGACGGTCAGGCGGATCAGCCCATCGGTGGGGGTCGCCCGAAGGACGTCGTCGATCGCCACACGGAGTTCGTCGTCGGTGTAGCCGGGATCGATGTGCATGGCGGCCGCTGACCGGCGCATTCGGGCCAGGTGTCTCCCCAACGCGAAGGCCTGTCCTCCGGTGGCTTCGATGGTCTCGAAGAGCCCATCGCCGACGGTAATCGCGTGGTCGAACGCGCTGATCGTCGCGTCGCGCGCCGCTGAAACGCTGCCGTTGATCCAAACGAGTCGGTCGCTGCTGTCCTTCATGAACCAGCATCCTGCCACCATCGACGCCCCGGAGGTCGTCTCTGTTCGCTGTCTCGTCACATGGCTGAGGTCGCATCGGTTGACGTCGCTGGTACCTTCGCCCCAGTGGCCAGGCAGCGGTTGAGATGGACGAGGACGACCGGTCAGCGCGTGATCCTCGGTGTCAACATCCTCCTCGTCGTCGCCCTCGGTGCCGGCGCACTCGCTGTTGGCTACTTGACGCAGAAGCTCGCAGATGTCGAGGTTCTCGCGGTGGCGGACGATCTCACGGCCGCCCCGACTGAGCGGGTCGTTTCCGCTGCTGCTCTCGAGGTCGTCGAAGACACAGAGCCAGTCGTCACAGTCCCTGGCCAATCGACGACGACAACCGAGTTCGTGTTGCCGGCACCGGAGATCGAGGAGAATTACCTCGTCGTCGGATCCGACAACGCCGAACGTGTAGCCGACGACAACGCGATCCTCTCCGGTCGAGAGGAGGAGAGGGCCAACCATCTCGCCGACACCATCATGGTCCTGCGTCTCCGACCTGCAGAGGGCACAGCGTCGCTGCTGTCTGTGCCGCGCGACCTCGAAGTTCGCATCGCGGGCACGAACCGTATACGCAAGATCAATACGGCCTTCAACCTCCCAGACCGCGAGGCGAGAGTTTCTCGCCTGATCAACACGATCGAAGAGAACCTCGACATCACCCTCCAGCACTACGTCGAAGTCGACCTCGAGGGTTTCCGAAGGGTCATCGATGCACTGGGTGGGGTTGCGGTGTGTTTCGACGGACCGAGTCAGGACAGCGGTTCGGGGCTCGTCGTGAATCAGGGAGGGTGGTCAGAGCTCGACGGAGACCAAGCGCTGGCGTACGTGAGAAGTCGAAAGCTCAAGGTCCAGAACCTGTCAGGTCGCTGGGAGAACGTATCGCTCAGGGCCGATCTCGATCGCATCGAACGCCAACAAGACTTCGTGAGGGCCACGGTCTCCCAGACCTTTGCCGACGTCGTGTCGGACCCTCGTCTCTTGGTGTCGATCCTGAACATCGCGTCGGAGGAACTGTCGGTGAGCAATACGTTCACCGTCGTGGGCGATGGCTCGGACCTCGCCTCGTGGTTCCGCGGGTTCGGCGAAGAGAATCTCGAAACGATGTCGCTCGATGTGTACGACCTGCCGGTGACGGAGGCGAGAAACAATGAGTTCCGTCTCGGCATGACGTCACGCGCCGAACCGCAACTCGACATCTTCAGAGGGATAGAGCTCGACGACGTCGTTCCGAAGAGGGTTGAAGTGTTGCTTCGTGGGCCATCAGCTGTGAGGGGGCCGGTTCGGGACGGTCTTGTTGGCATCGGTTTCAAGATCGGTCGGCAGGACTCGAAGTCGGATGCCACCGACGCCACGGTCATCGCCTATGGGGTCGGTGGTCACGAGGCCGCGACGCTTGTGGCGGCCTTCCTCGACGGCGGTGTCGAGTTCTCGAGGGTCGAGGACGTCGAAGGAAACGAAGTCGTTGTCGACCTCGGACCTGACGCCATTGTCCGAGAAACACCGAGAGTGCTCGAAACACGCGCTCCTCCGGTGGAGGTTCCGCCGACGTCAGCGCCGACCACGGTCCCTGCTGACAGCACGACGACGGCACCGCATCGGTTCGAATTCGACTGCTCGCTGTCGACTGGGGGGTGACGGCACCGTTCTGAGCCTTTGCGATGGTTCTTGTCGTAGCTGATGACGTACGTTTGGCCTGTCTGTGAGGCTTGACACGAGCGTCGACCAGTCGACAAGCAATGAGAAACTTGTCCTCCAAGGAGTGCATCATGAGCAAGATCGCCGTGATCGGCACCGGATACGTCGGTCTGACGACGGGTGCGTGTTTTGCGCACATCGGCCACGACGTGGTCTGTGCCGACATCGACGAGACCAAGATCGAGCGACTCAATGCCGGTGAGATCCCGATTCTCGAACCCGGTCTCGACGATCTGGTCAGAGATGGTGTCGCCGAGGGTCGCCTGACGTTTGTAGTCGGAGCGGCTGTCGCTGCTGCCGATTGTGAGTTTGCCTACCTCTGCGTGCCGACGCCGCAGGGTGATGACGGTGCAGCTGACCTGTCCTACATCGAGGCTGCCGCCTCGGAGATTGCAGCGGTACTTCCGGCTGATGCGATCGTCGTGAACAAGTCGACGGTCCCTGTGGGCAGCACACATGTCGTCGAGCGTGCTCTCCAGCGCCCGGATGTGAAGGTGGTGTCGAATCCCGAGTTCCTTCGCGAGGGTTCGGCGGTTCACGATTTCCTGAACCCCGATCGTGTCGTCATCGGCACCGAAGACCGGAGCACAGCGGCCAGTGTTGCTTCGTTGTTCCTCGGTCTGACGGCACCGGTCATCGTCACCGATCCTGCGTCGGCCGAGACCATCAAGTACGCCGCGAACTCGTTCCTCGCCACGAAGTTGTCGTTCGTCAACGCGATGGCTGCAGTCTGTGAGGCCGTTGGTGCAGACATCAACGACGTCGTGCTCGGCATCGGAACCGACCCGCGCATCGGCGACCAGTTCCTGAAGCCGGGACCGGGGTGGGGTGGCTCATGTTTCCCCAAGGACACCCAGGCCTTGGTTCATATCGCCGAGTCGGCCGGTTACGACTTCGGGTTGCTCAAGGGTGTGATCACGGCCAACGTCGAGCAGTTCGAGTTGGTGGTCGACAAAGTCGAGGCCATGGTCGGAGGCTCGCTCGAGGGGGTTCGCGTGGCGGCATGGGGGCTCACCTTCAAAGCGAACACCGATGATCTTCGTGAGTCACCTGCGCTTGCCGTGATCGCGCGTCTCGCCGGTCGAGGGGCCAAGGTCGCTGCTTTCGATCCCGCGATCCACAAGTCGGTGAACGGCATCAGAGTCGTCGACAGCGCCTACACAGCAGCTGAGGATGCTGACGTGGTGGTGGTCCTCACCGAGTGGGACGAGTTCAAGTGGCTCGACTTCCAGAAGATCGCGGACCTCATGGCCAGTCCCCGTGTGTACGACACCAGAAACATCATCGACACGGCGGCCGTTGGGAAGCTCGGATTCGACATCAAGACACTGGGCCGAGCATGAAGTGTCGAGCATGAGTCGCGTCGTCGTCACCGGAGGCGCCGGATTCCTCGGCTCGCATCTGTGCGATGCGCTCGTCGCCGACGGTCATGAAGTCATCGCCATCGACAACCTGTCGACCGGCCAGGTCCGCAACATCGAGCACCTGTTCGGACATGACAGGTTCAAGTTCGATCGGCACGACGTCACGAACTTCATCTGGGTTCCCGGCCAGGTCGACATCGTGCTGCACTTTGCGTCACCGGCCTCCCCGATCGACTATCTCGAGCTTCCGATCCAGACACTCAAGGTCGGGAGCCTCGGCACTCACAACGTTCTCGGACTTGCGAAGAACAAGGGTGCGAAGGTGCTCGTCGCGAGTAGCAGCGAGGTCTATGGCGACCCGGAGACCCATCCGCAGGTCGAGGAGTACTGGGGCCACGTGAACCCCGTCGGTCCTCGCGGCGTCTACGACGAGGCCAAACGATTCGCGGAGGCGATGACGATGGCCTATCACCGCTCGCACGGTCTCGACGTGCGCGTCGTGAGGATCTTCAATACTTACGGTCCCAGGATGCGACCCTCCGACGGGCGGGTGGTCTCGACGTTCCTCACCCAGGCGCTCCGCAGTGAACCCCTCACCGTTTTCGGAAACGGTGAACAGACTCGCTCGTTCTGCTACGTCGACGACCTGATTCGCGGCGTCCTCGGCGTGCTCTGGAGCGATCACGTCGGGCCGGTGAACGTGGGGAATCCTGGCGAGTTCACGATGATCGAGCTTGCCGAAATGGTTCGTGAGATCACCGGTAACAATGTTCCGATCGTGTTCGACGACTTGCCGGCTGACGACCCGAGTCGACGCCAGCCCGACATTTCACTGTTGAGCGAGATCACCGGTGGGTTCGAGCCCCGGGTCGACCTGAGAGTCGGGCTCACCAGAACCGCAGAGTGGCTCGCGGGAGAGCTCGAACAGGTCTGATCGATCACTCGGTGGTCGCCAACGTGAGATCATCGACCGGTGTCTGCTGTGAAGGTGACGTTGATCGTGGAGACGATGCGACACCGCGTTCCGGGAGGAATCGGCGTCGCTACCCAGGCGCTGCGCGACGGATTGTCGGAGCACGACGATGTCAGCGTCGTCGAGTATTGGGCCCGCGGAGGAACTGGCGGGCGGTCGTCGATGTTGCCGCAGCCACTGCTGTACGAGGCATGGAGTCGATTCGGACGCCCCCAAGTCGGGGGTGGCGACGTCCTTCACGCTCCGATGCTCTTCGGTCCAACGGCTGACAGAGTTCCGACCGTCCTCACAGTTCACGACCTCGCCTGGCGTGACGAACAGGATGTTCGCAGCAGCCGGTCAGTTCGACTTCACGAACGCATGTGGCGACGGGTGGTTGCGTCAGAGGTGACGGTCGTCACGTCGACCGAGGTCATGGCAGGGTCCCTGGTCGAAGCAGGAATTCCTGCGGGACGATGCGTGGTGATTCCACTCGGGGTCTCGTCTCGTGACGTTCACGAGGTCGGTGAAACCTTGCCGTCCGGCAACCCCTACGTTCTCTCAGTATCGACGTTGGAGCCGAGGAAGAACCTTGCCGGGCTTCTCAAGGCGTTTGAGCTGAGCGGACTCTGGAACGACGGGTACGAGTTGATCATTGTGGGGCCCGATGGTTGGGAGGTCGACGTTTCCGCTCTCGTCGGGTCGCAACCTCGCGAAGTGGCACAGCAAGTTCGCGTGCTCGGGTATGTGTCGGACGTCGATCTCGCAGAGCTCTACCGTGGCGCCGGCGTGGCCGCGTATCCCTCGTTCTCTGAGGGGTTCGGCCTACCCGTACTGGAGGCAATGAGCTGGGGCACGCCCGTCCTGACGAGCTCAGGGGGCAGCACTGCCGAGGTTGCCGGAGCTGCCGGCGTCCTCGTCGACCCGTCCCAGCCGGCGGACATCGCAGCTGGACTTCTCGCTGCCGTCGACCCGGCACGCCGGAAGGCTCTGCGTGCCGCCGGGCTCGCGAGGGCTGCCGAGTTGTCGTGGGACCGTCATGTCGAGCAGACCGTGGACCTGTACCGGACCGTCGGGAATGGCCGGTGACTGACCGGCTGGCCCGCGACTGGGACGATCTCGCAAGAATCGACCCGATGTTCACGATCCTCTCGGATGTCTCGAAGGATGCCGGTCGGTGGGACGTCGAAGACTTTTTCGAGACCGGGCGCCACGATTTCGTCGCGACCCTGGCGAGGGCCGAGGAGTGGTCGCTGCCGGTGTCGAACGAGCTGGCGCTCGACTTCGGGTGCGGGATCGGACGGGTCACTCAGGCCATGGCGACTCGCTTCGAACACTGTGTCGGGGTCGACGTGTCGGCTGCCATGATCTCCCAGGCCCGCGAGTTCGGCGAGGGGATGGCCCGGCTGGAGTTCGTTCACAATGTCGACTCCGACCTGCGACTGTTCGGCGATGGCCAGTTCGACCTGGTCTACTGCAGTGTCGTGTTGCAGCATCTCGGCCGTCGAAGTCTTGTCGAGTCGTTCATTGGCGAGTTCTGCAGGGTCTTGCGGCCCGGTGGGTTGCTCGTGTTTCAAGTCCCGCACGCTTTGGCTCTCCGAAGTCGACTCCAGCTGAGACGACGGCTGCATCATGTCCTGCGAAGCCTTCGAGTCGGATCGGAAACGCTTGCCGCTGCAGGGATCTACCCCATCGGAATGCTCAGCGTTCCCCCTCGGCGAGTCGAGCGCTGCCTGCGTGACAGCGACGAAGAGATCGTGCAGTTGTGTGTGGACGTGACGCGTACTCCCCGATACCCGAGCGCGACGTATTGGGTGACTCGTCGATCGGCTGTGTCGTGATTCGGCTCGGCGTGAACACCGCTTTTCTCGATCCTGGGGAACGCAGCGGCACGGGTGTCTATACGTGGTCACTCGTCGAGAGGCTCGCAGGTGACCCGAGGATCGAACTCGTCGTGTTCAGCCGCGGCGGGCGCCTCGGCACGGTGGGCGAAAAATGGGTGCGTTCAGTGGCGACTCCTGAGTTTCGCTCGACCCCCATGCGCATTCTCTGGGAGCAGACACGCCTCGGTCGTTTGGCCACAGCGGAAGGCGTCGACGTTCTCTGGAATCCAGGATACGTCGGTCCAGTTCGCCCGAGGGTTCCGTCCGTCGTGACGATCCACGACATGTATTACGCCGAGTTTCCCGAAGCGCTCTCGGCTAGTCGCAGGATCTACTACCGGTGGTTCGTCCCTCGATCGGCCAAGGCCTCAGCCGCGGTGATAGCGGTGTCGACGAATACGGCGTCGGACATCGCGCGCCACGTCGATGGCGTCGAAGGCCGGCTTCACATCATCCATGAGGCGCCGCGTGATCTGGCATACGACCGAGACCCGCACGTTGCGTTGCGGCCATATTTCCTGGTCGCGGCGTCCGTCACCAGGAACAAGAACATCGAGGCTGTCGAATCGGCACTGTCGGCGTTGACCAGCGCCGGCCATGACATCGACGTCGTCGTCGCCGGTGGAGATCCGTTCGGGATACTGGCTGAGCTGAGCCGGCACAGCCGAGTTGCAGATCGACTGAAGTTGATGCCCGGTATCAGCGACGATGACTTGGTGTCGTTGCTGAAGGGCGCAGTTGCTCTCCTCGCTCCATCTCACTATGAGGGCTTCAACCTGCCAGTGCTCGAAGCTCAGATGGCAGGCACTCCTGTGGTGGCCAGCGCCGCAGGTGCACTGGAGGAGGTGCTGGGTGAGAGTGCGCTCACGATCGATCCAGACGACCCGGACACACTTGCAGCTGCGATGTCGTCACTGTTGGGCAGCGAACGCCTCAGGGTCGGGCTGACGGACAGGGGACTGAAGAACGTCGAGCGGTTCTCGTGGTCGAGAGCCGCAGACGAGCTCGTGGATGTCGTCGAACACATTGCTCTCGACCGTGCTGCCCTCGAAGGTGGCGACTGATGTCGAAGATGTTGATCACCGGCGGATCGGGCTTCATCGGGATGAACCTGGTCGAGCACGCGCTGGCGCGTGGGTGGACGGTCTCCACAATCGACCTGGCTGAGCCTGTCGTCGATGCACATCGGGCGTTGTGGACCGAGATCGATCTACTCGATGCGGCAGCTGTGAGCGGCGCCGTTGCGTTGTCGGGCGCTGATGTCGTGGTGCACCTCGCTGCACGCACCGATCTCCAAGGAGACGACGTCGCGGCGTACGACCTCAATGTCGCAGGCACCAAGAACGTTGTCGATGCCATCCTCGGAATCGACGATGCCGAGCGACCGCGTCTGGTCAACGTTTCGACGATGCTGGTGTGCAGTTACGGGCGTCAGCCTTCGGGACCTGACGATGTGGACCCGGTGACGCCATACGGCGAGAGCAAGGTCGTCGCCGAGAGGTGCGTTGCGACCGCTGACGATCTGGAGTGGGTCACGATCCGACCGACGTCGGTCTGGGGTCCCCACTTTGCGGGGGGATATCGCCAATTCTTCGACCGGGTCCTGAGGCGTCGCTATCTGAACGTGGGTTTGAGACCGATTGCCAAGGATTTCGTCTACGTGTCGAATCTTGCTGCGGACATCGTCGATCTGTCGGCTGCCGACGGTGCGCTCGTTTGTGGCAGGACGTTCTATTCGCTCGACCAACCCCGGTACTCGACCCGCGAGTTCGCCGCGGCCATCGCAGAGGCCGCAGGCGGACGCTCGCCACGGAGTCTCCCTGTGTGGGCGCTACGTGTGGTCGCGGCCGTATTCGATGCAGCCAGAACGGTTCGCCTTGTCGCGAACCCGCCGATGGGCAGGTTTCGGCTGTCCAACATGACGACTCCGTGCTCGCTCGACACCTGGGGTGTCGAAACGATGTCGACACAACCGCGGGTCGACCTCCGATCCGGAGTCATCGCCACTGTTGCCTGGATCGAGCGCTGCCAAGTACGGCCAGATCGTTCTGTAGGGTCCTGAGCCGTCGTGCGCCTTCTCGTCTTGTGCCCTCATTTCACGCCAGATGTCGCCCCGACGGGCGAGGTCATGACCCGCATCGTCGAGGAGCTGGTTGCCCGCGGTCATGAAGTCGAGGTCGTGACTTCGCTCCCGTGGTACCGAGATCACGCCATCGAAGATGGTTGGGGTGGAAAGCTCGTTCGCCGCGAGACCACGGCGTGGGGTCGCATCTTCCGTATCAACCCGTTCCCGACGGCTGACAGGCGGAACCTTCTGCGCCGGGCGTTGTCGTTCGGTGGCTTCACGATCGTGGCGACCGTCGTTGGTTCCCTTGGACGGCGCGTCGACGCCGTCATCGCGATGTCGCCTCCGCTCACACTGGGTCCTGCAGGATGGATCGCCAGTCTGTTTCGACGGGCACCCTTTCTGTTCAACGTCCAAGACGTCTACCCAGATGTCGCGGTCGAGGTCGGGGCCATCACCAACCGACACGCCATCCGAGTTCTGAGCTGGCTCGAGCGGTTCAGCTATGCCCGCTCCGACGCGGTGACGGTTCTGTCGCGCGATCTCGAAGAGAATCTGGCCAAGAAGATGAAGGACCCCTCGAAGATCCATGTCATCCCGAACTTCGTCGACACCGAATGGATCTCGCCCGCGGCGCGGGAGAACTCTTACCGCGGTGAACTCGGCCTCACCGACGAAACCGTCGTGTTGTATGCGGGCAACATCGGCTACTCACAACCCCTCGAGATGCTCGTCGAGGCTGCGAGGCGATACGCGTCCCGCCACGACGTCCACTTCGTCGTCAACGGCAGTGGCAGCGGCCGTGAAGCCATCGAAGCCAGCGCAGCCGGCCTCGCCAACATCACGTTCGTCGATCTTCAGCCAAAGGAGCGACTCCCAGAAGTGCTGGCCGCAGGCGACATCCACTTGGTGCTGCTCCGCGAAGGTCTAGCTGCTTCCTCAGTCCCATCGAAGACGTACTCCATCCTGGCTTCAGGACGCCCGCTGGTCGTGAGCGTTGATGTCAACAGCGAGGTCGCTCTGCTGGTGGAAGAGGCTCGGGCCGGACGTGCCGTACCTCCCGAGGACACCGAAGCGTTCGTCGCGGCCCTCGGCGAGTTGATCGACGACCCCGAGGAGCGCGACCGGGCAGGAGCTTCGGCCAGAGCAGCAGTTGAGACGCGGTTCTCCCCGGCAGCAGTGGCCGAGGCCTATGAAGGGCTCATCGACGAGTTGGGCTGAGTGGACGTGTTCTAGATCAAGTGTTCGGGTGGAGCCGCCAATCCCACTTGAACCGGTACCGTGGTGCGCCGTATGGCCAAGTCCTCAGCAGTCAAGAAGGTCGCCCGCGCCGCCGCATCCGGTGGTGGAAGGGTGGCGCGCCCAGGCGAGAACAGTCGGTTCTTCCCCATCGCCATGGCAGCGGTCGTGATACTCGGTGTGATCTTCATCGTGATCGCCCGCAACGAGCGGATCGAGAACGCCGACAACTCGCCGCCGAGAGTCAACCGTGACCACTTCCACTCGGCATATCGCATCGACATCTGCGGTGAGAACATCGTGTTGCCGAACGACAACGTCGACGACGTCACCGGAATTCACACCCACGGCGATGGTCTGATCCACATCCACCCGTTCGTGAGCACCGTGTCTGGTCGCAACGCCACTCTTGGGGCGTTCTTCGCGGAATCCGACGGGTCGCTGACCGACACCGAGCTGTCGATTCTTGGTCGGACGCTGGTGGAAGGCACCGACACATGCGACGGCCAGCCCGGTGAGCTGGTCGTGCTGAAGTGGGTCAGTGTTTCGGCCGAGGCTCCTCTGGTGTTCGACGAGAATCTTGCCGACGTGAATCTCGACAACACCGGTGCCACTCAAGGTCAGCTGTTCACGATCGCGTTCGTGGCAGAAGGCACTGACAGCGATGACATTCCTCGTCCTGACGATGCATTCCTTCGTCAGTACGTCGGTCTTCCTGCGACCGATCAGCCTCTGAGTGAAACGGACACAGGCGAGCCGATCGAAGTCACGACGACGACCGTCGCCGGAGGCTGACACCGTAGTGAAGGCGCTTGTTCTGGTCGGGGGATTCGGGACCCGGCTGCGACCACTCACCCTGACCACGCCCAAACAGATGCTGCCGATCGCGGGGCGACCGATGATCGAGTGGGTTGTCGGCCGACTCGCCGATCACGGCGTTGACGAAGTGGTCCTCAGCCTCGGGTATCGGCCCGACGCGTTCATCGAGGCGTACCCCGACGAAGTCTGCGCCGGATTGCCGATTCGTTATGTCACCGAGCCTGAGCCTCGCGGCACCGCTGGAGCCGTTCGTTTCGCGGCCGACGAGGTCGGATTCGATGACACCTTTCTCGTGCTGAACGGCGACGTTCTGACCGATCTCGACATCAGCGCATTGGTCGACTTCCACCGCTCGAGAGGCGCTGAAGCAACCATCTCTCTCCACAAGGTCGAAGACCCTTCCGCTTTCGGTGTGGTTCCGACCGATGACGAAGGCCGGGTCATAGCGTTCGTCGAGAAGCCTCCCCGCGAAGAAGCCCCGACCGATCTCATCAACGCTGGCACCTATGTCGTCGAGCCGTCGGTTCTCGACCTGATCGAGCCAGGCCGAGAGGTGTCGATCGAGCGAGAGACCTTCCCGGCCATCGTCGACCGCTGCGGTCTGTACGCGATGGCAGCCGACACGTACTGGCTCGACACGGGAACTCCGCAGCTCTATGTGACAGCAAACCTCGACGTCATCACGGGACGTCGTGCCGGCGCGTCGGCTGAACCGGTGCGCGGCGATGTGGCGGGGTCGGCGCGTGTGGTGGACTCGGTCATCGGCGTTGGGTCGACTGTTGGAACGGATGCCGCAGTCGTAGCTTCGGTGGTGATGAATGGCGTGCACATCGGTGAAGGAGCCGCTATCGAGGACTCGGTCCTGATGGATGGCGTCAGGATCGGTGCAGGAGCACGTGTCACCGGTTGCTCGGTCATCGGCGCTGGTGAGGAGGTCGCCGCCGGTGCTCAACTGGATGGCGACAGGGTCCCGGGTCCGAACGATGGATGATGGGGCTGTCGTCCTCGTCACTGGCGCCGCCGGGTTCGTCGGGTCGCACGCGGTCGATCGTCTGATTGCCGGTGGCTGCAAGGTCGAGGCTGTCGACGACCTCTCGTTCGGTTCGATCGCCAACCTCGATGATGCCCGCACTGACGGCGGGCTGAGGTTCCACCAGATCGACGTCAGGACGCCCGATTTCATCGATCTGGTCGGACGAGTGAAGCCCGACTCAATTGTTCACCTCGCGGGACATGTCGATCGCCCTGGTTCGTTGCTCGATCCGTTGTACGACGCTGACGTCAACGTGCTCGGGACTCTGAATGTGCTCGAATCGGTCCGCGCCCATGAGATCCAGAAGATCTGTGTCGGTGTCCATGGGCTGTTCCGGCGAGAGGCTGCCTCGACCGGCCGCATCGTTGTGGGGCAAGAACCTCGGACGCCGAGTCACATCTCGACCGAGGCGGTGGTCGACTACACCCGCGTTCATGGCGATGTGTACGGCCTCGATGTCCGAGTCGTTGCCCTCGCCAACGTCTATGGTCCTCGGCAGCGAACTGATGTGAATGGGCCTGTCATCGCGAATTTCGTCGCAGCTGCTGTTGCGGGTGATCCGTTACGTGTGCAGGGCGACGGGACCCAACTCCGCGACTTCGTGTATGTCGATGATGCGGTCGACGCGATCGCGAGGTCGCTCGATGTCGAGTCGGGCGCCGTGATTCCCGTCGGCAGCGGCGTTGCGACATCGGTCAGCGAGGTTGCCGACACCGTTGCGGCGGTTTCAGGTCGCGATGTGTCAGTCGAGTTCGGCGCGGCGCGACTGCTCGATCGTCCCGGTGTCGGGTTTCCGATTCAGGATGCCGCTCACCGGCTTGAGTGGGCCCCTTGGACCACCCTCCGGGAAGGCATCGCGGCAACCATGTCCCAGGCCGGCGACAACAGCTGAGCTTTCCGGGCACGTTCACTCCGCGCAGAGCTTCCATGGCGCCTGAACGTTCAACAGAGCGATGATGCAGGTCCTACCGAAAGAGATCCTCTGCCGGGTCTCTGATGATCTCGTCGGAGACCGATGAGTCTCTGAGCCAGTTGGCATCGACTCCTCTGATGATGGCAACGGGAACGCCTTCTGACTTTCCGCAGACGAGGTCTGCTGCACCGGCGAGTTCGTCGACCACACAGACTTCGGTGACCATCAGCTCTCTGCCGAGGGCGTCGTTGGTTCCTTTGAGATCGAGGATCGCTCCGATCCCTGCGCAACCTATGGCGACGTCGGTGAGGCCTCTGCGCCATGGTCGTCCGAACGTGTCGCTGATGATGACAGCGACTTCGGTTTGGTAGAGCCCGCGAATGCGGTCCCTGATGCGGCGCGCGCTGCGGTCGGAGTCGTCAGGGAGCAGAGCCGCGGTGCCACGGTCGACGTTCGAGAGGTCGATGCCGGCGTTGGCGCACACGAATCCGTGTTTGGTCTCGCTGATGATGAGTTCGCCTCTTCGGCGAAGGACGCGTACTGACTCGCGTTCGACGATGGGTTTGTGCGACAGCGGGTCCGAGGGGTCGACGTCGACCATCGCGCCTTCGGCTTTGGAGACGACCTTCTGAGTGACGACGAGGACGTCGCCGGATTCGAGTCCTGCTTCGCCGGCCTGCGCGGCCTCGGCGATGGTGCGTCCGAGGTCGTTGCCTTCCCGGATCTCGCCGATGCCGTGGATGGGGATGATCGTGAGGGTCATGACAGTGTCTCCAGGAGTGCGCATGACAGCGCCGCCGAGCGTTCGATGTCGGACATGACCGTGTCGGTCACGATGCAGCGTAGGCCGGTGGCCTCGACGGCATCGCGGTGGTGTTCGTCGACGCTGTCGATCACGAGTGTTGCCGCTATGTCGGCGTAGATCCTCGCCACGCCGACCACAGATGCTTCGTGTCCCAGTTCGCGGAGGAGCCGGTCAGCTGGCCCCTTCAATGCTTTCCCTCCGACGATGGGTGAGATGGCGGCGACTCGATCCCGGTTGTCTATGAGCCGTTGTTTGATGCCATCGACGGCGAGAAGAGGTCCGATCGACACGATGGGGTTGGACGGCGCGATGACGATCGTTTCTGCGTTGTCGATGGCGGCGAGCACCCGCGGGGCCGGTGTTGCATCGTCAGCGCCGCGGAACCTGACCGCCGACACGGCGACGTTGTGTTGTCTGGCGACGAAGTAGTCCTGGAAGTCGATCTCAGTGTTGTCGGTCAGCGTCAGTTTGGTCTCGACTGGTTCATTGGTCACGGGAATGACGTCGACGGCAATACCGAAGGCGCTGGTGATCTCTCTGGTCACTTCGGTCAGGGTCGCGCCGTCGGCGATTCGCTGGGTCCTGAACATGTGCAGGGCGATGTCTTTGTCACCGAGGCTGAACCATGTCTCGCCGCCGAGTCGTTCGAGTTCGGCGAGGACCGACCACGACTCGCCGACCCGGCCCCATCCTGTCTCGGGGTTCACCTGATCCGACAAGGTGTAGGTGACCGTGTCGAGGTCGGGGCTGATGTGGAGCCCGTGAAGGTGGAAGTCGTCGGCGACGTTGACGATCGCGACGCAGCGGCGCGGGTCGTGTACCTCGATCAGTCCTCTCAGGAACTTGGCGGCGCCGACTCCACCTGCGAGGGTCACGATGTCTCCGGTGGTCATCGAAGCAGTCCTGGTCACTTCCTGTGGGCGAGCATCGATCGGCAGAATCCGACATACCGGTCGATCACAGCTTCCCAGGAGAACGTCGCGACCGTGTAGTTCAGGCCATTGAGCGCCAAGGCGTCTCGGAGGGCTGTGTCGCGTACCAGACGATCGAGTGCGACTTCGAAGCTCGGGTAATCGTCAAACCACAACCCACCTTGTCCTCTCGAAGCGTGCTCGACTGTCGCTCCGCACTTGGCGTTGACCAACACGGGCGTTCCCGCGACCCATGACTCGAGGATGACCATCGAGAAGGACTCCATCGCCGACGGCGAGATGCTGACCAGAGCGCCGGCGACGAGGGCATGTTTGGTGGCTTCATCCACTCGGTCGGTCACGATGATGTCCGGATGTGGGTCGAGTTGTTCGCTGGCGGGTCCGACGAAAACAAGGGCGAGGTCGCCGTTTCTTCGAAGTGCGTACTCGCGGAAGAAACCGTCGAGCGCTCTCGCTCCCTTGCCGTTCTCGACTCTGCCGACACAGACCACGTACGGTCGATCGCCGATGCCGAACGTTTCGCGAACTGTGGTGATGTCGCCTGTGGTGTCTGGTTCGTCGATGCCGAGTCCGAGGGTGATCTTCGGTTTGTGGCTCACCGGGAACAGCGATTCTGCGAGATCCCGTTCGGCATCGGTGTAGTACGACAGGCCTCCTGCCGCCGCGTACATGTGCTGCATCACGTCGAGGTGAAGCGCCGGTTCGTCATGTGCAGCGCCGTGCAAGATCGACCGATCACCGAGCATCGGAACGCCACGCACCGCCGGATAGAACAGATACGGGCTGAAGGCAACGAGTTCCGCATCGCTCGACGCTGCTGCTTCGAGCATGTCGGGACACAGCGGGCCTTGACGGTCGATGAAAAGTTGCTGTCCGGTGTCGTCGACGGTCGTCGGCGAGATTTCGACTCGCCCGGCAATGAGGCCCCACTCGGGGTCTCTGCCTGCTGACGATGCGTACCTGTGCACCGTTACGCCATCGACGACGGTTGTTCCAGGATCGATGACGTCTTCCCACGTGAGGGCAGACTCGCTGCACGTCGTGAACACATCGACGGTCCAACCGTGCCAGGCAACGAGTCGCTCCGCGATCATTCGCATTGCTTTCTCGGCACCTCCGACCGCTTCGCCGCCGTAACGGGGTACCACGACGCCGAACTTCATCGTGCCTGCCCGGTGGAGCTTGTGAGTTCGTCAGCGAGGTCGTTGAGCGCTATGTCGAGCGCATCGACCGCGTTGTCGGGCGCCAGTTCGGCGACTCTGGCATGTCCGGCCGCGACAAGGTCCTGTCGGAGCGCATCGTCGGTGAGCACGCGTTCGATAGCGGTGGCGACCAGAGCCGGGTCCTTGGAGTCGAGCAATATGCCGCCCGAACCAACGGTGCCTGGCACGGCTGCGACCGCGTAGGCGATGACAGGAATGCCGGCTGCGGCAGCTTCGACCAATGGCATCCCAAAGCCTTCGTGGTCCGACATGCTGCAGAACAGGTCGGCCGACGCGTACTCGCCTCGGAGCTGATCGTCGCTCACGTCGCCGACGAACGTCACCGAATCAGTGAGGTCGAGGGACTTCACCAAGCGCTCGAGGGAGTTCTGGTAGCTCGGCGTGGTCACGCTTCCGACCAGTCGGAGCTCTGCGTCAGGCACGCGTGTTCTGACCACTGCGAAGGACTCGATGAGGTCGTGCTGGCCCTTGTTCGGGGTGATCCGACCAACGAAGAGCACTCGCGGCCTGCTTGCTGTTGGTCTGGCGGGACTTTGGCTGCTCGCAAACGCGTCGAAGACCACCGGAGCCATTGCTGTTCGCCGAAAGCCGAGGGCGGCAAGTTCGTCGGCGTTGTGTTGTGATGATCCGATACCGAGGTCGGCCCGTTTGGCGAGTTCCTCGAGTTGGCGACGACCGAGCGTCAGCGCGCCGATCGACTCTGTCGACCACGGCGACATGAGGTCGATTGGCGTAAGGCCTTGGTGATAGACAACCAGCGGCTCCGATCGGGGTATCAGGACGTTGGGCAACGTCGACCCGCTGCCGGTCTGGAAGATGAAGACGTTCCGTTCACCTGCCGCAAGGTGCGTATCGAGCTGTGAGACGTGATGGCACTGGTCGGCGGTTGCCGGATGGAAGGACTCGACGAAGATCTCCGATTTTCGGCCGCGGGCTCGCTGCGCCTTCACGGTCCGTTCGACATGGCCTCCGATGCCGTCACGCGGATACACGGTGGGCACGAAGATGTGAACGCCGTCCCAGCCGAACTCCCTCATGACCCCGGATCCAGGCTCTTGATCAGATGACTCCATGCGTCGCGGGATTTCGAGAGTTCGAAGTCGGCAGCCCGACGCTTTCCGGCCGTGATCATCTGAGACCGGAGCTCGTCGTCGTCGACAGCGCGCGAAACTGCCGCAGCGACATGATCGGGACTTTTCGAACTCAGGACGAGTCCGCCTGTACCGACGGTTCCACCAACGGCCGAGGAGTCGTACGCAACGACGGGCACGCCATGGTGCATGGCTTCGATGACCGGCACGCAGAATCCCTCGTGGTCCGAGACGCAGACGAAGACATCAGCGGCCGCGTAGTGCTCTGCGAGCTCCGCATCGGTGACGCCTTCGTGCACGAACACCGCCTCGTCGAGGCCGAGGTCGTCGATGTAGGAGTACAGCGCATCCGCGTAGCTACCGAATGTCCGCGACCCAACGAGGTGGAGGGTTGCGGCCGGATCGCTCGTTTGGCGCAGAAACAGCAGTGCCGCCACGAGTTCGTGTTGGGCTTTGTTCGGCGCCAGCCGACCAACAAAGAGGAGCCGTGTGCCGTTCCCCTTCTTGTGGCGCGAGTCGTGCTCGAGTCTTCCCGGCTCGAACATGACGGGAATCGTCGTGGTTCTCCGATATCCGAGAGCTTCGAGTTCACTGCGGTTGTAGTCGCTGTCAGCGACGGCGACGTCGGTCAATGAGGCATAGCGATGGGTCTGATCTCGTCCGAGAAGAATCTCGGCACCGATTTCCGGCGCCCATCGTTCGACCAATTCGAGCGGCGTGATGTTGTGGTACACGAGGATCCTGCGGCCCGCACGCTGCTCGAAAGCGTCCCCGGCTGCGCCCCCGATCGAGTGGTGATAGATGAGCCACGCTTCGTCGTCCGGCATCTGATCGACGGGACTCGCATGTCTCGACAGCTCAGGGTGGATGTGGGTTGCGAAGATACGGCTCTCGTAGCCCATTTCACGGAGAAGACGTGCCAGTTCGAGCGTGTTGTTGCCGACGGCGTCACGAGGGTTGAAGGTCGGAAGCAGTTGGTGAACAGCTGCGGTGCTCACGACGCAGAAGCAACGATGATTCGTTGCGAGTCGACCACGGCTTCGAGCCGTGGCGCTCGAGCGCCGAAGTGCTCCAGCAGATGGAGCCATGTGTCGGTCGAGAAGGGTTGGGCAACGGCGAGGTCAGCGCGTACTGGGCCGACGGTGGACACCCATGCGTCGCGTTCGATGGTGACCACGATGATCCGAGCGCCTGGAGCGACACGGTCGCACAGCAGGCGGACGGCCTCGACTCGGGCAGCAGTCGGGGCAGCGTCAGCGATTCCGACCAGCACGGCGCCACCGAGCGTTGCCGAGTTGACCGAACGGAGGTGGCTGAGTGGGTCTTCGGCTCTGATCTCGATGTCGAGACCGCCCCCGCCGGCCGGCGACACCCCGTAGGCGTCGAGGCCGCTGTCGACCAGGGTTGAGACGAGGGTCTCTTCACTGTCGCCGAGCACGACGATGCGACCGTCGTGGGGTGAAAGCAGGCTACGGATCTCTGCGGCTGTGGTGTTGTTTATCGCTGATGTCGGGATGCTCTTGAGTACCGCTTCTGTCTCGCCGATCACCTCGGCTGCGTGCTCGAGATCGCTGATCCTTTGTTCGAGATCGCGCGTTGACTCGGCCAGCATCCGCAGCGGCCGCGTCGTCTGGATGCCGAACGCAGTGATCTGGCGGACAATGTGAAGGTGGTACCAGCTCGTCGTCTTCTTGATGAGTTTCTTGATGAAGGTGGCGCTACGGCGCGACGATTCGAGAGGAGGGTCGATGTTCACGAACGCTGAAGATTCGACTGCTCTGATTGCACCGTCGATGCCGGTTCGCCGGAAGGTCAGCGGCGCGAATCGGTCGAACTCTGCGTCGAGGCGTTCGAGCAATTCGGGCGGATATTCCCCGCTCCTGCGTCGCCGCTCGGTCTCGGTTTCGATCTCGACCACGATGTGGGCGAAGCCCTGTTCGCCTGAGGTCATAGCTTGAGGTTCTTCGTCCCCTGGTGAGGATGTATCCGTCATGTGTGGCCTCTGTACCCTCGTGGATCGCGCTGCGTGGCGAAACGGGCAAGCGTAGTTCGGTCGGGTGTTCGTTCAGTGGTACCTGACCGCGGCTGTGGATAGTGGTCAAAGCTGCGAGTACGGTCGCTGCGGTGCGAGTGGCCCTTGATGTGACGCCTCTGCTTGGCGCTGGCTCTGGAGTCGCTGCGGTGGTGGATGGATTGCTTCGCTCACTCGCGTCGAGCAACGATCCGCCAGAGATCGTCCCGTGGACGATGAGCGGTCGTAACCGCGGCGATGGTGGAGTCGGGGCCACGCCTCTTGCCTTACCTGCCGCCATCGCTCGGCCGGTGTGGCGGCTGACCGGCCGGTCACGGGTCGACAAACGGCTCGGCTTTCCGGACGTCATCCACGGAACGAACTACGTCGTACCGCCGTCGACAGCAGCAACCGTCGTCTCGGTTTACGACCTCTCGTTCATCCACGAGGCCGCGTCAACTGCCCGATCGGTGAAACACTTCGACTCGGCCATCCGCGCTGCGGTGCGCCGCGGCGCGGTGGTTCACACGACAGCGCACGTGATCGGGCGCGAGCTCGAGGAGCGCTACGACACAGAGGTCGTTGTGATCGCCCCTGGTATCGAGGCACGCAGACCAAGGCAACTCGTTGCAGGCTCCAGGTACATCGCTGGCGTCGGAACTGCGATGAAGCGGAAAAACTTTCCCCTGCTCATCGAGGCATTCGCCGAACTCGCAGCCGATCGAAACGATGTCGAGCTGAAGCTAGCCGGAGCACCTGGACCTGACAGCGAGGCCATCGAAGCAGCTCTCGCGTCGCTCCCTCCCGGACTCCGCGCCAGGGCGGTTCATCTTGGCAGAATCGGAGACGACGAGCTCGCTGCTCTCGTGGATGGGGCAGCAGTACTCGCGCATCCGAGCCGCTACGAGGGCTTCGGTCTGCCGATTCTCGAGGCTATGAGCGCGGGTGTTCCCGTGGTTGCTGCCGATGCGGGAGCAGCAGCCGAAGTGGCCGCCGATGCAGGGCTTCTTGTCGCGGTCGATGACGCCCAGGCCCTCGCTGCCGGCTTGGCGAAGGTGCTGGACGACGAAGGGCTCGCCGCGAGCATGGCCGTTTCTGGCATCCGACGTGCTGGTGAGTTTACCTGGGCCGGTGCCGCCGAGCAGATGATGAAGCTGTACACCGATCTCGTTTCCCGCTGAAATTCGGGTCGTCGGTGTCGTCGACGGGATGGATTGGCCCGATTCGGAGGCCAGTGGCACCTACCATCGGATCACCCCCGAACCCCCGACTTTCAAGAGGTGTTGTGTGCCCTCCGCTTTGATCACCGGTATCACCGGCCAGGACGGCCAGTATTTGGCCGAGTACCTGCATTCGATTGACTACAAGGTCTACGGACTGGTCAAAGGCCAGTCGAACCCGAAGGCCGCTTTGATTCAGCGCGACCTTCCGTTCGTCGAGATCGTGTCCGGCGACCTTCAGGATCTTCCTTCCCTGATTGCTGCGCTCGAGTACACCCAACCGGACGAGGTCTACAACCTCGGTGCGATCAGCTTCGTCGCTCTGTCGTTCAAGCAGGCGGAACTCACCGCGAACGTGACTGGTCTCGGAGTCTTGCGGATGCTCGAGGCCATTCGTCTCGTCGGGGGAAGAGGAAATCCGATCCGGTTCTACCAAGCGTCGAGCTCTGAGATGTTCGGCAAGGTCCGCGAGACGCCTCAGACAGAGCTGACGCCGTTCTACCCACGAAGTCCCTATGGCACCGCCAAGGTGTTCGGCCATCACACCACGGTGAACTATCGCGAGTCCTACGACATGTACGCATGTTCCGGGATTCTCTTCAATCACGAGTCACCGCGTCGAGGCATCGAGTTCGTGACCCGCAAAGTGACGAACGCGGTCGCCAGGATCAAGCTCGGTCTGCAGCCCGATCTCGTCCTGGGCGACATGTCTCCGAAGCGGGACTGGGGATTTGCGGGCGACTATGTCAAGGCCATGTGGGCCATGCTGCAGCAGGACGATCCTGACGACTACGTCATCGCCACGGGCGAAACACATTCGGTTCGCGAGATGGTCGAACTGTCGTTCAATGCCGCAGGGCTCGACAATTGGGAGAGCTACATCCGCCATGACGAGCGCTTCATGCGTCCGGCAGAGGTCGACCTCCTCGTGGGTGACAGCTCGAAGGCGAACGAGAAGCTCGGCTGGTCACCTGACGTTCGTTTCGAGGAACTGATCAGGATGATGGTCGAGAACGACATAGAGGTCGAGAGCGATCTCCTCACCTGACCTGTCGAAGCGTCGGCTTCTGATGCGCGACCGGGTATCACCGTTTTGGGTCGCCGTTTCGTTACTCTCGGTGGTTGTGGACTGACGGGCGGAGCAACCCGAACGGACTGCACCTGTGAGTCGACAACAGAGACAACGCTTCCGCCGACTGGCGTGGCGCGCCACGGTGGCTTCCACCGCTTCGGCGTTGCTGGCAGTGGTCTTCATCGATCCCGCCGCGGCGCAGACCGTCCCTGAGACAAGTGCGCCCGAGACGACGATCTCGGACCCTGAGGCGACCACCGCCGTCGAGTCAACCGGTGATGTCCCAACGGGAACCACGACGCCATCGACGCCGGCCGTACTGGTGGTGCCGAGCACGATATTGCCACCCCCGGTGTCCACTCCACCACAGACAACGTTGGCAGCGCCGGAAGAATCGGCACCACCAGCGTCGACGCCAGGTACCACTGAGGTCACCTCAGCCTCGACGACCACGCCAGCGACGACCACGAGTGCACCGCCTCCGGTACTGACGGTGTTGAGCGGTCCCGACCCGTGCCTCACCGGATGTGATCTCGGAACAGGTCTGATCTTTCGACAGTGGCACCTCGAGCCGCTAGGTGTCACCACGCCACCTTCAATCTCCGCCGAAGGCGCTCTGATAGCGGTTGTCGACGGAGGAATTCGACTCGATCATCCAGACCTGATCGGCAATGTCCGACGGCCTGCCTGTGCGCCAGGTGTCAACTCGGACCTGCACCTCGAACACGGCACCAACGTGGCCGGACTGATCGCCCCGATCTCCTTCGACGCAGCCGGCCTCGGGCCGGCCGTACCTGGCATCACCATCCTCGACATTCCGATCGTTGGCTTCGACGGCGAAGGTCGCACCATCGCTTCTGCAGCTGTCGTCGCAGCAGGGGTTCGGTGTGCAGTGGCCGAGGGCGCCGACGTCATCAACCTCTCGATCACCGGCTCGTGTGCCGACGCCGACGAACTGCAAGCGGCAATAGCGGAGGCGGAGCTGGCCGGCGCGGTCGTGGTCGCTGCTGCAGGAAACGCGAGCTTGTTGGCGCCTCCTTGTCCTGCTGCCTTCGACACCGTTCTCAGCGCTGGTGCAACGTCGGAAGCCGGAGACGTCGCCATCGGGACGCAGTGGGCCGATGTGATGCTCCCAGGCATCGAGCTGATGACGGCCAGTGCGAGCGACTCTCGGCCGAGAACTCTCGTTACGGGCACGTCGTTCGCGGCCCCGCTGCTTTCAGCGACGATCGCTGCGCTCATCACTGAACACCCCGGCTGGACACCAGCCCGGGTCAGGGCGCGCGTCATCGCAACAGCCATCGACGATGTCCCATGGTTGCCTGACCTGATGAGCGCCAAACCAGGTGTCGTTGCCGTGACTCGCGATGGGGTAGTCACCTCTCTCGGCGATGCTGCTGTTGCCACTCGATTACCGACCTCTCAGGCAGTCGACCTCGTTGTGGGGCCATGTTCGGAGTTGTGGGTGGCGGCGGCCGACGGAGGGGTGTTCACCTCTGGAGGTGCTGCATTTCACGGTTCGCTCGGCGGAGTCGACCTCGCTGCCCCTGTAGTGGCGATCGCGACATCCGACGACGGGTATTGGCTGTTCGCGGCCGATGGTGGCGTGTTCACCTTCGGGACAGCGCAGTTCCACGGATCTCTCGGCGCGATAGCAATTTCCTCACCGATCGTCGACGCAGCCGTCACGTCGAGTGGGGCTGGCTACTGGCTTCTCGGCGCCGACGGTCAGGTCTACACCTTCGGTGACGCGGAACGGGCAGGAGCGATCATCGACTCGGCCCAGAACATGGTCGCGATCGAGCGCGTCGACGGCGGTTACGTGTTGTTCCGGTCCGATGGAAGAGTGGTCAGGCTCGGTAGCCGACTGCAGGGTTGGAACGTCGATGTGGCTGGATCCGTAATCGGTGGATACATGGACAGCGGAGCGCCTTTCGTCTTCACGGCCGGGGGCGAGGTCAGGAGTGCCGCAGATGCTTCTAGGCTTGCCGGGTCGCCGATGGTGGCAGCGGCGCAGACCCGAGACGACATTGAATGTTCAGACCAGCAGTGATTCACGCCGATCACATAGACACCCGTCGAATGTGTGACGCCTGAGACCAACACGATTGCCAATGATCACGACACATCGTCACCATCCGGTGGCCGGCCACAGCGGAATGCTCCGAATCACCGGGATCGCTGCCGCATTCATCATTCTTGCCACGGTGTTTGTTGCTTCGCCTGCTTCTGCCGCCGAACCTGCGCCCGCAGACATCGTTGTCGAGGGCCGTGGCCTCGGACACGGCCGAGGCATGAGCCAGTACGGAGCGCTCGGCTATGCGCTCGATCATGGCTGGACCTACGAGCAGATCCTCGATCACTACTACTCGAACACGACGTTCGGCGATCCCGTCCCGAACGACGATCTGCTCGTGTGGTTGTCGGCGCTCGACGGTCAGTCGCTGGAGATGACGGCCCAGACGCCGTTCCACATCGGTGAAGTCGCCTTCGTTGCTGGTGAAGCTGCCCGGATACGGGTCCTCGGCGTCGACACATTCGAAGTGTCGCGGGCTTCCGGGTGCGGAGGCGCGTGGACGGTCGAAGTCGCCTCGGTGGCAGGAACGCCAGGTCGTGGCGAGCATCCATTCGTTGAGGCAATCGTCGATCTCGAACAGCAATCTGATGCGCTCGCAGACATGTTCGTCATCTGCGACATCAATCGTGCGTACCGTGGTGCACTCCGCCTCGTCGAGAAGGGCGGATCGGCCTTCACCATCAATCGGGTTGCCATCGAGGCCTACCTACGGGGTGTGGTACCCCAGGAGATGGCCGCCATCTGGGGGGAACTCGGCGACGGCGCCGGCATGGAGGCCCTGAAGTCGCAGGCGGTTGCCGCCAGGTCGTACGCGTTGGCTCTCGCCGCTTCTCGCTCAGCCGATGCAGGCGGGTTTGCTTCTGACACCTGCGACACGCAGAGCTGCCAGGTATATGGCGGAGCGTGGTTCGACGGCCTGCCGCTCGACAACGGACCGACCAGAGCCACTTCGACAGCAGCGATTGAGGCCACCGCGGGCCAGGTCAGACGACATGACGACAATCAGATCTCGTTCACCGAGTTTGCGTCTTCGACCGGTGGTTGGACTGCTCCTTTGAGTGAAGGCAACGCGTTCCCTGCGGTCGAGGATCTCGGCGACGCCATCGAGAGAAACTCGAACTTCACCTGGGAAACCTCGATCAAGCGAACCGATGTCGAGGCTCGTTGGCCCGCTGTCGGGACCCTGTACTCGATCGACGTCACGGCGAGGAACGGATTCGGCGAGTGGGGTGGCCGGACCCGGGGGGTCCGGTTGACGGGCAGCGGTGGTGTGGTGGATGTCTCCATCGCTAACTGGAGCGGCGATGTCGTGCGTCAGACGTTCGGCTTGAAGTCCGACTGGTACCAGTTCCCCGACTTCATTGTTCAGCCCGAGTCGCCGAACGGGTTCTGGTTGGCGAAGGCCGACGGGACCGTACTCGCGTTCGGCGATGCGCTCCATTTCGGTGACATGAGCGCTGTCAATCTCGTCGAACCAATTGTTTCGATGACCCCGACGTCCACCGGCTACGGATACTGGCTCGTGGCGAGCGACGGCGGAATCTTCACATTTGGTGACGCCGCCTTCCACGGAAGCGCTGGGGACATCGATCTCGATCAGCCGATAGTCGACATGGCCACAACACCAGACGGAGCCGGCTACTGGCTTGTCGCAGCTGATGGCGGAATCTTCACCTATGGCTCTGCCAGTTTCCTTGGCTCGATGGGTGGCATCCCGCTCCGTCGACCCGTGGTCGGGATGGACCCGACAACAACGGGTGCCGGCTACTGGCTCGTGGCGAGCGATGGGGGAATCTTCACCTTCGGAGATGCTGATTTCTACGGATCGACCGGTGATATCGACCTCGACGAACCGATCACCGGCATGTCGGCGGCGAATGGCGGAACGGGGTACTGGTTCGTTGCCTCCGATGGCGGCGTCTTCACTTTCGGTGATGTCTACTTCCACGGTTCGAGAGCGGGGCGATTCAACCGCGGTCCCGTTGTCGCCATGGCCAAGACCGCTTCAGGCGACGGCTACTGGATCGTCACCGATTCAGGAAGGAGCTTCCCGTTCGGTGACGCTCCCGACTACGTGTCGTCGGTTGCCGGTGTCGAGGTGGTGGACGTCGCGGTGCTCAGGGTCTCGGCTGGCTGATTCGCTTGCGCGAGCCATGGCTCCAGGAGCTGCTCCCTGAGATGACGGGACACGCTGAGAGCGAGTGACGCCGGCTCACTCACGTGTGTCAACGGTGACTCCGACCACTGCCGGAGCGCAGAGTCGACGATGTCTGCAACACCGCTGATCTCGGCCGCCTTGGCATCGGTGAGGTCTCTGCCGCCAGCTGCCAATTGCTTTCCGAGTTCCCTTCGGTGGTACCGAAGGCGTTGGAAACCGAGGATGGCGAATCCAATGGCGGTGTATGCGGCGTCCTTGGTCTGCTCGCGGTCGCCGCGGAGCAGATCGCGTGGTGTCACGCCCATTCCACCATGATATTGGCCAACGACGGAAGCCGGTGACCGCATGCGTCCGGTACTATCGAACCCTCGTGGCGACCGCATCCACCTCAACACCTCCGGTGGTGGCAGTTGTTGTTTCACGCAACCCTGGATCATGGTTCAGGGAGTGTCTCGAGCACCTTGCTGCCCAGGATTATCCGTCTCTGGCCACCCTCGTCATCGACGCGGCGAGTACTGAAGATCCTGAGTCACTCGTTCGAGATGTGATCCCAGACGCAGCGGTTCATCGGCTCGATTCCAATCCCGGATACGGAGCGGCAGCGAACCAGGCTCCGGAGTTGGTCAGCGGTGCTGCGTTCTATCTCTTTCTCCACGATGACGTTGCGTTGGCTCCGGATGCAGTCACGAGGCTTGTGGAGGAGAGTTTTCGATCGAATGCAGGCATCGCGGGGCCGAAGCTTCTCGACTTCGAAGAGCCGGGACGGATCCGGTCTGTCGGCAACGCGATCGACAAGGCCGGTGTTACTGCGCCGTACGCCGAAGCAGGAGAGTTAGACCAAGAACAGCACGACCGCGTACGCGACGTCTTTTCGGTGCAGGGTGGCTGCATCCTCATCCGTTCCGACCTGTTCGCGACCCTCGAGGGGTTCGACGCCGGGATCGACTACTTCGGCGATGATCTCGACCTGTGTTGGCGAGCGCATGTCGTCGGCGCCCGTGTGTTCGTCGTGCCTGCCGCGACCGCCCGTCACCGCGAAGCTCTTGCCGAGCGTGGGTTTCCAGACGAGCGTCGTCGGCGCCTCGCTCGGCACAGAGTTCGCACCATGGCCAAGTGCTATGGCTGGCTCGACCTGCTCCTGGTCCTGCCACAAGCGTTTCTGATGGCAGTCGCCGAGGCGGTGTTGGCGACCGTCACCGGTCGCTTCCGTCAGGCCGGCGATGTGCTCGGAGCCTGGGTGTGGAACGTGGTGAGGCTGCGGGCGATCATGTCGGGCCGCCGCGGCCTGAAGCGTTTGCGCCGTGTCAGAGATCGCGACATCAGGCGTCTCCAGGTCCGCGGAAGCGCACGGTTGACTGGGTTCCTCCGTGGCCAGATCGGCGGTGGAAGCCGAATCCAGCATTTCACAGAGCGCGGCCGCGCCTTTGCAGGAACGCTCGGTGATGGCCCGCGACGGATGGCCATCGTCGTGTGGACGGTGCTGACGATCTTGTTCCTTTTCGGGGCGCGCCATCTCATCACCCGTGACATCGTGCCCGTCGGTCAGTTCGTTGCCTTCCCTGATCGGGGCGCTCTTCTGCACTCATTCGGCTCGGGGTGGAACGAGGTCGAACTCGGCTCCTCAGGCCCGGCTCCCGTTGGGCTCGGCCTCCTGGGGCTGGCGTCGTCGGTGATGTTCGGCGCCACCGGCTTGCTTCGCCAGGTGTTGATTCTCGGCCTGATACCGCTCGGATGGGTCGGAGTGTGGCGTCTCAGCGGACCGCTCGGGTCTCGTCGAGGCCGTGTGGTTGCTGCAGTGGTGTATGCGGCGATCCCCATTCCCTACAACGCCATTGCCTCGGCGCGTTGGGACCTGTTGCTTCTGTACGGATCGATGCCCTTCATCGTGCTCAGATTGGCGCGACTGATCGGAGTTGCTCCGTACGGGCATCTGAAGGGCGAGCTTGGGCCCGGAGTGCCGCCCAGGTCGTTGGTGCATCAGATCATTTCGCTCGGTCTGTTGCTGGCGGTCATCGCATCATTCGAGCCTTTCGTGCTCGTCATGGTGCCGGGAATCGCCGCGGTGATGGTTGTCGCCAGCGGCCTGACAGGAAACATCCTGTCGCCCATTCGGGCGGTAATCCTCGCGGTGATGGCGACAACTGTCGCCGCTGCGCTCCACCTGCCGTGGCTTCTCCGCTTCGCCGGAGAGCCGACGGCGCTGTGGTCTGCCGTGGTCGGTGTATACGATGGCGGACCTTCGTCACTCACTGATCTGATGCGCTTTGACACGGGCCGCTTCGGCGAGTCGCCCTTGCTTTGGGGAGTCGTCGTCGCCGCCGGACTGTCGCTTCTCATCGGCCGCGACTGGCGTGCGGCGTGGGCGCCCAGGGCGGCGGCGGTGGCACTCGGATCGTTTGCAGCGGCTTGGATCGCAACGAACGACATCCTCACGATTGATCTGCCCGATGCAGCGACTCTGTTGGCGCCGGCAGCGGTTGGTCTCGCTTGGGCCGCAGCCATCTCCTTTACGGCCTTCGAGCACGATGTACCCCGCTTGGGTGACGCCACGCGGCGTCTTGCGATCGCCGTCGGCGTAGGCGCGCTGGCTGCGGCCATTCTCCCCGCAATCGGAGCGTCGACCGATGGTGACTACGGCTACCCCGACAGTGACCTGTCTGGTGCCCTTCGCTTCATCACGGCCGACGAGTCGGCTGGAACGTTTAGAGTGTTGTGGCTGGGTGAACCCGACCTGCTACCAACTCCAGGTCGGGAGGTGGGCTCTTCGCTCGCGATCACTGTGAGTTCCGATGGTCTTCCCGACGTGCGGTCTGCGTGGCTTGGCCCCCCTGGAGAGGCCACTGATCGGCTGCTGAACTCGATCCGAGATGGCCTAGAGGGTGACACGACAAGGCTCGGTCGGTTGCTCGTGCCCTACGGCGTCCGCTACCTCGTTGTGCCACAGGCATTGGCTCCGTCATTTGCCGACGTCGTGATCCGGCCGGCCGACCCGGTCGTGTTGGCCACGTTGGCGTCGCAGCTTGATCTGCGCAAGATCGCATCTGATCCTTCCGTGGTGGTCTATGAGAACATCGCCTGGCGGTCGGTAAGGGCAGCTGTGACCGAAGTGGATCCCAACCTGCTGCTCGTGACAGATGTCGGTGTGCTTGCATCGTCTGATCAAGGCGTGTCGATTCCAGTATTCCGCACCCGAGAACGGAGTACGCTCTACTCGGGCGCTGTCGATGCAGGAACAATCGTTGTCGCTTTGGCCGAGCCCCACATGTGGCGTGTCGAGGTCAATGGCGTGCGCGTCCCGTCACAAGTCGGGTACGGGTGGTCAGCGGTCTATGACGTTGGTGTTGCCGGCGAAGCCGAGTTGATCTTCACGCCGGACCCCGACCGCTGGGCGCTGCTCCTCGCGCAATGGGTTGCGTGGGTTCTTGTCGCCCGGATCGCGTTCTCCGAGGTCCGGTTCCGTAAGCAGGACGATGATGTCGTCGAGGATGATGAGACTGCTTCGGCCGACGAGGGCGTGACGTGAAGGCGTGGCGCTGGCCGGCCAGGCTGGTGATTGCCGTCGGTGTCGTTGTCGCGTTCGGTATCGACAGTCGCGTCGAACCGTCCCCACCAGAGCAGATCGTTTCGGCGGCCTCCATCGAGGAGCCCCAGCTGGTCCCCGCGCTTGGAGCGCTCACCTCGACGTGGTTCTGCCCGACAGTGTTCATCTCTCCCGATGACATGGGCGTCGCCGTCGAGTCGACGCTGCGTATTGCCAACCTCCAGTCGAAGGAGATTCCGGTCACGATCACAACGATGTCTCCGACATCACGGCCCGTCTCGTTCTCGATCACGGTGGCCGGGGGATCGGTCGCTGACCTCGACATGAGAAACCGAGTCGACGCCGATCGAGTCTCTGCCATCGTCGAAGCCCCGGGTGGACACCTCGCCGTCAGCCGCCGGCTCGAGTCCGAATGGGGATCCGACATCGCTCCGTGTGCGCCACGCGCCGGCGAGGAATGGTCGGTGGCGGCAGGAGACACACAGCGAGACGCTGTCGAGCGGTTGATCGTGTTCAACCCGTTCCCCGATGACGCTGTGATCGATGTCTTGTTTGCCACCGAGGTCGAGGCAGGGGCGTTCCAGGCCGCAGAATTTCAGGCCATCGTGGTGCCAGGTCGTGATGTTGCCTCGATCGATCTCGGCAATGTGGTCCGGCGCCGCGACCAGGTGTCGGTGAACCTCGTCGCGCGGACCGGCAGAGTCGTCGTGGACCGAATCCAGGCCTTTGACAACTCGGAAGGCAGGAGCGGAATGGCCGTCGCGCTAGGCTCGGTCATTGCGCGGGAACTGTGGTTCCAGCCCGGGGTCGTCGTCGATGTCGGAACGGTGGCTTCGATCCATGTCCACAACCCGAACGACGTTCCCGCGGAGATCGACGTCGCTGCCGAGTCAGCGGTGTTGTTCGCCACAGGTGACCCCATTGGGCTGAGTGTCCCTGCGAGAGACACGGTAGTGATTCCGATTGTCGCCACCGGCTCGCGCGACGAGGGTCTCCGCCTCGATGTCGATCCTGGCATTGCCGTCGGTCTCGTCGTCGAGTCGGCCAATGGCGTCGCCGTCGTGGTCGATCTCGAACTCGAGGTCGTCGAGGTCGATCTCCCTGCGTCGACCACCACCACCACGTCGACCACCACCGTGCCGACGACTGCCGAGGGCGATGAACAGATCGCCGACGATGGCACCGAAACCGACCCTGCTGCGACCACGGTCGCGCCGACCACGACCATTGTTCCGACGACCACAACCGAGTTGGTCATCGTTCAGCCGCCACCAGTGCTGCGAGACCCGCGAGCGCGTTCGGGCCTCGCCCATAGCACCTTCTCCAGCAGGCTAGCGACGACCTGGCTCGCGCTTGGTGAGAGTGAGTTCGACGTCCTCTCGGCGGTCTTGATCCACAATCCGAGCGAACGAGTGGCCGAGGTAGTCCTTGCTCGTCTTGATGCGACGATCACGGCCCGCGTTCAGATCGAATCCGGAACCTCTCTGCGTGTGCCATTCGCTCCTGGCGTCGATGCGTTGATTCTCGAGAGTTCGTTGCCGGTGACGGTTGCGGTGACCGCTGAACGAGTCGGTGGCGTTGGCGTCATGTATGCAACGGCGTTCCCGCTGAGCTGACACCGTTGCTGCTGCTGCTGCTGCTGTTGTCCGAACTCGTCTGTGCGATGGCAGGCTATGGCGGTGGAGCGCGTGATTCTCGCTGTCGTGCTGGTCGCAGTGGCACTGGTCGTTGCAGCCGTTGTTCAAGGCCGCCGCCCAGATGCGCCGACGCAATCGAGGACTGCGCCGATCCCCCAACAACTCGACAGAGCTGATTTCGATGCCGTTGAGGTTGCGTGGCTCGTGGTGGTTTTCTCGTCGGACACATGCGCTGCATGCGAAGAAGCGCTGGTGAAAGCCAACAGTCTCGCGACAGATGATGTTGCCGTGGTCGAGATCAGCTGGCAGGCAGAGCCAGAGCTTCACAGGCGCTACGCGATCAACACGGTCCCGTCGTTGGTCATCGCGGGGCCTGACGGGGCGGTTGAGGCCGGCTTCATCGGCCCACCACCAGCTGGCGAGTTGTGGGCGGCGATGGCTTCCGTGCGCGATCGCTGATCGGGCCGCTTGTTGATCAGATGTCGTCGCGCTGGATGATGGGCAAGAGTTCTGCGTCGACTGTCGGACTTGGTGCCATGCCGACGGATCCATCGGTCGGACCGCCTTGGGCTGCGATGCGCTGCACGTCGGCTCCGGTGATGGTCTCGTGTTCGAGAAGTGCCTCGGCAATGCTGTTGAGGGCTGTCCGATGCTCTCGCAAGAGTCGGCGTGCACGCTCCTCTTGACCCCGAAGGATGCGCTCGACTTCTTCGTCGATGACTCTGGCGGTCTCGTCACTGTAGTCGCGTGAGGTCATCAGATCTTCGCCAAGGAAGACCTGGCTCTGCGCTCCCCATGCCATCGGTCCGAGTCTGACGCTCATGCCCCACTCTCTGACCATCTTCCTGGCAAATTCAGTGCTGACCATGAGGTCGTTTGCGGCTCCGGTCGAGGTCACGCCGTACACGAGTTCTTCGGCCATTCGGCCGCCCATGAGGACGGCGAGACGATCTTCCACGTAGCTCTGCGTGTAACTGTGCCGTTCTTCGGGCAGCTGCTGGGTGACGCCGAGCGCTTGGCCTGTGGGAAGGATCGTGACCTTGTGCACCGGATCGGCGTTCGGCAGAACGGTTGCGAGAAGCGCGTGTCCTCCCTCGTGGTAGGCCGTGAGCTCCTTCTCGTGGTCGGACATAGCGACCGACTCACGTCGTTGGCCCATCAGAACGCGGTCGCGGGCGTTCTCGAAGTCGACGCCCTCGATGCGACTGCCGCCTCGACGAACCGCGTGGAGTGCCGCCTCGTTGACGAGGTTGGCCAGATCGGCACCGCTCATGCCCGGTGTGCCCTTGGCCACGGTGGTGAGATCGACATCCTCGCCCATCTGCTTGTCGGCAGCGTGGACCTTGATGATCGAGAGACGTTCACCGAACTCGGGAAGGGGAACAACGACTTGCCGATCGAATCGGCCGGGACGAAGCAGTGCTGGGTCGAGCACATCAGGGCGGTTCGTCGCTGCCATCATGACGATGCCTTCGGTTGCTTCAAAGCCATCCATCTCTGCCAGCATCTGGTTGAGGGTCTGCTCGCGTTCGTCGTGTCCGCCGCCCAGCCCTGCTCCGCGTTTGCGGCCGATGCTGTCGATCTCGTCGACGAAGATAATTGCTCTTCCGAGCTTGCGGGCGCTCTGGAACAGGTCACGGACACGCGAGGCGCCGACACCGACGAACATCTCCATGAAGTCAGAGCCGGTGACTGACAAAAATGGCACCCCCGCCTCACCGGCAACTGCTCTTGCGATGAGGGTCTTGCCCGTTCCCGGAGGCCCGACGAGGAGAACTCCCTTCGGGATGCGTGCCCCGATGGCGGCGAACTGCTCTGGTTTCTTCAAGAAGTCGACCACCTCGGTGATCTCCTGCTTGACGCCTTCGTAGCCGGCCACGTCGGCAAAGGTCGTGCCAGGTCGTTCCGTGGTGTAGGTCTTGGCTTTGCTGCGGCCGATGGACATGATGCCTGACATCTGTCCTTGGGCCCGTCGCTGCATCCACCAGAAGAACAGAATCAGAAGACTGATCGGCAGAAGCAGTGGCAGAAGCGACAGGAAGAAGTTGGTGGTCTTGTTGAAACGCTCGACCTTCACGTTCCTGTCTTCGAGCAACAGTTGATGCTCCGAGATCAGGTCGATCGGGCCGGTGGCGACGAAGTCGGTCCCGTTCGACAACGTCCCGGTGATCTCGCCGTCGCTGTTCGAGATGCGGATCTCGTTCACTGCACCTTGGTCCACGTTCGTGATGAACTCGCTGAAAGTGATGTCGGTTCTGGTCTCGGTGTCGAGCAACTGCGGTACGACGAAGGTCGCAGCCACCAGTCCGAGCAGAATCCACAGTGACCACCGAGGGAAACCACCCTCGCTGCGCCGACCGGGCTGTGGCGTGCGGTCGTTGAGGTCGTCATGCGATGTGTCGCGTGCCATGAATCCATGCTAGGGGTCAAGAACCGCTTCGCCGCCGTAGCGTCGACAGTCACCGAAGGTGGCCCGGCATGGTTGTATCTTTGCGACGGATGGATCACTCGGTGCCGCCTGATCAAGTCGACCTCACTGTGCGCGATCAGCGCGGCAGGTGTTGTTCACGTCCCCTCTGCAATCGGGTTGCCGATGTGGTGCTGGTGTTCGAGTACGCCGCGAGGCACGTCGCACTCGACTGGAGCCTCGAGCAGCATGACCCGAACCTGCTTGAGCTTTGTCTCGGACATGCCGAGACCTTTCGTCCACCGAATGGATGGACAGTCGAGGATCGCCGGAGCGTCATCGCCGCGATCGGTGACTACGGCTCTCTCGCGAACTGAAGCGAACTTCGTCCTCTTGACGACGATTCGGGCGATTCTCGGCTAGACACCAGGCTCGTGACAGAGCCACAAATCGAGAACGATCCGCCGTTGGATCACCTGCCGCCGCCGGCCGGAAGAACGCTGCCGATGGCGTTCGCAGCATGGGTTCTCACCGCCATTCTCGGTCTGATCGCTTTTTCGATCCTCAGCGAGAGCGGCCAGGAGATGAGCGACCTGATGGGGAGGGAGCGGATCGCGGTCGCCCTGCCCATCGCTCTGGGCATCGCAGCAGCGGCTCTGGTTCTCGCTGCACCGGGAGGAGACCCGCTCAGGGCTTTACGACTCAGGACCTTCCGGTCGAGCGACATCGCTGTCGGCCTCGTCGTCGGAGCGGTCTCGCAGATTGCGCTCGTGCCGCTCTACTGGCCGATTCTTCGCTTTTCCGACGGTGACGTCGGCGAACCGGCCGAAAAGCTCGTAGCTGCATTTCCTGACAACGAGATCTGGTTGCTGGTAGGACTCGTTTTCTTCCTGGCTCCCTTCACTGAGGAACTCTTCTATCGCGGTCTGGTCCAGGGTTCTCTCGAGCGTTCGATGGGTCCTTGGAAGGCGATCGCCATCAGTTCGGTCATCTTCGGTGTCGTGCATGCCCAGTTGTTACAGCTACCGGGACTCGTATTCATCGGGGCTGTCAGCGGGTACGCGCTGTGGCGCTACCAGCGGTTGTGGCTCAGCATCGCAATACACATGGGATTCAACGGCATCACCGCGATCCAACTCGTCTCCGACCGTTTCGGATGACCTAGACCGGCTCGGCTGAGGCCTTGGTCCTGCCGAGATGGCCGAAGCAACACCTGTGTTGAGCGAAATGTGGCGGATTACGTCATGAAAATCGATGAGATCTTCTCATGTCGCTCAGAAATTCACCGCAAGTGTCGACTTGAACTAGGTCACCTCAGACTGTGTGGTGGCCGTGGAGGTCGCTGCGTCCGGCGACCACAGTGAGGTCGTTTCTCATGTCGCCGTGTACGTCGTGTGGTCGCTCGATGGTAGAAATTCATCTGAGAACTCCAGATGCGCCAGTGACGCTCCGGTGCTGCTCGGACTGTGACAAGAGAGACTGGGTCGTCGCGGGTGAATCCGCAGGACTTGAAGGCGCATTGCGACAGTTGGCGACAACCGCTCGTCGCTGAATCGCGCCGATGCGCGCTCTTTGAGGTCGTTCAGTGAGATCATGTTGGGCGGTATGGACGACCCCCGAGACAAACCACGCTCGTACGCGCCCGAGGTTGGCGACGACGAACAGCTGGCACACGAGACTGCCGATCCCGCGAGGATCGAACTGACCGATGTCGACGACATCGATGTGCAGCCCCCCTTTCGTTTGACGGATCGCCTTCCGGTTCGTCTGGCGCGATGGACCGAGGGTGCTGGGTCGCGGATCAAGGCCGCGTCGATCGAGAGTTGGCTGACGTTCTTCATCGTCTCGATTGCTGCTGGTTTCGTGTTCGTCCGGCTGCACCCGAGCAAGATCTTCCTCGACACCCTCCCCGCCGGCGGCGACATGGGCGCACATGTCTGGGGTCCTGCCTACCTCAGAGACAACCTGCTTCCCTCCTTCTCAATCAGGGGGTGGACGCAGGACTGGTATGCGGGCTTCCCAGCGCTGCACTTCTACATGGTGCTTCCGTACCTGCTGATCGTCGTTCTCGACATCGTCTTTCCGTATGGAGTCGCGTTCAAACTCATCGCTGTCGCCGGCGTCGTGACGATTCCGATTTCCGCCTACGTTTTCGGCAGGCTCGCCCGGATGCCGTTCCCTATGCCGGCCCTGCTGTCGGTCGCCGGTCTCTTGTTCGTGTTCGACTTCAATTTCACGATCTACGGCGGCAACATCGCCTCGACGCTCGCGGGAGAGTTCGCGTTCTCGCTCTCGCTGTCGTTCTCGCTCGTCTTCCTCGGATATTTCGTTCGGGGGCTTGATGACGGTACCCATCGTGGAAGGGCTGCGATCTTTCTCGCCGCGTGCGCGCTGTCGCACCTCATCCCGTTGGCGTTTGCTGTTGGCGCTGCCGTGATGATCGTCGCAGTGCGCTGCCTACATCGGCTTCCACGACTCATCGGGGCTGGTCAAACAGCGTTGGTGACGGGCGCAGGGCTCATGTTGACGATCGCGACGTTCCGCGTTACCGATGCAGCAGTTCCTCGACTGGCAGTTGTCGCGATGCTCTTCGGCATTCTCATACTCACCGACCTCCCGAGAACTTGGTGGGCGCTGACCGCCGGACTCGGGGGCGTGCTGCTGTCTGCGTTCTGGGTCGTCCCCTTCGTCGTCAGACGGCCGTACCTGAACGACATGGGTTGGGAGAAACTGCACACGGTCAGGGAGAACCTCTTCTTGCCGGAGGAGCTCGGCAGCGGGACGCACCTGCAGATGTCGTGGGTTCTGGCACTGGCTGGCGTCGGCGCGGTTCTCGGTGTTGTGTTCTGGCACAGAATGGCGATGACCTGGACCGGGATTCTTGCCGCTGCCGGCTTCTCGTTCGTTCACTGGCCGCAGAACCGGCTGTGGAACGCGCGGTTCCTCGGGTTCTGGTATTTGGCGCTGTATGTCCTCGCAGCCTTCGGCGTCTACTTCGTTGCCAAGTCGATCGGCTCGGAGCTCGAACGCAGGTGGGAACAACGTGATCCTTCGCGGCGGTTCGCACCGTTTGGCATAGCAAAGGCCGGCTACCGGTTTTTTCGGCTCGGGGTTCCAGCGGTCGCGCTGTTGTTGTCGTACGCCTTCATTTCTCTGCACCTCGGTCTGCTGCCGGGAGGTGCGCGCACGAGCGAGGGCGGATACTCGTGGGGCCCGCTTCGCGTGTCTTCCGACGACATGAACTTTGTCAGTGGCTGGGCCAACTGGAACTTCTCCGGCTACGAACAGAAGCAGGCCTACCCGGAGTTCTTCAACATTGTCACCACGATGGACGCCGTCGGACGCGACTACGGCTGTGGTCGAGCGATGTGGGAGTTCGGTCGCGACAAGCTCGACCGCTACGGCACCCCGATGGCACCAATGCTGTTGCCACATTTCACGGACGGCTGTATCGGTTCGATGGAAGGTCTCTACTTCGAGACATCTGCATCGGTCGCGCAACACTTCCTCTTGCAATCCGAGCTGTCTCAAGATCCGTCACGCCCGATGCGCGACCTGCCGTACTCTGATTTCGACATAGATCAAGGCATCGATCACATGCGGATCATGGGCGTCTCGTACTACATGGCTTTCAGTGAGACCGCCCTGGAAGCTGCCGACGACAGGCCGGACGATCTGGTTCCGATTGCGAAGACCGATGGCTGGACCGTCTACCAACTGACCGACACATCCATTGTTGAGCCGCTGGTGTTCGAGCCGGCCGTGGTCACCGACATCGGCCACGCGGGTCGGGAGTGGACCGACCCGGCAGTGTCGTGGTTCAACGACGAGCGCGCTCGCGAAGTCGTGCTGGTCGACGGGGGACCTTCCGAGTGGGCGCGTGTCGATCTCATCGCGGAAGAAGATGAGCCGGCGAGAGCTGAACTCGCACCAAGAAAGGACCTTCCGCCTGTCACCGTGTCCGACGTCGTGTTGGCCGACGATCGCATCAGCTTCAGCGTCGACAGAACCGGGGTGCCGGTGCTGGTCAAGGTCGGGTATTTCCCGAACTGGCGCGTGTCGGGGGCAGACGAGATCCTCCGCGCCACCCCGAACTTCATGGTGGTCGTGCCGACCAACAACGAAGTCGTCTTCGAGTACAAGGATTCTGCCGTCGAGTACGCCGGCTACGCGCTGAGCATCGCCGGCATCATCATGCTGATCGCCTTGCGACGACTCGATACGACGATGCTGCAGGCAGTCTCGCGCCGGTCGGCCGAACCGCCCGATGATGAGGCACCCCAGAGTGATCCGCCTGATGGTGGTCAACGCAGCATCGTGGACGAAGGTGATGAGTACCCCGACGACGAGGTGACATGAAGCGCCGTCTCCGCCGGTTTGTCTTCGTCGGTGTGCTGATCACCGCCCTCGACGTCGCCCTACTCATGTGGCTCGGGCTTGAAGTCGGGTTCGAATGGTTCATGGCAGACGCATCATCGGTGGTCGCTGCTGCGAGCGCGTCGTTTCTCGTGCATCGCCTCGTGACGTTCAGCGATGACGTACACGCGCTCATTGATCATCGTCCCGCTGCCTTCGCGATGGCGGTGTGGCCCGCACTCGCCGTTGATGTCGTGATCGTCGGTTTTGCGACGGTCTTCATCGACGACTCGGCATCCACGGTGCTCCTGGCGAAGGCAGTTGCTGTTGTCGCTGCCTCGTGGGTTCGGCTCCTCCGGTATCGCAGGGTTCTGTTCGCGGTTGTGAGAGCCGAACAACTGGAACCCTCGACGGCCATCGGAAACGAAGGGCCACGGCTCTCGGTGGTACTTCCGGCCTACAACGCCGAGGACGAGGTCGCCGGCACGGTCGCGGCCCTCAGGCTGGCCCTCGCCGAGATACAGGAAAGCGGCGGCCTCGAGATCATCGTGGCCGACGACGGCTCGACAGATCACACAGCTGAAACCGCCAGAGAGGCCGGGGCCACGGTCATCGAGTTGGGCACCAACCACGGCAAGGGCGGTGCGGTCAGAGCCGGGATGCTCGCAGCGACCGGGCGTAGCCGTATCTTCACCGATGTCGATCTCGCCTACCCGCCGTATCAACTGCTGGCCATGCTTGAGGTGCTCGAAATCGAAGCAGATGTTGTGGTCGGCTCGCGACGGCACGGTGACACGGAGGCCTTATACCGCGGAACGAAACTCCGAGAACTTGGTTCGTTGGTGTTCAATCTCTTCACGCATGTCGCCCTGCTCGGTCAATACCGCGATACGCAATCGGGCATCAAGGGGTTTCGGGCTGAAGCTGCCGAAGCGATTTTCGCGAAGACTGTGGTGAATGGATTCGCGTTCGACGTCGAGGTGTTGTACCTCGTCGAGCGCTACGGATATGGCTTGAAAGAGATGCCTGTAGTGCTCGACAACGTCGACGACTCGACAGTGAGCTTTGCTACCGACACGGTCAAGATGGTTGGCGACGTGTTCGCGATCCGCCGGCGCGCCGCATTGGGCCAATACGATGTCGACGCCGAGCGCGCCTCGACATCTGATGTCAACGGCACCTGACGAGACACTCTTTGCTGATGCGTCGACGTTCTGAGTTGACGCCGGCACCGGCAGCTCACCATTGTTCAGACGATAGACATGACCGACATGAAACCGATCTCCGCCGACCGCCTCGATGCGATCGTCAAGGCCTACGACATCCGTGGGACCGTCCCTGATCAACTCGACGCCGAGATGTGTCGGACGTTCGGTGCAGCGTTCGCCAGGTTCTGCGGTGCTCCGGAGATCGTTGTGGCTCGCGATATGCGACCTGACGGTGTCGATTTCGCGGCCGCGTTCGGGGAAGGTGCGATGTCTCAGGGTGTCGACGTGATCGAGATCGGTCTGGCATCGACCGACATGCTGTATTTCGCGTCAGGTCACCTCGACATGCCGGGAGCGATGTTCACCGCCTCGCACAATCCGGCCGGGTACAACGGCATCAAGCTCTGCGGCCCGAAAGCGAAGCCGGTGGGGATGGAGTCGGGACTAGCCGATGTGCGTGCTCTCGCTGAACAGGGTCTGAACGCAACGGGTCAAGGCTCGTCACGCTCGATGGATCTTCTCGGCGCCTTCGCCGACCACGTCCGATCGTTCATCGACATCACCTCGCTTCGTCGGCTGAAGATCGTCGCCGATACCGCAAACGGTATGGGCGGGCACGTTGCTCCTGCAGCATTTGAAGGTCTCCCGGTGGACATCGAGATCATGTACGGCGAACTCGACGGCACCTTCCCGAACCATCCCGCAGATCCGATTCAGGCCGAGAATCTGGTCGACTTGCAGGCCCGGGTACTCGAAGTCGGCGCTGATGTCGGCCTCGCGTTCGATGGTGACGCCGATCGCGTCTTTCTCGTCGACGAGAATGCCCGGCCTGTTTCTGGCTCGCTCACGACGGCACTCGTCGCCAAGGCGATGCTCGAGGCCACGGGTCCCGGTCCGATCATCCACAACCTCATCTGCTCGAAGGCCACCGTCGAGGTCATCGAGGAGAACGGAGGCGAACCGGTTCGGACCAAGGTCGGTCACTCCTTCATCAAAGCGGTGATGGCTGAGACCGGCGCTGCGTTCGGCGGCGAGCACAGCGGTCACTACTACTTCCGTGACAACTGGCGCGCCGACAGCGGTCTGATCGCCGCGATGATCATCCTCGAGCAGATGTCGGTCAGCGGCAAGACTCTCTCCGAGATGCTTGCTCCACTCGACAGGTACGTTGCGTCCGGCGAGATCAACACCGTGGTCGATGACGCGTTCGCGGTGATCGAGCGGGTGAGCGACTCTTACGCATCGCAACCTCAGGATCGCCTCGACGGGCTCACTGTCCAGTTCAGCGATTGGTGGTTCAATCTGCGTCCGTCGAACACCGAGCCGCTGTTGCGTCTCAACCTCGAAGCCGCGACTGCGGCCGACGTCATCCGGAGGGTCGCTGAGGTGAAGGCCCACTTTTCGGCCTGATCGTGGCCAGCATGCCCCTACGCTGTCAGAAGCGGAGGTCACCAAATGCGGCTTCTGTTTCCCGCACTCGCTGAGTGCACGAATCGCCGCTCGCCAGCGGCATCCGGCTTCAGGAGGCCAAAGAGTGGCTCTCGACCCCCGACTTCTCGAGATTCTCGCATGCCCCGAGGACAAGGGTCCTCTGTACTACTTGGAGGACGAGGCGATCCTTTACAACCCGAGGCTGTCACGTTCGTATTCGATTCGTGAAGACATTCCTGTGATGTTGATCGACGAGGCAAACGCGCTAGATGCCGGCGAGACTGCCCGTCTGGACGCGCGGGTCAGGTCGGAAGGCATCGAAGCCACCTTCACGCCGTGACACAGGCCGTCTACGCGCTGGCGCCGACAACGCGCGGGGATGACCGGCCAACGAACGATCCGTAGGGTCCAGCTGCTATCCAGATACCCTCGAAATACTGGCACGACAAGGTCCAGGGCAGATGCCCAGGTGCCGAAGGAACTATTCACCTGAGTTTGCGGAGAGCCCCTGTGTCCGAAATGCCCCCTGTTCTGAATGATGGCGACTTCAAGGTTGCCGACATGTCCCTGGCTGACGCCGGACGCAAGCAGATTGAGCTCGCCGAAGTCGAGATGCCTGGCCTGATGGAGCTGCGCGCTCGTCACTACGACGAAAGGCCGCTGGCCGGCGCTCGCATCATGGGCTCGCTGCACATGACCGTGCAGACCGCTGTTCTCATCGAGACACTCGTCGATCTGGGCGCAGAAGTCCGCTGGGTGAGCTGCAACATCTTCTCCACCCAAGATGAGGCTGCTGCTGCGGTTGCTGTTGGGCGCCAGGGCAGTGTCGATGCTCCTCGCGGGGTACCTGTATTCGCATGGAAGGGCGAGACGCTTGAGGAGTACTGGTGGTGCACCGAACAGGCGCTGCGTTGGCCCGGCGAGACCGGCCCGAACCTCATCCTCGACGATGGTGGTGACGCGACGCTGCTCGTCCACCTCGGCGCTCGCTGCGAGTTGACCAGCGTATGGCCCGAGATCGACAGCGCTGGCTCGGTCGAGGAAGAAGAGATCTTCAAGCTGCTCCACAAGGTACGCGACACCGATCCATCGCTCTGGGGCGACATGATCGGCAATGTCAGGGGCGTCTCGGAAGAGACGACCACTGGCGTCCATCGTCTCTATGAGATGGTGGAGAAGGGCGAACTTGGCTTCCCCGCATACAACGTGAACGACTCTGTGACGAAGTCGAAGTTCGACAACCTGTACGGCTGTCGTCATTCGTTGATGGACGGACTCAACCGGGCCACCGACGTCATGATCGGTGGCAAGGTCGCGTTCGTGTTCGGTTACGGCGACGTTGGTAAGGGATGCGCCCAATCGCTCCGTGGCCAGGGTTGTCGTGTGGTCGTGTCGGAGATCGACCCGATCAATGCCCTTCAGGCCGCAATGGAGGGCTTCCAGGTCGACCGCATCGAGAACGTCATCGACGACATCGACATCTTCGTCACGGCAACCGGCAACAAGGACATCATCTCCGCCGAGATGATGTCCAAGATGAAGCACAACGCCATCGTCTCGAATATCGGTCACTTCGACAATGAGATCGACATGGCAGGTCTCGAACGCATGTCCGACGTCCAGCGTCGCAACATCAAGCCTCAGGTCGACGAGTTCGTGTTTCCTGACGGCCACTCGATTCTGGTGCTCGCCGAAGGTCGTCTCATGAACCTCGGTTGTGCCACTGGTCATCCGAGCTTCGTGATGTCGATGAGCTTCACCAACCAGGTGCTCGCTCAGATGGAACTCCACGCCAAGGCCGAGTCGCTTGAGAAGGAGGTCTATCTCCTCCCGAAGCATCTCGACGAAGAGGTTGCTCGCCTACACCTCGAGAAGCTCGGTGTGAAGCTCACCACTCTGACCGACGACCAGGCCGACTACATCGGGGTCGCTGTGTCGGGCCCATACAAGCCGAGCCACTACCGGTACTGACAGTCGACTCGAGTGCGAACCCTGCGACGGTGGTCCGATCGGAGGGGTGTATCCCGTCAGACGATTCACCAGTTCTCTGGGTGACCCGGTAGCGCTTGAGTTCCGCGTCCCAGCGTGACCGTACGGTGGCGCTGCATGTGGAACGACAGACGATGTGCAGGTTGTGGCACGCGTGGCTGGTCGCCTTGTCACGGTTGTGTGGTGACCCTGCTGGCTGCTGGGCCAGTGGACGTCGAAGGCGCCAGGAAAACCGAGGCACTTCTCGACTACGTCGGCGTGACAAGAGACCTGATCCACTCTTTCAAGTACGGGGGGGCGCGAGATCTCGGCCGATGGTTCGGTGAAGCCATGGCGAGGCGAGTCAGTTCCGACGTCGACATGATCACGTGGGTTCCGACTACGGCCAGGCGTAGACGCGAACGCGGGTACGACCAAGCCCAGTTGCTGGCCAGGGCCGGTGGCCGCTTGACACAGCTCCCGGTGAGGCGACTGCTGCGAAGAAGCGATGCTGACCCACCTCAGACAGGCCGTTCGGCGACAGAGCGATTGAGGGGTCCGCGGTTGGTCTCGTCAGCCGTTGAGGGCCTGCGCGTCGTGGTGATCGACGACGTCGTCACCACCGGTACGAGTGCAGCGAACGCGGTCACTGCTCTGCTTCATCGCGGTGCGTTGTCAGTCGATGTAGTCGTCATTGCGCGCACGCCTCCACCATCGAGGAGCCGGTCGCGCTGACACGGCGACTTGAACTGTCCTAAAATGGTCCTCTACAACCGAGCTACAGGAGGTCTCCGGTGGATGTTTCGATCTCGGGACGCAATGTTGATGTGCCGATCGGGGTGCAGGATGCAGTGAGATCGAAAATAGGAAACCTGGATCGGTTTGTGTACGCGCTCGACAGAGCAGACGTGGTGTTCCGAGAAGAGAAAAATCCTCGAATATCTGATCGCGAAGAGATCGAGGTCACCCTTGAAGGCCACGGTCACCACATCAGGACCAAGGTCTCAGGACCCGATCAGCTCACTGCGGTCGAGCGAGCGGTCACGAAACTCGAAAAACAGCTGCGGAAGGTGAAGACCAAAGTCGTGAAGCGTCATCGTCCGAACTCCCACCGAGACGGGACTCGTCATCCGTTGGCGAGGGCGGTGACACCCGACGTGATGATGGAAGAACTCGAAGCGCTAGGGCCAGACGACATCGGAGGGGCCGAATTCGACGAGGTCGATGTCCCAGCGGCGGACCTCGTCGTGCCCCGCATCGTGAAACGCAAGAGCTTCGAGCTCTTCGAGATGCGACCAGATGCCGCCATTGTCCGCATGCAACTGCTCGAGCACGATTTCTACTTGTTCCGAAACGTCGAAACCGGCCAACCCGCCGTCGTGTATGGACGCGAGGACGGCGAGTACGGCCTGATCGACGAGCAACGCTGAGGAACAGCCGCTTTCGGTCCCGGATCGACACGGGGTAGACGGGCTACGCCGGTACCCTTCATTTGATGGCCGTTTTCTCCAAACTGCTCCGCGCCGGCGAAGGCAAGAAACTCAAAGCTCTTCAGACGCTCGTCCCCGACGTCGATGCGCTCGAGCCCGAAATTCAGCGCTTGTCGGACGAAGGACTGCGGGCCAAGACCGCGGAGTTCAGGAATCGACTGGACAACGGCCAGGATCTGAACGACCTGCTGTTCGAAGCATTTGCGGTCACTCGTGAGGCTGCCATACGCGTCATCGGGCAGCGACATTTCCCCGTACAGATCATGGGAGGTGCCGGGCTGCACTTCGGTTGGGTCGCAGAGATGAAGACCGGCGAGGGGAAGACGCTCGTCTCGACCCTGGCGGTATATCTCAACGCGTTGGAAGCGAAGGGCGTTCATGTCATCACGGTGAACGACTATCTCGCCGGTTTCCACTCGGAGTGGATGGGCAACATCTACCGCTTTCTCGGCCTCGATGTTGGTCTGATCCTTCCCGGCAACGACGATGCCGAGTTCAAACGAGCGCAGTATGCGGCCGACGTCACCTATGGAGTCAACAACGAGTTTGGCTTCGACTACCTCCGCGACAACATGGCCCAGAGCCGAGACGCGCAGGTACAGCGCGGCCACAACTACGCCATCGTCGACGAGATCGACTCGATCCTCATCGACGAAGCCAGGACGCCGCTCATCATCTCCGGCCGACTCGCCGACGCCGCCCAGTTGTACGTCACGTTCGCGGGCGTCGCTCAGGCTCTGAGCAGGGACATCGACTATGAGGTCGATGAGGAAAAACGCAATGTGTCGGTCCTCGAACCCGGCATCGAGAAGGTCGAGGTTCGGCTCGGCGTCGACAACCTGTACGACCAGGTCTCGTCGAATCTCGTGCACCAGCTGAGTGCGGCTCTTCGGGCCAAAGAGCTGTACAGGCGCGACAAGGACTACGTGATCCAGGACGGCGAGGTGAAAATCGTCGATGAGTTCACTGGTCGTATCCTCGACGGCCGTCGATGGTCAGAGGGTCTTCACCAGGCGGTGGAGGCCAAAGAAGGCGTGAAGATCAAAGAGGAGAACCAGACCCTCGCCACGATCACGCTCCAGAACTACTTCCGCTTGTACGAGAAGCTGTGCGGAATGACCGGCACGGCCACAACCGAGGCTGCTGAGTTCTCCTCGACCTACGGCATGGACGTGGTGCCGATTCCGACCAACCGGCCGCTGGAGCGGCTCGACCAGGCCGACTTGGTCTACAAGACCGAGAAAGCCAAATTCGACGCACTCGTGAAAGAGCTCGTCGACAGACACCACAAGGGTCAACCGATCCTCGTCGGCACCATCTCGGTCGAAAAGAGCGAGCTGGTCAGTCGGCTCCTCGAACAGAACGGCGTGAAGCACGAGGTGCTGAACGCCAAGCAGCACACGCGAGAAGCTCAGATCGTGACTCAGGCCGGACGGCTCGGGGCGGTGACGGTGGCGACGAACATGGCTGGCCGTGGCGTCGACATCCTTCTCGGTGGCAACCCTGAAGGAATGGCCCGCGACCGTCTCGCGGCCGAGAACCTCGACATCGAAACCGAGGAAGGTGCCGCCCGACTCGCCGAACTCATGCCCACCTTCGAGGCCCAATGCAAAGCTGAAGGCGAAAAAGTTCGAGCTGCCGGCGGGCTCTACGTGCTCGCGACCGAGCGGCACGAGTCTCGCCGGATCGACAACCAGCTTCGTGGCCGATCGGGCCGTCAGGGAGATCCTGGCGAGAGCCGTTTCTATCTCAGCCTCGAGGATGAACTCATGCGGCTGTTCGCTACTGGTGCGATGAGCTGGGTGATGGACCGTGCCCTCCCTGAGGACGTTCCGATCGAGGCCAAGATGGTCAGCAAGGCCATCGAGCGAGCCCAGAACACCGTCGAGCAGCGCAACGCAGAGACGCGGAAGAACGTTCTCAAATATGACGAGGTGATGAACGAGCAGAGAAAGGTGATCTACGCCAGACGCGACCAGGTACTCGACGGCGCCGATCTTCGCGACGAGGCGCTCGAGTATCTCGGCACAGCTGTTGAGACGATGGTCGGTGACTACTGCGTGTCCGACGTGCAAGAAGAGTGGGACGTGGAAGGGCTGCTCACCGAGCTCGGTACCACGTGGCCGACTGCTCTGACTGCAGGTCAGATCGTTGAATGTCGAACAGTCGATGCCGTCGACGAGCTTCTCTACCAAGAAGGTGTTCAGCAGTACGAGGCCCGCGAGTCCGAGCTCGGTGAAGCAACGCTTCGTGAGGTTGAGCGCCAGGTGATGCTCCGCATCATGGACCAGCGTTGGCGTGAACATCTGTACGAGATGGACTACCTGAAGGAAGGCATCAACCTCAGGGCCATGGGTCAGCGCGATCCGCTGACCGAGTGGCAGCGTGAGGGGTTCGAGATGTTCGGGGAGCTCATGGGCAGCGTGTCCCGCGACTTCGTGAAGTACGTCATGCACGTGCAGGTGGTCGTCAACGATCCTGCTCCTGTGGCCGAGGACGTTCGAGCGCTCGGCCCAGAATCTCCGGACGGCGAGCGTGTTGCTGCCAGGCCACCTGCTGCCATTGGGGGCGGGCCGGCTCAAGCGCCGACGCCGAAAATGCAGCGGTCGACGACTCCGGTCGTCAAGTCGGCAGAAGAGAAGCTGAAGCCAAACGACAACTGCCACTGCGGCAGCGGCAGGAAGTTCAAGAAGTGCCACGGCTCCGCAGCGAACCGCTGACTTCACATGCGCGAATTCACCGACGAGTTGAGGGTCCTGCGCGAGCGCTTGGTCCAAGCGCACGGATACCTCAGAATCGAACAGCTGTCCGACAGGGTGGTTCAGCTGGAAAGCGACGCGTCACGACCTGACCTCTGGGACGATCCAACACAAGCGCGCAAGGTGACCAGCGAGCTCAGCAACGTACAAGACGACCTGGAGATCCACCGATCGCTTGCCGAGAAAATCGACGATGCTGAAACGCTCGTCGAGCTCGCACGAGAGGAGGATGACGACAGCCTCGAAGGTGAGGTCGAGGAAGCCGTGACCTCGATCAGTGAGCGCTTCGACGAACTCGAGTTGCGATCGCTGTTCTCCGGGGAGCACGACGACCACGACGCCGTGTGCGACATCAACTCGGGGGCTGGAGGCACTGACGCCCAAGACTGGGCCGAGATGCTGCTCCGCATGTACTCCAGGTGGGCGTCGAACCGTGGCCTCGAGTTCGAAATCGTCGAAGTGACCGAGGGCCAAGAGGCCGGCATCAGCTCGGCCAGCTTCATCATTCGTGGGCGCTACGCCTTCGGGCTTCTACAGGCCGAACGGGGCGTGCACCGCCTCGTCCGAATTTCGCCCTTCGACGCCAACGCGAGACGCCAAACCGCATTCGCCTCCCTCCGAGTGGTCCCGTTCTTCGAAGAGGCATCTGACGAGGTCGAGATCGACGATAAGGATCTTCGCATCGATACCTACCGGTCGTCTGGCGCCGGAGGTCAGCACGTCAACGTCACCGACTCGGCGGTGAGGATCACGCATCTCCCGACCGGTGTGGTGGTTGCCTGCCAGAACGAGCGAAGCCAACACCAGAACAAAGACAGGGCCATGCAAATGCTCGCGGCGCGGCTCGTCGATCTTCAGCGCCAAGAACGGATGGCCGAAATGGACGCCCTTGCCGGCGAGCGGCGCGACGTCGCGTGGGGTAGTCAGATCCGTTCATATGTCCTCGCCCCGTACCAGCAGGTGAAGGATCTGCGATCCGGGCACGAGGTTGGCAACCCAGAGGCCGTCCTTGACGGTGACGTGGACGACTTCATGGAGGCATGGCTCCGTTGGAACCGGTCCCAGATGGGTGGCACCGAATGACGTTCTTCCGGCGCCGACGTGTCGATGGATCGGCCATGAACTGCCGTACCCTGAAACTGATGCCCCTTCCGCACAGATCGTGCATTGCTTTGATTCGACTCTCCAGCGCCGGCGCTGATCGAGGACCACAACGATGATTCGACTCGAGAACGTCTCGAAGATCTACAAAGGCACGACGCCAGCTCTGAACGGCGTCAGTCTCGACATCGCCAAGGGCGAGTTCGTGTTCCTCGTTGGCCAGTCAGGGTCGGGAAAATCGACCTTCCTTCGTCTGATGACCAAACAAGAGGTGCCAGAGGGCGGGCGCATCTGGGTTGCTGGCAAGGAGATCAACGAACTCTCGAACTGGAAGGTGCCGTTCCTCCGCCGCAACATCGGCAGCGTTTTCCAGGACTTTCAGTTGCTGTCCAACAAGACCGTGTTCGAAAATGTCGCCTTCGCGCTCGAGGTCATCGGCCGTCCCATGAGCGTCATCAGAACCCAGGTGCCTGCCATTCTCGATCTGGTAGGACTCGCTGCCAAGCACGACAGCCTTCCGTCTGAGCTGTCCGGTGGCGAGCAGCAACGCGTTTCGATCGCCCGTGCGTTTGTGAACCGCCCGCTGATTCTGCTCGCCGATGAGCCGACCGGAAACCTCGACCCCGCGACTTCCGACGGGATCATGCGATTGCTCGACCGGATCAACAAGACCGGGACCACCGTCGTCATGGCGACCCATGACCGCAACATCGTCGACAGCATGCGGCGAAGGGTCATCGAACTCGATGCTGGACGCCTCGTTCGCGACCAGCAAGAGGGCGTTTACGCATGATCGCTCGCTTCGGCTATTTCCTCCGCGAGACGTCGGTGAACATCCGGCGCAACATCACCCTCACCCTGGCTGCGATTCTCACCGTCGCCGTGGCGGTCGTGTTCGTCGGAGGAGCAGTGCTCTTCCGCAAGGCCGTTGAAACGGCAACCACCCGCTGGCAGGGTGGCGTCGAATTCATCATCTTCCTCGATCCCGATATTCCGGGTGAACAGGCCGATGCCATCGGATCGGAAATCGTCAGTCACCCCGACGTCAAAGAAGTCGTCTTCTTCGACAAGACCAAAGCGTTCGAAGAGTTCGTCAGCTTCTTCCCCGACTTCGCGGAGACCGTCGAACCCGAACGTCTGCCAGAGTCTTACCGAGTGGTTCCTCAGGACGCGTCCGAGGAGGTGATCGCATCGCTTGCGGGCCAGTTCGAGGTGCGACCAGGCGTGTTCCAAGTCGTCAGCGCTCAGGAGTCCGTCGGCCGCATCCGACGGTTCGGGGCAGGCATGAACACCGGACTCCTCGTTCTCGCCATCGTCGTCTCCATTGCTTCGGTGCTGCTCATCTACAACTCGATCCGCGTCGCCATCTTCGCCAGGCGTAGAGAAATCGAAGTGATGAAACTTGTCGGAGCAACCAACAGTTTCATCCGATTCCCTTTCATCCTGGAAGGCATGGTCCACGGGTTTCTCGGAGCCGTCGTCGGTACCGGTCTGCTTGCCGCGGCGCGCCCATGGGTCGAAAACCTCCTCCTCGAACTCCAGGGCATCCCGATCTTCTCTGAACTCCAGATCACAGGAAGCCAGTTCAACTCCACCGTCGTCTGGGTCGTGGGCTTCGGTCTCCTTTTCGGAGCTGTCGGCTCCGGCATTGCCGCGGGACGGTTCCTCGACGTGTAGTTCCTGGGCGATTTCGTCTCCCGCGGCCGATACCCGAAGCTTTGCGTCCTCAGACTCCCCGATGCCCGTTTCCTGGCACTCGTGTGGCCTCTGAGGTGTCGACGATCGTCACGGTCGTCGGCGACCGGCCCACCAGTCGAGTTCGGGCGCGCAAGGTCACCGGGGAGTCATCGAGGGTCATGAGCGGGGCGCACGCCCTCGGTCGGGCATGCGTGATCGAGTGGCTATTCGCCCATGATCACTCGACGCTCGACCGCAACCTCATGGAGGTTCCGGTGTGAATCGTCAGGGCTTGATTCCGAACGTCACCGTCGCGCCAATGGCAGACGCGTATCGTTCGAGAGTGCTGAGCCTCACGTCGGCCCCAGACTCGAGACGGGCGACTGCGGACTGAGAAGTTCCCATGTCTGCAGCGACTTCGGTTTGGCTCAGACCTCGCTCCTTTCGCTTCGACACCAGATCGGTGACCAGCGCGCTTCGACCATCGAGCGCGGCGAAGCCTGGGAACGCTGACACGGTCGGTTCGTTGGTCACGGGCGAACTATATCGCCTGTAATATCTCGTATTCGAGATATCGAGTTATCCTGTGGACATGCGGCTTCTCGTTCTCGGTGGCACGGAGTTCCTCGGTCGGCATCTTGTCGATGAGGCGCTCGATGCCGGCCACGATGTCACGATCTTTCATCGAGGAAATCATTCGAGTCATCGGAGTGGTGACGTCGAGGAGCGATTGGGGGATAGGTACACCGATCGGGCGGGCCTCATGACGGGGGAGTGGGACGCGGTTGTCGACACCAGCGGCTACATCCCGTCGAATGTCGCGGCCGTCGCCGGCGAGCTGAGTGGGCGTGCCGGTCATTACTCGTTCGTGTCGTCGGTGTCGGCCTACGCGGACCAGTCGGGAGTTGGCTTCGACGAATCCCGACCGCTGCTGGACCCACCCGAACACGAGCCACCACCAGATGAGTACGGCTCGATGTACGGGGAGTTGAAGGCGGGTTGTGAGCGCAGTGCCGTCTCGGGATTCGACGGCCCGGTCTGCATCAGTCGCCCTGGTCTGATCGTCGGTCCTTGGGACGCCACCGATCGATTCACGTATTGGGTTCGAAGGGCTGACCTCCCCGGCCCGATGCTCATCCCCGACTCGAGCGCCGCTCCGCTGAGGACAGTTGTCGACGCACGCGATTACTCGCAGTTGCTGTTGGCGTGCGCAGCCGACGGCCGGTCGGGGGCCGCAAACGTCGTCGACCCCGACCCGTACGCCTTCGTCGACTTCCTTGAAGCTGCGTGCGCCGTCGCCGGTCGAGCTCCAGATCTGGTGGAGGTCTCCGAATCGTTTCTCGTCCAGCACCAAGTTGTACCTTGGGAAGAGTTGCCGTTCTGGATCCCATCGGGGCACGAGAAAGTTGGCATGCTGGCACCGGGCGCTGAGTTGGCACGGAGCTGGGGGCTCGTGTGCCGGCCGGTGAGCGCGACGATCTTCGCAACGCTCGAATGGGACAGGGCTCGTCGTGCAGATGTGCCCCAGCTACCACGAAAACTCACACTCGAAAGGGAGCGTGAGCTGCTGGAACTATGGGCCATCGACGGGGCGAGCTGAGGTTCAGCAGCAGCCTTCGCCGTCACCGCTGACGACTGAGTTGTGGAACTGCTCGGCGTCGCCTGTGCGGACGTACCACTCCCACTGCTGATCGTCGGGACCGACGACCCAGGTTTCGGTCTTTGTGGCCCAGCAACATGCTGTGTCGTCGACGCCTGTGGTCTCGAGCCCGGAGTCATCGAGCCGGCGTTCGGCCAACTCGACCTCGTCGGCGCTCTCGACTTCGACCCCGAGATGGTTCAACGTGCCACCCTTCGGACCTTCGATGAGCACGAGCTTGAGTGGTGGGTCGGCGATGGCGAAGTTGGCGTAACCCGGCCTGCGGCGGGCTGGTTCCGCGTTGAACATCTTCGAGTAGAAGTCGACCGCTTCGTCGATGTCGCTGACGTCGAGTGCCAGTTGAACACGTGACATGGTTTCGCCTTCCGGGGGAGGGTCTCTTGGAGTATGTCATCCAGTATATATCGATGAGCATCGATATATCACCGACTTGAGGGTATATTGGCGCCGTGAGCCCGTGCTGCAACACGTTGACCGACTCGCCTCTCGACGAAGAGACGGCGCAGACGACCTCCGACCTCTTCAAGGTGCTTGCTGATCCTGTTCGACTCCGACTTCTCAGTCTCGTCGCATCGCAGCCCGATCGGGAAATATGCGCCTGTGATCTCGTCGATGTGCTCGGCCGGTCGCAGTCGACCATCAGCCATCACCTCAAGGTGCTCCATGGCTCCGGTCTGCTGACGCGAGAACGCCGCGGAACGTGGATTCACTACGGCGTTACCGACGAGATCGCTCACGCAACACACATCGTCTTCTCGGCTGTGCCCTCCGTGAAGAGTGGCGCTACCGCCGGTGTATCGGTCGATGTCGCTTCGGTGAGGCCGCGGTCCGGGTAACGTCGCTGCTTCACCGACATGGGGGATCGGGTGGATTACGAAACCATTCTGTACGACGTCGAGGACCACGTTCTGACGATCACGCTGAACCGACCTGATCAGCTGAACAGTTTCACGACGAAGATGATGCGGGACCTCATTGATGCCGCCGATCGCTTCGACGCGGATGACGACGTTCGAGCGGTGATCTTCACAGGAGCCGGCCGCGGGTTTTGTGCTGGGGCCGACCTGTCAGACGGCGCCAACACGTTCAACGCTGGTGGGCGGAGCAATGAGGCCGAGCGGGCCGAGCGGGCCGCGCTCGCCGGTGCCAACTCGGAGCTCGAAGGACTTCGCGACGGTGGCGGCCGGTTGACGCTGCGCCTGTATGAGTGTCGCAAGCCGCTGATCGCCGCGATCAATGGTCCGGCAGTCGGGGTCGGCGTCACCATGACCCTGCCGATGGACGTCAGACTCGCATCGACCAAGGCGCGCATCGGCTTTGTCTTCGCGAGGCGAGGCATCGTTCCAGAGGCCTGCTCGTCGTGGTTCTTGCCACGCGTCGTCGGCGTGAGTCAGGCCCTCGAATGGGCGTACTCCGGCGAGGTCTTCGACGCCGACGAGGCCCTTCGGGGTGGGCTGGTGAAAAGCCTCCACGAACCGGATGACCTCCTTGGGGCGGCGCGGGCGATAGCGGGGAACATCGCTGCGAACACCTCTGCGGTGTCGGTGGCGATGATCCGTCACATGATGTGGAAGATGCTCGGCGCCGATCATCCGATGGAAGCCCACAAGGTCGACTCGCGTGCGATCCGTGCTCTCGGCAGAGGAGCTGACGCAAGAGAGGGCGTCGTCTCGTTCCTCGAGAAACGCCAAGCGGACTTCACCCTCTCTGCCCATGACGACATGCCCGAATTCTTCCCATGGTGGGATGAGCGTCACTTTTCCTGATGCCACACCTGATCACGTCAGCGTTCGACGTCACTGAGCAGTGGCTCACTGAAGTCCTCGAGGCCAGCGGTGTTGCCCGAGGAGCAGCGGTCGTCTCGTTTGAGTCCGAAGCCGTCGGCACCGGGCAGATGGGGGAAAATGCAAGATTCACCCTCGAGTGGAACGAACAGCTCGGACAGCCGGCGACGGTTGTCGGAAAGTTCCCATCTGACAACGAGATCAGCCGCGCTACCGCAACCGGGGGCGGATCGTATGTGCGCGAGGTCCGGTTCTACCGAGAAGTCGCCCAGACTGTGGGTATCAGGACGCCCCGTTGCCACTTCGCGGATGTCGATGACGGCACTGGCCTGTTTGTGTTGCTGATGGAGGATCTCGCGCCGGGTGTGCAAGGAGACCAGCTGGCTGGTTGTTCTCCTGACGAAGCCGCGACCGCGCTCGATGAACTTGTGAGGCTGCAGGCTCCTCGATGGAACGACCCATCCCTCAACGAGATCGACTGGCTGTCCCGTCGACACGAAGGAACTGCCACGGTCACCATGCTGTATGAAGCGGTGCTCCCCGGCTTCATGAACCGAATTGGCGGGGGACTCGATAGCGAATCGCAGAAGCTGGTGGAGCGGTTCTCGGGGCTCATCGATCAGTGGCGCGAGCGCACGTCGACCGACCATCTCGTCATCTCGCATGGCGACTATCGCCTCGACAACATGATGTTCGGCGAGATCGGCCCGAACGCAGACCCGATGGCTGTGGTCGACTGGCAAACGCCGGCCCACGGTGTCCCGGGCACCGACCTGTCGTACTTTCTCGGCGCGGGGCTCCTGCCGGATGTCAGGGCCACACACGAAAGAGACCTCGTCGCGGATTATCACGCCAAGTTGATCTCAGCGGGTGTCGAGGGATATGACCTCGACGCCTGTTGGACGTCCTATCGACGCGAGTCGTTCGCCGGAATCATCATGGCTGTCGTTGCCAGCCAGATCGTTGTTCAGACCGATCGTGGCGACGACATGTTTCTTGCCATGGCCAGCCGCCACGCCCGACAAGCACTCGAACTCGATGCCGAAGCCGCGATCTGAATGTGGGCGTGGAAGGTCCCTGTAAGAGCGAGACGCTTCCTCCCGGCCAGCGGGCGTTCCACTCGACCGCGAACTTGGTGACGTCGAAGCTCAGGCGGCGGCAGAGCTTCGCCGATGTGGGAACGTCGCGAGAGACGGTGTCGATCTGACCGAGGGCGGTTGTTCGCTCCTCACGGGAAGAACGTGAGGCGGGTGGCAGACTTGCCCGATGATTGACCTGCGCAGCGATACCGTGACTCGCCCGACCGAAGCGATGCGTGCTGCGATGCACGAAGCAGAAGTCGGAGACGACGTCTACGGAGACGACCCGACCGTGCATCGCCTGGAGGAGATGGTTGCCGATCTTCTCGGCAAACAAGCCGCCGTGTATGTGACGTCGGGGACACAGAGCAATTTGTGCGCGCTGCTGGCGCATTGCTCTCGTGGCGATGAGTACATCGTCGGCCAAACCGCTCACACCTTCCGATTCGAGGGCGGGGGAGCGGCGGTTCTCGGCAGTATTCAGCCCGAGCCGCTTCCGTTCGAGGCTGATGGCACGATCGATCTCGATGCTGTCGAGGCGACCATCAAACCCGACAACCATCACTTTGCCAGGACGCGGCTCTTCGCTCTCGAAAACACCAAGGACGGCAACGTCGTACCGCAGGACTATGTCGAGCGCGCCGCTGACGTTTCGAAGCGCCACAGTCTCGGTTTCCATCTTGACGGTGCTCGACTGTGGAATGCCGCCGCGTACCATGGTGTCGAGCCTGGCGCTCTTGTTGGTTCGTTCGACTCGGTTTCGGTGTGTCTCTCGAAGGGGATGGGTGCCCCTGTCGGGTCAGTGTTGGCTGGCTCCGACGAACTCATCGTTGAGGCTCGTAAGTACCGCAAGATGCTTGGAGGAGGCATGCGCCAGGCCGGCGTCATCGCGGCGGCCGGGCTCCACGCTCTCGAACATCATCGACACCGGATGGTGGAAGACCATGCGAACGCCGAGCACCTCGCGGCCTTGTTGAACGAGATCGATGGTGTGTCAGCCGCCTACGGGCCGGCCCAGACCAACATGGTCTTCACCAAATTCGAACGTGATGCGTCTCACCTGCAGGCTGCGCTCGTCGAGTGCGACATAGTCGTCGGCATCGACTCGGTCTACGCGCCTGGCCAAGTCGCCGCGACCGGTGGCTCAGCCAGGCTCGTCACGCACCTCGACGTCGACCGTGCCGACGTCGAGCGCGTCGCAGAAGCGGTAGCTTCTGCCTATTGACCGTTGCCGGTCGCGAATGGCATGACTGCTGGAAACCCTCTGCATGACATGGTGGGGTGGCACCAGGCGGTGGCCGTGAAGGCTCGGAATGCAGCACTCGAACTCTGGCGGAGTCACCGTGCTCGGTGATGGCCTTGACGAGAAGAACGCCATCACTGAGGTAAAGCCATCCGTTCGCGGATAGACACTACGTGTGGCCAGGAGCTGGCGAGGGTGGAGCCTCAAGCGTGCGCGTGCGGAAACCGATGAGTGCCTGATGCTCTCGATCACTTCCGCGCATGCTCATGCAGGCCTCGACGTTCGGCGAACCCGTTCGGCGTCGTCCTCTGTCACGCCGAGTTCGGTTCTGGTGACACTTGCGTTGCTCGGGTCGCTGCTTGTCGCTGCAACCATTCCGGCATCGGCAACCCTCACCGGACCAGAGGGTGCCCATGTTGTCGACATCGACCTGCACCCTGACGGAGCCGGTTTCTGGCTCGTCGACGAACTCGGACGGGTCAGCACGAGCAACGCGATTCACTATGGTCAGCCCTCACACGCTGACTTCTTGAACGGCGAGCGAGCCGTCGCCATTCAGGCGACGAGGGATGGCAACGGGTATTGGGTCTTCACCTCTTCAGGTCGCGTCTTCGGATACGGCAACGCCATGGACCACGGTGACCTCACCGATGTGCATCTCGAGGGCAGAATCGTCGACGCCACGAGGACATCGAACGGTGGCGGTTACTACATGGTCGGAGCCGACGGCGGATTGTTCGGCTTCGGTGACGCGACCTATGCGGGCGCCGCTTCCGAACTCGGCCTCACCAGTCCGATCAACGCCATCATGGTCCACTCGTCCGCTGGCTACTGGATGTCGGACGATGAAGGAGGAGTGCTTGCCTTCGGTGCGCCGTTCGAGGGATCGACGGGATTGCTGCCGCTCTCCGATCCGATCACCGATGCAACGCAGTACATGGGCGGCTATCTACTGCTTGGTGCCGATGGCGGCGTGTTCAACTACGCAGGCGGCGGCTTCTACGGGAGCCTCGGCCGACGTGCGCTCACGGCCCCGGCGTCGGCGATTGTTGCCGACGCACTTGGCGAGCGGTATCTCATTGTTCAGCGTGATGGTGTCGTCTGGGAGTTCAGCCGCGACGAAGCGCTTTCCGGTGAAGGCATGGGCCAGATCGTGGCCACCATCGATGTCGAGATTGCGCCGATGCGAATAAGCCCGGTCCATGGGGTGACCGGTACCCGCGACTTCAGAAAACCGGCGCAGAGCAACCGGGCCGGCTGGGCCGCGGCGGTTCCTGCGAGTCAGGCAATCGGCCTGCCGTCGAGCCAGGACGACAACGTGCAGCCGGCCATGTACGTGCCGGCCCTCGAGGTGAACCGACCGCTGCTCGTCGTGCTGCACTCGTGGAGCGAGGGGTACGACCAGCAATGGGGCATCCCGTTTGCCCAGTGGGCGCATCAGAACGGCTGGGCGATGATTGCGCCCCACTTCCGAGGGGTGAACAAGCAGCCGACGGCGACGGGATCTGACTTGGCAGTCGCCGACGTCGTCGACGCGATCAACTTTGCCGTCGACCAAGGCGCTGATCCCGAGCGGGTGTTCATCACCGGTTTCAGCGGTGGCGGACACATGTCGCTGCTGATGGCGGGCCGACATCCTGAGCTGTTCGCGGGTGTTGCCGCGTGGGTAGGTGTGTACGACCTTCCGGGCTGGTATCGGTACAACGAGCTCTACGCACCGTGGCGTCACTACATCCCGCACATCAAGGGTTCGTGCGGCGGAGCGCCCCTTCCGGGAACTGCGGCGCACGCCGATTGCGAATATCGCAGCCCGATGACCCATCTCGACGCGGCAAGAGCTGCGGGTCTGCCGGTGTACCTGGCAGGAGGTTTGCTCGACTCGATCGTGCCGCCGTCGCACAGCGCCAGAGCGTTCAACCAGCTCGCAGCCCCTGCAGATCGTTTCACACAGCGCCAGATCGACATGTTCTCCAGGTTCACGATGCCGCCCGAACTCGTTGGTCAGACCACGGCACCTTCGTACTTTGGTCCCGAGGACAAGCCGGTGGTTCTCACCCGACGGTCGGGTCCGAACACGTTCGTTCTGTTCCGCGGGATCCACGAGATGATGTACGAGCCTGCGCTTCGGTGGTTTGCCGAAGGTCCCCCGAGCGGAGGGTTCCCACCGCCGCTGCGAGACGACATCTGTCGCACGCCGGATTATTCGAGCTCGCCGGTCGATGCGTCGAGTGGTTACTGGCTGCTTGACAGCACCGGAGATGTTCACGGTTTCAACGCTACGGTGTTCGGAGATCTCGAAGACTCCGATGTGTTGGCGATGTCGATCCAGAGCACCTCGTCCGGCAACGGCTACTGGATCGTCGATCAAACTGGCGTCGTGCATGCCTTCGGCGATGCTGTTTTCCACGGCGATATGACCGGGTTCGATCTTGCGGCCCCGATCACTCAGATCACGGCCAATCCTGGCGGCAGTGGCTACTGGCTCCTTGCACGCGACGGCGGGGTCTTCTCCTTTGGTGACGCGCAGTTCCACGGATCGACCGGCTCGATCCAACTCGACGCGCCTGTGGTGTCGATGGAGCCCACCAGCGGCGGGAATGGCTACTGGCTCGTCGCCGAGGATGGAGGGGTGTTCGCGTTCGGTGATGCTGGTTTCCTTGGATCGACCGGCGGACTCGTGTTGAACTCACCCGTGTCGTCGATGGCGGCTTCTCCTGACGGATCGGGCTACTGGCTGTACGCCGGCGACGGTGGTGTCTTCACCTTCGGGGATCTCGGGTTTCACGGGTCTCTTCCATCGCTCGGGTTCTGTGATGCACCGAGAGCGGCGCAGCTTCGCTCCACCACTAGTGGCGACGGCTACTGGATTGCCACCACCGATGGTCGGGTGTTCGGCTTCGGTGACGCATCTGTCCATGTTGATCGGGCCCGACTCGACAGCGGTGTGAGTATTCAGGATCTTGCGATCAGGCGGGGCTCTGGCAGCTAGCGCGTACTAGCTTCGTCCCATGGGGACCATCGAGGTCACAGCAGTCTCACCGATTCTTGGCGCCGAAGTTCGTGGGGTCGATCTTGCTTCGCCCGTGGACGATGCCTCGTTCGAGCTGATTCGCGACGCGTTTCACGATCATGGCGTGTTGTTCTTCAAAGGCAGTGGCCCAATCGAGCCTGACGTTCACGTCGCATTCGCGTCACGCTTCGGGCCTCTGCACACACATCCTGCAGCGCCCACGCACGAGGCCAACGATTCGATCTTCGTTATCCACACACACCGTGATTCGAAGGTCTCGAACGGCAACGGGTGGCACACCGACGTGTCGTGCGACGAAGAACCGCCGCTCGGGACGATGCTTCAGTTGCATCTGCTCCCTCCAAACGGTGGCGACACGTTGTTCGCGTGCATGGCCGCTGCCTACGAAGCGCTGTCGCAGACCATGAAGGACTTTCTTGCTCCACTAACCGCCTTGCACGAATCAGAGCATGTCTACAGGGGCCGCTACTCCGATCGTGGTGTCGACGATACGGGCAAGGTGTACCCGAACGCCGAGCATCCTGTAGTGCGAACGCATCCGGTGACGGGACGTCAGGCCCTGTACGTCAACCGAGGTTTCACGACCCGGATTCCTTCTCTTTCTGCCTACGAGAGCAAGGCGGTGCTGGCGATGCTTTTCGACCATTGCGCGAAACCCGAGTTCCAGGTGCGACACCGATGGGACAAGTACGACGTTGTGTTCTGGGACAACCGACGGCTTCAGCATTTCGCGATGTGGGACTACTGGCCGAACGAGCGAAAAGGCCACAGGGTGACGGTAAAGGGCGACCGACCTTTCCATCGTGAAGATGGCGTGTCGGCGGAGCCGTTGAGCACGGTGTCAGACGGTCATTTCTGACGAGACGACCATCGGTCTCGTGTGTAGCGCCATATGAGATTCACGCCCTCTTGTCCGGGGGCCGCGATCTCGGCGGTTTCCTCGGCGACGAGTCGGTAGCCGATCGCCTCTGGAATCGTCCTACTTCTCGAGTTCGCCCTGTCGTGGTGAATCTCGACTCGGTCGAGGGTCTCGTCTTTGAACAGCGCTTCGGTGATCGAGCCGACGGCCTCGGTCATGTACCCGTTGCCGACAGCGTCCTGATCGAGCCAGTAGCCGATCTCGATACCACCTTCGCCAACTCGGCGATGGGTTCCGCACAGACCGACGAGTACGTCGGTGCGGTACAGGAGGTAAGGATCATCGCCGGTCTCGATCCATCCGGCGATGAGCTCCTCGCGCTGGTTGAGCGTCAGTGGTTCCATTGAGATCCACGGCATCCAGGGCCGCAGGTGCTCGAGGTTCGCCGCGACGAGCGCGTTCAGCGCCATCGCGTCGGCGATCTGAACTCTCCGAGCGGTCAGCCGTCGCGTCTCGATGATCTCTGGAGCCGGACCCATGGCCAGATCGTGGCATCGATTCCTCTCGTTGTCGCCCGGATTTCGGGGAGCTGTTCGCTCGGATGGCACTCGTCGACTGATCGGCTTCTGGCCGGAGTCGCTACAGTTCGGCGGGTTAGAGTGGCTAACGGAGCCGCCGGAAGCGTTGATCGGGAGTGGCCCATGGCTACCCGGGTGCCCGAGAGGGCTCAGGTCGTTGTCGTTGGTGGGGGCATCGTCGGATGCAGCATCGCCTATCACCTCACTCGCCGCGGCATCACCGATGTCGTCGTGCTCGAGCAGGGCACGCTGACGTGCGGTACCACGTGGCACGCGGCCGGCCTCGTGTCACAGCTGAAGTCGACCCACTCGCTCACGAAGCTCGCAACGTACTCGGCCCGTCTGTTCGAAGAGCTGGAAGACGAGACGGATCAGGCAACGGGGTACAGGACTCCGGGCTCGATATCGGTCGCTGACAACGACGAGCGGTGGGAGGAACTCCTCCGCGGCGCCACCATGGCCGAAGGTGTGGGAGTCGACACCGAGATCATCGACCTCGATCGAGCTTCGGAACTTTGGCCGTTGATGCGCACCGACGATCTCGTCGGCGTGTTGCACATTCCCCGAGACGGACAAACCTCGCCCGTCGACACGACGATGGCTCTGGCAAAGGGCGCAAAGATGCGTGGCGCCAGGCTCGTCGAGGGTGTGTCGGTCACCCAGCTCAAGGAAGCGAACGGTCGGGTCACCGGGGTCATCACCGAACAAGGCGAGATAGAGACGGACACTGTCGTACTCGCGACCGGAATGTGGACTCGACATCTCGCAGCCCAAATCGGCGTCAACGTCCCGCTGCAGGCCTGTGAGCATTTCTACATCGTGACCGAGCCGATGGAGGGCATGGAGATCGGTACCCCGACTCTGCGCGACCCTGGAAATCACACCTATTTCAAGGAAGAGACCGGCAAGATCATGGCCGGGTTCTTCGAGCCGAGGGGCAAGGTCTGGCGGATGGATCAGATCCCGCGCCACTTTTCATTCGGCACGCTTCCAGAAGACTGGGAACACGTCGGGCCGATCTTCGAGCGGGCCATTCATCGAGTGCCGGCGCTCGGTGAGTGCGGTCTCCAATTGTTCTTCAACGGCCCGGAGGCGTTCACCCCTGACGGTGTCTACTACATGGGTGAAGCGCCGGAGGTCGAGGGTTGTTTCGTCGCTGCCGGCTTCAACTCGGTAGGTATCCAGTCGGCAGGAGGCGTTGGCTGGGCCCTCGCAGACTGGATCGCTGACCGCCAAGCGCCAATGGACCTCAACTCGGTCGACATCAGGCGAGCGCTTCCGTTCCAAGCAGACGAGGGATACCTCAAGGAGCGCGTTTCGGAGAGCCTCGGTCTTCTCTATGCGATGCATTGGCCGTTCTACCAGTACAAGAGCGCGCGAGGTCAGCGACTCTCACCGCTGCACCATCGGATGGAGGCTGCGGGCGCTGTCTTCGGCGAGACCGCTGGTTGGGAGCGGCCGAACTGGTTCGCCGATCCCGGTCAGGTAAAGGAGTACGAGTACTCCTACGGCAAGCAGAACTGGAACGACAACATGGTCGGCGAGTGCCTCGGTGTCAGGAACGCTGTTGGCCTCTTCGACCAGACGTCCTTCGCCAAGTTCACCGTCGAGGGAGCGGACGCCCTCGATGTCCTCAACACGATCAGCGTCGCCCAGATCGATGCGCCCATCCTGAAGTCGGTCTACACCCAGTGGTGCAACGACAAGGGGGGTATCGAAGCCGACCTGTCAGTGACACGCCTTGGCGACGACCGCTTCTTCGTGGTTACCGCTGCGGCCTCAGAAGGCCGCGATTGGGCGTGGCTACGCCGCGCCTGCAAAAGCCGCGACGTTGCACTCGAGAACGTCACCCACGATCAGGCAATGCTTGGTCTCATGGGTCCGTTGGCGCGTGATGTTTTGTCGAGCGTGACCGAAGCTGACCTGTCCAACGACGCCTTCCCCTTTGGAACCGGCCAGTACATCTCGGTTGCAGGGGCAACAGTGCTGGCGCTTCGGATGTCGTACGTCGGCGAACTCGGGTGGGAGTTGTACATCGACAACATCGATTGTGTCGCTGTGTACGACGCTCTCGTTGCTGCGGGTCAGCCCCATGGTCTCGTGCATGCCGGCTATCACGCCATGAACTCGCTACGACTCGAGGCCGGTATGCGGCACTGGGGTCACGACATCACCGACGAGGACACGCCGCTCGAGGCTGGGCTCGGTTTCGCGATCGCGTGGGACAAGGACGTCGATTTCCGCGGACGAACAGCGCTCGAGGCACAGCGGAGGCAGCCGCGCACGAAGCGTCTCATCCAGTTCCGCGTCGAAGACCCAGACCTCCTGAGCTACCACGACGAACCGATCTACCGGGATGGTGTCGTCGTTGGCCGCACGTCCTCTTCGATGTGGAGCGCCACCCAAGGCTGCTGCTGCGCAATGGGGTACCTCGAGCACGACGAGGCGATCACGAAGGTCTGGCTTGATTCTGCCTCGTGGGAGATGAACATCGGCGGGCGCCGAGTTCCGGTCTCGACCTCGATCAGGAGTTGGTACGACCCGAAGAACGAGCGGGTCAGGCTGTAGCGAGCCACGGCACCGGAACCGATCTCATGACCCGACGACGCGTAGGCTGGGCCTTTGCTCTCAGTGGCGTGCTGTTGGTATCTCTTGATGCTCTGTGGGTCAGGTGGTCCGAGCTCAACGGTTGGGAAGCATCGGTTCTTGTTTCGATCTTTGCGCTCCCGACCTATCTGGTGCTGGGGCGAATCTTCGACGACGCGGGGCCGATCACCACGTTCAAGGCTGCACCAGGAGCGCTGCTCACGATCTCGGTGCTTGCGGCAATGAGCCAGATCTCCTTCATCTCCGCCTTGACTCGCACCAGTGTCGCCAACGTCGCAATAATGGTTGGCGCGGTGCCGATCACCGCGTCGATCGCCGGCTGGCTGATTGCCAAGGAGCGCCCGTCGCGCCGAGTCATGATCGCCGTGTTCATCGTGTTCATCGGCATCACCATCGTCGTCGGCGGGTCACTTGGCGAGCCAAGCCTCGATGGTGACCTTCTTGCCCTGCTCGCTGTGTCGTCGTTCTCCGTCAACCTCGCATTGTGGCGTCGAAACGCCGATGCATCGAGGTACGTGGCGCTCGCGTTGAGCTCGGTAATGGTCATTGCCGTTGCTTCGTTGTTCGCGAGCCCGTTCGGACATGAGCCCCGCGCCTACCTGGCGCTCGGAGCTATGGGGTTCGTCGCCAACAGTTGGGGGCGTGTGTTGAACACCACAGCGACGAAGTACGCGTCGGCTTCCGAGGTCGGGTTGTTCACTCCGGTCGAGACGGTCGCGGCCTCGTTGTGGGGTTGGCTTGCCTTCAGTGAGGTGCCGATGGTAGCGACGTGGGTCGGTGGTGCTCTCATCCTCGCAGCTGTCGTCTACGGAACGATCCTCGGGCGTAACGACCCGTAGGTGGACAGCGACTAGCGGTCAGCTTGTGAAGTGGATGGGGATCTAAACGTCCAGCTGCGTTCGGCGCGTCACTCGGGAGAGTCCTTTGTCAACGAGGCGCCTGCAAACCGTTTGCTGATCCGAGAGCACACGTCGGTGAGGTCCGACGCGATCTCAACGATGTCGATGTCGCCCGGCCACCGGTACGCGGGTCCGTAGATGTTGACGGCTCCGATCGTGTCGCCGTTTGAGACCACTGGCGCGGCGACGCCGTTGACGTCCTCAGAGAACTCGCCAAAGGTCCATGCGAAGCCATCGATGCGGATCTTCGACGTTCGGGTCGCGAGGTCGTCGTGGCTTGTGCTGGTGTTCGCTGTAGATGGGAAGAGTGGCGCCTCGGTGTAGTTGGCCAGATGGTCCTCAGTCCACGTGGACATCATCACGAGTCCAGCCGCGTCTGCGTGGAACGGCACGCTCCTTCCGGTCCAGTCGCCCACTTGCACGGCACCAGGCGCGTGTGAGGTGTCGATGTAGAGGAGATCATCACCGTCGCTGATGCCAACTGACACGTTCTCGCCGTATTTCTCGGAGAGTTCGGCCAAGTAGGGCCGAGCCACCGCTCGGAGCGAACTGGCGGAGGAGGCGTTGCGAGTCAGGGCCGTGATGCCATGTCCAAGAAGATATCGGCCCTCGATCCGCTCGACCATGCCGAGGTCTTCGAGGCTCGACAGAATGCGCAATGTCGTGGTCTTCGGCAGGTCGGCTGCGCGGGCGACATCGCTGAGCGTCGAACTGGCTGGCTGGCCTGCGAGCGCGCCCAGGACAGCAAACGCTCGGTCAATTGTCTGAATTGCCCTCACCCCTCCCCAGAACAATCGATCAGCGATAGTCTAGGTGCCACATAGTAGAACGTTCCATTCAGTGGAACACTTCAGCTCCACCCTCCCGCTTCCTGTCACCGAAACGAGAAACACATGCAGGACGAGGCGCGTTGCGTCATCATCGGCGGCGGCGCCATGGGCGTCGGACTGCTGTACTACCTGGCCCACGAAGGCTGGACGGACACCGTCCTCATCGAGAAGGGTGAACTGACGTCAGGATCGACGTGGCACGCTGCTGGGCTCGTCCCGAACTTCATCGGGGACCTCAACATGGCCAAGGTGCATCAGGAAGCCGTCGCGTTGTACCCGTTGATCGAAGAGGAGACCGGTCTCTCGGCGGGCTGGCACGGATGTGGAGCCATTCGCTTCGCCATCACCGACGAGGAAGTGCTCTGGCACCGTCAGGTGCATGCCCAACTGAACCAACTAGGCCTCGAGAGCCACATCATCTCGCCCTCAGAGATCAAAGAACTCAATCCGTTGTTCGAGAACATCGACGATGTCCAGAATGGGTTTTACACGCCGCACGATGGCTGGGCTGATCCGACCAGCAGCACCAACGCGCTCGCCAAGGGTGCTCGTCAACTCGGCACCACCATTGTTCGCAACAACCGCGTCACTGACATGAACCAACTTCCCGACGGCCGTTGGGAGGTCGTGTCTGAGCAGGGCCGCATCGTGGCCGAACACGTGGTGAACGCTGCAGGTCACTACGCGCCGCAACTCGGTGCGATGGTCGACCTCGAAGTGCCGATTGTTTCGGTGATTCACCAGTACATCATCACTGAACCGCTCCAGGCCATGATCGACCTCGGTTTCGAGCCGCCTGTCACCCGCGATCCTCGGTCGTCGTCGTACTACCGGCGTGAAATCGACGGCCTGCTCATCGGTCCGTACGAGACGTCGAACGCCAAGACCTATGGCGTCGAAGGTATCGATTGGAAACTCGACTTCTACCTCACCCCTCCCGATGTCGACAACATTTCTGATTGCCTGGAGGACGCGTTGATTCGTGTACCGGCATGGAAAGACGCCGGTATCAGGAAGATCGTGTCGGGGCCCATCACCCATACCCCGGACTCGGGTTACCTGATGGGACCAGCCCCGGGCTTGCGGAACTACTGGCACTGCAACGGGGCATCCATTGGCATCACCCAGGGTCCTGGGGCCGGCAAGTACCTGGCCCAGTGGATGGTGCACGGCCAGACTGAGATCAATGTCAGAGGCATGGATCCAAGGCGCTTCGGGGTTCACACAGGACCCAAGAGTGAGTTCGCCGTCGAGAAGGCGATCGAGGAATACCACGAAATGTACGCGGCCCGCCTACCAGGGCAGGTTCTTCCAGCTGCACGTAAGCAGAAGGTGAACCCCATCTACGACCGCCTCGACGCACTCGGTGCGCAATGGCAGGAGGTGTACGGGTGGGAACGCCCGCAGTACTTCGGAGAACCAGAGCAACATACGTTTCTTCGATCGAATGCTCATGACATAGTCGGTGAAGAGGTCAGAGGGACTCGTGAGCGGGTCGGCATCGCCGACCTCACCGCCTTTGCCAAATTCGAGGTCACCGGTGCTGATGCGGCTGCGTTGCTGAGCAGACTTGCCGCGAACAAGATCCCTGGCAAGGACGGTGGCATGCGCCTGGTGCACATGCTCACTGACCTCGGCGGTATCGAGTGCGAGATGACGATCACGAGGTTCGCGCCCGATCGCTTCTATCTGAACTCCGCGATCATGGGCACGACCCATGACGAAGACTGGCTGAACGATCACATCGTTTCTGGCGAGGACGTGACGGTCACCGACGTCACCGACTCCACCGGGCTGCTCGGAGTCACAGGACCGCGGTCGCGCGATCTGCTGCGCACGCTGACGGATGCCGACTTGTCGAACGGTTCGTTCCGTTGGCTCACGGGTCAGGAGATCGAGATCGCAGGCATTCGGTGCAAGGCGCTCCGTGTGTCCTATGTCGGCGAACTCGGATGGGAACTCCACATGCCGATCGAGCAGATGGCTGAGATGTACGACGCCATCGTCGCGGCCGGCGAGCCTCACGGCCTCGTCCACTTCGGTGCATACGCCATGAACGTCATGCGTATCGAGAAGGGCTACAAGGCCTGGGGCAGCGAGCTGACGACCGAGATCACCCCGATCGAGGCCCGCATCGAACGCTTCGTCGACTTCGAGAACGACTTCCTCGGCAAGGAAGCCACCGTTGCGCGCCGCGATCAGCCCGAACCGCTCTCGATGGTGTTGGTGTACTGCGAGTTCGACGACGGGGCGAGTGACCTCAGAGGCAACGAACCTGCCTTCGATGAAACAGGAAACGTCATCGGTATCGGCACCAGCGGCGCATACGGTCACGCTGTCGGGAAGAGCCTCGGGTTTGTGTATGTGACGCCTGGCCATGAGCCGCCAGGCACGACGTTCCAGGTTGACATGCTCGGCACGATGCGAACTGCCACGGTGTTGGCCGACTGTGCCTACGACCCGGCGAACATTGCTTTGAGAAGCTGAGCGGCGAGGAACAGGACGATGGCTAGTTCACCTCGCAGGGCTGGAGGCCGTTCGGCTCGGGTGGCGATGCGTGCTGCACCTCAGCCAGAAGACGAGCGACCTGTCTACCCCGGCATGACCGGAGGCAAGTTCAAACCGCTCGACGAATCACAGATGCAGCAGGTGTACGACACCTCTCTGGAGCTGCTCGAGAGCGTCGGCATGGGACAGGCGCCTCCCGAGTTCATACAAGTCGTCACCGATGCGGGTGGAGCACTGACCGAGAACGGGCGCCTGCTGTTCCCTCGTGCGGTCGTCGAGAGTGCGATGGCCGTCGCGGCCAAGGAGTGGGTGCTCCACGGCCAGGACGAGGCAAAGAGCCTCGAACTGGGTGGGGAACGTGTCTACTTCGGCACCGCGGGCGCAGCAGTCCTCATTCTCGACCACGAGACGCAGCGATTCCGCGAGAGCACCCTCCCGGACTTGTATGACCTCGGCCGCCTGTTCGACACGCTCGACAACATCCACTTCTTCGTCCGACCGGTTGTGACCCGTGACCTGCTGGACGTCCGCGAGCTCGACATCAACACAGCATTTGCGGTGATGATGGCAACCACGAAGCCGGTCGGCACATCGTTCTTCTTCCCGCAGCATGTCGGCGAAGTCGTTTCGATGTACGACATGGCCCTGGGTGGTGATGGCGAGTTCGAGAAGCGGCCGTTCGTCATCGCCAACAACACCTTCGTTGTTCCACCGCTGCGTTTCGCAGAGGAGTCGGCGGCGTGCATGGTCGAACAGGTCCGATACGGCATGCCGGTCAATTTGCTGTCGGCGGGCCAGGCAGGGGCCACGTCCCCGGCCGCGCTTGCCGGCTCGCTCGCGCAAGCGCTTGCCGAGTGCCTTTCCGCGCTGACGTGCGTCAACCTCATGAGGCCCGGTCACCCCTGCGTCATGGGTCTGTGGCCGTTCGTGTCCGACCTCAGGACAGGCGCCATGACAGGCGGGTCCGGTGAAGAGGCGGTACTGAACGCAGCCGCAGCGCAGGTCACCAACTGGCTCGGGTTGCCGTCGGGCGTCGCGGCAGGGATGGCCGATTCGAAGATCCCCGACGCGCAAGCCGGTTACGAAAAGGGCGTGACTCTCACCCTCGCCGGCCAGGCTGGGGCCAACATGGTCTTTGAATCGGCAGGCATGCTCGGCTCGCTGCTGGCATGCTCGCCAGAGATGATGGTGATCGACAACGACCTTCTCGGATCCGTCAACCGCACCATTCGCGGTATCGAGGTCAACGAGCAGACCTTGTCTTCACAGGTCATCAAAGAGGTCGTGAATGGCCCGCAGCACTTCCTTGGCGAACAGCAGACACTCGAGATCATGCAGACCGAATACACATACCCACTCGTCGGGGATCGGCTGAGCCCCGACGACTGGATCGATGCGGGTGCCAAGGATGTGAAGCAGCGGGCCCACGAATACGTAACCGAGACGCTTGCCACGCACTACCCGGCGCACATCGACGTCGATGTCGAGTCCAGAATACGCGACACCTATCCCATCCGCCTCGAAGAGATCCCGAGGTAGACCACCGACCACTGCTCCACGGTCTGACAGCCGCCATGGTGACTAAACCCCGAAGTCCCGGGTGGTCTGGATGCGATGATGGCGCCATGACAACGGAAATCTGCGCGTACGACGCCCAGCTGCACTTCGACTCGGCGGTGAGGCATTGGGCCGAGATCAACTGGGGCGACGGCGCCGAGAAGGAGCAAGTTCGGCTCCGCCGATCGTGGGAGGTCGGTTCGACGATTGTCGGTGTGATCGACGGTGCCGCCGAGGCGTTGGGACACTGGGTACCTGGAAGTGTGCGACATCTCGATCGCGAGGTGTCGATGGGTGCTATCACTGCGATCACCACCGGGCCACTGGCGCGACAGCACAAGTTCGCTTCGCGAATCACCGCTCGTTGCTTAGCCGAGGCAGCCAACGACGGCCTCGCGACGGCTGGGCTCGGGATCTTCGACCAGGGTTTCTACGACCGCATGGGCTTCGGCATGGGGAGCTACGACTATGTCGCGGTGTTCGACCCAGCTCAGCTGAGCGTCCCCACCCTCGATCGGACACCGGTACGCCTCACGGTCGATGACTACGAAGAGGTCTGTGCCGCTCTTCATCGACGGTTCCGCGATCATGGCTCGGCAGTTCTCGATCCGCCCGAACTGGTACGTGCCGAACTCGCCCTCTTCGACAAGCCGATGGGCCTCGGCTTCAGAGACGGGGAGCGACTGACGCACTTTCTGTTCATGGACACCAAGGGCGACTACGGGCCGCATTCGGTCAACGTGTACTCCTATGAATCGCGTCACCAACTGGTCGAACTTCTCGGCCTCCTGAAGTCGTTCAGCGATCAGACACTCGCTGTTCGCATGCTTCAGCCTGGCGGAGTGCAGATGCAGGATTTCTTCGATCGACCGTTCCGTAACGCGGAGCGCACCAAAGGCGGACAGTACGCGTGCGACATCAGCGCGCGCGCGTTCTGGCAACTGCGCATGCTCGATGTTGCTGCATGCGTGACCAACACGCCGTGGCGATCAGAGCCCACCAGATTCAACGTCGAGGTCACCGACCCGGTGGTCGTTCACCTTGATGGACCGTGGGCCGGTGTCGGCGGATCGTATGTGTTCGAGGCCGACGATGTTCTGTCTGTCGAGCATGGACGCGATGGTGAAGTCCCCACGTTGCGCTGCTCAGTGAACGCGCTGACCAGATGGTGGATGGGGGTCGTCCCAGCATCCGGCCTGGCTCTCAGGCCCGGCTTCGATGCCGATCCCGAACTCCTCACACAACTCGATCATGGCCTCATCACGCCTGAACCGTCCCGAGGTTGGAACTTCTAGGATTCGGTCTCGCTGCTCGCCGACGTACTGGTCGCCTGGAAAGTGCGGGTACCAGGACCGGGTAGCTTCTACGGGGTCTTGAGCTCGAAAGTCGTAGCGGCCTCGGCGCCAATCGATGCTCCAGAGTCCGCGGCCCATTCGCGGAGAAACTGGCCAGGGATCTCGTCGGGGTCTGAGTCGAGGTTGGATAGGTAGACCTCGTGGCACAGCAGTGACCGCACTCCAGCTTCGACATAGCCGGTGATATCGACAGCGTGTGTCGGCTCGGTCGATGCGTTGTACGCGACGAAGCGAACGCCGCTCCACGGCTCGAACCCCTCGTCGACGAGGTCGGTGAAGACCCACGGATTCGCGGCGTCTCTGACGGCATCCATCAAGGCAATGCCGACTGATCGATGGTCGATGTGGTTCCAACTCGGTCCGCCCCACGAGTCACGATAGTTGGACGAGATGATCGCATCGGGCCGGAACCTCCTGATCTGGCGAGCGAAGTCTCTGCGCAGATGGTGGTTCGGCTCGACGAGTCCGTCGGGGTGATCGAGGAACACGAGGTCGTCGACGCCGACGACCTCACAGGCGAGACGCTGTTCCTCTGACCTGAGTCGAGAGACCTCCTCAGGTTTCATCGACGAGATGCCGGCCTCGCCTCGCGTCGCCAACACGTATCCGATCTGTTTGCCTTGCGCGGTCCACTTCGCCACGGCCGATGAAGCTCCGTACTCCATGTCATCGGGATGAGCGACGACAGCGAGTGCCCGATCCCAGTCCTCGGGAACGATCTCAAGATCACTCATCGAAACATCCTGACATTGTCATGGCGTTGTGAAGCATTCCCGCTGCTCGGACTCGATCCCAGGGGATGTCATCGGGTATAGAAGCTCTTTCGCCAGGTGAGCGGAATGGTGAGACACATCGTTGCGATGCCGACGATGCGCATCGTCATGACAGGACCGACTGCGGGTGCGAGCAGTGATTGTGTGAGGGCACCGAACGGCAGGCCACCTGCGAAACCCAACGTCATGAGACCCATCACTCTGCCCATCATCTCGGGCGATGTTTCGCGTTGCAGCAGCGTGCGATGTGACGCGATGGCGATGCCGGCGTTGATCCCCCAGGCGATCATCACGACGATGCTCAGGCTGTAGTTCGGTGCCAGGCTCAGCAGGAACTGACCCATGCCCAACCCGATGCCGACGAACAGTGCGACGTTGCGACCGTGTCGCATCTCGCGGCGACCTGCGACGAGGGTCGAGCTGATGAGCATGCCCACGCCGAAAGTGCCAAGAAGAAGGCCGGCAGCTTCGGAACCGAGCCCGTAGTCCTCTTCGACCAAGCGGGGAATCGTGATCTGCATCGCGCTGAACGACGTGCCGAGGACGAGCGACAGCACGAGCAGCGTTCTCAACGGGTCGCGACTGAGCCCGTACTTCGTGCCTTGCTTCATCTCGCTGACCAGCGCACGAACGCGCGGCGGCTGAGATGAAGGCGTGAATGTGACGTCGACGTTCCCCATCAGAATCGCAGAGCCGACGCACATCACGCTGAGTAGAACAAAGCCGGCTGCGTTGCCGAACAACGCGATGGCAGCACCGCCCAACACCAGTCCGGCGAACTGGGCTGCTTGGCCCCCGCCGTTCTGGAGCGCCGCAGCATTCATCAGCAGCCGACTGGGAACGAGGGTCGGGACAATCGCGCTCGTACTCGGGGAGATGATGGCTGTGCTCACGCCGATGAACACCGCGGCAACGCCTGCCATGAATGGCGTGGCATTGTCGGATGCGACGACGACAGCGAACACACCGAACAACACGGCAGTGACGAGGATCCATCGCTGGATGAACTTCTGGCGGTTGACTCGATCCGACCATGCGCCGGCGGGCAGCGAGAGCAAGAGTGCCGGCAACCCGAGTGCGATGCCGATCAACCCCTCGGCCGACGGCCAATCGGTGAGGGTGACGATGAGCCAGATGAAAACGAATCGCAATGTCCCGTTGACGCCCCAGAAGAGGATCTGGGCAAGCCAGAAGTTGCGGTAGTTGTCGTCACTCCATAGCTCGCGAATAGGCGAAGGAGCCTTTCCGTTGCTTGCATGAGGTGGGTCGTCACGGAGCGTCACAAGGTGGCCGTTCTAGCCGCCGGCGATCAGTCCGACCGAAACCAGCGCAACCGCGAGCCCCACGAACTGCAGGGGTCTCAGTCGCTCCTTGAAGACGACTCTCGCCCACAGGACGGTGACTGCGGGGAACATCGAGGTGAGGACGGCGACGGTTGCGAGGGATCCGACTTGTGTGCCCGCAAGAAAGAACGCATTGCCCCCTGCAGAGAGGACTCCCGAGCCGATTGCCGGTGGAGCAGCGGCCCTGGGGAGTAGGCGGGGCTGGCCGAGTAGTAGGACGATCGCGATGATCGTTGCTGTGCCGGCGAGTCGGGCGGGAAGCAATGGCCAGAGTCCCGCATCGCCGGATGTCTGAGCGAGAGCTGTGAGCATCAGTCCCAGGCCGAGGCCGGCTCCGGCTCCGTAGAGAAGCGACGTTCTTACCGATCCTGAGTCTGCGGAAGAACCTTGGCTCACCAACACGATCGCGATGAGGCCGAGCCCGATTCCGAAACCGGCGACCGCAGAGATGGCGTCATCGGTGAGAGTCGACGCGATGACAGGAACTGTCGCCGCTCCAACTCCTGTCGATGGCGAAACGATGCTCACCCTGGCCGCTCCGATGCCCCGGTAGAGCACCACGATCCCGAGGGCTCCGGCCACGCCGGCCGCCGTCGACCACCAGATGTCGTTGTTGATGAGTGACCCGCCCGCGATCGGTGCAGCAATGATGAAGAACAGCGCGCCTACGCCGTTCGAGTACATCGCCGCGGTGACCGCCGTCGTGTGTCTGCTGGCGAATCCGCCGAAGAAGTCACCTGATCCGACGACGGCTGCAGAACAGAGAGCGAGGAACACGGCCATGACCGCAAGACCCTACAGTTCGGCATCGTGATAGCTCCCAGGTCAGAGAACGAGAGACTGGTCTGGGGATTCCGGGTCTACAGAGTCGATGAGCCCCGAGGGGCCAGAGTGGCGCAACTCGTGGTCGGCCTCGTGTTGTTTGCGATCGCGATGTCTTTCATGGTCGAGGCTCGGCTGGGCGTCAGCCCGTGGACAGCGTTTCATCAGGGCATCGCCGATGCTTTCAACGTCTCGTTCGGCGCGGCGGTTCTGATTATCGGGGCGCTCCTTTTGGCCCTCTTTCGACCGCTCAAAGAGCCACTTGGCATCGGGACAGTGATGAACGTGATTCTCGTCGGCCCTGTGATTGATCTGATCCTGTGGACGATTCCCGACTGGGAGACATTGTGGTGGAGGGTACCTGCTCTGTTGATCTCACCGATCCTGCTTGGGCTGGCCACCGGCTTGTACATCGGAGCGGGTCTTGGCACGGGACCACGGGACGGCATGATGACTGCCATTGCTCACCGAGGGGTGAAGGTGTCTTACGCAAGGTGGTCGCTCGAGGCGGTGGCCCTCGTGGTCGGGTGGATCCTCGGCGGTGACGTCGGACTTGGCACCGTCTGGTTCGCGTTCATGATCGGACTTTGTGTACGCGCCTTCTTGGCGCGCTTCACGATTGTTCAGGCCGCTGGCTCTCCAACGGCGGATTCGTCCTGAGCCCAGCGTGCCGACGCGTGGGCCAGCAGTCCGAAGACGAGGGCACTGACGCTCATCGGCGTCACGCTGTCGGAGATCTGACTGTCGACAACCGCGCCGAGCACGCTTCCGAAACCAGCGGAGACTGTACCTACCACCGCGGATGCCGTCCCCGCGATGTGACCGAGTGGATTGAGCGCGACCGAGGTCGCGGTCGGCAGGAGGATGGCGACGAAACCGATCATGATCGTCGTTGCGGCGAACCACAACCAGAAATCCGGGTGGCCATCAGCTGCGATCGAGATCATGGACAGAAATCCTCCGGTCACGACGAACGAGGCGCTACTCATGAGCACCACTCTTCGCGAGCCGAGGAGGTCGATGGCACGAGTGTTCGCAAGCGCTGCCAACACCGACCCGGCCGACAAGACGCTGAAGAGCACTGCGTATTGGTCAGCTCTCTCATAGATCTCGTCGATCACCAACTGCGAACTGGCAAGGAATGTGGCGAGAATCGCGAAGACGAACATCACCGAGAGTGTGTTGCCCATGGTCTGTCGGTTCGTGAGTACCGCTCGGACGGCGTCGCGCGTCTGGTTCGGCATCGGTGCGGTACGGGCTTCGGGCGGGAGGGTCTCAACCAGTCGGATCGACCACGCTGCGATGATCAGTGTGATGGTTCCGCACAGAGCGAAGACCACTCTCCATGTGGTGAAGCTGAGCAATGCCTCTCCGATGAGTGGTGCGAATACCGGCCCGAGCAAGAACACAGCCATGACGAGCGAAAGCACCCGTGTCATGGCATCCCCCTCGTACAGGTCTCGTGCGAGGGTGTTCGCCAGCACACGAATCGAGGCCGCGCCGAGGCCCCATATGGCGCGACCGGCGAGCAGTACCGCCAACGAGGTCGCGAAGGTCGAGAGAGCGACACCCACGACGCAGATGGCGAGACCGATGAACAACGTCGGTTTGCGCCCGAACCGATCGGCCAGTGGGCCGTAGAACATCTGGCCGAGAGACATCGTGACCAGGTATGCGGTGATCGACAGCGCCAGTTGGTTCGACTCCGGCGCGAGATCGAGGCTGAGCTTCATGTCGTCGAAGGCAGGCAAGATCGCGTCGATGGCGAACGAGATCGTGATACCCAATGTGGCGCTGAACGCGATGAACTCGCGATGCCCCATCTGGCGGCGAGTCACACCATTCGGTTCAGAGCAGAGTCGAGCGATGCTGCAGTGACGTCGACAAGTTGCTCGAGTTCGGCTTCAGTGACGGTGAATGACGGCCCGTACAGCAGAGCGTCCGGCACTGCGGAGCACCCGGCCGGGTAGATCCAGGTGTCGTGGGTCATGGCCTCTTCGACGACAGCGTTCGTCAGCATTCCGTTGAATGACGCTCCGGTGTCACGATCTTTTGTGAGCTCGATGCCGATCAGAAGGCCTTTGCCCCTGATGTCGACCACGTGGGGATGGTTGCCGAGGCGCGACTTGAGCTTTGACATGAGCATCGCACCCATCTCGGAACATCGATCGACCAGTTTTTCGTCTTCGAGGATCTGCAACACCGTGTCGGCGATGGCGCACGTGACATCCGATCCGCTGAAGGTGAAATACATCACCCTGTCGGTCATTGGTGCAACCACGGCCTCAGTTGCGAACACGCCCCCAATTGGAGCGTAGCCACCGCCAAGACCTTTCGACCCGACGAGAATGTCTGGTGCCACCCCCCAGTGCTCGATGCCGAACTTCACTCCTGTCCGCCCGACGCCGGTCATCACTTCGTCGACGATGAGCAGGATGTCGTTCTCGCTGCAGTACTGGCGGAGCTTCGTCCAGTAGTCGTCTGCCGGCGAGATGGCTGCTCCCGAGGCGCCGATGACGGGTTCGCCGATGATGGCGGCAACAGTTGATGGATCTTCGGCCTCGATGGTCTTGATCGCCGCGTCTGCCTCGAACACGTCGATTTTGGCCATATCGAGTAGGAGTTGACCGAACGGCTCGCGGCGACGATCGTGATTCGCGACCGCGAGCGAGGCCAGAGTTGCTCCGTGGTAGCTGATCTGGCGGCCGAGGATCTTCCACTTGTCCTGGTTGCCCTTGGCGATGTGATGTTGGCGCGCGATTCGCATGGCGCTGTCAACGGACTCGCTTCCACCGGCGACGAGGATGCCGCGAGTGAGACCACTGGGCAGCCAGCGATCAGTGAGTCGCTCGATCAGCGAGAGGCGGGCATCGGTAGCCCATGTAGGCAGAACGTACGCCGCGCCAGTGAGAACGGACGACGCTGCCGCTGCGATCTCCGGTCGCCCGTATCCGATGTTGTTGACAATCGCTCCGCCGGCACCATCCAGAATCCTGCGACCGTCGGCGAGGATCAGATGGTTTCCTTCGCCTCCTACCACCGTTGGAGGGGTTCCGAGCGGGACGAACGAGTACGAGTCGGCCCGTGCTGTGGGAGTGGATGACGCGTCCATGCGTGAACGCTACTCCTCGCTTGCAACCCGATCGACGTGAACAGCGACTTCTTCGAGTGGCTTGCGCGCCAGGTCGGGGACCTTGACACCTGGCAATGGATACCCGATGGGGAAGAGGACGAATGGCCGCTCGTTGTCAGGCCTTCCGAGCACTCTTCGCAGGAACGACATGGGCGTCGGCGTATGTGTGAGAGTGGCCAGCCCCATGTTGTGCACTGCGGCGATGAAAAGCCCAGCTGCGATGCCCGTGCTCTCCTTCACGTAGTAGTTCTTCCTCTGCGCGCCATCGGGACGTACCTCGTAGCGCTCCTCGAAGAGCACAACGATCCACGGCGCGACCTCGAGGAACTCTTTGTGATGGTCGGTGCCGATGGGCGCGAGGGCTTCCTGCCACTCGTCGTTCATTCGGCTCTCGAGGTAGTTGGTTCGCTCTTCTTTCTCGGCTGCCTGTCGAATCGCTGCCTTGACGTCAGGGTCAGAGGTTGCGACGAACCGCCACGGCTGTTTGTGTGCTCCGCTTGGTGCGGTCGAGGCGCTGAGGATCGCGATGTCGATCAATTCGCGCGGAACGGGCTCGTCACTGAACAGCCGAACGCTTCGACGTCCTTGGAGATGCTCGTAGAACGAGTCGGCCCGGACCTGCATCTCTGCCTCGTCGTACCGGTCGAAGTTGTACGGAACAAACGGGTACTCGGCCTCGAGATCTGGCGGGGGATAGGGATGTCGATACAAACCCGGCGCGGGTGAATCGTCAGCTGTCACGGTCCCGAACGTACTCGGCGAAATCGGTGAGCCAGGTGCCGAGGTCGGTCAACGCTTCTTCATCGGTGATTTCTCCGTCATGCATACGATGCGTGACGCTGTTGATAGCGATGGATGGGTCGAAGACGCCATCTGTCAGGGCGCTCACGGAGTCGGTGAGGTGTCGGCGAACGCCCTCGCCGAGGTGACCACCTGGGACTGTAGCCACTATCCCAACGGTCCTTCCGGAGATCGTCGCGCGGCCGTATGGCCGCGACAACCAGTCGACAGCATTCTTCGTCACTGCAGGAATGCTGCGGTTGTACTCGGGCGTGAAGAAGACCAGCGCGTTGGCAACTTCCACAGTTTCTTTGAGCGCAGCGACGGCATCGCCGGCATCTTCGACGTCTTGGTTGTAGAGCGGAACATCGCTGATGTCAGCTTCGATCCACTCGATGTCCGGGCACAGACGGGTAGCGGCGCGGAATGTGGCTCGGCTGAAGGACTCAGCTCTGAGGCTGCCGACGACGGCTGCGATCGTGATGGGGGTTGTCACGGTGTCCTTTCCTGGGTCACGCGACTCTAGTTGTGTAGACATTGATGTGGCTCACTGCGACCACGACGCAACCACACTCGACTACTTCTGAGGCTCGAGTTGGCCGAGCCTGTCGGCGCGTTCTGGTGTCGCGTTCTGGTGTCGCGTTCTGGTGTCGCGTTCTGGTGTCGCGTTCTGGTGTCGCGTGAAACGGGCAATTTTAGCCTTTGCATCCGCGATGGCGCTCGAATAGAGAATGTTGATAACCGAGCACCCGTGTGATGAAATCACGGGTGTGGTTAGCCCTTCAACTGGCCAACTGAAGCGCATGCCATGGGTGGTTCTGGCTGTGGTGTTGGGACTGACGACGATTATCGCTTTCGTGCGAGCAGATGCTGTAAACAAGTCCCGGGACACAGCGATTGAGCTGGCGGAGGGACATTTCCAAGACTTCCTGCTGGACACAGTGCTGAGGGCGCGAGCGATCTCCGAGGCCTACGAGCGGGTCCTCGTCGGGGCTATCTATGGGCTGGAGTCTCCTGTGTCGCCCACGGAGGTTGGGAGTCGTATCGCAGCCTTGACCTCCACTCCGCTTCCAGGGTCTCCAGCGTTTCTGGTCGTTCCTTCCGGAGACGGGCCGGTCTGGATCGACACTGAGGCGCAGATCTCGGACCAAATACATCACCATCATTCAGCGCCCGTCGGCCTGTGGTCAGGCGTCGCCGACGCTGACGAAGACGTCGTGATGATCGGATACACGAACGACAGCGGCGACTCCGTAGCCGCAGTCGCCGCTATAGCGGGCCTATTCGAGTGGCGAGAGTGCACCATGACGAGATGTGTTGGCTCCGAGAACAGACCGGATCATCTCCATCACATGCTTGTCGCTTTCTCGCCGGTCGATTCGTCCCGGGTTGCACCACTGACGCTCGACGTTCTCTCACCGAACGATGCCGTTCGAGATACCGTCGATCATGACCACGCAGGAACCAATTTTTCGTCCCATTTAGAACTGAGCATGTTCGGTGAGCCTTGGATAATCGAGCTTGAGGGTGACGACGATTTTTTCGCGGTTCCACCCAGTCGGGAGGTTCTCGTCGGAGTTGGCCTCGGTGTGTTGTTGAGCTTGTCATTGTTCGGGCTGATCCATTTCCTGGTCCGGCGTCTCGAAGCTGAATCTCAACGCAGGACAGCCGAAGAGCGGTTTCTGGTCGGGTTCAATTCCTCTCTTGTCGGGGTTGCCGTCCTCGATTCAACCGGCGGAATTCTTGAAGTGAACCAGGCCCTCGAACATCTGATGAACCGCTCTGCGCTGGATTTGAAGGGGACGCCGATGGTGAACCTGGTGGCAGAATCAGCCAAGAGCCACTGGACAGCACGTGTTCTGCAGACCGATTACGACCCCCATGGACTTCGAGCGGAGGTCCAATACGAACCCGGCCCCGACAGGACCGTTTGGGTCGACGAGGCAGTCACCTTCATGCCCGGCGAACATGGCGAACACAACGTCCTGCTACAGCTGAGTGATGTGACCGAGCAGCGCAGCGCTCGAGACGAACTCCAGCGCCGAGTCCTGCACGACGATCTCACCGGACTAGCGAACCGGACACTTCTTGAGGACCGGTGTCGACAAGCTGTGCATCGCTTCGAGCGAAGTGGGTCGATCACTGCAGTGATATTCATCGATGTCGACCACTTCAAGGCCATCAATGACAGATTTGGCCATCGAGTTGCTGATCGACTGTTGGTCGAGTTTGCTTCTCGACTGCAGTCCGTGACCAAGGAAGAAGACACGATCGCCCGTTTCAGTGGCGACGAGTTCGTCATGTTGTGCGAGGTACTTCCGACCCAGACGGAGGTCTTTCGGATAGCGGAACGTGTCCAAGCCGTGGCTAACTCCCCCTTCGATGTCAGCAATCGATCCATCTCGATCACAACCTCCATCGGAATCGCCGTCTGTCGATCCGGTGACGACGTGGAGACGCTTCTGAGAGACTCTGGTATCGCCATGTATCAAGCCAAGGAACACGGACGGGGCCGGGCCGTCCTGTTTGAGCCGGAGATGCGTGATGGTCTCATCGAACAGCTTCAGCTAGAACGCGAAGTCATCAACGCCCTCGAGGCTGACGAGTTCGACCTCTACTACCAGCCCATGATCGAAATCGCCGACAATCAGATCGTAGGTTTTGAAGGCCTCATCCGCTGGAACCACCCGGAGCGCGGCGTCCTTGCGCCGGCAGAGTTCCTACCGACGGCAGCACGACTCGGACTACTCCCGACCATCGACGCCTGGGCTCTCTCGACTGCCACTCGCCAGCTTGCCACCTGGACAAGGGAGTTATCGGAAGCGGTTGACTGGTTCGTTGCCGTCAATGCAGCGCCCGAGAACTTCGAAGATCCCGCATATCCGGCCACCGTCACCGAACTCATCAGGAGCTCCGGCATTGTGGCGTCGCGGGTCACCATCGAGCTCACCGAAGATGCCATCCTCACCAATACCAACACAGCGATTGATGTCATCAAAGAACTGCGACAATTTGGCGTTCGGGTAGCCATGGACGACTTCGGCACCGGCTATTCCTCGCTGTCACAGCTCGCGGCACTCGACCTCGACGTACTCAAAGTCGACAGATCACACGTTGCTGACCTCGAACAGAGTCCTTTCAAGGAGATCGTTCAATCGGTCGTCGATCTGGCCCGAAGCCTCGGTATGCGAACCGTGGCCGAAGGTGTTGAGACTGAAGAACATCTGTCACGGCTGCAGACGATGGGTGCCGACCGGGCCCAGGGCTATTTCATCGCACGACCTCTTCCGTTGGATCAAGTCCCAGCCTTCGTCGCGTCACACAAAGTGTTTTCCGACTCTCCATAGTGGGACTATCGCAGAGAAGTGAACTGAGATTGTCCCGGTCCGTCGGTCAGTGATTCGGGCGCGTCGAGGAGCGTGCCGAGAGTTGTTGTTGCCGAACTCTTCGATACGGACGGCGCGAATCTCGTCGAATTCTTCTCGCGCATGAGTCGAATGCTGACACCGGCCGAACCAGTCACACTTCGCTGTTCACGGTGGCGACGAGGTCGAGCAGTCGGCCCAGGCAATCGAGTCGTTCTTGTGTGGTCGCGCCCTGGGGGTTGGCACGGATGGTGTTGACTCCAGCGCTCTTGTGAAGTCGGAGTCGCTCGGTGATCTGTGTGTCGTCGCCGATCAGGTTGGTTCCGCTGCCAATTGCTGCCGGGACTCGGGCTCTGGCCGCTTCCTTGTCCCCGCCGCGCCAGAGTCGCTCTACTTCGACAACGTCGTCGCCGAACCCGTTCCGGGTGAATGCCTCGTTGTAGAAGTTCGACTTGCCAGAGCCCATCGCACCGATGGTGAACGCGTAGCCGGATGCATGGCGTTGCGCTGCTTCCTCGAAGTTGTCTGTGAACTCGACGCTGGCGGCGACTGTCAGGTCGATGTCGTCGAGGTTCTTGACCGACAGATCTGCTCCGGCCGCGATTTCGTCGAAGTACACGTCGGCGGTCTCGGGGAAGAACGTGTTGCCGATCCAACCCTGAGCGAGTTCGCCGGTGAGGCGCAGGTTTGCCGGGCCAAGTGAGGCTACGTAAACGGGAACGTCGACTGGTGGCGCTGCGGCTCGGATGGAGCGCCCCTCACTGTCCGGCAATGGCAACTGGTAGGTCCTGCCGTCGTATGCCAGCCTCTCGCCGGATGTGGCGATGCGGATGATTTCGATCGTCTCCCGTGTTCGCTGGACGGGCTTCCCGAACCGAACGCCGTGCCACCCCTCGACGACCTGCGGGCCGCTGGCCCCGATGCCGAGACGAAATCGTCCATCGGACAAAGTCTGAAGGCTCATCGCTGACATAGCGAGCATTGCCGGAGTCCGTGAGCCCAGTTGAACAATGCCTGTTCCCAGCTTGATGGTGTCCGTGGCTACGGCGAGCGCTCCGAGGGGCGTGAGCGCGTCGTACCCCCAGAATTCGGGCACCCACACAGAGTCAACTCCGAGACGTTCGGCCTCGACGACGTACTCGATTCCTTCCTTGGTGACCGGAACAGCCCCGACGCCGATCTTCAGCGTCATGACCTCAGCTCATGGCCCGAGCGAACGTGGCCATGTCGAAGTAGTCGCGCCACATCTTGATCTTCCCGTTTTCCATCTCGAAGGTGCCATTGCATGGAAGATCGACCGATTTTTCGCCAGCGGTCGTTCGGTCGAGCCGCTCGGCGATGACGACGTCCCCCTCTCCGACGATCTGGATGATGTCCCATGTCGTTGCGGTCCAGTCCTTCGTGAACGCGGCGATCATGTTGCGGACGTTCTCGCGCCCGGCCACTGGTCCAACGGGGATGTTGTGATAGCAGCCGTCCTCTGTGAAGTAGCGGGCCAATTCATCAGGATCGAGCCGCGACCACGCCTCGATGAACTCCCGAATGATTTCGACGTTGCTCTTGTCGGTCACGATGCTTGATCTCCATCCAGTCGGTAGAAGTCGATCTCGAAGCTCACCGGACCCTCGAGTTCGAGAGGGCGCCGCCGTGAGGTTCGCTGAGATGCCCATCACTTTCGCGCAGAACAACGGTTGATGCAGCTTCGTCTTCCCACACGAACCTCGATCAGCTCGATGCGACGTGTAGCTGTGCGAGAGCGCCACCCGCGACTTCGTGGTCGCCGAGAAGTCCTGCTGGGATCGGTCTGTTCGTCGAGCATGCTGGCGAGCTCCGTCGGCTACGACATGGAAACCATCGCTGTGGCGTGATTCATCTGGAGAATTTGGCCGACTCGGTGTAGCAAGAGGGAAGCACTCATGAGTGGAGCACCACATGGACAAGCCAGCTGACGCCATCGTGTATCTGGATGCGTCGATCGACATCAGTGCCTCGCCTGACGCCGTGTACGACGTCGTTACCGACATTTCACGGGTGGGGGAGTGGAGTCCGGAAGCCACGGGAGGGCGCTGGATTGACGACGGAACCGGCAAGGTCGGGGATTGGTTCTCCGGTGACAATTCGGCTGGTGGCCGCGAGTGGACGCGAGAGTGCGAGGTGATGGCTGCCGAACGCGGGCGCGATTTCACGTTCGTGGTCGGGGGCGCCGAGAACAACCGAACGTGGTGGTCCTACGAGATGGCGCCCTCCGATTCCGGCACGACGCTGACCGAGAAGTGGTGGGTCGTCGAGAAGCCGCCGATCTGGCTCGATCGCTCGGAAGAGGACTTCCAGCAACGGGTCGCATTCACCCTTGATTCGATCCTCCAGACCCTCGACGGAATCAAGGCCGCAGCCGAGGGCGGCTGAGTGACGCGAAAGGAAGCGATGAACATGGCGCCGACATTGGAACGAATCGACGGGACGGATTCTGACGCCCATGAGCTGGCTGCAGTGTTGCAGCGTGCTGGTGCTGTCATCGTCGAGAACGCAATCGACCCTGACGATCTCGCTCGGATGAACGCCGAGCTGGACAGCGTCGTTGCGTCGACAGAGCCGGGCCTGAGGAATCCCTCGCATGACCGAATGGTGGACTTCTACGGGAAATCGACCATTCGGCTCGATGGCATGCCTGGTCGATCTGCGGGGTTCGTCGAGTTGATGTTGAACCCGTTGTTGTGTGGTGTCGCCGACACTCTCTTGCTCCCGAACTGCGACGACTATCTCTTCAACACCGGACAACTGATCCAGATCGGTCCTGGCGAAACACCCCAGTTCTTGCATCGAGATGAGGACGCTTGGGGTTTCTACAAAGCCCCGAAGCCGTTGCTCGAGGTCGAGGCGATGTTCGCGCTGACCGACTTCACGATCGACAACGGAGCGACACAAGTCGTGCCCGGTTCGCATCTCTGGCCGGCCGAGCGACAGCCGCAATCCGACGAGATTGGACGGGCTGAGATGTCTGCAGGGTCAGCCCTGTTCTACCTCGGCTCAACCATCCACGGCGGCGGCGAGAACCTCACCGAGGACGAGTGGCGGCGAGGCCTTTTTCTCGGGTACGTCGTCGGCTGGCTTCGGGCAGAAGAGAACTCCTTCCTGACCGTGCCGATCGAGAAAGTCAAGACCATGCCGACGAGAGTTCAAGAGCTGCTCGGCTACAAAGCGCACATTGGAATCGGGGTAGTCGATGTCGGCAGCCCGATGGTCATGCTGGCCGACTAGTGACTCGGCCTTTCTGCGTGTGGACAATGCAAGAGATGGCACCCGATGGTGGCACCGCGCAGGGCTGCCAAGAACGCTGAGCCATCGGTTCGCCGGACGACGGTTTTCGACCCGCGCCACTAGATTGACTACGCCAGCCGGGGTACGGCGATGCGGTTCGACTTCACGAAGTCGACAAGGAGGTTCGACTCCTCCCGTTGGCACAAGTGACCGAGCCCAGCCGAGCCCCGAAGTTCGACTTCGACTTCCACGGGGCTGCGCTGGACAGCGTTTTCGACGACTACGACGAGATGCTTCGCGAATGTCCCGTGTCGTGGAGCGACCGCTACGGCGGGTTCTGGACTCTGAGCCGCTACGACGACATTCACGCCGCGGAACACGATTGGGAGACCTTCTCGGTTGCCCCCTCGATGATCTTGCCGACGTTCGGCACGGACCGACCGCTGATCCCGCTCGACATCGACCCGCCTGCGCTCACTCCGTACCGGCAGCTTCTCTTGCCGTTCTTCACGGCAACGAAGATGGATGCGCTGATCCCGCGCACCCGTCAGGTTGCTCGCGAGTTGCTCGGCGACTTCGAAGGCCAAGACATCGTTGATGTGTCGGCATTCTGCCGGCTGTTGCCGGCGATGGTGTTCGGTGAGTACTGCGGTTTCCCGATGGACGACGCCGCCCAGTTCGACCAGTGGGTCGAGGACATCGTCTTCGCAAGGACCGATGACGAGGCTGTGGCGCGGGCGGCCGCCGACGATGTGTACGACTACTTCCGCGGCCTCATAGCGGCGCGCCGACGCGACCCGGGCACCGATCTCATTTCGGCCCTTCTGGCTGCTGATCATGCCGGACAACCGCTCGATGACGAGGAGATGCTCGACATCAGTTATTTGCTGTTCGTGGCTGGTCTGGAGACCACTGCCGGGACCATCCGGGCTGGGCTCTGGTACCTCGGCCAACACGCCGACGAGTTGGCCGCCGTCGCCAAAGATGCTTCGTTGATCCCGGCCGCGACCGAAGAATTTCTTCGAGTGTTGTCACCGGTTCAGGCCATGGCGCGGACCTTGAAACGCGATGTGGAGATCGACAACATCACCATGCGAGAAGGGGAGAGAGTTGTGTTGGCCTTCGGAGCCGCGAACCGCGATCCTGACCATTTCGCGTGCCCGCACGAGGTCCAGCTCGACCGCGCCCCGAACCGTCATATCTCCTTCGGCATAGGCGCACATCGTTGCCTCGGAAGCAACCTCGCCAGGCGCGAGGTCAATACGGCGCTCCAGGAGTTCCTCGGACGTTTCCCGCGGTTCGAGCTGGCAGAACCAGCGCCATGGCACGGCATCGGACCGCTGCGAATCCGCTTGCTCCCATGATGTCGCAGTGGGGCCGGGGAGCTGCCGGATTCGTTCAGGCGCGGTCTCTCGATTCCTTGAACCAGGCATCCTCGTCCGCGAACCGGGCAGAGCTCCAGCTGAGGGCTGCCTTCAGACCGTCACGGTCGCGGATGGCGTGAAACTCATCGATCTCAGGTGACGATCCTGGACTGTTGAGAGCGATGACTTCGAGCTCCATCGATCGCTCGATCACCTGACGGACACCCATCAATTCGTACGACATGTTGATGAGCTTCTTGTTGTAGCGAATCGTCGGCTCCGGGAGCTTTGCGATGGTCTCGGCCTTGCGCCGAACGAAGGCGTCGATCTCGTCTTCGTGTACGACGTCATTGACGAGGTCGAGCCGCTTGGCTTCGACCGCGTCGATGAGATTGCCGGTGTACAGCAGTTCGCGCGCCTTGGTCATCCCCACCACCCACGGCCAGACTGCTGGAATGTACGGACCACCGGTTCGGATTTCTGGCGCCCCGAACTTCGCATCTTCGGTACAGATCCGCAGGTCGCAGAACGTGGCCGTCGCAAGAGCACCCGCAATGCAGAAACCGTGGATCTGGGCGATGATCGGCTTCGGGTTGTTCCAGAAGACGTCCCACCAGCCTGAGGCGCTGAATCCCTTGCTGTCGAGGAATTTCTGCCGCATTTCGACAGGACCGTCTTCGCTGCCGCCCGTGATGTCGAACCCGGCGCTGAAGGCGCGCCCGGATGCACGCAGGACGATCACCCGAATCTCGGGCGAGTTCCAGCCTGCGTCGTCGAGCGCTTCGCGCACGTCGAGTTGCAGGTCGTCGGACAGCGCGTTCAACTTCTCGGGCCGATTGAGCGTGACGTAGGCGACCGGGCCGTCCTTCTCGTAAAGAATCGTGTCGTAGGATGCGGTTGGCATGGTTGGATCGTAGTTGCCGGTGATTCGACGGTTCAGGTACGGACGGGTCTGATGGCATCGACCATTGCGCCGAGGAACGGTCGGTGGGTTTGTCGCTCACTCCAAGAGCTGAACTCGACTGTTCCATCGGGACCGACGACGAAGTCTTCTCCGAGCTGGCCTGGCTGTCGTGGCCCGATGAGCCACGTACCTAGTCAGATGACGGTGGTGGTGACGTTGTTCGGGGTCGCGACCGCGACCGACCGGTAGATCGGTCAACGGCCTTTCCAGCTCTCGGTGAGTCGCTCGGCCTCGGGCAGAGCGAGCCCTTCGTAGGCGAAGGCCACATCGATCCGGTCGTAGTCGTATGGCTTTTCAGGAACCCGGTGGGACGAGACTTCGACGGACAACGGCCCGAGTGCTACCTGGTCCTCGGCTGCAATGCTCTGGACGAGCGTCACCGCGCACGACGACAGGCCGGCGAGAAACGACTCGCCTGTGGAGATCGCTTCGCCGGGTCCGCTCGGTGAGTCGATCACCCAGTGGTTGTTCCGGGCGGAGTTGATCACTCGGCCCTTGGTCGCTGTGCTGACCGAGGTCACCCTGGTGACGGTGTTGGCTGCAGCCATCGAAGTCCTCCTCCGGTCAGGCTCGACGTGATGCCGGCCCGAGGGACGAGATCCTAGGCTGCACCGCCGACGCAGCAAACGGTTACCTCATCTGCCACGCAGCAGCGCTGAAAAACATCGAAAACGCTGGACAACCAAGTGTCGTGGCCGTGGAACGGCAGACGGTGGGCCGTGTTGATCGCCGAGGTGTCGTCACGAGGAACAAACTCATAAATCGAGGGACATGCAGATTGTGGAGGTGGCGGGAATTGAACCCGCGTCCTTCAACGCATCAATGAGTCTTCTCCGAGCGCAGCCGACGAAGGATTGTCGGGAACCTGCCTGGCGTCGGCGCCGAACTGATTCCTTAGCTGATGAAGAGTCCCCGGCGGCGTACCAGCACCGCTACCGAGCAAGTCCTACTTCATGAAGGCCACCGGCGTCCGTAGGACTGGGGCGCCGGGGCCGTTACTCACCGCTTACGCGGCGAGCGCCAGGTCTTCGTTTGAAGTGTTGGCGTTTGTGTTTGGTTCCGGCTCTTTAACGTGGATCCGGAGACCACGGCTCGCTTCTCTCACATCATCCGTCAAAGTCGAAACCGATCACCCCCTGGATGACTCACCAGTGTAGGGCTCAACGCGGCAGCAACTCCGGAGATTTCAATGTCGACGGCAGGTGTGACGGTGTCAGAAAGCCTCACACATGGACACTGTCACTTTCCACGGGGCATTGCGTCAGCGGCTGTAGCGCCTCATTGCGCGCTGGGCTTCTAGGTCAGACTCTCGTTTCGCGATCGCGTTTCGCTTGTCGTACATCTTGCGACCCTTACCCAACGCGATCTCGATCTTTGCTCGCCCGTCTTTGAAGTAGATCTGTAGCGGTATGAGCGAGAGGCGTTCCTGATCGACTCTGGCGCGGATGCGATTGATCTCGGATCGGTGCATCAGCAGCTTGCGTTTGCGCTCGGGAAGGTGGCCACTGTGGGCTGAGGAGTGGAGCCACGGCGAGATCGTGACGTTGAACAGCCACATCTCGTTGCGTTCGACGCGAGCAAAGCCATCGACGAGCTGGACATTCGCCTCACGGAGCGACTTCACCTCGCTGCCGGTGAGCACCAACCCGCACTCGTAGGTATCGAGGATGTCGTAGTCCCTGCGAGCGCGCCGATTCGAAGCGACCACGACGTTTCCATCGGACGTCTTCGGTCCACCCTTCTTGGCCATCGCTCGGGAGGGTACCGGCTCCACCGCGTCGAAAAGAGTGCCATTTCCGCTTGAGGTGAACCGAGCCGGTCGGGACCGATGGCCCGCCGACATTTCCCAGCATCCCAGCCCAGGGAACCCACCGCCAGACCCAACTGGCGAAGGCTCCACCACTGCCCTGCCGGTTGGGTCTGGAAAGCAGCTGTGATTCGTTGCGAGATGGTTAACCGGCCGCAACGTCATAGCCACCGCTTGTTGAACAACATAGACAATACACGTAATACAGTCAACTCAATTGACGGGCTATGTGAATCATGTATGACGCTGAGCACTCCGCAGCTATCATGCGCCTGTAGCCACTGGTAGCGAAGTTGCGAAGCGAGGTAGCTGTTGACCGACATAGCGAGGCGCGACGAGCTCATCTCATCAGGCCTCGAAATCGTGCGTGAGTCGGGTGTTCAGACGCTCCTTCCCAGCTTCACGGTTCGTGAGCTCATCGATCGCGCCGACGGTGCGACGCGGTCGGCCTTCCAACACGCGTGGCCGCAGCGCAGCGACTTCGAGCACGATGTGATGGAAGAGGTACTCGCGGCGCGCGCTCGGGTTGCACCGGCTTCGCTCACCAGCATTCCGAGGGCCATCGACCTGATCGAGACCGGTCCGGACGTTCAACAGTTCACCCGTCTCGCCTACCTCAATGCCGACGGCCTTCCACAACGTAGAGATCTGCGCGACCGGATAGCCGCGACATGCCTGGCATCTGGAAACGGCCAGTTGGCCAGGTTCGCTCTGCAATCCGAGATTGCTCGCCAAGCCAGAGCAGACGATCGATTGGTTTCCGTGCTTCGCATCAGCGGCGTTGCGTTTGGGCTCGAACCAGCCGAAGGTTTCACGTTTCTCGATCTGGCCCGTTGCCTCGGTGCATTGAACGCTGGCATGTTGATGCATCGCATCGCGCGGCCAGATGGCCAGTTCACCGATTTCGTGTTCGGAGGCACGCCCGGCTGGTCCCTCGAGTCGGTGTGCGCGCACGCAATGGTTCGCCACTTCACCCGGCCTCTCGGGCTCGAATATGAGGTCCCGGCTTCGAGAAAGCCACATCCTTCCGAGGCGTCACGCCCAGCTGCCGAAGTGCCATCGCCGCGACGCATCCCAACGACGCGCTCTCGCCTGATCGATGCCGCGATCGAGATCGTCGACGAGCGTGGCATTTCGTGCGCACTCCCGAACTTCACTGTCGCCGACCTGCTCGGTCGGATGTCGTCTCCGCTCACTGAGGGCGCCTTTCATCACAATTGGCCGCGGAAGGTCGACTTTGAGAACGAGCTGCTGGTCGAACTGATCGATACGGAAGCTGTCCGAATCGCCACTGAAGCCGTCCGATTTTCCGAAGCGGCAGAAGCGCGCGCCCATGGCCTTGGCGTCGACCGTTTCTTGAAGGAAGAGTCCTTCCACACGGTCGCGAGAAACGCGTTGTCTCGGCCCTTCGACCCGACTTTCATGTACCTGGAGATGCTGGTCGCGGAGACTGCGGGGATGAAGGCGAAGGACAGAGTTCGTCAGAACTTCGTCGACAGAAGCGAGATACTGACTGGGTCTTTTCTCGCCCTTGGTGAGCTGGCCAACCGGAAACCTTCTGCCGGGTTGCAGTGGGAACAATTGGTGTGGATCGCGATGGCCATGATCGATGGCATGCAGCTGCGACTCATCACAGAATCGAACGCAGACGAGATGTCGCTCGATCAGTTTGACCCTGGCGTGACACCATCGCTGCTCGGGCATGTGTTCAACGCGATCTACTTGCATCTCACAGAGCCCTGCTAGCAAGGTCCACAGGCAGCGCAGCCAAGGGTTGAGCAAGTACGTCCGTCGGGCGCAGCGGCGACTTGGGTTTTTGATGACCCGACGATCGGCACGCGACCCGAACGACGAGCAGCCCGCCGCTCCTATCTGTTCACAGTTATGGCCTGACTCGCCAACGCCAGATTTATCCCGGCCGATGTGACATCGACCGTGATGGTTCCGGAGCCCTGCTTGTTGCCATCCCGGCATCCAAGTCCCCTCGGCCGTGGCGAGGTCGCCGCCCAAAAGCGACTCGGGAGGCATGATGCTCGTGCTCAATGATCCTGGCGTCGTGTCCGAGATCTGGAACGAAATCGAGTGCGTTTCGTATGGCGGCTACGTCGGCTTGGTCCGGCGCGTCACTCGATGATGGAGCCGCCGAGGTGGCTGCGCAACGCCGGCGCGCTGTGTGAGGATCGCGTTGAGCTCCGCCCCCACGAGAAGAGAGACGTTCAGCAAATAGACGAGTGTGAAGGCGAGGAGCGTTCCGCCGGCCGCGCCGACAGCGCCGTTTCCCCCGCCGCTGATCGAGACGTAGATCGCGAAACCACGGATGAGCGCGAACCAGGAGAGGGCTGTGATGATCGCTCCGGCGATGTCGTACTTCCATGGGGTCGTGTGGTTGGGGCCGACGTGGAAGATCGCGGCTGCCCAACCGACGAGTGCGACGGCGACGATGACTCGACCGGTCCACTCGATCAGAACGTGCGAGCCAACAGCAGGCCACAGACCGTATGTGAACCACAACATCAGTCCGGCGAACCCAAGCGTTGACAGACCCATCACGAGTCCCGTGAGACGAGTGTCGAACCACGATCGATGATGATCGAGGTCGTAGGCGACGTCAAGCGCCCGTACGAGTCCGGCAAATCCTCGGGTCACGGACACGAGGGCGACGAGCAACGACAGAGTCAACAGGCTGGACCGTTGATTGTCGAAGAGGCCGTCAACAGTGTCGGTGAGCGTGGCCGAGTTGAACGTGGACGCCACATATTCCGAGATTGATGTCCTCGCGTCTTCGGCTAGGCCGGCGCCGAGGAGACCTTCGAGGGAACCCAATGCTGCAACGAACGCGAGGGTCGCTGCGGGGATCGACAGGATCGAGAAGAACGAGGTCGCTGCAGCCAGGTCGGTGATGCCGTCTTCGCTCCACTCGCGTTTCATGTCGAAGAAGGTGTGCTTCACCCATTGCCACACCCACCGTGCGCGTCTCGCGAGATCCGGTTGATGGCTGGTGTTCATCGGCCAGACCGTACCCTTGTGCCGTGGCCGATCGACCGATCGCGATGTTCGACAGTGGTTTTGGCGGACTCACCGTCGCCCGCGCTGTCATCGATCTGCTTCCGGATCAGGACCTCGTCTACTTCGGTGACACCGGCCGCTATCCGTATGGTCCACGAGATCTGGACGAAGTTCGCCAGTTCGCGCTGCAGATCGGGCGGCTGCTGCGCAGGCGCTACAAGGCGAAGCTCCTTGTTGTTGCCTGCAACACGGCTGCGGCAGCCTCGCTCGAACATCTGCGAGATGAGTTGGACATCCCTGTTGTCGGGGTGATCGAGCCGGGTATCGTCGCCGCCAGTCAAGCCAGCACGAGCGGTAACGTTGGTGTCATAGGAACCGTGGGTGCTATCGGCTCTGGCGCCTATGCCGCGGCAGTCGCTGATCTGAACCTCGCGATCGAGCTCACGTCTTGTGCATGCCCGGGTTTCGTCGAATTCGTCGAGCGTGGCGAGACCGATGGCGAAGGAATCGAGCTGCTCGCGAACAGGCTCCTCCGTCCGATCATCGACGCCGATGTGGACTCGCTTCTGCTTGGATGCACCCACTACCCATATCTCGCCAGAACGATCGGCGATGTGATGGGCCGTCCCGTCACCCTCGTCTCGTCCGCTGACGAGACTGCCTTCGAGGTGAGGCGACTGCTCATCGAGGATCACCGGGAAGGAGAGATCGGCACGCGAACCTTCATCAGTTCGGGTGACGCCGGAATGTTCGAGTCCATCGGACGACGCCTGTTCGGCGCCGAGTTGGTAGGTGCGACCGAGCACCGTTGGGATGTATCAGGAGATGCACAATGACCTTTTCGATGACGGTCCTTGGGTGCAGCGGGAGCTACGCAGAAGTCGGCGGCGCCTGCAGTGGCTATCTCGTTCGTTCTGACACGACCTCGATCTGGGTCGATGCCGGGCCAGGAACTCTTGCCAACGTTCAGCAGCACGTCTCACTTGACGACGTCGATGCAGTGGTCGTCACCCACGAGCACCCTGACCATTGCGGCGAGTTGGCCGTGCTGTACAACGCTCTGAAGTGGTATGTGGGTCGAACCGAGGTGCCGCTGTATTCGACATCGGGTGTCCGAGGCGTCGTGAAGGCCTCGTGCGGTTCGACCGACGACGTGTTCGACTGGACGATTCTGGCATCCGGGGACGAAGCGAACATCGGCGACATCTCGCTCTCGTTCGAGCAGACTGATCACTCGGTGTTCACGCTGGCTGTTCGATTGACCCACGGTGACAAGTCGATGGTCTATACGGCCGACACCGGGCCGAACTGGGATCTTGGCGCGTTCGCGGCCGGCACCGACCTGCTCCTTGGTGAATGTACTGTCCTCGCCGAGAACTGGCACGAGGCAATCCCGCACTTGAGTGCTCACCAACTTGGCCACCGTGCCAGGGTCGCCGAGGTGGAACGACTCCTTGTCACCCACATCGCACCCGGGGCCGACAAGTCGGCCTACGAGGTAGAGGCTGCCATCGCCTTCGGAAAGCCGGCCGAGGCGGCCGTGATCCACCAGACCTACTCGATCGGTGCCTGACCCGGGGCCTCCGCCGACGTGCCACAATCTGGCCAGATTCAAATCTCTCGACAGGATTCCCATGCGACACGACGGCCGCGCCAACGACGAGCTCAGGCCCATCGCCTTCCAGCGCGACTTCACTGACGCCACCCCAGGCTCAGTTCTCGTGTCGTTCGGCAGGACACGGGTTCTGTGCACCGTGTCGATCAACGACGACGTCCCGCGGTGGATGCGCGGCAATGGCACCGGCTGGGTGACCGCCGAGTATGCGATGTTGCCAGGCAGCGGCACCGACCGTGTTCAGCGTGAGGCAAAGAAAGGGAAACAGAAGGGCCGCACGCTCGAGATCGAGCGTCTCATCGGTCGTTCCCTCCGAGCCGTGACGGACATGAAAGCGCTCGGCGAACGCGAGGTCACTGTCGATTGTGACGTCCTCCAGGCCGACGGTGGCACGAGGACCGCCTCGATCTGCGGCGCTTGGGTCGCACTCCACGACGCGTTCGACACCCTCATCGCCCGAGGCGAACTCGGCACCAATCCTCTCGTCGAGGGCTGTGCTGCAATCTCGGTCGGGATCATCGACGATGAGGCTCGGCTCGATCTTCCCTACGAGGAAGACTCACGCGCTGAAGTCGACATGAACGTCGTCATGACCGGCGGAGGGTCGTTTGTCGAGGTGCAGGGAACTGCGGAAGGTGAGCCGTTCGATCGGGGCCAGCTCGATCAACTACTGGCCGTCGCCGAGAAGGGCATCGGCGAGATCCTCGAACTACAGTCCGCAACCGTCGCCGAACCACGACTGACCTGAGCCGTGTCGCTCACCCGCCTCGTTCTCGCGACCGCAAATCCCGACAAGGTCGTGGAGATCTCGGCACTCCTCCCCGGAGTCGATCTCGTTTCGCGGCCCTCTGATATTCCTGAGGTGGTCGAGGACGGTGACACGCTCGAGGCAAATGCGCTGCTCAAGGCTCGCGCCATCTGTGCGGCGACAGGATCGCCGGCTGTCGCCGACGACACAGGACTCGAAGTGATGGCGCTGGGCGGAGCTCCTGGCGTGTGGAGTGCACGATTCGCTGGCGAGAATGCCACATACGGCGACAACGTCGCGAAGCTGATCGCCGACCTCGAGGGTGAATCCGATCGAACGGCCCGCTTCAGGACCGTGGCCGCGATCGTCACGCCTGACGGCGAGGAGATCGTGGTCGACGGTGTGACCTGGGGGACGATCGCCATCGAGCCGGTGGGTTCAGGAGGTTTCGGATACGACCCCGTCTTCATCCCCGACGATGGCGACGGCAGGGTTTACGCCCAGATGACGCTCGACGAGAAGAACGCGCTCAGTCAGCGGGGGAGAGCCTTCAGGGCACTGGCCAAGACGCTCGCTCTCTGAGGACTACCAGCCTCGGAGGTCGATCGGCCAGGTGTCGACGACGTTGTGCCCTTGCACCATCACCAGGGTGCTGTGCTGGGCCATCGTCGGATCGATGTGAGCCGGTGTCAGCGTCACTCGATCGCCCACAGAGGCACCGTCATGTGGGACGAAGACGGTGTGTTCATCTGAGCAGCCTCTCACCTCGCCCTGCACCATGCTCGGGTTGCCGTGGTCCATCCCGAGCGCTTTCAGGCCGACGTCGCACACGGCGTACTTCGGGGCGACAGAGATCACTGTTCCCTGAACGAAGAGTCCCTGCTCGAATGGCTGCTGCTGAGCTGTGTAGGCAGTGTCCATCAGGATGTAACTGCCCGCTTGAAGCTCGTTCACCGTGGTGTTGATGTCCCACGTACCAGTACCACCACCACTGACTATGTCACCACCGACGTCGGCGTGTGCGCGTGTGAGCCGCTCCATCGCACCCTCGGCGAGACGAACTCGCTCTGCCTTGTCGAGGTTGCCCATGGCGTGACCTTCGTAGCCCATGACGCCTCGGACATCGAGGCCACCGACCCGGGCCCGATCAGCCAGCGGGCCGGCTTCCTCGACGGCGCATCCGCAACGGAACCCGACGCGGAGGTCGATCAGGACAGCGCTGATCCCAGCCGCGACGGCGGCGTCGATGGTCGCCTCGCTGTCGACAGCGACGGTCGCCGTGCCGTCGATCGCGGCCATGGCTTTGAGGCGCGATGGGTCGACTGTCTCGTTCGCCAGCAAGATGTCTGATCCAAGCCCGGCTTCGGCGAGGCCGACAACTTCTCTCGGGGTCGCGCAGGTAAAGGCCGTGTGGCCGATTTCGGCCTGACGGGCTGCGATTCGGGTTGCTTTGTGGGCTTTCACGTGTGGCCGGAGGCTGGTGCCCGGCCAAGCCGCTGACATCGTCGCGAGGTTCTTTTCGAACACATCGATGTCAGCCCACAGCACGGGAGTGGAGAGTTCGTTCAGTTCCATCGAAACCGAGACTATTTCGTGCCACCACTTTCTTCACACGCGGCGTCTGCAGTCGACGGGTTCACACCGGGATGCTGCGAGTTCGCTCGCATCGCCAGGTACCCTGCACTACTCCGGCCAGACAGTCGGCCGGAACGCCGTTCGACGAATCATTCCGCCCAATGCGAGGTCATCTGATGGACATCACAGCGCTCAATCCTGGAGCCCAGACCACTCCGTTCGACATCTTCGCCAAGTTGCTCAGCGACAGGATCGTCTTTCTCGGTACCGAGGTCGACGACGACATAGCGAACCTGATCGCAGCCCAGATTCTCTACCTCGAGGGTCAGGACCCTGAGGCCGACATCTGGCTGTACGTCAACTCTCCCGGTGGGTCGGTCACTGCCGGCATGGCGATCTACGACACGATGCAGTTCGTCAAGCCCGACGTCGGCACCCTGTGCATGGGACTCGCAGCCTCGATGGGGCAGTTCCTTCTCACTGCCGGGGCAGAGGGCAAGCGATACTGCCTTCCGCACGCACGAGTGATGATGCACCAGCCACTCGGCGGCGTTCGCGGTCAGGCCTCCGACATCGCAATCCAGGCCGAGCAGCTCGCGTATGTGAAGCGCCTGATGGCGGAGCGAATCGCCCAGCACAGTGGCCGGACGGTCGAGCAGGTTCAGGCCGACTCAGAACGTGACCGTTGGTTCACGGCGGAAGAAGCCGTTGCCTACGGCTTGTGCGACAAGGTCATCTCGAAGCGCACCGATATCAGTTGATGCTCAGCCCCTGGGGGCTGATGTGCAGTTCCTCGAGGCGAAGGTCGCTACCCGCTCGAAGGCGACGTCGATGTCGGGATCACTCGCCGCAGCCGCAGCCAGCAGCGCTGCTCGATCGAAGCTGTCGTCGGGATCCGAAGCAATAGCGGCTTCGGCAAGGGTGACACCGAACCGAGCCACGGTTTCGGCGTCGTCAGCGATAGCCGCCGGACTTGCCTCGGCAAGCGCGTCAAATTCGTCGCGGAAGGCCGTGAGCGCGATCAGGACAGCGTCGCTGTCACTCAGATCGACATCGGTCAGCTGCTCGTCGATGGACTGCATCGTGATGATCTGTTCACAGAAGGTCGCCACAGTGCGATCCCCTCCAGAGCACGCCGTGAGACCGAAGGCGCCAGCCACCAGCACCTGAGTCGATCTCATGGTCATCCACGCGATCGGTTGCATCAGGTTCGAGCTGCCTCTGCGATGCTACGCAAGTCCTTGACGCCGTGGCCGAGGCCTTCCGGGTACTTGAACAAAGCCGATCCTGACACCAGAACGTTGGCACCGGCAGCTGAAGCTCCCGCGATAGTCGACGCGCTGATACCGCCGTCGACCTCGATGTCGATCTCGGGGAAACCGGCCTCGTTGAGCTGACGGCGGAGCTCTCGAATCTTCGGCTCCATTGTTGATATGTACTTCTGGCCGCCGAATCCGGGGTTCACCGTCATGATGAGCACCATGTCGAGAAGGTCGGCGACCTGGACGACCTCGTCGATGGGCGTCGAAGGGTTCACCGCCACGGCCGGTTGCGACCCAAGATCGCGGATGCGGCCAAGTGTCCGATGGAGATGAGACGTCGTCTCGGCGTGCACGATGAGCATCTCGCAACCGGCTTCGACGTACAGGTGCAGAAGATCGTCTGGTCGTTCGACCATGAGGTGGGCTTCGAATGGGACGTCGGCGTGTTGCCGGCATGCGGCGATGACATCGGGACCGAAGGTCAGGTTCGGAACGAAATGGCCGTCCATCACGTCCCACTGGATCTTGTCGACACCGGCTTCGTCGAGCGCGGCGCATGCCGCACCGAGAGCAGAGAAGTCCGCAGGAAGCACGGAAGGCACGATCTGGATGGGGAGCGACATCGGTTTCCTCGTCTCGAGTTGAGGCGTTTGAGAGTATCCGCGTATCCGTGAACCGTATCCTCGCCGACATGGACGCTGAGACGGTGCACATTCACGATCTGGCCGTCGGAGGCGAAGGCGTTGGGCGACTCGAGGACGGTCGAGCCGTATTCGTCGCCGCGACCATCCCCGGCGAGACGGTTCGGGTCGAACTGATCGAAAGGAAGAAGCGATGGGCGCGGGGGATCTGTGTCGAGGTGCTCGATGCAGCGCCTGGCCGGATCGAGCCGACCTGCGAGGCGGTTGGACGGGGCTGCGGTGGATGTGATTGGCAACATCTCGAAGTGGCGTCTCGTTCTGACCTCATTCGAGGCGTTGTCGACTCGGTGCTGCAGCGGCAGGCGGGCATCGACGGCGAGTGCTCGTTCGGAGGCGCTGTGCCGGCCTTCGCGTATCGCACAACGCTCAGGACGGCCGTCCGGAACGGGAAGGCCGGCTTTCGCGCCGCGCGATCAAACGACCTCGTAGTGGTCGACCGGTGCGAGGTTGCCGAAGGTCAACTCGCCGACTTGTTCCTCGTCGATTGGGCTTCGGCCACCGAGGTCACGTTTCGTTGCGGCGCCAGAACCGGTGAGCGACTCGTGGTTGTCGATCCGACCGTGCCTGATGATCTGGACATACCCGAAGGTGTGAGGGCGGTCGGTGTCGACGACCTCTCTGCCGGAAAACGCGCATGGATCCACGAGAATGCCGCAGGCAGGACATGGCGGCTTTCGGCGGAATCGTTCTTCCAGTCTGGTCCTGAGGCCGCGGAACTTCTGGCAGCCACTGTCGGCCGGCTCATTGCCGATGAACTTCGCGCTGCGACCACGATCGCCGATCTGTACTCGGGGGTCGGGCTGTTCGCCGGGGCGTTGTCGCACCTGACGGACGCAAAGTGGACGGTGGTCGAGTCATCGCCTTCGGCCATCGCCGACAGCCGCATCAACCTTGCCGACATCTCGGCGAGGTTCGTGAGAACCGATGTGTCGAGGTTCCGTGACGGGCCTTTCGACGTTGTCATCGCTGATCCTCCGAGATCAGGCCTGCGAGACGCAGGCGTCAGGACGATCGCTGCCATCCGGGGGAGCACGGTGTGTCTGGTTTCGTGCGACCTCGGAGCATTCGGTCGAGATGCGCGGCAACTACAAGCCGCAGGTTTTCGGTGGAGGGAGTCCGTAGCTCTCGACCTGTTCCCGCAGACATCTCATGTCGAGCTCGTCTCCGTGTTCGACAGATGACAGGGGCGAGCTGACATCGGCCTGCTCCTTCATGTTGTCGACGACTTCGGATTCCCGCAGGTCTGGGAGGACGTCCGTCTCGTTGCGGTCGCTGAGGACTCCGACCCGTACGAGGCCATCGGAACATCTCGCGACGCGGCGAAGAGGGTCATGCAGGAAGCAGCACGCTGCTTCAGAGAACGAATGCTGGCGTGAGCCCCACCGGGCTTCGCAACGACCTGTACCCCTGGGAGTTCGTTCGTCAGCACATTCGCCAATGGTGCTGTCGAGTTCGCCGTGCGGTCCGAGGGCGACGTGAGACAGGTGCCGGGACGACTGTCGTTTGATGTCAGAGGATCAGGTGACAGCTCCGTGCGCGACCATCGCGGCGAGGACCGATGCGCCGAGATGTCGGTGACCGTTGTCGTTCAGGTGGATCCGGTCACGGGCCCACACATCGGTGGCATCTGGCCAGTCCCATGGATCGAACAGGGTGATCTTGCCACTGTCGTGGCCTTCGCGGAATGCGTCTTTCAGGACTGTGGCCCGCCGGGTGAACCGTCTCGTGCTGACGCGCCCGACGAGTGTCCCATGGGGAGCGAGCTCTACGAGGGTCCTGGCACCACCGGCGATGGAAGCGGCGCTTGTACCGCCGATGAAATCGTTGAACCCGATCATGCACGTCGTGATCATCGGGTCCAGGCCGGCCCGGTGCAGCGTGGAGAGTTCTTCATCGACGACGTGAGAGATCCGAGCACCCGTCATGGCGAGGTTGATCACTCGCCACGGCTCTCCCGAAACCTCGCGCAGCCGATGGACGACGTTCGGCACGAATCCTCTTTCGGGGCGGCTGGCACCGATGCCCTGGGCGAGTGAGTCGCCGAGCGCGACCCACAACGGACCCTGCTCACGCATCGCAGCGGCGTTGTGGTCATCCCAGAACTCGGCGAACGGTTCTCGTTGAGCTTCGATCTCGGCGAGCCCATCGCTGAATCGGCTGCCGATTCTTGCGAGATTCCACGGCCTTCGCTTCACGCGAGCGCGTGGGAGCTCGAAGTCGGACATCGGAAGAGTCTGACATCAGGTTGGGAATGATCAAACCCGCGGGCTGGCTCACCGTTACCCTTGGCCCGATGGTCAAGATTCTCATGCTCAACGGACCAAATCTGAATCTGTTGGGCAGCCGTGAGACTGAGGTGTACGGGACTGCCTCGCTTGCCGACATTCTCGCGGGACTTCGGTCCGAGTTTCCCGATGTCGAATTCCACGACTTTCAGGCCAACGGTGAGGGCGCATTGATCGAAGCCCTGCACGACGCCGGTACGTGGGCTGACGGCATCGTGTTCAACGGCGGCGCGTACACGCACTATTCCATCGCTCTTCGTGATGCCATTGCGGGCATCGACGTGCCGGTCGTCGAGGTCCACCTCTCGAACGTTCACGCCCGTGAGGAGTTCAGGCACACGTCGGTGCTGACAGCAGTGTGTCAAGGCGTCATCGCTGGTTTCGGCCCGAAGAGCTACTCGCTCGGGGTCGCAGCCCTTCTCGGCTGAGCTCCCGCCGCCACCGGGCCTGTGACAAGGGTCAGACCCCTGTCACAGGTATCCGTCAGCGAAGGCCGAATTCTGCGCCGGCGTCGGAGAGTGCGCTGAACAGATAGTCGGCGAACGAACGATCGCAGATGACGAGATACGACCTGGTGCTGTTCACGTCGTCACGAAGCACATCACACGTCACCTTCGCCACCGAGGCCGAGACAACAGCTCCATTGGGTGTCATGTGATCACCGAGGTCGATGCTGCAGACCTTCTCGAGCGCCTGTGCTGCGGTGTCGCCGGCGAGCCGGAATCTCGCTCGCGAATGGGTCTGGTCGATGACCGTGACGAAGCCTTCCGAGGTAACCGAGGAAGCAATCGTGCCGGCGTCGCCGAGCGGACCTATCAATGTCCACTCATCCGGCCGCGTCGCAGCGGCGAGTACCCCGTCATCTCGACGAGTCGCGTGCCCGAACGATGGCGTGAGGCCGCTTTCGGCACCACGAACAAGCGTCTGGCTGCTGGTAGCGGTGAGATCGACGAGTGTCAGAGGACCTTCGTTGACGTCTGCGCTGCGTACCGGGCTCTGGAATGCAAGTTGATCAGCCACGGAGTCTGGCTCCTTCCGGATCGAAGTGTGCATGATGTTCCATCACCGTCGCTGGAATTCGCTCGCCGCTGAACAAAAGCACGGTGACGATGTTTCCCGCAGCGGCATGTGAAGGCTCGACCTGACCCAGGCAGACCGAGCGGTTGAGCGTCGGCGAGAAGCGGGAGGATGTGATCCGACCGATGATGTCGTTGCTGTCAGGCAGAACTATCTGGGCCGCCTCCTCCGGCACGACCGAACCGTCGACAGGTTGGAGCGCGACGAGCACTGGCAGGGAAGCAACATCGAGTGTGGACAACTCTGTCTTGCCGACGAAATCGTCCTTGTCGAGCTTGATCAGCCCACCAATGCCGGCAGTCGGTGCCTTGGTGAGGCCATCGGTGTCCTGGCCGACGATGAAGTGACCCTTCTCCAAGCGCATGATTCGCTGCGCCTCTAGTCCGAATGCACCGATACCGAGATCGGCCCCTTCGCTCATCAGGTGTTCCCACACGTGCAGGGCGTAGCCAGATGGAACGTGGATTTCGTAACTCAACTCGCCGGTGAATCCGATCCGCCACATGATGCAGTCGTCGACGCCGCCGATCGTTCCTGTGCGTACCCGCATATAGCCAAATGCTTCGTTGGCCAGGTCGACGTCGGTCAGGCGGCTCAAGAGCTCGCGGCTTTTCGGACCAGCGATGTTGATGGACGCGTATGCCGTCGTCACGGGCGTGACGTGTACCTGCCAGTGCGGCCGCTCGGTCTGAAGCCAATTCTCGGCCCACTCCCAGATGGCGGCCGCGCCGCTGCTGGTGGTGGTCATGAGGTAGTGGTCTTCGCCGAGGTGAGCCGTGACGCCGTCGTCGAGCACGACACCGTCTTCCGCGCACATCACGCCATATCTGACGCTGCCGATCGCGAGTTTGCTCCATTTGTTCGTGTACAGGAGGTTCAGCAGTTTCGGGACGTCCGGTCCGCGTAGATCGAGTTTCCCGAGTGGGGTGACGTCGATGATGCCGACGTTGTTCCTGACGTTCGTCACCTCTGCCTGGGCGTCGCCGTAGTGGTCAGGGCGAATCCATTGACCGGCCAGGATCGTGGTGACCCCGTTGGCCTCGTGCCATGGGTGGATGGGAGAGACCCTTTCAGGCTCGAAGATCCTGCCGCCGAGTGCACCGAGGCTGATGGGTGCATACGGCGGACGCCACACGGTGGTGCCGACTTCCTCGATGGTCTCGCCTCGCGCCTCGGCCAGCACCGCCACGGCGTTCACCGTCTCGAGCTTGCCTTGCGAAGGTCCCATGGTCACAGTGGTGAAGCGCTTCATCAGTTCGACCGAGTCGTAGCCCTCCTTCGAGGCTGCAACGAGGTCTTTCGAACTGACGTCCTCTGAGTAGTCGACCATGCCGTGCGTGTCCGACCGATAGAGCTCGGGATGAGGATCGCGGCCGAGAGGTTCCGGCATGGCGGGAATCGCGGGTTCCGCACCGTCGACGACCGCAGCTCGGGTGGTTGCTGCTTGGAGCTGACGACGAGCGCTGATGCCTGTCGCGCCGGCGACCCGGCCCACGCCGGCGGCGTGTTCGATGATCTGCGCCGTTGAGCCATCGCCCACGAGCCCACCGACAGGAATGACTTCGGGCGGGAGCTTTGTCGGGAAGAACCTCGCCGCGGTCTCGTCGTATGCCGGTCGATCGCCTGCCATGTTCAGCAGCGAAGTCGGTGCGGTCCAGCCAACAGCGGTGATGAGCAGATCGGCGTCGACGGTGGAGCCGTCGCCGAGCGTCACCGAGGACAGAGCCCCTTTCGAGGCCGTGGTCGAGGAGACGAACTCGCCGTTTCGACCGTCGACGACACTGGTCACACTGACGCCGGCAGCTTCGAGGTCGGCAACTGCGGCGTCGCCGTGCTCGTTGGCGACCATCGCGACTGCGGTCGTGCCTGGCTTCACGCCCCACAGGTTGATCAACCGTCTGGCTGCTCCTGCGGTCATGACACCGAGAGCGTCGTTGCCGGCGAACACATACGGACGCTCGACGAGCCCGGCCGCGACAACCAACACCTTCGCCCTGGCTTTCACCAGCCGTTCGACGGATGCATGGAGTGACCGCTGGTTGATGCTGACCCAGTTGTGGTCGTAGCGACCGGTGACAGTTGCGTCGGTCATGATCTCTACGCCAGCGGCTAGCGCAGCGGCTTCGAGGCGTGCGGCCTCGTCTCGATCGGCGTCGGAACCCCAGCGCAAGTGTCCCCCGACCGCGTGGTCATGCTCGACCAAGAGCACAGAGGCGCCGGCCTCGGCAGCTGCCGTAGCGGCAGCGAGACCCGCTGGACCGGCTCCGGCAACGACGACATCAGGATGGGTGTACCGCTTGTCGAAGTAGAGCGGCTGGCTTTGATGATCGACGGCGCCGCCGGGAGCAAACGTTCTCAGCACCTTCTGATAGGTAGGCCAAAGAAACTGCGGCCGCACGAACGTCTTGTAGTAGAAGCCAGGTGTCAGAAACCGACCAACGAGGCCGTTGGCGGACTTCATGTCGCGCTCGAGCGAGGGCCACACGTTCTGGGCGCTGATGTCCATGCCGTTCGTAGCCTTGCGGTGGCCGGCGCGAACGTTTGGTTCGTCGCCGACTTGCACGAAACAGTTCGGATCCCAGTAGTCGGCGGTGAGCAGGCCGCGCTTGCGGTGGTACTTCATGCTTCGCGAAACGAGTTGATGCCCTGAACCGGCGAGCGCCGACACGATGGTGTCACCCTCGAATCCGTTGACGGTTTTCCCGTTCCATTTGAAGCTGATTTTGGAGGAGCGATCGATCTCGGCTCCTCCTGATGACAGGCGGGACGTTGTCATTGCGAACCTCCCGGCTCTGGATAGTTGATGGCAGGCTCGCGGAACTGGTTCGTCACGGTGTTGCGTTCCGTCGTGAAGTAGCGACGGCAGCCAGACCCGCAGTACCAGGTTTCCTTCAGCCAGCCGGCAGGGTTGTCGTGCATGTAGAGGTAGTTTCTCCACTCCTCGATCGGGGTGGAGTCCGGATCGGGTCGCGAGTGGCTTTCGCCGCCGTACCGCATGTCCGCTGAGTTACGTGGCCCGCAATTGGGGCAGGGAACGATGAGCATCTTTCTTCTCCGCCTCTAGTGTCCGACCGCCGCTGCGCCCTTTTCGCCGACGAGTCTGTCTTCGCCGAAGCGAGCCAGGTCGAAGGCTGCAATGAGCTCTGGGGTCTTGTTGTCCGCAATGCATTTGGCCATCTGTTCACCACTCACTGGTCCGGCTTTGAAGCCGTAGGTTCCCCAACCGACGTCGGTCAGGAACCCCTCGACGGGGGTGAACCCCATCACGGGCGAATAGTCGGGGGTCATGTCGCACAAACCCGCCCATTGCCGAAGCAATCGCATCTTTGCGATGCCTGGCATCAGCTCGAGTACGTGGCCGGCGAGTTCCTCGGTGAAGTCGAGCGACCCGGCTTGCGAATATGTCGCGAATGGGGCGATCGACGCCCCGAACACGAGCTCTCCACGGTCGGTCTGACTGACGTAGACATGCAGTGAACCCGACACGATGACGGTCGGCAGGAAGACTTTGACTGGTTCGGTCACTGCAGCTTCGAGCGGGTGTGTCGTGATCGGAAGCTTGACCCCTGCCATGTCGGAGATCAATGTCGCCCAACCAGCGGTGCAGTTGACGACGATGGGAGCCGAGATGTCGCCGCGGCTCGTCCGCACCCCTGTGACCTTGCCGCCCGCGCCCTTTCCGTCTGGCCCTTCGCCGCCTTCGCAGATGATGTCGAGTACCTCCGTCTGCTGGTGAAGGTGGGCTCCGAGTGCGTCGGCGCCCCGCGCGTAGGCCCACACGACGGCGTCGTGGCGGATGATGCCGCCTGGCGGGTGGTACAGCGCGCCGAGAATCGGATAGCGAGGCTCAGCGCTTGTGTCGAGGCTGGGAGCGATCTTCTTGATCTCGTCCGGACCGATGACGCTGCTGTTGACGCCCTGGAGTTTGTTGACTTCCGCTCGCCAGTGCATCGTCCTCAGCGCCGAGTCGGCGTGCGCGAGGGTGAGGTGACCGCGCTCTGAGAACATGACGTTCAGGTTCATGTCGACCGACATGTTTCCGTACAGTTCGAGTGACCGATCGTAGAAACGGACGCCCTCGGGTGTGAGGTAGTTCGATCGCACGATGGCGGTGTTGCGGCCCGATCCGCCGCTTCCGAGGTAACCCTTCTCGAGGACTGCAACGTTGGTGATGCCGTGGTTCTTCGCCAGGTAGTAGGCGGTCGCCAGTCCGTGTACACCGCCGCCGACGATCACCACGTCGTACTTCTTTTTTATGTCGTGGTCGTTCCACACACGCGGCCAGTCCTGCTTTCGCAGACCCCGCATGAGGAGTCCACCCGCTGAATAGCGGGCTGACCCGACCTTCTTACCGAGAGTTGGCATCCATTTTCCTTGCGTCAGTTCTGGTCAGTGAGAGAAACGAGATAGGGAAGCGGGTTGACTCCAGAGCCGAGGATGTCGTCAGCATCACTCGGGTCGCCGTCGGGTATGCGTGAGATGCCGGTCATCTTGTCAGCCAGCATGTTGTGGAATCGGTGGAGCGGTTCCTCGAAGCGCGGCGAGAGTCGACCCGGCTTGAACCCGCCTTTCGCGAGTCCGCGTTGAGCTTTCTCGACGATCTCGACGTCTTCATTGTTGACGTCGATCCAGAACGTTCGCGTCAGCTCGAAGTCGGCGTCGGACACCTCGGTGGTGCTCGGCGGGAGGAACCATCCGCAGCGCTCACGGGTGAGGCCAGGCGCTATTGGTTCCAGAATCATGACGAATGTGTGGTTGGGGAGAATCGAGAGAAGAACGTTCGGGAACAACGTGATGAAGCGGCCGCTCTGCTCGTCGGACTCGTTGAGATCTGCGGCCGGCGGCATGCTCGACCAGTCGTTGCGCTCATTGCTGGACACTGGGGTCGTTGTCATACCGAGGTACATGCCATGACCTTGGTAGCGATAGTGATCCTCGACGCGGCTCACCTTGACGAGATCCGGGTGCACGAATGGCAGGTGGTAGTACTCGCTGAAGTTCTCACTGATCAGTTTCCAGTTGGCCTTGATCTCGATCTCGAGACCGTCGAGGCACCGCCAACCGTCGAGCACGTATCCAGCGAGGCGATGGTCGAGATCGCCGAAGTACTCGCCGATGGCCGGAACCGCCGGATCGAGACACACGAACAGCAGGCAGCCCCAGGTCGCGGCTCTGACCTCCTGGAGGCCGAAGTCGGCGTGGTCGAAATCGTCGACACCTGCCTCGTCGAACATGGGCGTCCGTACGAGGGCGCCGTCGAGTGTGTAGCACCACCGGTGATACGGACACCTGATCGTGCCTTTGACGTCGCAGTCTGCGGCCGCGAGTTCTGTGCCTCGGTGGCGACACGCGTTGTGGAAGGCGTGAACTTCGCCATCATCGGTCCGGGTGATGACGAGCGACTGACCGGCCACTTCGCGGACCAACATCCTGTCGTCAGTCGCGTCGGTGGCAAACCCAACGCAGACCCAGCTCGACCCGAAGACGAGGTGCATCTCCTGGTCGAAGTAGTTGGCGTCGGCGTATGCGTTGGCGGGGAGTGATCGGGCGTTCATGATTGGTTGACGCGTACCGGCCCATGCCTCTTCGACGGACCAATCGTTGATTGCCGTCTCAACAGCGCAGGCGCGGTTGTTCTCCGACCCCATGAACAGGAAATCTACGGGCAGAACGTGCGGCTGTGAAGTGGCTATGGTTGCATATCTGCCATGAGCAAATTCGATGGTAAAGAAGTGCCGTCGCTAGCCGGCCTCGTCATGTTCGACGCCGCAGCCCGCCTTGGCAGTTTCAGCGCCGCAGCTACCGAGTTGAAGGTGGGACAGCCCGCTGTCAGCCATGCGATCCGCGAATTGGAGCGAAGGGTGGGCGGATCGCTGTTCGATCGGCTTCACCGTGGCGTCAGATTGACCGAGGCCGGAGAGGCGCTCGCGGGCGAGGTCGACCTCGGCATTGATCGACTGGAGAGAGGGCTTCGTGCTGCGACGACGATGACCACCCACAGCCATGCTGTTGTTCGTCTCGCCGTGTCGACGGCCACGGCCTCCTTCTGGCTCATGCCGCGCATCCGCAGGTTCAAACTCGAGTACCCCGCCATCGACGTGCAATGCATCACTTCTGACAGCACGGTGACGTTCGACTTCACTTCGGTGGATCTGTTCATTCCGGTCGGTCGTGTTGACTGGAGCCACCTCGATCGTTGGGAGGTCGAGACCGAGCAGGTCTACCCGATCTGCAGCCCTGCGTTCGCGGAACGCTTCGACAGGCTCCCTGTTTCGGTCGAAACCCTTGCCACCGAGACTCTGCTGCACCTCGACGAACGTCACGACAGTCGGCTTGTCTGGACTGATTGGTTTGCCGGCGTCGGTCACGATTTCGCCACTCCGACCCAGGTGACGGTGGCGAACGACTACGCCGTGCTGTTGCAAGCAACGCTCGAGGGACAGGGAATTGCCTTGGGTTGGAGACACATCGTCGAGACCCTCGTCGCATCGGGTCAGCTGATCCGTCCGGTCGAGGAGGTCGTGAACGGTGAGCCGTTCTATCTGCACGCCTCGCCGCACCGAGAACTCACCGATGCGGCCGAGACTTTCCGTGATTGGCTCGTGGTCACAACCTGAGGGGGCTCCGGCGGCGGCCACAGTGATTTAGTGTCAGGACATGACGGGGGAATCATGGCCGCGCCCGCTTGTTGCGGTGCGGGGGCCGATAAAGCCACACAAGCTCGATGGTGTGAGAAACGGTATGGGGACCTCAGCGCCTTCGATAGGCGGCCTCATGGATCGAGGTGTGTTGCCGCCCGATTTGATGTGTGGGCTGACGCTGACGCTGCTCAGCGGGCAACCGCGGACACCGAAGCTCGATTCTGAGGGCAGAGTTTCTGCTACGGACGGTGGGGTGTGGGTTCGCGAGCAGTTCACGTGTCATCGACCCATTCCGGCCGACGAGGCGTTTGAGATCACGGGCTACTCAACGGGCCGGTACGTCCGTCGAGGTCGGAGCTATGGAACCAACATCTCCGAGACCCGCTCGGCACACGGTGAGCTTCTCGCGACGAACATGACCACAGGGCTGTTGGCCTACAAGGTCGATGAGGGACTCGAAGACGAGGTCATCGGCATCCCGTACGACGACACATCCTCACCGGTACCTGACTGGTCGAGAGCCGAGTTCAACCCACACCGATCTGCCATCGCGGTGGCGCGAGTCGGCGATGTCCTCGGAGGCAGAGACGTCCTGATGAGCTTGGCGATGATGGCGGCGAGGGACACGGAAAACCCCGACAACCCGATCCACAGTGACATCGAGAAAGCGAAGGCGGCAGGCCTCCAACGACCGATCGCGGGGGGTTCGCACGTACTTGCGTTCGCGCTCGAACCAATCATGGCAGCGTGGGGCGATGAGGTGCTCTTTCACGGAGCCCGGCTCGATGTGCGGTGGAAGGCGCCGACCCACTGCGACGTGCATATCACCCCGACCGCCACGGTGGTGCACACCGATGACGACGTGGTCCGACTCGCGGTCGAAGTCGTGCTCGAGTCCGGAGCGACGGCGATGGTGGCCGACATCGAGATTCCCCGATGAGCGGTCCAGCGGTCCGTGGCCTCGAAGGCATCCGCGTGCTCGACCTCGCAGACCAGTCGGCAGCGTTCGCAGGCAGGATCTTGGCCGACCTTGGCGCCGAGGTCATCCTCGTCGAACCGCCAGTTGGCGGCCCGACGCGGCACCTCCGTCCGTTCCTCGATCGAGTGAGTGGCCCCGAACGGTCGTGTGTCCATCAATACTTTGGCGCCAACAAGCGGTCCGTCATCGTCGACATCGAAGACGTGGCCGGCCGCGAGACCTTCTTGTCCCTCGTTGCCACCGCTGACGTGGTTTTGGAAACGGCGCGACCTGGTCATTGGGACGCTCTCGGCCTCGGTCCCGACGTTCTCGCTTCAGCGAGACCCGATCTGATCCAGATCTCGGTGACTCCGTTCGGTATCGATACCGAGTGGGCAGACCGTCTCGGCAACGATCTGATAGCCGGTGCGGCAGGAGGTCTTGTCGGCATCTCGGGGGAGCCACGCGGAACGCCTGTGCAGGGTGGAGCGAACCCGTCTTATTGCATGGCAAGCCTCACTGCAGCATCCGCCGCGACCATCGCGATCACGCACCGTGACGCCAACGGCGAGGGAGCCCACATCTCGGTTTCGCTGCAGGAGGCGACGGTGACAGCCGTGACCCAGACGAACTCGCCATCGAACTGGACCTGGTTCAACCGCATCCCGCGCCGGCCTGGCCTGTCGAGTGCGCTCGAGTGTGCCGACGGCGGTTTCGTCGGACATCTGGTGCGTCCCGATGGGTTTGCCGGGTTTCTCAAATGGCTCGACGATGTCGGCATCGAACACGACATGACGATTCAGGATGCCCACTGGGCCGTCGTCGGGTCGCCTCGCAAGGGCAACCCTGTCATGAAGGCGACGTTCGATCTGGCTGCTGCGTTGACCCGAGACGAGTTCGCCGCCGGAGCGCTCGAAGCCGACATCGTGTGCTTGCCGGTGTTGGGTTTCGACGACATGCTCGGTTACGAGCAGTACCGGGTGAACGAACAGTTCTCGACGATCGATCAACCATCGGTGGGCAAAGAGATCGGTTTCGTACGGTCGCCGATGGACGTGGGCCAGGAGCACACGGCAATCCGGCCGGCCCCGACCTTGGGCCAGCACTCAGATACGATTCTCGGATCTCTTGCACGTCCGACGCCTGCCGAGCCTCGCAGATCAACCTCACCGGGCGCTGCCCTCGACGGCATCAGGGTCGTCGACTTCGGTTGGGTTCTTGCCGCGCCACTTGGCGGTCGAATCTTCGCGAGCTTTGGTGCGGAGGTGATTCGGGTCGAGTCATCGACGAAGCTCGACTCAATGCGCCGGCAGGTCGGGCCAGACGGCATGCCAGATCCAAACCTGGGCGGGCTCTTCAACAGCGTCAACGCCGGAAAAAAATCGCTGACTGTCGATCTGCGCCGTGCTGAAGGGCTCGAACTCGTGCTCGATCTCGTCGGGACCGCCGATGTGGTTGTCAACAACTTCCGGCCGGGGGCCCTCGAGCGAATGGGCCTCGGATATGACCGGCTCCGTCAGTTCAACGACGAAATCATCCTGTTGAACCTGCCAGGCGCACACCCGATCGGTCCGTGGGCGGTGCGACCCAGCATGGGCAACATTCTGATGGCGGCATCCGGGTTCAACATGTTGACCGGATTCCCTGACGAGAAGCCGCGAGGGATCGGCGTTGCCTACCCCGATTTCACAGGGCCGCATTTCATGGTCGCTGCGGTTCTGAGCGCGCTGCGCCGGCGTCGAAAAGGGCATGGTGGCCAGGAGCTGACAGTGACTCAGTTGTCCGGCGTGATCTCGATGCTCGGCGTCGAGTGGATGCAGTTCGCCGACCGTGGTGAGCAACCGGCCCGACGGGCGAACCGTGACCCGAACCATTGCCCTCAAGGCGTCTACGCGGCTGCAGGAGAAGATCAGTGGGTCGCTATCGCTGTGGGTTCGGACGAGCAGTGGCAAGAGTTGTGCTCGATCATCGGCGCGGGTCACCTCGCGCAGCACTCCTTCGCCGAACGGCGCGTCATCGAGGACGACATCGACCGCCTGATCGAGGAGTGGACGTTCGGCGTGGACAAGTGGAGGATCGGCGATGTACTGCAGGCGCGCGGCATCGCCGCTGCGCCGGTCGAAGATCTCTCCGACACATACGACCGTGACCCCCAGCTCGGCGACCATTACCAGATCGTCCATCAACCCTCGGCGCCTGATGTGGACATTCCGATCGATGCCGAGCCCGCCCGTTGGATCGGAGCCGATCACCGGTTGACACGCTCACCCGAGCTCGGTGAGCACAACCACGAGATCGTCGTCGACTTGCTGGGTCGGTCACAGGCCCACTACGAGGCGCTGGTGGAGTCCGGCGTCCTCAGCTAGAGATGTGTGTTGCGGACCAGAGATGAGGAGATGACGTGTACACGATGAGAGACCCGATTCGTCGCGCTGCTCGGCTGTATGCCGACCGCGAAGCTGTGGTGTGCGGCGACACTCGGCGCACCTTCACCGAGCTCGGGGTACGCGTTCGACAGGTTGCCGGATTGCTCGAGTCGGTCACCGGCCCCGGCGACAGGGTCGCATTGTGGGCGCTGAACTCCGACCACTACCTGGAGCTGTTCTTCGGAATCCCGTGCGCCGGGCGCGCGATTGTTCCTCACAACACCCGCTGGGCCGAACGTGAACTGGCGTACGCAACCGAAGACGCCGGTGCAAAGGTGTTGATCTGCGACCGCGATCCCGGTGCTCTCGCAGATCTCGTCGAGCGCGTGATACGGCTCGACACCGGCGAGTACGACGACATGCTGACTGCCTCCGAGGAGATGGAGCCCGACATCAGTCCCGACAGTCTTGCCGGGCTCTTCTACACAGGAGGGACGACGGGGGCTTCGAAGGGCGTGATGCTCACTCACGCGAATCTCATGGCGAACGCGATCCACACTCAGCTGGCACAGCCGATTCTCATCGACGATCGGTACCTGACCGTCGCTCCGATGTTTCACGCCGCAGGCGTGTACTGCGCGGCTGTGCTGCCGCTCGTCGGAGCGTGCAACGTGATCCTCCCAGCGTTCGATCCAGCTTCCGCGCTCGACACCATCGCGAGCGAGGCCATCACGGGAGCGATCGCAGTGCCGGCCATGCTGGCTGCAATGTGTGAGACGCAAGCAGTCTCGCCAAGGGATGTGTCGACTCTGAAATGGATCTCTCACGGAGCCTCACCGATCGCCCTCGAGGTGCTGCGCCGCGCCGACGAATTATTCGCCTGTGAGCTGATTCATCTGTACGGGGCAACCGAGTTGTCTCCTTTGGCGACGATCTTTCGGCACGAAGAGCAGTTCCTCGACGATCCACGGGCGAAAAGTTGCGGCCAGCCGGCCCCAGGCGTCGACGTCAGAATTCTCGCCACGGACGGATCCGACCTACCCGTCGGCCAGTCCGGCGAAGTTGCTGTACGAGGTCCGAACGTGATGGTCGGCTACTGGAATAAGCCCGAGCAGACCCAAGCAGCGTTGGTTGACGGCTCGTGGTATTTGACCGGTGATGTCGGCCATGTCGATTCTGACGGTTATTTGTTCCTCGTCGATCGAGCCAAGGACATGATCGTGAGTGGAGGCGAGAACGTGTACTGCACCGAGGTCGAAGACGTGCTGTACACCCATCCAGGCGTGCTCGAAGCAACGGTCTTCGCCATTCCCGACGAGCAGTGGGGCGAGGCGGTCCATGCCGTCGTGGTTCCTCGTGACGGTGTCTCGATCGACGAGTCGGGGCTCATCGCTCACTGCCGAGGCTCAATCGCCGGCTACAAGACCCCGAAGAGCATCTCGTTCCAGTCTGAAGAGCTTCCCAAATCCGGGCCGGGCAAGGTGCTCAAGCGTCTTCTACGTGAGCCGTACTGGGACGGACACGATCGGGCCATCAACTAGCGGACTCGGCGAG
>JABABU010000022.1 GCA_014238065.1 Actinomycetota bacterium
CGGTCGAACTCGCCGCTGACGTATCGGCCGACGCCACCAACGACGAGGTTGTAGTGAGAGTGGGGCTCTCGGATCCGGCGCTCCAACTCGAGGTCATCGCCACATTGGCGGTCGACGTTGAGATCCCTGCAGACCTTCACGCCTACGCTCCGGGAGCGCCCAGCCAGTTCACCCCGCTCACCATCGAGGTGGGTGGCGAGGGTCTTCGTCTCGGCACACCCCGTTGGCCCGAGCCTGAGTCGCTGGACATGACCGAGTTGGGCCTGACGGTGCCAGTGTTGTCGGGCACGTTGCGGGTCGAGTTCCCCGTCACTGCGACGTCGGAAGTCGTGCGCCTCGGTCACGAGATCACCGACGACTCGCTCGACATCGAGGTGTCTGTGACCACCCAACTCTGCGACGAGGTTGCCTGTGGCCTTCCCCAACAGCTGAGCCTTACCCTTACTGCGCCACTCGAACGCCTCGTCGAACCGCCCGGGATTCAGCACTACGTCGAACGGGTCGAGCGCATCGAAGCCGAGCAGGATGCCCCAGTCACCTGAGGACCTGAGACCCCGTGGTGATCGACCAGGCCGCTACTGATTCCTCGAACTACACGCCAGACGAACTGGACGAGACGAGCGGCACGCGGTCGGGCATTTCACTCAGCCGTCGTTGGTGTTGCGTTGGGCGGCGAAGGAGTCGATGTGACGGACCACTATGCCGCTGATCTCGTCGAGTCCTCCTTCGGCGGTCTGGGCTAGGGCGTCGTAGGGGCCGAGGTCCCCGAATTCGTCGGCGGGCGCCGGGTCGCTCATGATCGGTATCGTTCGTAGGGCCCCGGCATTAAGACCGTTTGCCTGGCCCAAAACTTCGGCGGTGTTCGAAAGCGCAATCTGGGGCGTAAGGCTGGTCAAGGCGTTAGCGGTGGTGGCTGTTCCGATGAGGGCTATGGCTCCGATGGTGACGATGGCGATGGTCTTCTTCATGGCTGTTCTCCTGTGGTGTGAGGTTCGGTGACGTTCACTGTTGGGCGCTTGGGTGAGAGCGCGCTGAGAACCAGATGAGAAACTGATGAGAATGATGAGCGTCAGCAGGGCTCGCCGCGCCGAACCTTGGAGGAGAGGTCCCGACGGGTATGGGCTGGAATGGGCAACAGGCCCGACACGTGTGACACGCTGAATTCGGACGACCCACCCATCGCCCGATCGCTCCGCGATGTCACGACGTCGAGAAGTCCGCATTTGGCAGTGCTGGTGTGCCCATCAGATGAACGTGAGCATCAGGAGGAACACGTGACCGAGTTCTGGTACACCACATTTCCGACACCCGGACGTAGTGAACAAACGGCTCGAGGCATCGAAGACGCCGGGTGGGACGGCCTGTTCTTCCCCGACACCCAGAACCTCTCTGGGGACATCTACAGCGCGATGTGCCTTGCGGCGAAGGCAACGACCCGGCTCCGCGTCGGCACGGCCGTGACGAACCCTGTCACCCGCCACCCCGCGGTCACCGCTTCTGCGATAGCGACGGTCCAGGTCGAATCTGAAGGCAGGGCCGTTCTCGGCATCGGTCGCGGTGACTCCTCCCTCGGGTACCTCGGGCTCGGCCCATCACCTGTCGACGAGTTCGAGATCTACCTCGATCGGGTGCAGCGGTATCTCCGTGGCGAGCCTGTCGACCTCGATGGGTTCGAGAGCTCGAACGCGTGGATCGGGGCGACCGGTCTTCCAAAGGTCCCAGTCGATGTCGCCGCGACGGGTCCTCGCGTCATCTCGGTGGCCGCGAGGCACGCCGAGCGGATCACTTTCGCGGTGGGGGCAGACGTCGAGCGGATCGACACATCGATCGATCTCGCGAGGTCGGCACGCGAGACAGCAGGCCTCGACCCTGAAGGGATCTCGTTCGGTGCCTACGTGAACGTCGCTTGTGACGACAATGTCGAGATAGCGCGTTCGATCATTCGCGGCAGCACCGGGACCTTCGCTCACTTCAGTGGCATGTCGAAGAGCACGAGTTCCGGCATGGCCGACGCGGCTGTATTCCGACACATCGGCGAGAACTACGACATGGCCAACCACGCCAGTGGGGCTGCTGGTCACATGACGGCCGTACCCGACGAGTTCGTCAGCCGGTTCGCCGTGACGGGCTCAGCGGGACACTGCGTCGATCGCCTCGGTTCATTGATCGGATGCGGCCTCGATCGACTGGTTCTGCTGACACTCTCCAGGGACTCTGACCCGGAATTGACCCAGTCGAGCCTCGATCGCATCTCCTCGGAGGTGCTCCCTGAACTGCGTTGAAGGCAAGACCCGAGCCGCTTCCCCACACTCGGCGAGGTACGGATCATCGAAACGATCGCGAACAGGCGAATCCGCGAAACCAGAGACGCCGGCCTATCACGCTTGTCCTAGCTGAACCCCTCTTTCCTCCCAACGGGAAGAGGGGTTATGCGACGGCGTAGCTCATGTCGGCGCCACAGCACATCGGTGATTTGATCTTGCCGTGATCATTGGGGCATCTAGAAACTTGGACCGCAGATCCATCGTCCTTAGTCAGGCTGTCGTTGACCAACGGCTCGTTGCATGCCCCACACGTCGCGTTCACTGACATGCCACAAGAGGGACAAGAATAAGTAGCCATGGTTTCTCCTTATTTCCTGGTCGAGACCTATAAACCTAGATCACGAAAGTTTGGTTTCGCGATACCGGAGCGCGCACGCAAGCTGTTGACACGAACTGCCGCTCGCGGTGGTGGGTCATTCGCTCCGATGACTGTGCCGCTGACCTCGCTGAGCCCCTTCGGCGGTGTTTGAAAGAGCAATAGTTGCGAATTGGTTCGCCTGGGCTGCTGTCTGGCGTCGAGCGTGATCTCGGTCAGGAGGTCAGGGCGGCGAGGCAGGCACGCGTCCGAACTCGGTCCTCATCGTTCGTCGCGAACTCGACTACGGCGACTGTGTCGGCCCCCGCAGCGAACGATGCGGCCAGACCCGCTTCGATCTGCTCTTCGTTGCCGATGATGCAGAAGTCCTCGGGACCACTGAGTCCTTCGCGGTCGAGCATCGCCCTGTATGAGGGGAGCTGGCCATACACAGCAAACGTCTGCGCCGCCAGCAATCGCGTCGCGTCGATGTCGTCCGTACAGCAGACAGGCAAACCGACGATGGAGCGAGGTTCCGGTCGGCCGGCTGCAATCGCCGCTTCTGTCATCGTCGGCACAGTGAGACTTCGAAGGGTCTCGTTGCCCGTCATCCAAGTCATCGTGCCGTCGGCCATGCGTCCTGCCAGTCGGAGCATCTGCGGCCCGAGCGCAGCGAGATAGACCGCCGGCTTCGGGGCGCCGGGATACATGTTCTGGGACCTGCCGGTCAGGAGGTCGCCACCATAGGAGACCGCCTCGTCGCGCAGCAGGGGGTTGAGAACTTCGAGGAACTCACGCATGTAGCGGACCGGCCTTTCGAACGACATGCCGAGCATTCCCTCGATGACCGGCTTGTGTGAAAGTCCGATGCCGAAGCTGAAGCGGCCTTCGCCGACGGCCTTTGTGACGGTGAGGGCCTGCTGAGCGGCTGTGAGAGGGTGTCGGCTGTATACGTTGATCACACCCGTGCCGAGTTCGATGTCAGATACTGCAGCCCCAGCCATGGCAAGCTCGATCATCGGGTCAGGGCCGCTGGGCAGCTGAGGCATCCAGAACGAGCCGAACCCTTGATCGCGCGCCAGCATGACCTCGTCGACGACTTCGTCCGGGTCGAGTTGCCTACCTGCCGCGCCGTAGAAGATCCCGATGTCCATGTGCTCTCCAGAGGTTGTGTGAGACGTTAGCGACGTAAGTCAGATGCTGCCGAGTCGAGCCGCAGGTCAGCGTCGCGGTGGTCTCCACCTGTTATGACCCGGAGCGCTGGTCGTGGTCGGCTGCCGAAATCAGACGTCATCGGGTCCGTGGGGCAGCATCGAGACGATGGCTGTCAGCGTGCAGAGCGCAGTGGCGGCGACGAACACGTCGTGGAAGGCAGCCATCCACGTCGGATCCAACTCCGATATCGAGAGTTTCGATCCACGTGATTCCCGGCGGACCGCGAACAACAGGGCGACGCAGGACGCCCCCAGCACGATCCCAGAGGTTCGCGTCATCTGGGTCATGGCGCCGGCGACTCCCTGTGATGATCGTGCGACGGAGCCCATGACGAAACTCATATTGGGGACCTGGAACAGGCCGATGCCCAGACCGATCACGGCCAGCGCGACAACCAGCCAGACCCCTGATGTCTGAGCGCCGAGTCGGCTGGCGACGGCGAGTCCGACTGCCTCCACTCCGAGGCCGGCCGAACTCACGGACGCGGTCCCGAGGCGATCAGCCAGACGTCCAGCCAGCGGCGCGACTGCAGCGGTGCAGGCCGGTGTCACGGTGAGGATCGCACCGCTGGCGATGGCACCGAACCCGAGAACTTCGACCAGGTAGAAAGGCACCAGCAGCCACACCGCAAACATCGTGGCGCTGGACAGCACATTGAGAACGTTGGCGAGCCCGAAACCAGGGTTGCGGAACAGCTTCAGGTCGATCAACGGAGAAGAGGACCGCAGTTCGACCTTCAGGAAAGCAACGACCGCAACGATCCCCAAGGCAGCTCCGATGAGCACTCGGTGCGAACCCCAACCGACGGACCGACCGATCGACACCACGAACAGCAGTGCAGCGGTCCCCACGATGAGCAAGCCAGCGCCGGGAAGATCGAGCGGCCGATCATCGATGGCATCTCGGTTCCGGGAAAACGGCACTGCGACGATGGCCAGCAACAGGACCAGTGACAGAGGCACTCGGAACCAGAACACGCCACGCCAACCGATCGCCCGTACCAGGACTCCACCGATCAGTGGACCGAGCGCTAGCCCAACGGCTGCGCTCATCTGATACGCACCAAGTGCCCTACCACGACGATCAGACGAAACCGAGAGGGTGATGAGGGCGGGAGCAGCCGCCGAGATGCACGCCACGCCGACGCCCTGCAGGATGCGGGCGGCGAACAACCACCGGTATGAAGGTGCGCCACCTGCGAGGGCGAAGGCCAGGGTGCTGACCACGAGACCAACAACCAGTACAAGCCGGTGGCCCCACCGGTCTGCGATCCGACCGATGGGCAACAGCAGACATGCATAGGTGAGCACGTAGCTGACAACCATCCACTGGACCGCAGTGACATCGAGGTCGAAATCCGTCGTCAGATCTGGGAATGCGATGTTCAACGCGGTGTCCAGCGAGCCGATCAGCGCAGCCAGGCCGGCTATCACCAGTGCCGCGGGGCTCGACAGTTCCCCGCGCTGCTTTGTCATCATGGGCACTCCATACCGCAGCTTGGATCATCGCAGCCACGGCACCGGCCGGTCGAATACGGTCTTCAGCGAATACGGTCTTCAGCGAATACGGTCTCCAGGAGAGCCTGCGGGGGAGACGATGAACAGCAAAGATCAACAGTCTGACGAGACGTCCGACTCAGTCGGTGACCCGTTCGCCGAGATGCGAGCCCTTCTGGCTTACGCCGGAATCAGGCCTCCGGATGACGACCTCGGATCACTGGCGCGTCTTCACCCTGGATTGCTTCGCCGGGTGGAGAGGATGCATTCCATCGACACGGGTGACGAGGTCCAGGCGGCCGTGTTCAGAGCCGACGAGCACTCAGCAGGCGGCTGCTGATGCCGTGGACGATCGAAGGCGCTGCACGTGACCTGCGGGCAGGTGAGATCACCTGTGAGCAGTTGACCGCCGAGATGGTCGACGCCGCTGACCGCCTCGATCCCGAGTTGGGTACCTATCTCGCTCGATTCGATGACGAAGCACTCCTGGCGGCCAGGCAGGCCGATGCTGAGCTGGCATCGGGGCGGGATCGTGGCCCACTGCATGGAATCCCACTCGGAATCAAGGACATCATCGCTACAGACGAAGGGCCGACGACAGCCCAATCGCTCGTGCAGCCACAAGAGTGGGGTGCCCAGGGCGACGGACCGCTCATGGCTCGCCTGCGCGACGCCGGCGCGGTTGTGATGGGCAAGACCACGACGATGGAGTACGCCGTCGGTCGTCCAGATTTCACGAAGCCGTTCCCCATCCCCCGCAATCCGTGGAATCCGGACCGCTGGACCGGTGGGTCCAGTTCTGGAACGGCCAACGGCATTGCGTCGGGCCAGTTTCTGGGCGGACTGGGCACGGACACAGGTGGCAGCGTGCGACTTCCCGCCGCATACTGCGGCATCAGCGGCCACAAGCCGACCTTCGGCCTCGTTCCCAAATCGGGCTGTATTCCGCTCGGGCTGAGCTACGACCACATCGGTCCGATGGCGCGAACCGCCTGGGACTGCGCCGCCATGCTCACGGTGATGGCGGGAGCTGATCCGAGCGATCGCACGACCGTTCGTCGTGAGCGGGTCGACTACGTGAGTGGATTGTCTGGCGACCTCGCTGCAACAAGTATCGGAGTGATCCGCAATCAGGCCATCGCTGACGCAACCTCTGAGTCGATGATGGAGGTATTCGACGGGGCTGTGGCAGACATGGCAACGGGTGGAGCAAAGATCGAGTCGTTCGAGGTGCCGCTCTATGAGGCCATGGCGGAGGGCACGTTCATGGCTCTGCAGGCCGAGGCGTTTGCCTGGCATCGCAGCACCCTCGGGACGAAGTGGCCAGAATACGGGAGGCCCACCCGCCTGACCATCGCTCAGGGTGCCATGATCTCGGCCGGTGACCTGGTCCAGATCGAACGGGTACGTCAGGTCGCCAGACACAGGGTTTTGAAGGCGATGGATGACGCCGGTGTATCTGTCCTGGTGAGCCCGACCACCGGTTACGCAGCGACACCATTCAGCGGCGCCGATCCAAAGGCAGTTTCGATGGCGGCGATCCATACGCCGGCCTGGAACTCGACGGGGTTCCCCGCGATGTCGGTGCCCATGGGTTTCGACGAGGACGAGCTTCCATGCGGTCTCCAGATCATCGGGCGTCCATTCGCGGACGCAGAGGTGCTCAGGGTGGGGCACGCCTACCAGCAGTTGACGAACTGGCACGAAGGCGTGGCGCCGATTCACGCCTGACGGCAATCTGACCATGAGTCGCACATGATCCGGTATCGAACGCTTGGCCTTGAGGCTGGCAAAGGTTTCATCTGATGAGATGGCTGCCCGCGCGGAACCGAGGAGATGGTCGAAGGCCAAGCGGAAAATCTGCTCCGGATCCTCGATCGGGGCGCTGCCGACCAGATGGGCTCCAACGTTGTCAGCCACGGTCCTCCTCCGTCCCGGAGCGAGACGGCCTGGCGCGACCGGCCCTAACTCCCCGGCCGAAGCCGGCTGGCAGAGCTAGTTTCATGATGTTCGCCCGGAGGAATCCCCATGATCAAGCTGACGTTCTGCCTACGTCGTCGTCCCGATCTCAGCGCGGAGGAGTTCCACCGGTACTGGCGAGATGAACACGGGCCACTCATACAGACCAGAGCCGCTGCTCTTGGAATCCGCAAGTACCAGCAGGTCCACACAGTCGATGCTCCGGATCTTCACCGAGCTCTCCAGGCTCGTAACGGCGGGTCTCCGACCCCCTTCGACGGAATCGCAGAGGTCTGGGTCGAAGACCTGGCGACGTTTCGGGTCGGCGACGGCACTCCGAGAGCACGTCAGGCCGCACGGGACCTGCTCGAAGACGAGGCCAAATTCATCGACCTGGCCAACTCTCCCATGTGGCTCGGCGAGGAGATCGTGTTCTACGACGCGAGCGGAGCTGTGGCCAGGCTGCCGGAAACTCGCGACTGATCGGGATCAGCTCTGGCGAAGAAGTACCGAAGACGCGGCGCCAACAGCTGCCAATGATCCGCCGCTCCAGACCTCGATGCGCACGGCCGCAAGTCCTGTGGAGATCGACTCGAGTCGACCGTGACCGGTGACGGTCCTGCTTGCTGTGGGCGCCGCGAACCGCAGTGTCAGGTCGGGGTTCGGGTGAGGGATCCAGCCACTGGTCAAGGCCATGTCGACTGGTGGCCCGACGCACATGTCCGCTGCGAGACATGCGGCGGCGGCAGCCGCGGTGGGATCGTTCCACGGCACACGAACCGAGGTCGCGATCCCCAGATCTCCGCGACCGACGCGGCGTGGGTCGAAGGTCTTCAGGATAGGGATCTCGATGCCAGGCGGCTCTCTCCATGGTTTGCCGTCTTCATGATCGGCGACCGGCGGTTGTGCTCGCTCTGGCGATGCTGGAGCGTCAACAGGCTCGAGGGTCGCGGCGTCCACATAGCTCACGGTCGCCCTGGTACAGAGACGCTCGTCGGCACCGAAGACATCAACCGAGACACATGTGAGTGTCCGGCCACTGGCCACGACGGTCGTGTCCACTCGTGCGGAGCCAGCGGGTAGTCCGCGGAGAAACCGGCAGTCGAGCCCTGATGGCGTCCGGTCCCGGGCGAGCCCCTGACCGGCCAGAACCGATATGGCCGCGATTGCGCCACCGAAGGCGCCACCAAATGCGCCGTGTAGCTCTCGCCCGACCTCGAAGAGCCATTGACCATCACCGAGCGGACGTCCCCCGAGATATTCGAGAGCAGTAGCGTCAACCTGTTCTCGGCTCACTGGCCTTCTCGTTTCACACTTTGTCTCTCGTCGAGAGGCTAGCCTCAACGAGAATGTGAGACGATCCATACACCCTGTCTCATGAAAGACTCTGTCTCATCCCATGGCCATTGAGGGCGCAGTCGCACATCAGAGTGACTGATCAGCCGTCCGGGACCGGATTCTCGACGCGATGGAGAAGCGGCAGTCGAATGGGCGGAAGTGTCTTAAGACCGGATCCAAGGTCGATCAGGCATCGCAGGAGGCCCGGAATTGAGCGGATTCGCACTGTCCTCATCACTCGTTGGTACCGAGTTCGAGCCCAGCACTTTCGCCTGGACCCAACGCGATTGTGTCCTCTATGCGCTTGGTATCGGGGCAAGACCCGACGAGGAACTCGATTTCCTCTACGAGAGGCGGGGTCCTGTGACGTTCCCCACCTATGCCGTCATCCCTGGAATGGGTGTGATCAGGGGGCTTGGCAAGTCGGTGAAGCTGGACTTCACGCGACTGCTACACGGCGAGCAGGCCGTCACTCGCTATCGGAGCCTTCCTGCCTGTGGTGAACTGACTCTCGAAGGGCGGATTTGTGAGGTCTGGGACAAGGGCAATGCTGCTGTGATCGGGGTCGAGGGAACCGCGTCCGACGAGGATGGGCCCCTCTTCAGCGTGTACTCGTCTCTGTTCTTCATCGGTGCTGGAGGGTTCGGCGGAGAGCGTGGCCCTTCGTCGCGGGGTGTCAACACGCCACCCGACCGAGAGCCCGACGTCGTCGTCGAGTTGGAGACCCGGGCCGAACAGGCCGCCATCTATCGACTCTCCGGGGACACCAACCCCATGCACATCGACCCGGAGTTCGCGACGGCTGCCGGGTTCGAAGGGGTATTTCTGCATGGCTTGTGCACCTACGGATTCGTCGGGCGAGCGGTACTGAAGGGCCTGTGTGATGGTGATGTGGAGCAGTTCGGCTCCCTTCGAGGAAGGTTCGCCGACCAGGTTTGGCCTGGCGATCGGATCATCACCAAAATGTGGCTGGGCGACGACGGCACGGCGATACTTCGAGC